>CAZRPU010000007.1:0-7349 GCA_964602055.1 uncultured Ignavibacteriaceae bacterium
GCAAGATTTGGTACGACTTCGAAACACTCAGACCGCAAGCCCAATTCAAAGGTGTGTTGCCAGTTATGAGCCGAAGGCTCATCCGCCTTTGGCGGACACCACGGGGCAAGATTTGGTACGACTTCGAAACACTCAGACCGCAAGCCCAATTCAAAGGTGTGTTGCCAGTTATGAGCCGAAGGCTCATCCGCCTTTGGCGGACACCACGGGGCAAGATTTGGTACGACTTCGAAACACTCAGACCGCAAGCCCAATTCAAAGGTGTTGCCAGTTATGAGCCGAAGGCTCATCCGCCTATGGCGGACACCACGGGGCATCGTAGACTGTTGCAGATCAAGGTACGAATTATGATCACTTCTTTCAATCAGAAAAA
The DNA here is from genome assembly GCA_964602055.1 of uncultured Ignavibacteriaceae bacterium. Lineage (GTDB taxonomy): Bacteria > Bacteroidota > Ignavibacteria > UBA10030 > UBA10030 > JACPLA01. The sequence goes on from CAZRPU010000007.1 coordinate 374, forward strand.
GTCGGAGTGCCTCCGTCACGGTTCACTTTCTTGACAATCTCTCCTTTTTTTGGTATACTTTTTATGAAATTACTGGAAAATTTGTCCGGAAAGATTCCGATGGGCACGGGCATTCGTCGTGTATGATTACAAAATATGGTTATGATGTCTTCTTTACCATCACAGGCATTTGTCTTCTCGCCATCATCCTCGCCCTTGCATTTGTTGAACCCCGCATACTCAAATACAGCATCGTCGGCATCGCTCTGCTTTTCTTCGGATTTACGCTGAATTTCTTTCGCGACCCCGATCGAACCACTCCAACGAGACAGAATGTCGTTGTATCACCCGCCGACGGGAAAGTCATTGTGGTCAAAACCGTCGTCGAAAACGAGTTTTTCCGCGGTCCTGCGGCCCAAATCAGCGTTTTCATGTCTCCTCTCAACGTTCATGTCAATAGAATCCCCATGACGGGGAAAGTCACCCATTTTCGCTACGTGGAAGGGGAATACTTCGCTGCGTATGAAGAAAAAGCTTCGGAAAAGAACGAACAAACAATCATCGGGCTTGAGAATCACAAAGGAAAAGTGTTATTTAAGCAGATAGCCGGCTTTGTGGCCCGGAGAATCGTCTGCGCCGTCAATGTCGGCGACTCCGTTCAAATGGGGGAACGGTTCGGCATGATCAAGTTTGGTTCCCGCGTCGATGTTTTCCTGCCCGCGGATGCGGTGCTGAAAGTTGCAGTCGGGGATCGCGCAGTTGCCGGCGAGACAATACTCGCCGAATTCCCATAACTCCCTTGAAGGGACCATGAAAATTACCCGCGCGGTTGTTCCAAGCCTGTTTACAACGCTGAACGCGTTCTGCGGCTTCATGTCCCTCATGCACGCCAGCAGGGGACAAATCGAGCTGGCCGCCTGGTTCATTATCCTTGCAGCAGTTTTCGATTCGCTGGACGGCCTCATGGCAAGAATTACCCGGTCATCGAGCCAATTCGGCGTCGAACTGGATTCTCTCGCCGATGTCGTTTCTTTCGGTGCCGCCCCCGCTCTCCTCGTTTTTCAGGCGCACCTCCATACACTGAATAACCTTGGTATCGTCATCAGCTCCATGCCCCTGGTCTTCGGTGCGATCCGCCTGGCACGCTTTAATGTCCAGCTTGTCGGATATGACAAGGATTCGTTCAAGGGGTTACCGATTCCGTTTCAGGCAATTACGCTCTGCGCGTTTCTGCTCCACTATCACACGGAAGGAGCGGGCCTGCAGGGAGCAAGCAGGTTGATGCTTGGGCCCCTCGTTGCCGGGTTATCCCTTCTCATGGTGAGCCGTATTACCTACGATACCCTGCCGAAATTCACGTCGCGCGATCTCCGCGCACACCCGTGGCGGGCAATCTCTTTTTCCGCCGCCGCGGTGGCCATCATCATCTCAGAAGGCCAATATCTGTTCGGCGTTCTCCTGTTCTTCATTTCCTTTGGCGTGCTGAAGTCGGGAATTCTGTGGCTGCGCAAAACGATCAGGCATATCGACCGTGACGCTGAAGAAGAATCGGAAGTTTCCAGCATCGATATCTAAGGAGTTGAAGCGTGTTTCATGCGACCGTGACGGTGACGCTGCGCAAATCCATCCTCGATCCCCAGGGAAAGGCCGTGGAGCACGGCATTCACTCGCTGGGATACGAAAGCATTGAGCATGTGCGCATCGGGAAATTTATCGAGTTCGATGTGAACGCCGGCACCCGGGCCGAAGCGGAGCGCATTGTCCAGGAAACATGCCGGAAACTCCTCGCGAATCCTGTTATGGAGGATTTCCTCATCACGATTGAAGAAATGAAGAAGCCTGTCCATGCGTAAGGTCAACTTTGGCATTATCGTTTTTCCCGGATCCAATTGCGATCATGACGCTCTTCATGCCGCAGGAGAGGTCATGAACCAGCATGCCCGGTACGTGTGGCATAAGGAATCATCGCTGGGCGATGTCGACGTTGTGATCATCCCTGGAGGGTTTTCATACGGAGACTACCTGCGTTGCGGCGCCATTGCAAGATTCTCCCCGATCATGAAAGATGTTGTTCGCTTCGCACATGAGGGCGGTGTGGTAATCGGTATATGCAACGGCTTCCAGATCTTGACCGAGGCCGGACTCTTGCCGGGAACCCTTCTGAGAAATGAGTCCCTTCGTTTTGTCTGCAGGGATATACACCTCAAGGTGGAAAACGCTCAGTCGAAATTCACCATGAGGTGTTCCAGAGGCGACGTCCTCCGGGTTCCCATTGCGCATGGCGACGGCAATTTCTTCGCCGACGCGGAGACCCTCCATCGCCTTGAAGAGAATGGCCAGGTCCTCTTCCGCTACTGCTCCGCGGATGGATCAGTCACGGAGGAAGCGAATCCCAACGGGTCCTCACGAAACATCGCAGGAATCGTCAGCGAAGGCGGGAATGTCATGGGCATGATGCCTCATCCCGAACGTGCCTGCGACGAGATTCTCGGTAATACCGATGGGCGAAGGATTTTCGAGTCTCTGGTGGAAAGTTTTGCAGTTCACGAAGCAGTCAATACTCTGTCGTAGGAAAAGAGGAGATCGGTTATGTTTGGTAATATCGGTACGGGCGAAATACTGTTGATCATCCTTTTCATTCTGATCTTCTTTGGCGCAAAGAAGATTCCTGAGCTTGCCCAGGGTCTTGGCAAAGGCATCAGGGAATTCCGGAAAGCAGCGAAAGAAGTTCAGGAGGATGTTGAAAAAGAAGTCAAGAAGATCGACGAGCCCGAAAAAAAGGCATAACGACCGTCGTGTTGCGTGCTGCTCCCTGAAGCCAGTCCTTCCTCCATTGGATATCCGGTGTATTACGCCTCCGCTGAATTCATGATATGAAGACGCACGACCAGATCTCCGCGGGCCTTTCGGCTGGAACCCTTTCCTGCGAGGCACTCACGGCCGACTATCTCTCTGCGATCGATCGGGGAAAGCATTTGAACGCGTTTCTCTCCGTCTCATCCGAACGGGCGCTCCACCAGGCGCGGGAAGTGGACAAGAAACTGAAAGCCGGCCGCGCGGGAACGCTTGCCGGCATGGTCGTGGCAGTGAAAGATGTGATCTGCGTGAAAGGGGAGCCCGTCACCTGCGGTTCGAAGATTCTCGGGAATTTCATTGCGCCGTACGATGCAACGGTGATCCGGCGGCTGCGGGAAGCCGACGCGGTGATCATCGGAAAGACCAACATGGATGAGTTTGCCATGGGATCATCCACGGAGAATTCCGCTTTTGGCAGAACAAAGCTCCCTCAGGATGAATCCCGGGTGCCCGGGGGATCTAGCGGTGGGTCAGCCGTGGCGGTGAAAGCCGGCATGGCAACTGTTTCGCTTGGCTCCGACACGGGAGGATCGATTCGGCAACCTGCGTCGTTCACGGGCATCGTTGGTCTGAAACCAACCTATGGGCGGGTCTCCCGCTACGGACTCGTGGCTTTTGCGTCGTCGTTTGATCAAATCGGGCCCCTGACTGCATCGGTGAAGGACGCCGCATCCGTCCTCCAGGTCATAGCGGGACAGGATGAGCGCGATGCAACGTCCGCTTCGACTCCGGTGCCTGATTTTACTTCGTCGTTTTCGCGCGGGGTCAAAGGCCTTCGCATCGGTGTTCCCAAAGAGTACTTTGGCGACGCGATCAATAACGAAGTTCGGGAGGCGGTTCTTGCCCGGATCGATTTCCTCCGGTCGCAAGGGGCGGTCATTCGGGAAGTCTCGCTTCCACACGCGGAATACACGATCGCCGCGTATTACATACTTTCCACGGCGGAAGCTTCATCCAATCTTGCACGCTATGATGGAGCGCGCTATGGCAGACGAACGGAAGCGCCGGGAGATCTCGTGCAGATGTACACACGAACAAGGAGCGAAGGTTTCGGAGCTGAAGTAAAACGAAGAATTATGCTGGGAACGTATGTCTTGTCGGCGGGATACTATGACGCATACTATCGCAAGGGTCAGAAAGTGAGACGCCTGATCCAAGGAGACTTCCATAAAGCATTTGAAACCGTGGATTGCCTGATTACTCCTACTTCCCCTACAACAGCGTTCAAGGCGGGAGAACGAACAGCGGACCCGCTGCAGATGTATCTGTCCGATGTTTGTACGACATCGGCGAATCTCGCCGGGATTCCCGGATTGAGCATGCCCTGCGGCGAGGATGCCAAAGGTCTGCCGATTGGCTTGCAGATTCTCGGGAGGCTGTTCGAAGAGCCGGTCATCCTCGGGCTTGCGTCTTTTCTTGAGCAGAACCAATAAATCATTGACAGCACTACCACCGACAACTTCTTACAAAGACACTTATGAGCATTCTCGTTGACAAGAAAACGCGCCTCGTGGTGCAGGGCCTCACGGGTGGCGAAGGGACCTTTCATACAAAGCAGATGATCGAGTACGGCACGAACGTCGTCGCCGGCGTAACGCCGGGAAAAGGGGGAAGCATGTATGAAGGGAACGAAAAAGACAAACTGGCCCGCCCCGTTCCCGTGTTCAACACCGTCGAAGAGGCGGTGAAGAGCACGCGCGCCAATACCTCGGTTATTTTCGTACCGGCCGGCGCGGCTGCCGACGCTGTGCTCGAAGCAGCTAATGCGGGCATCAAACTCATTGTGACCATCACAGAAGGCATTCCTGCGCGGGATATGGTCCGGGTCTATGATCATCTCCAAAAACTGGGCGTCCGGATGATCGGGCCGAATTGTCCCGGCATTATTACGCCGGGAGAATGCAAGGTCGGCATCATGCCGGGATTCATTCATAAGAAGGGAAGAGTGGGACTCATTTCGCGCAGCGGAACCCTGACCTATGAGGCCGTATGGCAGCTGACCGAACGGGGCATCGGGCAGTCAACATGCATCGGCATAGGCGGCGATCCTGTGATCGGTACCAGATTTGTCGACGCAATCAAACTCTTCAACGAAGATCCCGGAACTGATGCAATCATCATGATTGGCGAAATTGGTGGTACGGCGGAAGAGGAAGCGGCAGAGTACATTAAGAAACACGTGAAAAAGCCGATCGTGGGTTTCATTGCCGGGCAAACGGCCCCTCCCGGCCGCCGGATGGGCCACGCGGGCGCAATCATCTCCGGCGGAAAAGGGACGGCAGCGGAGAAATTCGCCGCCCTGCGCGCGGCGGGAATCCATGTCGCCGAGAGCCCCGCCGTCATCGGAGAGGTGATGCAGCGCCTTCTGGCTAAGGGAAAGAAAGCGTCTTCGACGAAATCCCGGAAAGCGCCCTCAACCCGAAAGAAAACAACGCGGCGGAAACGCAGATCCTGAGCAATTCGGCATAAGGTTCTTGGAAAGAAGGATACCGTATGTGGGAACAGAAGAGGATTGGAACGGTTTGGGAAATAACGAACTCGGATATTACCGTTCTCGTTGATCCGGAGATCACCAGCCTGACGCGAAAGCTGGGAGACAGAGTATACTATATCGGTCAGATCGGAAGCTACGTGATCGTCCCGGTGGGAAAGGTGTTTGTCATCGGCATGGTCTCTGAATTCCGAAAGCTCATTCTGCAGCTCCCCGGCGGTGCAGCGGAGAGATATCAGATGAAAGTGATCCTGATCGGTGTGCTGAAGAACAATAAGTTCGAGGCAGGGGTCTCTGTTCTTCCGACCGCGGATGCCATCGTCTTCTTGCTGGAGGAGAAAGACATCAAGGTGGTCTTTTCAGCCTATCAACAATTCAATTACTCGCTCGGGCTCTTGTCGCTGTTCGAGGATGAACGCGCGTATTTGGACCCCAACAAATTTTTTGGGAAGCATTTGGCGGTTCTGGGTTCCAGCGGTGCCGGGAAATCGTGTACCGTGGCGACAATTCTCCAGAAAGTGGTGGATTACCCCGATACGCGAATCATGGTGCTGGATCTTCACAATGAATACAAGCAGGCGTTTCCCAAGGGAGCCAAGCATTTTGAAATAGCCGCCCTCGAGCTTCCGTACTGGCTGATGAACTTTGAGGAAGTGATCGAAATGCTGATCGATCCCTCGGATGAGAACGCGTCCATACAAACTTCGTTGCTGCAGGACCTGATCTACGCCGCCAAGAAAAGCGCCAATGCAAAGCTGGCCGAAGTGATTACGGTGGATTCACCTGTGTACTTCGACCTCCAGGAGGTCAGGTCAAAACTTCAGTTCTTGGATACGGAACGGACGACCTTCTCGGGAGGGGGTAGCAAAGAAGGGCCTTATTACGGCAAGTTGACCCGCCTCCTCGTGCGGCTGACGAGCAAGATCAACGATCCCCGGTATGCCTTCATGTTCAAGCTGCGGATCTGCCTGACGACGGAATCGGTCAAACCTCTGATGATGATGATCTTCGGCCTCGACGGGAAGTCGAAGATAACCCTTATGGATATGAGCGGTGTGCCCTTCGATATTGTCAATACGGTTGCCGCGCTGCTTGCGAGGATTACCTTCGATTTCAATTTTTGGAATCCTCATCGGGCCGATCTTCCACTGCTTCTGGTGTTCGAGGAAGCTCACAACTACCTCTCGACTAATAACGGGGGATCGAAAGCAGCCCGCAGGATCGTGGAACGGATCGCCAAAGAAGGCAGAAAGTACGGCGTTAGTTCGATGATTGTCAGCCAGAGACCTTCGGAAATCTCCGAGACCATTCTTTCTCAGTGCAATAACTTTGTTATCCTGCGGCTCCTCAATCCAACCGATCAGATGTTTATACGGAAACTAGTGCCTGAAACCTTTACGGGGCTCGACACGGCCATCCCCATGCTCAGACAAGGGGAGGCGATCATTGTGGGAGATTCGATCCCAATGCCCCAAAGAATTCAGATCGACTACCCCAACCCCCCGCCCCGGAGCGGGGACGTCAAGTTCTTCGACAAATGGAAACAGAAGGGGGCGAAAACAGATGTCTCCGATGTCATGGAACGCTGGTGGTCTCAAACGAGGAGCTGAAACATTTTACATTTCACATCTCACATCTCACATTTCACAT
>CAZRPU010000007.1:7449-24496 GCA_964602055.1 uncultured Ignavibacteriaceae bacterium
CAAACGAGGAGCTGAAACATTTTACATTTCACATCTCACATCTCACATTTCACATTTCACATTTCACACCTATTCGGTTAACCTCCTATGGCTCTTGAACGTACGCTCGCAATACTGAAGCCCGACTGTGTCCGAAAAAACCTGCAGGGAGAAGTTCTTGCCCGAATTCAGAAGGCCGGGTTTAAGCTTCTTGGGATGAAGATGATCCGGCTTACACGCCAGACGGCCGGAGCATTCTACGCCGTCCACAAAGGAAGGCCCTTTTATGACGGCCTCGTGGAATTCATGGCAAGCGGACCGTGTGTCCCCCTTGCCCTCGAAAAAGAGAATGCGGTCCAGGATTTCCGCTCCCTCATTGGGGCAACCGATCCGAAAGATGCCGCCGCAGGGACGATCCGCAAGCTCTATGCAGACAACAAGGGGGAGAATATCGTCCACGGTTCCGACTCGGCGGAAAACGGAAGGCTGGAAGTTGCATTCTTCTTTTCCGAACGGGAGATCGCCTCAATGTGACCTTGGCAAGGCCCGGGCTTTGCCAGGGGTGGTTTGCCCCCTATGCCTCTCCAACACTGGAAAAAACTCACCGAGAAAACTCTCCACAAGAATCCCTGGTGGACGTACAAGGTTGATACGTTCAACATCCGGGCCGGCCAGACGGGTGAATACCACTATGTTCACACGCCGGGCGCAAGTCTCGTTATCCCCATTCTTGATGACGGAAAAATCCTCCTTGTCCGGCAATACCGCTACCTGTGCGACCGTGAAAGCCTTGAATTTCCCTGCGGAGGCGTGAAGGAAGGATCAACCTACGAGAACACCGCACGTGAGGAACTTGCCGAGGAAACGGGATTCACTGCCTCATCCTTCGAGGCGGTCGGCGAGTTCAATCCGTACAACGGCGTTACGGATGAAATATGCAGGGTGTTTTTCGCGAGGCAACTGTCCAAAGTGGAATCGTCGCCCGACACTACCGAGGAGTTTGAACAACACCGGCTCTCCACACATGAGCTTCAGCTGAAAATTGACGCTGGTGAAGTGTGGGACGGAATGACCCTTGCTGCATGGTCTCTTGCCAGGAGGCACTTCAAATGAAATTCTTCGTCAAACGGGGTTTGAGGCTTCAAGCCCCGTGTTCTATCCCTGTCTTCATACTCATCGTTCTTTTCGCTTCCTTCTCTGCCGGCCGTGCACAAGTCAAAACAGGAGCGGACCTTCTTCTCACCAAGTATTTCCATCTCATTAAGGGAAAGAGTGTCGGCCTCGTGACGAATCACACAGGGGTCCTCTCCACAGGCGAACATCTGGCTGATGCCCTCCACCGGAACGGCAACGTCCGCCTGATGGCCCTCTTCGGTCCCGAACATGGTGTGCGAGGCAGCTCTCCTGCGGGCGAAAAGCTCTCCCACGGGAAGGACGCCGGGACCGGCGTTGCCGTGTTTTCCCTGTACGGCGAAACCTACAAACCTACGGGCGAAATGCTCCAGGGGATCGACATATTGCTCTTCGATATCCAGGATGTTGGCGCACGATTCTATACCTACATCAGCACGCTGTCGTATGCGATGGAGGCTGCAGCCGAACGGGGGATTCCCTTTGTGGTCCTCGACCGCCCGAATCCGATTCGCGGTACCTGGGTTGAAGGGTTCGTGCGGGACGATTCGCTCCGGTCCTTTGTCGGGCTCCATCCCGTTCCCATTGCTCATGGAATGACCGTTGGGGAGCTGGCGACCATGTTCAACGGAGAGGCTTGGCTCAAGGATGGAATACGGGCGAATCTCGTCGTTGTGAAGATGGAAGGATGGAAGAGAGAGATGTGGTATGACGAAACGGGACTTCCCTGGATCCCGCCGTCACCGAACATCAAGACTCTTTCGTCGGCGACCGTCTATCCTGGTACCTGTTTGATGGAAGGCACAAACCTTTCCGAAGGACGGGGAACGGAAAAGCCTTTTGAGTTTATCACGGCGCCTTTTATGGATGGAAACGTGCTTGCGGCCCGCATGAACGCGCTGAACCTTCCCGGGGTTGTCTTTGAACCAATCGAGGTGGTTCCGAAAGCGATTGCAGGAGTTGTCACCAATCCGAAACACAAAGACACCATGTGCCGGGGGGTTTTCCTGAGGATTACGGAACGGGATCGTTACAAGCCGGTGGGAACGGCTGTGAGTCTCCTTCAGGCGATCCGGGAATTGTATCCTGCCGAATTCCAGTGGCGTCAGAGGTCGATTGACGTGCTGGCAGGAACCCCGCGATTGCGGATGGCAGTGGATGGTGGACGCGATGCGGAAATGATTGTTGCATCATGGGAGGCCGAGCTGCGAAGGTTCGAGAACATGCGAAAACCCTACCTTCTCTACTAGTTCAGATCCCTCCCAAAGCCTGCTTCAGATCCGCGATAATATCCTCGGCATCTTCAATTCCAACCGAGAGCCGGACAAGTCCGTCGGTAATCCCGATCTTCTTCCGCTGCTCCGGGGTGATGAATGAGTGGGTCATGGTTGCAGGATGAGAAATGAGGGTCTCCACCCCTCCCAGGCTTTCCGCAAGTGCGCACAGCTTTACTCTCCGAAGAAATGCTTTTGCCTTCTCAAGACTTCCCAGATCGAACGAGATCATTCCCCCAAAGCCCCTCATCTGTTTCTTCGCAAGCCGGTGCTGTGGGTGAGAAACGAGACCGGGAAAGTTGACCTTCTTCACGGCCCGATGCTTGGACAGGAAGGCCGCGGCATCAAGCGCGATCCTGTTGTGGCGGTCCATGCGGACCACGAGGGTCTTGATCCCCCGCAAACACATCCATGCTTCGAAGGGGCTCATGATGCCGCCGAGAGACTTCTGAAGAAACTTCAGCTTGTCCGTCATGGCTTGGTCGTTCAGGACGATAAGCCCGCCCAGCATGTCGCTGTGCCCATTGAGGTACTTTGTTGCACTGTGAACGACAATATCAATCCCGAGTTCAAGAGGATTTTGCAGGTAGGGAGTCGCAAACGTGTTGTCCACAACGGATATCAACTTCCGGCTCTTGCAGATCTTCGCCGCTCCTTCAAGGTCCGTGATTTCCATTGTGGGATTGGTGGGAGATTCGATATAGACCATGCGGGTGGTGCTCTTTATGCTCTTCCGGAGAGTATCAAGGTCCGTTGTGTCGACGAAGTCGAACTCGATTCCGAGATCCTTGAGGACCGCCTGCGCGAGCCGGTAGACTCCGCCGTAGACATTATGCGAGGCAACCACGTGATCCCCCGACTTGAGGGAAGCAAACAGCGTGGTGATTGCTGCCATCCCCGACCCGAACGCAAGTCCCGCTTTTCCCCCTTCAAGGACGGCGATCTGCTTCTCGAGTACCGTCCGCGTCGGGTTTGAAACCCGGGCATACTCATACCCCTTGTTCTTCCCCAGCTCCTCCTGGACATACGTCGAGGTGAGATGGATGGGGGTCATGATGGATCCGTAGGTCGGATCCGGTTCAATGGCAGCATGGATTGCTTTGGTTGAAAAGCCCATAGTTACTCCTTCATTGCGCGGATGATCGCATGGCAGCGCGGGTGGCGGGTAGAAGATTTTTGCCGAACATCAGTGCACATGTGAACCATCGGCATTACCTCGACATGTACTCTATGACATCGAATCGTGTTACAATGCCCATGACTGCATCTCCCTCTTTCACAAGCACCGCGGGATGTTTCTTGGAGAGATACCGAATGGCCTCATTAATAGGCTCGTCGGCTTCCACTTGTGGAAATGCGGAGTTCATGAGTGACTTTACCGGCGAATCGAAAAGGTTCGGATTCTGCAGGACTGCACTCATCAGGTCGCTTTCCTCGACGCTTCCCACCGAGGTGCCCCGGTCGAGGACTGGAAGCTGCGACACATTGTGTTCTCCCAGAAGATCGAGGGCCTTTCTCACGGTAGTGACGGGATCAATCGATACAAGTTCGGGAACGCCCTTCTTCCCCTGGAGGACATATCGCACGGTAATGCGCTCAGGAACCAGATACCTGTTTTCGCGCATCCAGTCGTCGTTGTAAATCTTGCTGAGGTATCGTTCCCCTGTATCGGGAAGAAGGACCACAACAACCTCCTTCTCATTCAACTGTTCGATGTATTTCATGGCGCCGGCCATTGCCGTTCCGGCGGATCCTCCCACAAAAAGGCCTTCTTCCCGTGTCAACCGCCGCGCGGTAATAAAAGATTCTTTGTCGGTGACTTCTATGACTTCATCCACAAATTGAAACTGCAGGACGCCGGGAACATAGTCCTGTCCAATACCTTCGACCTTGTACGTTTTGAAAACCGGCGAAAACTTCTTCGTGTAGAAGTACTCACGAAGAACAGACCCTTTTGGATCGATCCCAACGATTTTTATCTTGGGATTTTGTTCTTTGAGAAATCGCCCCACGCCGCTGATCGTACCGCCCGTTCCAATGCCGCAGACAAAATGATCGATCTGCCCGCCTGTCTGCTCCCAAATCTCAGGGCCTGTGGTTTTATAATGAGCTTCCGGGTTTTTCGGATTGTAGTATTGATTGGCAAGAATGGAGTTGGGCGTTTCCCGAACGACCCTCTTGGCAACCTCGGTGTAACTTTCCGGCGAGTCATGAGGGACCGCCGTGGGTGTGACAATGACCTCGGCCCCAAACGCCCTTAAAAGCCTGATCTTCTCAATGCTCATTTTGTCGGGCATGGTAAAAACACACTTGTATCCCTTGATGGCCGCGGCAATGGCAAGGCCAAGGCCTGTGTTCCCCGAGGTCGATTCAACGATGGTACCACCCGGCTTCAGCCTTCCCTCCCGCTCAGCTTCCTCGATAATTCCAATCCCGATACGATCCTTGACCGATCCTCCCGGATTGAAATACTCCACTTTGGCAAAGACGGAAGGCTTGGCGTTCTTGGTGATCCTCGTAAGTTTTACCAACGGTGTCCTCCCGATCGTTGAGAGGATATTCTCGTGGTAAGTAATCTTGGAGAGATCTTTAAGCATGGAGGGAGACTCCGTTTTGAAGGTTAGGCAGAGAAACTGCAGATTTGGGTGGTTTCTGTCCGATTTTATCAAATATACCACAATCCCGCCGAATTCAAAAGCTAACTGATTGATTCTTTATAAGTTAGAGGAATGACGAGGGACGAGTGACCCGTGGCGAGGTACGAACCGCTTCCCGGAAACTCTTCTTGACATTCCATCATCTTTTGCCTATCTTTTCACCCCATTTTTGAAGAAAAATACTCGATTTTTGGCAAAAACTAATCATTTTTTGACGATTTTATGGCAACAACTACTGACTTTCGTATTGGGATGGTAATAAAGTACAACGGAGAGCTTCACCGGATCGACGAGTTCATACATCGGACGCCCGGAAATCTTCGCGCTTTCGTTCAGGCAAAGTTGAGAAACCTCCGAAACGGCCGCGTGACGGAAAACAGGTTTCGTTCCGGTGAGGAAGTGGAAGAAGTACGTGTCGAGCAAAAGGAATTCCAGTATCTCTACCATGACGGTGCAAGCTACCAGTTCATGGACAAAGAGACGTATGAACAGATGCCTGTCGATGAGCGGGCTCTGGGGGAGGGAGCAAAGTTTCTGAAGGAAGGCGAGACGGTGCAGCTCATGCTCGTCGACCTGGATGTCATTGGTTCCGAGATCCCCTTCAATGTGGAGCTCAAGGTGGTTGAAACCGTCCCGGGAGTTCGCGGCGACACCGCCACAGGGGCGACGAAGCCTGCAAAAGTGGAAACCGGCGCAACGGTGAACGTGCCCTTGTTCATCAACGAGGGGGATGTCATCAGGGTCGATACTCGTTCCGGGCAGTATCTGGAGCGGGTAAAAAACTAGGAAATAAAGGAGCCGCAATGGAACTTTCCTACATCAAGAAGATCATCAAGCTTGTCGAAAACAGCGAGGTCGACGAGATTGAGATCGAAGAAGAGGGTAAGAAGATACGAGTCGCCAAGCATAAACCATCGGCTGCTTCCTATCAGATCCCCTTCCCGGCACCTTACCCTGCCGCGCCCCCTGCAGCATCATCGGCTCCCCCGGCGCCTGCTGCCACCCCTACCGAGCAAAAGCCGAAGACCGAAAAGCAATACCACGAGATACGTTCTCCGATTGTCGGAACGTTCTATCGGGCCCCATCTCCCGACGCTGAAGCGTATGTTGAAGTAGGCCAGGCGGTCAAATCCGGCGATGTGATGTGCATTGTTGAAGCAATGAAACTCATGAACGAGATCGAATCGGACATGAGCGGCACGGTAGTCAAGATCCTGGTAGAAAACGCCAAGCCTGTCGAGTACAACCAGGTTCTTTTCCTTCTGGATCCTTCCTGAAAGAATTTCTGAAAAGACTTTGTTCAAGAAGATTCTCATAGCGAACAGGGGCGAAATTGCCCTCAGGGTTATCCGGGCATGCCGGGAAATGGGCATTCGGACTGTTGCGGTCTATTCCGAAGCGGACCGCTATTCCCTTCATGTTCGGTTTGCCGACGAAGCCGTGTGTATTGGCCCTCCCTCGAGCAAAGAAAGCTATTTGAATATCCCGAGGTTGATGGCCGCAGCGGAAATCACGAATGCCGATTCCATTCATCCGGGGTATGGTTTTCTTGCGGAGAATGCGGGTTTTGCCGAGATCTGCGGAGCATCGGGACTGACCTTCATCGGGCCATCCCCGGAAGCGATCACCGCGATGGGTGATAAAGCGTTGGCAAAGGAAACGATGAAAAAGGCCGGGGTTCCGGTTGTCCCCGGTTCCGAAGGTGTCATTACTAACTTGACGCAGGCCAAACGGCTGGCGCAGGAAATCGGATATCCTGTTATCATCAAGGCAACGGCGGGAGGCGGCGGCCGGGGCATGCGGATCGTCAGGGAGCCCGGGGAACTCGAAAACGCTTATGGTACCGCGAGCCATGAGGCTGAAACGGCATTTGGCAATCCCTCAGTCTACATTGAGAAATACATTGAGGAACCTCGTCACGTCGAAATCCAGGTCATGGGGGATCGACACGGCAACGTTACACACTTTGGCGAACGAGATTGTTCCATTCAGCGGCGTCATCAGAAGCTTGTCGAGGAATCACCGTCGCCGGCTCTGACCCCCGAGCTGCGTGAAGAAATGGGTTCAGCTGCAGTCCGCGGCGCCAAGGGTGTGGATTACGTCGGGGCCGGAACGATAGAATTTCTTCTGGATAAAGACAAGAAGTTCTATTTCATGGAAATGAATACCCGCATCCAGGTCGAACACCCCGTGACAGAAGAGGTGTATGGCGTTGACCTGCTGAAAATGCAGATTGAGATGGCGGCGGGAGAGCGGCTGAAAAAGTTTGCAGCAAAGCCGCGAGGGCATGCCATCGAATGCAGGATCAATGCTGAAGACCCGCGGCATAACTTCAGGCCGTCGCCGGGCAAGATTGTCACGCTCCATTTTCCGGGAGGCTTCGGAACCAGGGTGGATACGCATGCCTATGACGGATATGAGATTCCGCCATATTATGATTCCCTTGTGGCAAAGCTCATTGTCAAGAGTACGACGAGAGAGGAAGCAATCAACAAGATGTACTACGCGTTGGATGAATTCATCATTGAAGGAATCCAGACAACCATTCCGTTCCACAAGAAGCTCATGAGGAATGACCAGTTTCGCAGCGGCAACATCAACACCAAATTCATCGAGACATTCGACTTTAAGGACCAGGACTAGTCGGTACCTCGGAATTCAACATCACACAAACACTCAGCGACCATGAACTTTCCAAAGAATCTGAAATACACCAAGGATCATGAATGGATCCGAATCGAGGGTGGTACGGGGACCATCGGGATTACGGAATACGCGCAAGGGGAGCTTGGCGACGTGGTATTCGTTGAACTGCCCGCAGTCGGCACTGCCCTCACTCAGGGAAAATCGTTTGGGACGATTGAAGCCGTCAAAGCTGTTTCGGATCTGTTTGCTCCCGTTTCCGGAGAAGTAGCAGAGGTGAATAAGAAGGTTCAGGAGACTCCGGAAATTGTGAACAAGGATCCGTACGGCGAAGGATGGATGATCAAAGTGAAGCTCTCCGGCGAGGCGCCCTCCCTGATGGATGCTTCTCAGTACCAGGCGCTCATCGGAAAATAGAAAGTCAATTGTTCGTTGCGGCTTCGGACACGGCTCAGCGCCGGAAGCCTTGGTTCTATTTGGAATTCAGCCTGCCAATCGGTATCATGCGATGTCCCCACAGGTGAGAGTCCAGGGATAATGTCCGAGAACCAACCTGGAGGAGCGGCGTGATTTCCGGTGCAACTCTGTCGTTTCTGACGACGATTGTCCAGTTCGTCCTGGGCTTCGCTGTTCTGATGAGGAATCCCAAAGGCGAAGCACACCGCTTGTTTTTCGCTTTTGTCAGTTGCATTGCGCTGTGGGGATTTGCGGATTTTGGCATCAGGCTTTCAGGAAATGCCGACGCTGCAGACCTCATTCACAAGATCGGCGCAGCAGGGTTTTGCCTCTTTCCCGCCGTTTACCTTCACTTCATCTTCTTCTACACCGGTTTCGGGTCCTTCATGCGCCGAGCCATCTCACATGTCGTCCTCTATGG
Source organism: uncultured Ignavibacteriaceae bacterium (assembly GCA_964602055.1). Classification (GTDB taxonomy): domain Bacteria; phylum Bacteroidota; class Ignavibacteria; order UBA10030; family UBA10030; genus JACPLA01. The sequence goes on from CAZRPU010000007.1 coordinate 16,011, forward strand.
CGTTGCGTTGGCTCTGATCATGCTCCACACCATGGGTTTCATTACGTCTGTTGCTCTTTCGCCGGATGGCGGATTTTCGGTCGAGCATGCTGGAGGGTACGATGCGTACGTTGCCTGGGTGGTCCTCTGCTCCCTCTCTTCGGCTGCCCTCATAGTGCAACGGGCCCGTGTGCTTCCTGCGGGCAAGGAACGACGGTTGCTGGTGATACAAATCGGAACTCTTGGCATCATTGTCGCTCTCTCTCTGATTCTGGACGCAGCAATTCCTTTCTATGGATTCCGTCCGCTTCTGACCGGTGGTCTCTCAAGCCTGACGGTTGTTGGGGTGTTTGCCGTCGCGATGCTGCGAGGACAGGATCTTGTATTGTCACCGGAATCGGTGGCAGAACGCGTTTTGGACACCACTGGCGACCTGGTATGTGTCCTCGCTCCGGACGGTACCCTCAGTTATGCAACTGACTTGTTTCGACGAGCTCTTCACTTTGATCCCTTTGAGCGCATTGAGGATATTCATGTCAGGGATATTCTCCAGGAAGCCGACGAGGTGCTGGCACTGGCGGTATCTGACGTGCCCGGGACGTTCTCCCGGGAGGTACATTTCCAAACGAGGACGGGAACTCTTCTCCCTGTCTTGCTGTCCGTTGCGAGAGTCACAGATCATTCCCGGCCATCGGGCCTTGTTCTTGTAGGACATGACCTTTCCGAGCGCCAAGAACTGACGCAACGATACCAAGAGACCCTTGAAAAATATCAGCACATTGTCGAGAGCTCTCTCGACGGGATCGTCGTTGTGCAGGAAGGCGGGCTTGTTTTTGTCAACCCATCCGCTGTGAGGATCTTCGGCTATGCTTCGCATGAGGAGATGATTGGCACAAGTTTCGACGATACAGTTGCGCCGAGCAGCAAGCCGTTCATGTTTGGGGATTTTAAACAAAAGAAGATCGGAGAAGATATTTTTCGAAACTACGAGATGAAGGGGCTCACGAAAGAAGGGAGAATCATCGATCTTGAGATCAGCGCCAAGCTCATTATTTGGAACGGAAAACCGGGAGTCCAGGCCTCTTTTCGAGACATCACAGAGCGAAAAAACCTTGAAAAAGAACAGGCGCTCTGGTTCTGGGAGCAGGAATCTCTCAGGGGGATTGACCGGCAGCTCGCGGCGATGGTTGAACTCGAGAATGTGCTCGATACGGTCACGAGGAATGCAAGAGCATTTTCGCGAGCCGATTTTTCGGGCGTCATTCTCATCGAGGATTCACGTATGTACCGGTGGAGGGGAGTCAAGGGGAATCGGAACGAGGTTGAAGACCGCTACTATTTGCTGAAAGGAAGCCACAAGATACTCTTTGAAGCGCCGAAGCCGGTTCTCATTGAAGATTTCGGTGTCAACGAAATTTTTCCACCGGAAGACTTCCCCGTTCTGTCATCGGAGCATATTCTCACCGTTGCCGCATTCCCCTTCCGCATCAAAGAGAATCATGAGGGTGTCCTTGTTATCGGCTTTCGCACACGCCGTCGTCTCAGCGAGCGGGAAAATCGCCTGCTCTCCAGCCTTGCCGACAAAGCGGCCCTTGCACTCGCGAATGCAGAGTTGTACGAGGAACTCCGGGATCGGGAGCAGGAGTTGGAGCGGCTGGCAGATCTCAGGGTAGAGGCGCAGGAGGACGAACGCCGGCGCATTGCGAGAGAGATCCATGACGGACTCGGACAAATGCTCTCAGCGATAAAATTCAACGTCGAGGTCCTCGAAGATGTCGAAGGCCTGAACGAGAGGGACAGGAAGAAACTCATAGAAGTGAAAGAGCTCCTTGATAACGTCATGACCGAGGCTCGTGAAATCTCGTATAATCTCATGCCCAGCGTGCTGGAGGATTTCGGTCTGAAGCCCGCACTGCAATTACTGTGTGAATCGTTCGGCAAAAGGATGAACGTCCCGACTTCGTTTCATGCGCATGGAGTGGATGGCCGCCTCCATCATGCGTTGGAAATCAATTTGTACCGCATTGTCCAGGAAGCCCTCAACAACATCTCGAAACATGCAAAAGCCGCATCTGTGGAGATTCAGCTCATTCGTGACGACCGGGGCGTGCGGCTGACGATTGAAGATGATGGCAAAGGCTTTGTACGTCACGCGGTGCCAAAGCGCGCCGGGGAAAAAAGCGGTATGGGACTGATCAGCATGCGACAGAGGGCTTTGTCCTTCGGCGGAACACTCATCATCGAATCGAGCCCGGGGAAAGGAACGTCGATCATTGTCGACATCCCCCGGCCTCAGGAACTCTTGAATGAAACGGATCAGAATACTGCTGGCGGATGACCACGCGCTCATCCGCACAGGCATCAGAAACCTGCTAAGCGGGAACAAGGATTTCGAAATCGTGGGAGAGGCGGCAGACGGAGAAGAAGCCTTGACGCTGACGGGGAAGCTTTCGCCGGAGGTTCTTATCATCGATATTTCCATGCCGAAACTCTCCGGGTTGGAGGCGACAAAACAAATCAAAGAACAATTTCCCGGCACGGGAATTCTTGTTCTCACCATGCACGAAAACCCTGAATACATCTATCAGATCTTCAAGTCAGGAGCGAGCGGCTATCTGCTGAAGAATTCAGGGAAGGATGAACTTGTCGAAGCGATCTACGCCGTCTCAAAGGGAAAGAAATACTTTGGGCCTCATGTTTCCGAGCTCATGATCTCCGAATACATGAAGAAGGCGGACGCCCGCGAGGAGAGGACCGGTGATACGCCGTTGACAAAACGTGAAAGGGAAATCCTGGAGCTCATCGGGCAGGGGAAAAATAATCAACAAATCGCCGACGTCCTCTTTATCAGCCCAAGAACTGTCGATACGCATCGAACTAATATCATGCAGAAACTCAATATACATGATGCCGCGAATCTCGTTCGATACGCGCTTGAACATGGCTTTGGCTCAAAGAAATAGAATCCTGCGCCAGGGGCGTGGAAGGGTCGCGCCCTCCTTTTTGTGATCTGTAACACTCCTCTATCTTCTCAAAGATGTACTCGCATTCTTTCACGTTGTGCAATCCTTCTTTTTGAGCTCTTCTAACCGCTTTTTCTCCCTTAACTGTTTCATTTTGTCTACGGGATTCCACGTAGGAAGCCTACGGTAAGAGTCGGAGCAGCAAATTACGGTCTGTGAGCGATGTCCCCCCGCTGTTTTTCCCCGATTTTGACTGAAACAAAAGCCCGTTTCCTCCCAGTAAATCTCGAGAAAAAAATGAATCCCATCAGAGTTCTCTTGGTGGACGATCATTCGGAATTCCGCAGGATTGTCCATGATTATCTGGACAGAATCCCGCAGGTCCTCGTGGTCGGCGAAGCCGCGAACGGTGAAGAGGCGATCCACCAGGTGAACGAACTTCACCCCGATTTTGTGCTGATGGATGTCAGCATGCCGGTTCTCAACGGTCTCGCGGCGACACGCATTATCAAAAAAAGCTGGCCGGCCACAAGAGTATTCATCACGACTGCCAACGACAGCGATACCTACCGGCTGCAGGCCGAAGTGGCAAAAGCTGACGGTTTTGTTCCGAAAGCTGAACTCAAGCGAGGACTTGAAGCAGCCTTCGGTATTCCACCTGCGGCGAAGAATGTCCCAGTTCCCAAATCCTCCCAATGAAATTCAACATTCAAAACATTCAGAAAGGATTCCTCCCATGAATTCTCTTCGCGTTCTCCTGGTCGACGACCACGCACCGTTTCGGCGGCTTCTCGCTGATTTTCTCAAAGCCTACGGCTCGGTGGAGGTTGTCGGCGAAGCAGCCAACGGACTCGAAGCAGTCCGGCAGGCTGATGAGCTCTTGCCAGACCTCATCCTCATGGATCTTTCCATGCCGGGATTGAGCGGCTACGAAGCGACTCGAGCGATCAAAGAAAAGCATCCCGCAACGAAGGTTGTGGTGCTCTCTTCGCACTCGGGCGAAGTCTATCGGACCGCCGCCTTGGGGTCACGCGCCGATGAGTATATCGAGAAAGGTTCGATGAAGTGTGCGTTGCTGGCTCTTCTCGACCACGAATTGTCAGGCAACCTGCGCGTCGCAATGTAATGCTGAATTTTTTCCATCACAGAGTTGTGTCGTTCGACCTTACAAGGAGTGACAAAATGGATTCCATACGATCTACATCTCTCAAGACATGGGTGATCGGCCGATGCCAGCCCCAAAGGCAAGGAAGCTTTGCCCGCAACGCAATATTTCCTTTCTTGCTGGCGTCCTTCCTCATGATCAGCAGTCAGAATGCATTTGCTCAGGGAGTGGGAATAAGCGAATCAACCATCACTCCTGATGGCTCGGCAATTCTCGAGTTGCGTTCGACACTGCGCGGATTCTTGCCGCCTCGTTTGACCACCGCTGAACGGAACGCAATTGCGTCTCCCGCAACCGGATTATTTGTGTTCAACACGTCGACGGGCAGCCTTGATTATTTCAACGGCAGCGTGTGGACTACCGCCTCGGTGAGTTTCGCCAATCCCACGGCGCAAATCGGACTAACTGCTGTGAACGGCGCGGCAACGACTGCAATGAGGAGCGATGCAGCACCTGCGCTCGATGTGAGCATTGCACCAACATGGACAGGGGCGCATACGTGGTCGGCACTCGGCACGTTCAATCTCGGTCTGGACGCCTCCGGGGCCGCTGTCAACATCAACGCGTCATCCAACTTTAATACGAATATCAACACCGGGACCTCGACCGGTGCCGTTACCATCGGAAACAATGCCAGTACCGGCATCACCCTCAATCCGGGAACCGGAGGAGCAACCGTGATTGGCTCTGCTGCGGGAACTGGCGCTATTGGGATTGCAACCGGCACCGGTGCTCAGTCCCTGAACTTAGGAACGGGAGGAGTGGGTTCAAAAACGATCAACATCGGCGGAACCGCCGCTAATACCATTGCTCTGGGTAACACGCAAACGGGTGGTTCCATCGCCCTGGGTGCAGCAATGACAACGGGAACTATCACCATTGGAGGAACGGGAGCGCAAACCGGTACGATTGGGATGGGGACAGGCACAGGCGCACAGACAGTAAACCTTGCAAGCGGCACTGGTGCGAAAACGATCAACATGGGCGGAACCGGAGCTAATACCATCGCAATAGGCAACACGCAAACGGGTGGTTCCATTGCCCTGGGCGCCGCAATGACGACGGGAACCATCACCATTGGAGGAACGGGCGCGCAAACCGGAGCCATAACGGTTGGTTCATCGACGGCTGCACAAACGCTCAATCTTGGAGTTGGCGCAGGCGCTGGAACGACAAACATTGGAAGCTCGGCGTCGACAACTGTCATCGGTTCGAGGGAAAACGAAATCGGCAGACCCTGGGTAGCGAATGGCGATGGCGTGCGTTTCGGTACCGGTCGGATCACGATGAACATGCCCACTGCTCCGACAACCGGTCTCAACGTCGCAACCACGGCAACCGTTGCACAAATTCTTGATGCGGGGATCATTGGATTTGCCACCACTGCTGCCAGAGTTTTGACCTTGCCCTCGGCTCAGGGAGCGGCCGGATTAGTACAAAATCTCCCGGGAACACCTGCTGTCGGAGACATTTTTTCTTTCGTCGTTTTCAACACAGGGGCAAACAACGTAACCCTGGCCGCCGGTGCTGGCATCACGATCGTCAATACTTCGCCGGTCAACGCGCGGACTCGTACTGTCTACTGCCGCGTCACGGGGGTGACACCGGGCGCAGAGACCATCAGCGTTTATTAAGAACGCGTAACAGCGGTTAGCATGGAAGGATAGGATTCCAGAGCAACACAATGAGCGGTAGTCAGAGAAACATAGTGAGCAAGAACAGCAAACAAAGCGGCTCCTTCGTCCGGAGCGCAATTGTTCTCTGCTGTGCTCTGTGGTTTCTCCAACAGAACATGTTGTGGGCCCAGGTTGTCTCCAACAATGGCGCCGTCTTGTCCATTACATCAGGGACTGTCGTGAACAGCGGAGACATCGAAAACACGTCAGGCACTGTGTCGAATGCTGGAACGATCACTCTGACAGGAAACTACACGAATGCCGGTACGACGAACGGGAATGGAACCTACACTATCGGCGGCAACCTCACAATCTCTGCCGGTACGTTCGATGCAGGTACTGGTACCGCAAACAGGACGGCCCCGGGTGGTACGCTTTCGGTGAGCGCGGGGGCAACTCTGATCCTCGGCGGTGCAAGCGGAGGACTTCCGGGAAGCAATTTCCCCAATAACTTCGCCACGGTCACCCTTCTGGGGACAGTCGAGTTCAACGGTGGCGGCGCACAGACGGTTGCCGCTTTCAATTACACCGACTTGGTGCTCAGCAACGCCGGCGTAAAGGCTTTTGCGGGCGGGACCACGGGCATCGCGGGCGCCCTATCCATCACGGGCGGCGCAACGGCAGATGCTGTAACGAATGACCCAAAAATCGATTTCAACGGAGCCGGATCGCAAAACATTCCGCCGATCGATTACATGGATTTGACCCTGAGCAATTCAGGGACAAAGACCTTCTCTGCGGGGACAACGCGCATTGCGGATTCTCTTGTTGTGACGGGAGCAACCGCTGACGCGACAACGAACCTCACCACGATTGAGTTCAACGGAGGACCAACAGCCCAATTCTCCCCTGCAATCACATACTATAATCTGGTGATTAACAGGGTGAGCCTCACTCAGCGCTTGCAGCTGAACAACGTGACTGTCAATAACGATTTCACGATAACGAACGGCGAGGGAAGAGTCGCCAATGCTTCCTTTACGGTCCTCGGCCAGACAACCATTGCAGGCCTCTTCCGGGTTGCCAATGTCAACGCGACTCCGGCGTTCGGCGACGTCACAGTCACCACGACGGGCGAGATTCGTTACACCGCGAACGCTGTGATGACACTCAATGGTGACTTCCAGGTCGACGGTTCGGCGATCATTATCAGCGGTACCGGACAGTGGACCTTCCAGAAATCAGGCGGCGGCGGGGTCTTGAGCGGCACCTCACCTTCGGTTCCGATCACGAACGCGTCATTTACGACTTCCTATACAAACAGCGCCACCTCTGTGTTCGGATTCCTCGACGTTAATGGAACCACCTTGACGAATACTGGAACCGTCACAGTCGACAGCTCCCTGAGCGGCACAGGGACCTTCGCACAGGGAGCAGGGGCGACCCTGAACATCAACCATCCCGGAACTCCCACCGTCAGCACGCTCACGGCAAGCGCAAGCGGCAATTCTGTGAATTACACCGCCGCAGGAGCGCAAGGTGTTCTCACGACGAACTATGAAAATCTTGGGCTGAGCGGATCAGGAGTCAAAACGCTGGGGTCAGGGACCACGGGTGTTGCTGCTGCGCTGACGATTGGCGGAACCGCAACAGTGGACGCGACTAGCAATACAGCGACGGTCGATTACAATGGCAGCGGATCCCAGGCCATAGCCGCAATCAGCTATCATGCACTGACTGTTAGCAATGCCGGGACAAAGACCTTTGCCGGGGGTACGACGAGCATTGCGGGAAATTTCGTGGTCAGCGGGGCATCAGCCGACGCAACAACGAATACACCGACGATTGTCTACAATGGAACGGCAAGCCAGAACACCCCGGCGGTGACGTACGCAAACCTCACCATCAACAATGCCAGCGGAATAACCATCACCGGCAATATTGCCGTCAACGGCACCATGACGCTGACGAGCGGCAATATCAACGCCGGAGCAAACACGGTGACCATCAGCTCCACCGGGAATGTGAGCCGTACGAGCGGCCACGTTGTCGGGAAACTCGAGAAATATATACCGACCGGCTCTCCGACCCCCTCGTTTGAAATCGGCGATGCGTCCTCCTATACACCCGTGAATCTGATTTTTGCTTCCGTATCTTCAGCCGGAAATTTTGTTCTCTCCACAACAACAGGAGACCATCCGCAAATACTCACCTCGACCATCGACGCCGCGAAGAGCGTGAACCGATATTACACTGTATCGAACAATGGTGTCACCTTCACGACGTACGATGCAACCTTCAACTTTGTTCCCGGAGATATCGATGGCGCCGCAAACACGGCGAACTTTATTCTCGATCGCTACAAGGGCGGGACATGGACTCCACCGGCGGTTGGGACGTTGACCTCGACGAGTTCACAGGCAACGGGCGTGGCAGACGACGGTGATTTCCAGATCGGTGAACTCTCTCTTGCGGTCCTCAAGACGTGGGACGGCGGGGCGGCAACGAACAACTGGGGCGATGCGAACAACTGGAACCCGAACGGCGTACCGGCTTCGACGAACAATGTGAGTCTCACGGGGGCTAATACCATCAACATCAACGTCGCCGCTCTTGCGAATTCGATAACGCTGAACAATGCTTCGCTCATCGTCACCATTCAGCCGGGCAATACACTGGCAGTGTCCGGCGATTTCAGCCTTGTGGCAGGTATCCTGAACACGGAGACGAGCTTCCCGAGCGTGACGGGGACGGTGAACATCA
>CAZRPU010000007.1:24596-40067 GCA_964602055.1 uncultured Ignavibacteriaceae bacterium
GCCCTTGCCAACGCCACCACTATCGACTACAACGGTCCCGCTGCCCAAAATATCGCTCAGATCTCGTACGGCAACCTGACGCTGAGCAATGCGGGCGCGAAACAATTCGGCGCGGGTACCACGGGCATTACAGGCAATCTTGCGGTGGGCGGAAGCGCGACAATGGACGCAACGACGAATGCCACGACGATCGACATCAACGGATCCGGCCTCCAATTAATCGCAGCAGGTGATTATCGGAATCTGTCGTTCAGCAATGTGGGGACAAAAAGGCTTGGGAGCGGTACGACACGAATTGCCGACACGCTGAGTGTGGGGGGCGGAGCTGCGGCGGATTTCACGACGAATGCTACAACGATTGAGTTTAACGGAACCTCCAATCAAAATGCCCCCGGAGAAACCTTCTATAACCTGATCTCAAGCAATACGGGAACGCGGCTGCTTGTCAATAACCTCGTCGTCGTGAATGATCTCACAGTTCAGTCGGGACAAGTCAGAGTGCAGGGTGGAAACAGCCTCACGGTGGGCGGAACGACAACGTTGAACGGGGATTTGAATCTGAGGAACGGCGGAGGAACCAATAACCTCGCAACGGTCGTCATCAACACGGGCGGACAGGTGAGCACTCTGAATAATCCGCCTGTGACCATTGACGGTGATCTCCAGGTGGACGGAAGCGGCACGATCACCAGCGGGAACGGCCAATGGACGTTCGTAAAGTCGGGAGGCGGAACCCTGAGCGGCACTGCGACGGGCACATCGATTACCAATGCCACTTTCACGACGGCGTATGCGAATACAGGCAATTATTCATTCGGCAATCTCACCATCAGCGGTACGACAGTTACCAACAACGGCACAATAACCGTCACTGACACGTTGAGCGGCACTGGCACATTCGCCCAGGGATCTGCAGGTGTCATGAATTACAATTCTCTGGTCGCAATCACTGTGAGCAGTCTGTCCGTTTCTACGGGAGGGAACACATTTGTCTACGGCGCAGCGGGCAATCAGTCGGTTGTGGTCACGAATTATGCGCATCTCACTCTTTCCGGAAGCGGTACGAAGACGTTTGGATCAGGTACAACCGGAATCGGCGGGACATTGAGCATCGGCGGTTCTACGGCGGCCGACGCAGCTTCAAATACTCCCACCATCGAGTATAACGGGTCCACCGGTCAAACGGCAGCAGGGCTGACCTATTATAATCTCACGACGAATAACGGCGCGGGAATTACCACTAACGGCACCATCGTGGTACAAAATACGCTCACGCTGACGAGCGGCACGTTGACGACCGGAACAGACACGGTGCGAATAAACTCGGGCGGATCGGTGGTCCGTACAAGCGGTCATGTCGCAGGCAATCTTGCTAAAACGGTGCCAACCGGCTCCCCGACAGTGATGTACGAGATAGGGGATGGAAGTGGGAATTACACTCCCGTGACAGCCGTATTCACCGGAGTAACGGTGGGGGGCGAACTGACAACAAGCACCACGACAGGGGATCATCCGCAAATTCTTTCATCGGGCATCGAGCCGTCGCTGACAGTCAATCGCTATTGGACTCTGGGCGGCCCAGGAATCAGCTACACGAGCTACGACGTTACTCTGAATTTCGTAAGCGGAGATCTGGATGGCGCGGCAAACACGGCGAATTTCATTATTGGACGGTACGAAAGCGCGGCATGGAACCTGCCGACTGTCGGAACATTGACCTCAACCAGTTCGCAGGCCACTGGAGTCATCGGGTTCGGCGAATTCCAGCTCGGAGAACAATCAACCTTCGTGCTCAAGACGTGGGACGGCGGGGCGGCAACCAACAACTGGGGCGACGCAAACAACTGGAACCCGAACGGTGTGCCGACGTCGAGCAATAATGTCAATCTGACGGGCGCGAACACCATCAATATCGGGGTGGCGGCATCCGTCAACTCCATCACCCTCAATAACAGTTCTCTCGCGGTGACGATTCTCTCAGGGAATAGTCTTACGGCTTCAGGAGATTTTGCGATCGCCGCCGGTATCCTGAACACGGAGACGAGCTTCCCGAGCGTGACGGGGACGGTGAACATCACGGGCGGGACGGTGGGGTATACGGCAGGGGGGAATCAGACGATAGCTTTGCAGTCGTATTATCACCTGCATCTGGACGGGAGCGGGACAAAGACCTTCAGCACGGGTACGACGAACATAGGGGGAGACCTGACGCTGGGGGGTTCAGCGGCGGCCGATGCGACCACGAATGCGACGACGATCAATTACAGCGGCGGCGGTGCACAGGTTGTGGGAGCGATCAATTATGACAGTCTGACGCTCTCCAATGCGGGGACGAAAACCTTTGCTGCGGGGACGGCAGGGATCGCCGGCGGGTTCACGATCAGCGCTCCTGCGGCGGCCGATGCGACCACGAATGCGACGACGATCGATTACAACGGCAGCGGAGCGCAGACGGTCCGGGCGATCCATTACACGAATCTGACGCTGTCCAATGGCGGGACAAAGACCTTTGCCGCCGATACGACGGGGATCGCCGGGAGCTTCACCATCAGCGGTGCGACGGCCGATGCGACCACCAATGCGACAACGATCAATTACAACGGCAGCGGAGCGCAGACCGTCCGGGCGATCAATTACACGAATCTGCGGTTCTCCAACGCCAACACCAAGACCTTTGCCGCCGGCACAACAGGCATAGCGGGAGACTTCACCCTCAGCGGAGCGACGGCCGATGCAACCGCCAACAGCACGACGGTGGAGTATAACGGCAGCGTTGCGCAGTCGGTGGCGGCAGTGAATTACGACAATCTGACCTTCTCCGTGGGCGGGACAAAGACCTTTGCCGCCGGCACGACGGGCATCGCCGGTGCCTTCACCATCAGCGGCGGAACAGCCGACGCCCTTGCCAACGCCACCACTATCGACTACAACGGTCCCGCTGCCCAAAATATCGTTTCTCTTGCCTATTTCAATCTCTCGCTGAGTAACGACCAGACAAAAACACTCAATGCGGGAACAACGACACTGGGAGGAAATCTTACCGTTGGCGGGACGGCGGTGCTCGATGCAACGAGCAACGCGACGACAGTTGAGTATAACGGATCGGGAGTTCAGTCATCTGCGGCGGTGACGTACTACAACCTTGTTGCATCCAAAGCCGTCGGGCGGCTTGATCTCGACGATGTGACGGTTGCGAACAATTTCACCAATGTAACCGGATTGGTAAGGGTTGCCAACGCATCCTTTACAGTCAACGGCACTACGAGCATCAGCCAGGAATTGAGGATTACAGGAACGAGCGGTACGAAAACACTCGGGGATGTGATTGTCAATACCGGCGGACTTCTCAACTTCGCAGTGAACGAAAACCTTACCCTCACCGGCAATCTTCAGGTTGACGGAACCGGTACCGTCACCAGCGGCACGGGGCTCTGGTCATTCCAGAAATCCGGAGGAGGGACGATCGGAGGAACCGCTCCAAGTCTCAGCATAACAACGGCTGAATTCCTGACCGACTATACCGCCAGCAGCGCCCTTTCCATGGTCGACGTGACGGTAACCGGCGCAACTCTGACGAACAACCAGTCGCTCGTCGTTACAGGTTCCTTGAATGGGACGGGATCTGTTGTCCAGGGGACTTCCTCATCGCTCAACCTTTCCTTTACGGGAACTCCTGGGATCAGCTCGCTCAATGCCTCTGCAGCCGGGAACACCGTTTCATACAACGCGGCCGGCAATCAAACAATGCTGGCAGCCAACTATTATGATCTCACGCTGGCCACATCCGGTACGAAAGCGTTTGCCGCCGGAACGACCGGCATCGCCGGCACTCTCTCCATTACGGGCGCTGTCGCAGACGCCGTCACGAATGCCGGAACGGTGGAGTACAATGGATCGGGGAATCAATCAGTTCAACTCTTGGCTTATCATCACCTCACCCTCTCGAATGCCGGCACAAAGACTTTCCCGTCCGGAACGACCCAGGTCGCCGGTGACCTGACCATTTCCGGATCCGCTGCTGTTGATGCTACGACGAATGGTTCGACCATTGAATACAACGGGTCGATCCCGGAAAGCGTTGCGTCGATGACATATTACAACATCATCCTCGCGGGATCGGGTGCGAAGGCCGCGGCTGGAGCAGTAACTGTGAACAATAACTTTAGCAACAGCGCAGTGTCCTCGATGGGCACTTTCGCACTTTCCATTGCAGGAACAAGGACAAATTCTGGAACGATGCGGTTTGCCGGAGCAGCGAACGGAATTGTCTTCTCCGATGGAACCGTCGAATATGACGGTACGACAGCGGCACAGACCGTCGCCTCCGGAACCTACAACAATCTGATTCTTTCCGGATCGGCCGCGAAGACCGCCGCGGGGAACATCACAGCCAACGGAAATTTCTCCAACGCCGTTGTAACGTCCTTGGGAACCTCAAGTCTCTCGATTGTCGGGACCAAAACGAACTCCGGTACCATGCAATTTGCCGGAGCGGCCAACGGAGTTGTGTTCGCCGATGGTGCAGTTGAATATAACGGAACCACCATTGATGCGCCGGCGGGCCAGACGATTGCGCTCGGAGTGTACAATAACCTGATCCTGGCAAATAACGCTGCAAAGACCGTTACCGGCGGCACCGTTGAAACCCAATCTGTGCTTACCGTCCCGGGCGGCGTTGCTCTTGTCGTTGCAGCCGACGGGGTTCTGCAGGTGAACGCAGATGTGGTGAATCAAGGAACGATAACGAACAATGGAAGTATCACCAGTGGCACAGAATAAATCCATACACACACATCATGGGGGAAAGGAGGAACATGCGATGCGTAGCGAACGACCGCCGTGAACCCGGCTCAATCATACCCCTTGAGCAAGGGTAGAGTCAACAGTTCCTTTATCAACATTCAGTACAAGGAGAATCATCATGAAGCGTCAACTGTCGTATTCGAGCAAGAAGCAAAAATCATCATTCACATCTACCAAAAGGAGTACCGTCATGAACGCATCAACTCTCATACGGAGGGCAGCCGGTGTTTTTGTCCTGGCAGCGCTCTTTGTCGCGTCGGTGATTGCCCAAAACCTGAATAACACAGGTACATGGGTGAACAACGGCACTGCATCGTATAACAACATTACCAATTCAGGGTCTGGCACGATCACGAACAATGGAACCCTTCGCGTTCGCGGGCGTGTGACCAATACCGCAGCGCAGACCGCATTCGACACGCGGACCGGAACCATGGATTATCGCGGGCTCAACGTAAGCCAGGATATTTCGCCAGATTCCGTTCACAGCAATCAATTCGGCAACCTGATTGCATCGCGTGGCGGTACGAAAACCCTTCTGGGAAATGCGGTCGTTGCAACGCAGGTGACGACCAACAACCTGACGGGCACAGGAACCGTCCTGGCTGTCGGCACCAGAACCCTGACGCTGAACGGCACAGGTACCGTTGTCAACATCGTATCAGGGACGGTTACGTTTGCGGCGACAGGCACGGCTGATTATGCCGGCGGCGCAGCGAACGTTGCAGCACTGAACTATGGTCACCTGACCTTCAGCAATGCGGCCGGTACGCGCACGTTTCAGTCCGGCACGACCGGAATCGCCGGAAACTTCACCACTGGCGGCCTTGGGGCAGATGCCCGGACAAACTCCTCCACGATCGACTATAACGGCGGAGGAGCGCAAAGCATCGGTCAGATCGACTACGCGAACCTGACCCTGAGCAATGCTGGTACCAAGAGCTTCGCGACGGGAACAACCCGAATCAATGCGAACTTCACCATCAGCGGTTCGGCCGTTGCTGATGCGCGGTCCAACACCACGACCGTTGAATTCGACGGCGGAGCACAGAACATCGCGTCGGTGGACTACAATACTCTGACGCTGAACGGAGCCGGGACCAAGACCTTCTTCGGGACGACCAGGGTGAACGCAGCATTCAATATTACAGCAGGCACTCCGGACCTGACAACGAACTCGACAACGTTCGAGTACGACGGCTCAGGAACCCAGACGGTCAGGAGCGGATTCAACTACTTCAACCTGCTGACAAGCAACACCGGTACCAAGACGGCCGCCGGAAACATTACGGTCAACAACAATCTTGACAACGGCGGCGGTTCAAACAACGCGACAACGTTCGATATGGGTTCGTCGACGCTTGCTGTGACCGGGACAACCGACAACACCGGCGCGACGATACAGTTCGGCGGACTGAACAACGGTGTTGCTATCAGCACCGGGACTATCGAATACAACGGCACCGGAGTCCAGAACGTGACGGCCGGATCGTACGCGGCTTTGTCCTTCACCGGCGGCCTTGCGAATGCCAAGACCATTGGCGGAGCGACGACGGCAACAGCCCTTGTTCTGGTCAACAGCGGTTCAACGCTGTCCATCACCAATCAGCTTGATGCTACACTTGCAAGCGGCACCGGGTTCAACAACGCGGGATCGCTTGATGTGAGCGGCACGCTGAACATCACGGCCGACATGGTCAACAGCGGCTCGGTCACGAACACCGGAACAATTCAGGTTGGAACTGACTAAGCACATTGAAGCAACATATGACAAAACTCACCGCGCCTTCTCGTAAGGCGGGCGGTGAATACCATATGAGGCACACGAAACATGCCTAGAACGATGGGCCATACACACATATGGCTTCCGGGACCGCAACGCGGGACCCATCCGCTTCCACGGGGCGATACCGTGCATGAAGCAATGGGATATTACGGGGCCGCAAACATGGATCCGCCAGGCGGGAGATCATTACCGCGCGGAATGGCGGCGATCGCTCCTTCGTTGTCTGCAGCACGGGGTGATCCCATGGCAATCATAGCCCGGCCGGATGTTCACGGGCCAGGTCCGCCCGGGGGCGCCGGTGCTTGCGCAATGCAGTTTCCGAACTGGAAACTATGGAACGCCTCCGTCCCTGTGTGGCGGAAGGTCAAGTTCACAGGCCTGCCCATCGTCAGACCGCGGGAGCGGCATATCCGCTCCGACTGGCGGCAGGGAGGAGATACTCCTTTCTTCCCCTTGTTGCTTGAGGATATTCAGGAGATGTGAGATGATGACGACACATGATGATTCAAGTTGCGACGCTATCGGAAGGGCGGGTCGCTCAACCCGCCTCCCCCGATATCGTGAGGAGTGGGAAACAGTTTTGATGATGTGCTGATCCGGAAGCACGGAGAAACTTTTGATGAGAGCTTTTCAATCTAAGACAAAGGTGACCTGATGGTTGGTCAGAGAACGAACATACGACCCCGACACCCGGGCCTTCTCAAAGGTCCGGACTGGCTGCGGCGCGCCCGATCGTTTCTTCTCCTTTCGGGATGCTTGCTCGTGGCTCCGTCGGCGATTGCGCAAAACCTGAATAACACCGGTACGATTGCGAATACCGGCACGTTCAGAGTGAAGAATCAGACCACCGGACTGCCCGCAACGGTTGACGGCGTTTTCGAGTTCTTTGGCGCCAACCAGACTGTTCCGGCACGCCAGTACAATGATCTGATGCTGACCGGATCCGGCACCAAATCGACGGTCGGAGGAAGCTTCTCCGTCTCTGGTAACGTCTCTGTGAGCCCGGGGGTTGTTCTCGATGTCCAAAACGGGGAAACGATTACGCTCATTGGAAATCTCGTCGAACAGGGCTATCTCCGCGGAGGTATTGCCCGAACCGTAAACTTGTCAGGAGGGGTCACCACATCGAACTTTGGCGACATTGGAGCGACAATTTCGTGGTCGGGAACTGCCCCGGGTCAAACAACCGTCACGCGCGTTTCCGGTACTCCATCACTTGGCAACGGAAACCAATCGGTTTTGCGCTACTATGATATTGCACCGACTTTCGGATCGAACCTCAACGGAACCTTTACGTTCCGCTACACTGCCAACGAACTGAACGGGCTAAACGCCAACGCTCTCGAACTGTGGCGGTCGCCCGACGGCGGCGTTACCTGGAGACGTCAAACAGGAACCAATCTTCCCGGATTCAACAGCATTGTCAAATCAGGCATTGTCGGTTTCAGCCGATGGACAGCATCAGACACGCTGAACCTTCTTGGTCCGGCATCCTACGAATGGGTAGCATCGACCATCGCCTCAACCTCGGGCGATGGACAAAATAGTCCTTCGGGGACGGTTCTTGCTCCATTTATCGTCACGGTGACGGATTTCTATGGAAACGCGATTTCCGGAATTGCGGTGAACTTCGCGATCGACAGTATTCCCTCCGGGGCGACCGGGCAGTCACTCTCCGTTGCAAACGCTGTCACGAATGCCAGCGGGCAGGCTTCGACCGTTCTGACGCTCGGAAACACTTCAGGGTTGTATCGTGTCCGTGCATCGTCAGGCTCTCTGACCGGAAGTCCGCGAACCTTTACAGCCACGGCGACTGCGACGGCCGCTGCAATGGCTTTGGTGTCGGGAAACAACCAGAACGACACAGTCCGCGCGACAATCGCACCCTTCCAGATCGAGGTCCGGGACGCCATCGGTAATTCGGTTCCAGGAGTCATTGTGGATTTTGCTATCACGGGCAGGCCCGCCGGGGCAAGTGGATCGGCGCTGAGTGCGACGTCGGTAACATCGAACGGCCTCGGAATTGCAGCCACATCGTTCCGCCTGGGAAACAAGGTCGGTCTCTATGAAGTCACAGCGACGTCGGCAAGTTTGCCGAGCATACAAATCAAATTCTCTGCAACGGCGAGGGCCGGCGCAGCGGCTTCACTCCTTGCGCAGGGTGGGACAACAACGCAGCAGGATACCATCCTGCAGGCGATTGACAGCCTCTTTGCGGTTCGCATTTGGGATGCCGACAGCAATAATGTGCCGAATGTGTCGGTACAATTCGCCATAACGAACACCCCGGCCGCGGCATCGGGCCAGTCCCTCAGTGCTTCTACGGTGCTGACAGACAACAATGGCATCGCTGCAACCCGCCTGACTCTTGGATCGAAAGTGGGTCTCTACGAGGTTTCAGCAACTTCAGGCTCCATCGCAAACAGCCCGTTTGTCTTTGCGGCTCAGGCCCAGCACGGAGCTGCCGCCCTCCTGGCTCAGACCTCTGGAAACGGTCAGACCAAAACCGTGGCGACAACGCTCGATACAGCCTTCACCGCGCGCGTAACAGACATCGGGGGCAATGCAATTCCCGGTGTCCCGGTGCAATTCGCCGTGAGCGTTGTTCCGGCTGGTGCGACAGGGTATAGTCTCACCGCAGCAGTGGACACAACAGACGCAAGCGGTAACGCGTCGACGGTTCTCACACTTGGGACAAAGACCGGACAATATGCTGTCGCCGCAACCACCATCGCTCTGCCGCTCGACACCATCGCATTCTCGGTCCAGGCCTCGTCGGCCGCGGCGGCTCAGCTTGTGACTGCGAGCGGAGACGGACAAGCACAGCCTGCCGGTGCTCTGCTGCCCCAACCGCTTGTTGCAACAGTCCTCGATGCCTTTGGTAATCCTGTCGAGGGAGCGACTGTGCAATTCACGGTGACTTCATCTCCTGCGGGAGCGAGCGGCCAACAAGTGACGCCGGCCACCCGGGTCACCGATTCTCTCGGTCGCGCGGCAACAGTCCTGAAGCTCGGAAACCGACCCGGCAGCTATGCGGTGACTGCCCAGGTATCTGGTGCCACGCCAACGCAGTTTACGGCCACAGCCCTCTTTATCCTTGCCGACGTGAACAGCGACTTTGGCGTCGACGTGGCCGATTTGACATCGATCGTCGATCATATCCTCCGGGTGCGAACGCTGAGCGGGATCGATTCGGTCAAAGCCGACGTGAATGGCGACGGCGCAATCGATGTCCTCGACGTCGTCAGAATTCAGAACACGCTGCTGGGTACTGCGACTCTCCCGAAGGCCGGAGCTGCAACACCTCAGGCGTCGCTGCAGCGAACCATGGCAGCCGCGGTCAGCGGAGAACTTGAAATCACTCCTGTGGGTCTCCGGCTGAACCTTACGAATGATGTTCCCGTGAAGGGCGTGCAGCTTGTGATGAGACTGAATGCCGCGGCCTCGGTCAGCAAGACCGATGTCGTCTTCAGCAGGGCCCGTTCAATGCAGTTCTACGTGAATTCCCAGGGCCAGGAAGTGAGGATGCTGGCGTACAATCTTCAGAATACGCCGATCCAGCCAGGAAGCGGCTCTCTTGTCCGGTTCCCGTTGAAGCTGAACGATACGACGGACGTGGATTCGGTTTATGCCGTCATCAGCATCGCCGACACGACGTTTGACATAGCGCTTCAGCTCCCGATGGCGAAGAAGCAGACAATCTATCCGTCAACCTTCAGGTTGATGCAGAACTACCCGAATCCCTTCAATGCTGAAACACGGATTGAATTCGAGGTGCCCGACGTGGAAGGGAAGCTCGTCAAGGCGCTTGTCCAGGTCTTCAACCTGCTGGGTGAAAAGGTCAAGACCCTGTCGCGAGGCGAACATGGCGCGGGACGTTACACGGTATCATGGGACGGCACCGACGAACAGGGAGTCAAAGTCCCGAGCGGTGTGTACTTCTATCGTCTGGTTTCAACGGACTTCGTGACAGCGAAGAAGATGATCATGGTGAAATAACAGATGGTGAACGGTGAACTGTGAACGGTAAACGGCAAACAGTAAACAGTAAACAGTGAACAGCGAACAGTAAGCTGATCCCAGATAATCATTACTAGCCACGCAATCGTCCTCGGCTTCGTGTCCTTTGGGAGGAGGATGCGAACCGACCCGAGGCGGTCTGTCGAAAGATGGACCGCCTCTTCGTTTTATTGCATTTCTTTCCTCTAATACCTACTTTGACTGCTGAAATACTGGTCAACTCCACTCAGCGGAATCTCAACTGTGACTCTTCAATTTCTTGGCGCTGCTCAAACAGTAACCGGATCAATGCATCTTGTATCGGTCAACGGTTCCCGATTTCTCCTTGATTGCGGTCTCTTCCAGGGACGCCGGGCGGAGTCGTACGAACGGAACAAGAACTTCCCCTTTGATCCTGCCTCCATCGATGCTGTGATCTTGTCGCATGCTCATATCGATCATGCCGGCAATCTCCCCAACCTTGTCAAGAACGGTTTTACAGGGCCGATCTATTCGACCGGGGCCACTCGTGATTTGTGCAACGTCATGCTCTACGACAGCGCCTACCTGCAGGAGCGGGATGCCGACTATATGAGCAAAAAGCATTCAAAAAAAGGTGAACCGGCCATAGAACCCCTGTACCGCTCTGAGGACGTTGACCAAACCATTGGCCAGTTCGTGAGCGTTCCCTACCGCAGAGACTTCATGCCTGCCGATGGCGTCAGGGCATGCTTCTTCGACGCCGGACATATCCTGGGGTCCGCGGTCCTGCGCCTTGAAATCAAAGAAAACACGCGTTTGACAAAACTCGGATTCACCGGCGATCTTGGCCGGAAAGGAATGCCGATCCTCAAGGATCCCGAAGCTCTGGGAGATGTGGAACTCTTGATTTCGGAATCGACCTACGGGGGTAAAATCCATGAGCCCGTTTCGGCAATGGGAGGCTCACTCCTCGCCGTTATCAAGCGAACGGTCGAACGAGGCGGAAAGGTGATCATCCCCGCTTTCAGCGTCGGGCGAACGCAGGAGCTGGTCTACGCCTTGTTTCAACTTTCGGAACAGGGGCGTCTTCCGCCCATTCCGGTTTTTGTCGACAGCCCCCTCGCCGTGCACGCCACCGACGTGTTCCGCATGCACCCGGAGTGTTTCGACAAGGAGACCCTCCTGTATCTTCACCAGGATGAAGATCCGTTCGGGTTTGGCAAACTGCGCTATATTCGATCCGTGGAGGATTCGAAAAAACTGAACGAGAGGAAAGAACCTTGCGTCATCATCGCTGCCTCGGGTATGTGCGAAGGAGGGCGTATTCTTCATCATATTGCGAACAATTGCGAGGATAGCCGCAATACCATTCTCATCGTGGGCTTTATGGCGGAGCACACTCTGGGGAGGCGCCTTGTTGAACGCCAGCCTGAAATCAAGATCTTCGGGGATGTTTTCAAACTTCGCTCGGAGATCGGAATCCTCAACTCCTTCTCGGCGCATGCCGGGCAGGATGAGCTCCTGGACTATGTCGGGACAATGGATCAGAAGTTTCTTAAACGCGTGTTTCTGGTTCATGGCGAGAAGCCCCAGGCAGAGGAGTTTTCCCGCCGACTTGCCGAACGAGGCATAGACCGCGTCGAGATACCCGAGCGGGGCCGGAAGGTGGAGTTCCCTTTGTGAATGTCCTCGTCACGGGAGGAAGTGGCCTCGTTGGCCGTCACGTGATCGATCAGCTGAAAGCTGATCATCGGATTACCAATCTTGATCTGAACGCCGGAAGCCGGACGGATATACGGCAGCTTCAAGGGGACGTACTGCATCTCCCGGATCTCACGAAGAAATTGAAGGGATTCGACGCAGTTGTCCACCTGGCCGGAATACCGCATCCCCTCATTGAACCTCCCGAGAAGGTTTTTCAGGTGAATGTGATGGGAACGTTCAATGTGCTTGAGGCAGCAGTACGCAATGACATCCGGAAGGTTGTCTTCCTCTCGAGCGAGTCAACTCTGGGATTCGCATTCAGCACAACTCGGCAATGGCCGGAATACGTCCCGGTGAATGAAGAACATCCTCTGCGTCCTCAGGACGCCTATGGCGTGAGCAAGGTCGCGGGGGAGCTTCTGTGTGCAGCGGCGAGCCGAAGGTCAGGAATGCAGACCGTCTGCCTGCGCGCTCCATGGATCTGGGTGCCTGAAAAAAAGGAAGTTGCCTTCTACCAATCTCTTGTCGATGAATATCATAAGTGGGAAAAGAACCTTTGGGCCTATATTCATGTTTTTGACGTCGCCCGTGCAATTCAATGTTCGCTCGAATACATGCCGCCCTCAGGACACGATGTCTTTTTCATCTGTGCGGAAGACAACTGGACGGATGTCGACAGCAGGGAGCTTCTCGCAAGGTTTTATCCTGAAACACGAATTGATCGGAACATGAAGAACCGGGAATCCCTGATTTCCTCGGGCAAAGCCCGCCGTATGCTTCGCTTCACTCCGGCATTTGACCGCTCCCACCTCCTCCATTCCGGAACAAAGCAGAAACACCCCTGATGCCCATTCCCGTTCTCATTGATACCGATGCCGGCGTTGACGATGCTCTGGCTCTTGTTCTCGCTCTTCGATCGCCCGAAATCCGTGTTCACGCTGTTACAACCGTCGCGGGGAATGTGGATGTCCGAAAGTGTACGCGCAATGTCCTGGCACTCTTGCATATCCTGCGCGGAGAGGACGGGGTTCCAGTAGCCGAGGGGGCGTCGAAACCGCTCCTGAGGAAGCTGGTTACCGCACCCGAAGTGCACGGAAGAGATGGGTTCGGCAACGCGCGCCCGGCAATCCGGTCAACACGGCGCAAAGAGGGCGAGCCGGCCCGGGATGTTATCGTCCGTCTCGCGCAAAGGTTTGGGCGGAAGCTCACGATTATTGCGCTGGGACCTCTGACAAACATCGCCATAGCCCTGAAAAGCCATCCTCATACGATGCGGAACATCGGTCACCTGGTGAGCATGGGCGGAGCGTTTCGCGTCGCGGGGAATACCGGCCCTGTTGCGGAGTTCAATTATTACGTCGACCCGGAAGCTGCTCACCAGGTCTTGAACAGCGGCATTCGTATTACGGTTGTACCTCTCGACATCACGCAGCAGGTTGTTCTGATGAGACGTGAACTCGAACGCCGCGCTGCGCGCAGGGCAAATCCGATTTCGAAAACGATCCTCCGGATGACAAAGTTGTACATGCAGTACCATCTCAGGACAGAGGGTTTTTTCGGCGGATTCCTCCATGACCCCCTCGCAGTTGCCGCCGCCGTGCAGCCCTCCCTGGTTCAGACACAGCGTGTTCACGTCGATGTCGAAACACGCGGTATTCTTACGCGGGGAATGTCGGTGGCGGATTTCCGAAAGCAGAGCAGGGGGCAGAAGGTTGACGTCGCCCTGAAATTCGACAAAGAGGAATTCCTCAAACTTTTCCACGAGCGGCTGTGGGCATAGCAAAACGGCTGAGTGTGTATTGCTGCATTGTCTCGGGGCTGTGTCCTCCCGTTCTGGACGGTCAGATCAGACACGATCCACCGTCCGACAGTCTTCGATTCTCCACACTCCAGTTTGACCGCACTCTCCAAACCTTCCAATGGTCCGGATTGCTCGGGCTCCGGCACGCAGCAGACCCGGTGAGCATCAATTTTCAACAGTATGCCCGGTCAAGGATCATACGCGGAGAAAAAAACGCCATTCAGGACGAACTTGGATCGAACCTCAACGTAACGACTGCAGTCTCGCCGGCGCTTTCTGCAGTCGCCCTCGCAACATCGACCACGCTCACCGACAACCAGCAGCTCGGTCTTGGAAATCTCTCGCGCCATCGCTTGCTTGCGGGTCCCCGGTACCTTTTTGGGGAGGCGGATCTCAATGTGCTGGGAGGATATGAGTGGGCGGCGCAGGAGCAGGTGCAGGATCAGGGTGGAAGCTATATCGGTCGCCTCGCGGTCCGGGAGCTTCCGGTGGAGGAATTCTCTCTTGGATTCCTCGCAAGAACGGAGCGCTCATCGTTGCATACCCGCGTACTGCGGGCAGACACCGTCGCGTTGTCGCTGGTTCGAGAGTTCACGGCATCGACTTCGAACCGGCTCTCCGTTCTGCTCACCAATCAGCAACGAGAGTTCTATGTCGTTGCCGATGCAGGTGTCATGCAGGATTACGGCATCAGCAATAATGTCTTTCGCAGAAAGGCTTACGAGGTTGGCGTGGTCGACACGCTCGACGTGGTCTCCTCGCTCTCTTCAGTCCATCTTGTCGGAGGAATCGTCTCGAGGACCATCGACCGCGGCTATCGGTATAAGAGTTTCTCCAATCCGGCCGGCATCATTCTGGATGACCGGATTCGCGAGTCCCGTATTTTCGGGAGTGCGGGCCTTTCGACTCGTCTCGCCGACTGGCTTGCATCAGACGCATCAATCAGCTATGAAGAACGGGAGGAGCGGCGGAACGTCATCGACAACCCGCTGGTATCCGATCAGACCTTTACACGGCAGGATTTGGCTGCGAAGAGGCTTGCTCACCTTGCACGCCAGACGTCGGCCGCCCTGGCCCTTCGCGCCCGGGTAAGTGAAAAAGACTCATTGAATTTGAGCGGATCGGCAAGCATATTGCGCTACGACACTCCCGATTCCCTCAATACCGATGACAGGGATGAACTGCTGCTCGTCGCGGGAATTGAGGGGATTCATCGGTTCAGCCGCTCTTTGTCAGTTGGCGTAATGATCGATGCAACCCTGAGTCACCTGGTGTATATTCATCGGCTCCAGAGCGCGAACAACAATTGGAACAGGATCCTGCGATTCAAAACGCGGGTGGACGTTGTTCCGGACGAGACATTCAGGACGTCGGTAACAGCCGAGGTTGTCGCCAA
>CAZRPU010000007.1:40167-60157 GCA_964602055.1 uncultured Ignavibacteriaceae bacterium
TTTCCCTAGGATATCGGTTTTTTTCCCAGGCCCGCTTCCGCTACGAGGGCCGGAAGAAGAAACATGAACGAACTATTGAAAATTCAGGACCCACGGTGTCCCTTTCCTGGAACGGGCCCCGGGGCGGATTCCTGGCCCTGGAAGGGTGGCGTGAGGGGCAGCACGTTGACGGTGTTCGGCAGCGCGTATTTTCGAACATGTCGATGATCGTGGGAATGCCCATTTAACCTATGACGCACAAGAAACGACAATCCCCTCCAAAAAGAAAAACGGTTGCGAAACACCTGAACCACGGGCGCACGGTTTATGAGATGGAATGCATTTCCCGGCCGAAAGAGATCGGGAAGATCGAAAGCTTCCTCAAACGCATCAACCGCACTGTCCATCTGGATGACGGTACGTTCTATCGTCTGTTTGTTTCCAGCACGGAAGCTGTCAACAACGGAATCCTTCACGGGAACAAATCCGACCCACAAAAAAAGGTTTGCGTCTCATGCGCCGTCAATACGGACTCCATTACGGTATTTGTGAAAGATGAGGGAAACGGGTTTGATCCGGCAGCCGTTCCCAATCCGCTGGATGATCAGAATCTCCTGAAAGAAAGCGGACGGGGGATCTTCCTTATCCGGTCCATGATGGACAAGGTGAATTTTCATGTCACCCCCGAAGGTACCACGGTCGAAATGGTCATCGATTTGAAACGCTTGAAGTAGCGTAGAGGCAAAAAAAATCCCCTCCGGAGTACCCGAAGGGGATTGGTGTTTCTTCGCAGGGAAAACCTTAGAATCGAAGGCCGATATTGATTCCAAGAAGGTTCGCCGTGCTCTTGTAGTTCCCCGTGTAGTTGGCAATTACGGTGGTTCCAAGAGCATCTGTGAACGATCCGGTCCTTTCCGCGGATGAAATGAACTGATACGCCGCATCAACCGAAATCATGTCTGTCAGCATGTAGCCTGCCCCGACGGTGAATTCGATTCGGTTGGCATCCGGAAGCATGGGCTCAACCGATTTATCCGGTTGAGGTGTGGCATCATAAATGAATCCCGCTCGAAGGGTGAGTTTGTCCATGCGGTATTCTCCGCCAACGCGGATGAGCATGGCGTTTTCCCAATCCTTGGCGGATGTTGAGGTCGCCTGGAGAGGCTGGCCGCCCAAACCCGCGGGTGCAGCCGGTCCCGTCGGAACAACGATCGTGAGTTTCTCATAGGCACTCCACAGCACGTACTGAAAATCAAGGGCAACGGTCAGGTCCGATGAGAGGTTGTATGCGAGGCCTGCCTGCATGTTTGAAGGCATCGGGAGCTCAACTGATCCCTTTCCACCGGGGAAGTAGGGGGTGAGAGCCTGCATGTTCGAGAAAACGACATCCCCTTCAAACTTCACTTTGGCCAAATGCCTGTACGAAGCTCCGATCGTCAGATCGCTCGATGCTTTGTACAAAACGCCTGCATTAATGGAGAATCCTGTTCCGTCCCCTTCCAGGTTCACTTCTCCGTCACTGGCAGAAGGCGTCGGGGGTGCGAGCGTTGAGAATGTGCGCTGTTTCCGATTGAGTTTTGCCTTGCCGATAATGTAGCTTGCGCCCACCCCGACAGAGAACTGATCGTTCACCCTGTATGCCACCGACGGATTGATATAAATCGCCTGGAGGTCTGTCTTTACCGCCGAGTGTCTTCCGCTCCAAGTCGGCTCCCATTCCGTTCCCAGGCCGTACGGAGCAAATACACCCACTGCAAAGGTCAGATCGTCCATGGCATAGCTTATGTACACGTTGGGAGGAAAGAACGTCTGGCTTTTCATTTTCTGTTCCGGAAGACTCGGTGTGGCGGAAGTGAACGAAGTCGCCGGCATGATCGCCGTTCCACCCACCAGTACGTTGATACCGCTCTGATACGCAAGTCCTGCCGGGTTGAAGAAGACTGCCGAAGCATCCGATGCCAACGCGACGAACGCTCCACCCATTCCCATTGCTCGGGCGCCATGCTCATTTACTTGATATCCACCCGCAAGAGAAAGAGACGTTGCAACGACGAGCAACGCCACAACTGCGGCTGAAAGGATTTTGTTCTTCAAGGCAACCTCCTGTGATAGGATTGTGATGACGCTCTGCATTCAATCACGGACTCTCTGCCCTCATGCGTCCTAAAACTGCGGGAAAACTTAACATTCCTCTCCCAGAGAAGCAAGCATTCCTGCCGTGAACACCCTTCAACGTGGAGAAACCACGAAAAAGGCAAAAAAAAGCCCCGCCAAGGGACGGGGCCTTTGAAGCGAAATAAGGACTACAGGTTCAGTTTTGCAATGCTGGCCTTGACGTCTGCTGCCGATTTGTTCAATGCGGCCTGCTCGTCTGGCGTCAGTTTGATTTGAATGATCTCCTCCATGCCCTTCTTTCCGATCTTTATCGGTACGCCGCAATACACGTCTTTCAGTCCGTATTCACCCTCAAGCCAGACGGCACAGGGCAGAACCCGCTTCTTGTCGCGCACGATGGATTCCACCATCTCCACCGCGGCTGCTGACGGCGCGTAGTAGGCGCTTCCGGTCTTCAGGAAGTTGACGATCTCGATGCCGCCATCCCGCGTTCGCTTGACAAGCCGGTCGATCGTCGCCTGATCCATCAGGTCGGGGAGGGGAATGCCCGCAACGGTGGAATAACGGGGCAGGGGAACCATGGAATCTCCATGACCGCCGAGGACGAATGCCGAAACGTCCTCCACGGAAACGTTGAGTTCCATTGCAATGAAGGACCGGAAACGGGCAGAATCGAGGACGCCCGCCATCCCCATCACCCGATGGCGCTCAAAGCCGCTGACCTTTTTTGCGACGTATGTCATGACATCGAGCGGATTCGAAACGACGATGATGATGGCCTGAGGGGATTTTGCTACAGATTGTTCGGTAACGGTTTTGACGATGTTCGCATTTGTTGCCTGAAGGTCGTCGCGGCTCATGCCCGGTTTCCGGGCGATGCCGGCGGTGATGACGATAATGCCGGAGTTTGCCGTGGCGTCATACGAGTTCGTCCCAGTGACCCTGGCATCAAATCCTTCAATAGGTGCTGACTCGTACATGTCGAGGCCCTTCCCTTGAGGAAGACCTTCGACCACATCAACGAGAACAACTTCGTTTGCAAGTTCTTTTTCTGCAATACGTTGAGCCGCCGTGGCGCCAACGTGACCGGCACCAATGACCGTGATTTTCATGGGATACTCCCGCGTTTAGAGCTCCGGGGAATCAGAGCGGTTGTGGTTTTCAGTTGGAAACAAAAAGTCCGCTCGTTGGCGGACTTGGTAGGAACACTCTTATGCGTTGTAAACGCTTATGCGCTGTTTCGTCTTGCCGACACGCTCGAATTTCACGAAGCCGTCGACGAGGGCGAACAGCGTGTCGTCGCTGCCCAGCCCGACATTGTTTCCCGGCTGGAATCTTGTGCCTCGCTGACGAACAAGGATGCTGCCAGCCGAGACTTGCTGCCCTCCAAATGCCTTGACGCCCAGTCGCTGAGCCTGGCTGTCACGACCGTTACGGGAACTGCCGCCACCTTTTTTATGTGCCATATTCTTTGCTCCGGAATGCTGTAAACTTCAACTATGCAACCTTGACTACTTCGATTTCAGTGTATTGCTGCCGGTGTCCCCGCCGGACTCGGTATCCCTTCCTTTTCTTCTTCTTGAAAACCAGAACGGTTTCATCCTTGGAATGGCCGAGAACCTTGGCCTCGACATGAGAACCGGAAATATAGGGGGTCCCGATTTTTGTCTGCTTTTCGTCGCCCAGAAGCAGCACTTTCTCGAATGTCAGCTTGGAGCCCACTTCCATCGGAAGCCGGGGCACCATGACTTTGTCTGCCTTTGCGACCTTGAATTGCTGGCCTGCGATTTCAACAACGGCGTACATGAACCATCCCTTTGAATTGATCAATGAACGAAACGTGGGACAAACAGGAACAAGAATGTATCCAAAAAAGCGATAAATGTCAATGAAAACTGCAATGATGTGCTCAGGCAGGCTCAGAACGGCGGAGTAAACGCAGACTGTTGAGAATAACCACTAGGGTAGCACCGTCGTCGGCGAGAATTGCCAGCCAGAGGCTGGTCAGCCCCATGACCCCGAGTCCGAGAAACAGGGCCTTCACAGCCAAAGCAATGACAATGTTCTGCCGGATGATTCCGAGGGCGGCTTTTCCGAGCCGAATTGCCTCCGGAACTTTTCGCAAGTCGTCCGACATGAGGACGACATCCGAAGTTTCCAGGGCCGTGTCGGATCCTGCGCCTCCCATGGCAATGCCGACATCGGCCGCGGCGAGGGCAGGACCATCGTTGATGCCGTCTCCGACCATGACGACCGGGCCAAACTTCGACCGGAGCTCCGCTACGGCATGGAGCTTCTGCTCTGGAAGAAGTTCATACCGCGCCTCATCGACGCCAAGCTCCCGAGCGACTGATTCAGCGGTACCGCGATTGTCGCCGGTCAGGAGTACAACGGAGTCAATACCCTCGCGATGGAGATCCTGGACAACGGATTTGCTCTCCGCCCGAATGGTATCGGCAACGGCGATCACCCCCAGAACCCCCTCTTCATCACTCAGGACCACTCCCGTCTTTCCTTCCCGTTCAAGGTCGGAGAGGATGGCCTCAAGTTTCGGGGTGCAGCGTCCAAGCTC
Source organism: uncultured Ignavibacteriaceae bacterium (assembly GCA_964602055.1). Classification (GTDB taxonomy): domain Bacteria; phylum Bacteroidota; class Ignavibacteria; order UBA10030; family UBA10030; genus JACPLA01. The sequence goes on from CAZRPU010000007.1 coordinate 44,834, forward strand.
TTCAACAAGGGGATGGTTTCCCACCCAGTAGGTTCTTGCATCGACGGTCGCTTTGACGCCTTTGCCGGTGATCGAATCGAAATGATCCACGGGAATCCCTCCGACATCAATGTGCTCCTCGGCGGCTTTCCGGAGAAATGCGTCCGCGAGGTGATGTTCCGAACGAAGTTCCATCGCAGCAGTGATTCGGAGGATTTCGCGGGGTGGGAGGGAATCGAGTGCAATGATCTCCGTAATGGTCGGAAGACCCATTGTTACCGTGCCTGTCTTGTCGAACGCAACGGCCTTGATGGAAGCGAGAGATTCAAGGTGTTTGCCGCCTTTGATAAGTATTCCCTTCCGGGCGGCGCGGGTCAGGGCGCTGATAACGGTCACCGGAGTAGAAATGACCAGTGCGCATGGACAGGCAATGACCAGAAGAACCAATCCCCTGTAGAACCACTCTTCGAACGGAGCCTGAAAGAAGAGAGGCGGGAAAACGACGAGAGCAAGAGCGGAGAAGAAAACTGCGGGGGTGTAATATTGTGCAAAGCGTTCGATAAAAGTCTGTGCTGGAGCCTTCCGGGCTTGTGCTTCTTCGATCAGGTGGACGATAGTGGCGAGAGTCGAATCCGTTGCCTTCTTCGTCACGCGAACATCCATCGAGCCCCGTTGATTCAAGGATCCGGCGAAAACTGGTTCACCCGGAGATTTTGCTGCCGGCATTGCCTCGCCGGTGATGGGAGACTGATCGACCGTCGAAAATCCGGACGATACCACTCCGTCCAAGGGAATGCGTTCGCCGGGTCGCACGACAATAATCGTATCAGCTTCGACAAGTCCCACGGGTACGACAGTCTCACCGGAAGTTGTTCGAACGGTTGCCGTTTCGGGCGAAAGCTTCATCAGCGCGTGCAGGGCTCGCCGTCCCCTGTCGATACTCAACGACTCGAGCAGCAAGGAGACCGCGAAAAGGAAAATCACAGCGGCGCCTTCAGCAGGATGGCCGATCGCCAACGCCCCGATTACTGCGATGGTCATGAGGAAATTCATATCGAGGGAAAAATGTTGCACCGCCTTCACCGCTTTCCAGGCGATTTTCCACCCGCCGATACCAATGGAAAGGAGATAGGCCCCCGTTGCCGCGAATCCCGCTATTTCCAGACTCTCGAAGAGAAGCCCGAGCCCGAACAAGAACCCCGCAAAGATGGTCTGGAAAATATGAAAGCGGGAAGTCTTTGATGCGATCGTTTTTCCTCGAACCTCCACCACACCCGGCATTCCGATGGCGTTGAGCGCGGAAAGGATCTTTTTCTGATCGCAAGAATGGAGAACGTCGAGCTTATGGCTGACAATATTGAAGCGGAGTTCTTCGATGCCGGAGACCGCAGAAAGCTTCTTTCGGATGAGGGCTTCCTCGGTCGCGCAGCACAGGCCGTTGATGATGAGAGCGGTATGTTCAGAGGATGACATCTACTGCTCCTCGATATGGCGTGTTGCAACTCGGATAAGATCTTCGATGTGTTCATCTTCAAGAGAGTAGAAGACCATTTTTCCTTCTTTTCGCTGTTTGACGAGTCTCAGGGTCTTGAGCATCCGCATCTGGTGAGAAACGGCAGACTCGCTGATGCCGATGAGTTCGGCGATGTCCAGGACGCACAGTTCTTCCCTCTTCAGAGCAAGGACGATTTTGAGACGGGTCGGATCGCTCAGAACCTTGAAGGTTTCCGTCAGGTCGAGGATATTCTCGTCGCCGAGGATTGCCTTTCGGGCGGAACGTATCGCATCCTGATGATTGTGAGCAGCTGGTTTCAAAACAAACACCTGAGCAGTTGTTCAGGTGTTAAAATAAGCAAATACGCAATGCATGTCAAGAGGTGAGCGAAGCAGGGGGGTGTGAACGGAACGGCTACAAGCGCCAGAGATACGACATCTTAAAGAAGAAACCGCGCCGAAACTCCGAAAACGCATCGACGTCGCCATACGAGGTTGTCTGCCACTGCGAGCGCTGGTAGAGCGATCCGTATCCGGCATGAAGGACCGTGCCCGGAATGTAGGTGAACGAAACCAGAAAGTCCGTCACCAGGGTACGGCGCAATTTGTTATACTCGGCTATCCCGCGCAGGAAGAGGAACTTGTTCACCTGGAAGGTCAATCTGGTCCTGCCGATGGGGTACTCATACACCTTGAAATTGTCCGATGCCCGCCGAAACGAAACATAGGTGAGCGTCATCCCTGCCTCAAGCTGATTCCACGGTTGATAAATGAGCGTGGAGGAAACCAGATTCTGATTCCCCTGGTAGGGGGCTGGAAAATAGATTGCCTTCGAGCGGCTGAAGGAGGCCGACAGATTGATTTGCCGCGCAAATTGGCCTCCCCCCGAGACAAGAAATCCGTCGGTACGGAAACGCTGTCCTGCAAAGATCTCCGTGGCGTATTGATACCGCACGCGAATGTTCACGCCCGTCGAGAAGATGGTCGTCACCTGCAAAGCATTGTATGTTTCCCAAAGGCCGCTGAAATCGTCCCGCACCTGTGATGATTGAATGTTGAAATCGAACCTTCGAATGACTTCTGAGGCAGGATATAGCTTTGGCGTCAAGTATCCGCTGAATGCCAGAATGCCGGTCCGAAACAAGAAGCCGGTTTCCGTGTTGAAGTCCCTGGAAACCTTGTTGATCCCCAGGCCATAGTTCAAATCGCGGGTGCCGTAATTGTAGGCGAGGGAGAGTGAATGTCCCGAAACGGCATTGGCCGAGTCGGCGGGTTTGGAGCTCGAATAAAAAAAGTTGTAGTCGAAGACGCTGCCTTGAGTGATTCTCAGCGAGCCGTCGGTCGTCACAACCCGATTAAATGTCCCGGAGTGTTCCCGTGCAGTGTACAACCCCCCAAGATAGCTGTCTTCGCTTAAAGAGCGTTTGAACCGGAAAACAGGCACATGAGTCTTGGTGATGGTTCCGGATGCGTCGGGGAGCTCATCAAGAGCGTAAATGGCCGCAAGAGTGTTGCTGCGCCCAAGTTTCCCGCTCAATTTGAGGCCGACGAGAGGATTCTCGATGGTCCGTGTATGCACTCCCGCAATCACGGGATCGGGAGCGAACGAACCTGCGCCGGCGATATTGAATATCTCACTCCCTTCGAGAAAGAACGGCCTTTTCTCCGCGAAGAAAATCCCCGAGCGAAGATTCACGTCAACCTGCCCTGCGTCCGATTCGACCTGGCTGAAATCCGGATTGTAGGTGGCGTCGAGAATGAGATCGGAGGTGATGCCGTATTTCGACGTCAGGCTCGGTTCACCCTTGTTGGCGTAACGGCGGAGCGTACCCTGTTCGTCGCGGAAATCCTGCCGATACGTCAGCGCCGGAAGCACTTCGAAGAGCGTGTAATGCTCGACATCGGGATATTCAATCGGCATCATCTGCGTGAGAAATGCAAAGCCGGCCTTCGGATCGAGCGGGGGGAAAGTCGCCTGCTCGGACCGTCGGCTTACCCTCCTTTCGAAAACGACAGCCATTTGCACAGGATTGGAATCTGCATACCGAATGCTCTTGAGTGGAATCTGGACTTCAATGATATAGCCGTTTTCCACGATCCGGCCCGCACTGTTCCAGATGAAGTCGACGCTCATGTCCTCACCGCCGGCGGCAAATCTGCTGTCCTCCTGAATTCCAAGGGGATTGACGTAAAAGCCATAGAGAGCTTGCTGATCGTTAAACGAATCGAGGTTGATGCAGATCCAGTCATGCCGTCGGATGTTGTCGCGGTTCGTCACCTCGGCCTTGATCGTTCCCGGGTCGGAATCAAAACAGTAATAGGCGAAGTACAGGTTCTCGCGGTCGTACGCCGTATAGACGTGCGTCGACTCGGGCATCTCCTTGCCAAAATCGGGTATGAATGTTTTGAATCCGCTGATGCACGGTGCATTCTTCCAGCACTCGTCGTCGAGGATTCCGTCAATGATGGGGGGAGTGTCTACGCGAAGAGGCTTCAGTGTTTGCCCGTCAGCAGGAGCGAGAAAGAGAATGGTGAGGAAAAAGAAGGAGAGTCGTCGAGAGAGCATCGTCTGTGATCCGAATGTGTAAGGAATTGGTGAAGTTACGGCGTGAAGAGCCTTTTGTTGCAGGAGGTGAAGCAGGAAAAGGAGATACCTCGCGGCCGGCTATCATGGGCTTTGGGGAAATTCGCGGATGATTGCAGGGTGGGACTCGGCGTAAAATTCAATGCCCGCTGAAAGATTTTTTTTGTTCCGGCGAAAGGACTTCGTTCATGCTTCCCGTGCGGTATCCCTGGAGGTCGAGCGTGACGTACACATATCCCAGTTTCTTCAGCTCCCCGACAATGCGCTCGCGCATGCCGTCTTCCAGCAAGCGCTGAAACTCCTCCGGTCCTACCTCGAGCCTTGCAGTCCTGTCGTCGTGGTGCCTCACGCGGAAGAACCGGAAGCCCAGGTCCCGCAGAAGGTTTTCTGCTGAATCAATTTTCATAAGGTTCTCCTTTGTGATGCCGAAACCATACGGGAAACGCGACGCGAGACAGGCAAAGGACTGCTTTTCCCATGTAGGTATGTTCAACGCTTTCGCAAGGATTCTCACATCATGTTTGGTGAACCCTGCCTCAAGGAGCGGAGAGCGTATGTGCTGTTCCGCTTTCGCCTTCATCCCCGGACGAAAATCGCCTAAATCATCCAGGATCGTACCATCCGCGATCCACGCAATCCGCTCTTCGTCTGCAATGGCATGTAATTTCCCGAACAATTCCGTCTTGCAAAAATAGCAGCGCTGCGGCGGATTCTCACGGAACTTGAGGTCATCCGTTTCTTCCGTTCGCACGATGCGGACCCGTGATCCGAATTGTTCTGCAAGCCCGATCGCTTCTTCGAATTCCCTCGAAGGATACGTCTCCGATTTCCCAATTACCGCGAGGGCGTTGTCTCCCAAAACATCCGTTGCCACACGGACAAGGAGAGTGCTGTCGATTCCCCCGGAGAAACCGATGACCACGGATCTTAACGAGCGAAGAATCGAACGAAGAGTGTCATAGCGTTCCCCTAAGGCCGTATCCATCCCTGCGAGGACGGTGTCGTCAACGGGGGATGAGGTTGCAGGTTCGAGGACCGACCGATGTGTCAATGGAAATCAATCTCCCTGAAGTTTTTCGAGCACGGCTTTGCGGACAAGATCCAGCGGCATCGTCTTTCCTGTCCAACGGCGAAAAGAAGCGGCTCCCTGGTTGAGAAACATCTCCACTCCCGACAACGCTGTTGCCCCCGCTTTAGCTGCTGTCTCGATTAATTTAGTCTCGGGAGGGACGTAAATCAAGTCCATCACCATCTGTTTCTTGTCGAAGGCAACTTCCTCGAGAGGCGATGCGTCCGCATAAGGCTTCATGCCGACCGAGGTGGTGTTGATAATGACACTTGCCTCCCCGACGAATTGTTGCACAGTATCATCGAAGAGGGATTCTGCAGAAAGGCGGATGGAAGGCTGAAGATCTCTGAACGATGCAACAAGCTGTTCGGCGTTTTCGAGCGTTCGATTGAGCACGGTAACCTGGGCGGGCTTGTTGCGGAGCATGAGGGCAGCGAGGACGGCACGGGCAGATCCGCCTGCCCCGAGGAGAAGTACTGCCGCCCCTTCGAGACGCGACTGATGGGGCAGCAACCATTCAGAAAATCCCGTCATATCTGTGTTTAAGCCAACCATCTTCCCCTGTTCGATGACGACCGTATTGACCGCCCCAATGATTTCGGCGTCTTTCTCGAGCTCGTCCAGATGCTTGATCATCTCTTGTTTGTGCGGCAGAGTGACGTTCAGCCCGGCGTACCCTTCCTCCCGTAATCGGCCAAGAGTCTCTTTCAGGTCTTCCGGCTCCACATCGATTGCTTCATACGTGTAGTCCAACCCCAACGCCTGGAAGGCAGTCGAATGCATCAGCGGTGAAAGCGAATGGGAGACAGGATGTCCCAGAATGGCAAAACGTTTCATAGATGGCACAGCCTCCGTTGCGATCGGCGAAGAGGGAACAACGAGAGAAGATACGAATCTTTAACCGGAGAGAAAACTACTTCTTGCGGAGTCTGAGCGAATCCCGGAATGAGGCAAAAGCAGGATATTCGGCTTTGAAGCTTTTCAGCAGATCGGGATCGAGCCGGAAAGCTTCCTTGAAGGATACGAGGGCCAGTTGTTTCTGACCATGAAGAAGAAGTGCCTTGGCCCTGCTGTAATGCGCCGGGGCAAAGGAGGGCGAAAGGGCAAGGCAACGATCGAGGGCTTCAAGAGCTTCTTGTGTCCTGCCCAGTTCCTGCAGAGTGTCGCCAAAATCAAACCACGCTTCGATATTGGCAGGATCGAATTTGAGCACCATTTTGTAACTCTCCAGGCAGTCCTGATAACGGCCAAGATTGTACTCGGCATCGGCGCGCGCATACCACAGTTCCGGGTATTCCTGAAAAATCCGGAGAGCCCGAACATAGTCAGCAAGCGCTTTCTTCGGGTCGTCCAGCGCGTCGTAGCAGCAGCCCCTGCCGAAATACGACTCATAATGCTGGTCATCGTGAAAGAGCGCCATGGTAAAGCTTTCAATTGCCTCGCGGTACTCGCCCAGACCTTCATGCGCATTCCCAAGATTGTGCCAGGCAGGAATGTCTGTGGGTTCCAGGTCGAGCGTTTGCTTATATGCCTTGATGGCCTCATGAAGCTGTCCGAGATTGGCGAAGGCATTTCCCATGTTGTAATAGGCCGCCGGGAAATCCTGCTTGATTGCCAAGGAGAGTTCGTAGCTTTCGATGGCCTGGGCGAATCGGCCGATCCTGTTAAGTACAATCCCCCGGTTATACCAGCCGTTGTAGCTGAACGGGTCCCGATTGAGATGCTCATCATAACAGTGGACGGCTTCTTCCAGCTGGTCAAGAAAATCGTGGCAGTACCCGAGCTCGTACCATGCGTCCTGATGATCGGGATTGTTGGAAACAATGATCCTGAAACAGGCAACGGCCTCTTCGAACTTGTCCTGTTTTTCAAGGAAAACACCCTTGTGAAAGAGGGCTTCTTCGTGGACGGGCTCATACTGGAGGGCGCGGTCGAGGGCTTCAAGGGCCTCATCTGTTCGGCTGAGATTATCCAGGGCGATGCTGCTGTTTACGTAGATCTCGGCTTCGGAAGGATTCAATGTCTGAGCGTGATCATAGCATTCGAGGGCTTCCTCGTAGCGCGCAAGATTGTTCAAAATCATTCCTTTGCGCTGCCATGCATCCGCACTGTAGGGTTCAAAAGAGAGGAGACGTTCGGTAAAGGAGAGCGCTTCTTCGAATTGCTCGTGCTCAAAATAAAACTGGATGATTTCTTCGAGAGCTTCGGTACTGTTAATGTCCTTTTCCCCGTTGTTCAGCTGCTCTCGAAACTTCCTCACATCTTCGTCCGAAGGCCTGTTCGGCTTCGGAAATTGATCATCATCATCAAAATGATCAAATGCTGGCATTCACGTTCCTGAGTTCTGGGGAACCCTTCCGCACTTCCAAGTCGCTCGCAATAAAAGGAAAAAACGGGTTGAAGTCAAGTAACGATTGAAACGGACTCGCTAACTGATGAGAAAACAGAAAGAGGCGAGGTTATCCTGATTGCTTTTAGGCCTTTTACAGGGTATATTAAAGGTTCACTCCGATGATTGCAGAGAACGTCACGAACTTTCAGAGCCGCCTACGATTGGCATGCAATCGGGCGGGGAGGAGCGGAGACGACGTGACCCTGGTGGCGGTCTCGAAGACATTTGGGGCCGAAGCGGTGCGGGGGGCTTTTTCCGCCGGGTTGGCTGATCTGGGCGAGAATTATGTCCAGGAATTGACGACAAAACGCGCTCAGCTCGCCGATCTGCCTCTCCGCTGGCACTTTATCGGCCGACTCCAGACGAACAAAGTGCGCGCGCTCGTCGATTTCATCCATCTTGTTCACTCGGTCGATTCCTTCAGGCTGGCCGCGGAAATAGATAAACGGGCAGGATCGATCGGACGAACGATCGACGTGTTGATCGAAGTGCACACAACGGATGAGCCAACAAAATCCGGCGTCCCACCGGGAGAGGTTAGGGAGCTGGTAAAACGGATTTCCTCCCTGTCTTCCGTCAGGGTTCAAGGTCTGATGACGATGGGGCCGTTTTCGGATGACCCCGACGATTCCAGACCTTCGTTCCGCACTCTTGCTCGTCTCGCACGCGAAATCGAGGGTGAAGGGATTGAAGGTGTGAGCATGAAGAAACTTTCCATGGGGATGACGCATGATTTTGAGATCGCCGTCGAGGAAGGGGCAACGATTCTGCGCATCGGTACAGCGATTTTTGGAGAGAGAAAAAAGAAACAGGGAGTTCATGTCTGATGCTGTGAATGCATCCAGGAGGAACCTATGAAGATCACGCCGCTCGAAGTCAAACGACAGCAATTCAAGAAGGTAATGCGGGGGTACGACCCTGTCGAGGTCGACACGTTTCTCGACATGCTTTCCAACGAGCTCGAGGATCTTATCAAGCGCAACAAAGAAATGAACGATAAGTGCATCGAATTGGAAGTACAGCTGCGCGACTATAAGAATATGGAGAAAACCCTCCAACAGACGCTGATGCAGGCTCAGGAGACAAGCGGAAAGTCGATCGAGAATTCGCGCAAAGAAGCCGACCTTATCGTACAGGAATCTCAGATGAAGGCAACACAAATCATCGAGAGGGCCAGACTGGATTTCTCGCGGGCGAAGGAAGAGATCGCTCATCTCAAAGCACGCAAAGAAAGCATTATCAGCCGCCTGAAGGTTTTGCTCACATCGGAAGTGGAGCTTCTTCGTGCATTGGAGATCGATGATGCCGAGGAAGCAAGACCCGACCCCTCGCATGGTACGGGGAAGGAAGAAATTGCCATCGATGAGATTCTGAAGAAACTGTGAGATGGTTTATCGACGATTGAAGCATCAAGAGATCAACACATGAAGGATCGCTCTCCGCTTCGCAAGCAGATAGACGAAGCTGTCGCCTCTATTCAGACAAAAACAACTTCGCAGCCTCCTATCGGCATCATTCTCGGTACGGGATTGGGCGGACTCGTCAAAGAGATCCAGCTTGAAGTGGACATTGACTATGCATCGATTCCTCATTTTCCCCTGTCAACCGTGGAGTCCCATCACGGAAAGCTGATTTTCGGAACGCTGGCCGGAAAAAATGTCGTGGCGATGCAGGGAAGGTTTCATTATTACGAGGCCTACACCCTTCAGATGATCACATTCCCCGTGCGGGTGATGAAGTTTCTGGGTGTGAAGACACTCCTGATCTCCAATGCGGGCGGAGCACTGAATCCCTCGTTTCGAAAGGGGGACATCATGATCATCACGGACCATATCAATTTGATCGGGGATAATCCGCTTATCGGTCCGAATGACGAGACGCTGGGACCCCGGTTCCCCGATATGTCCGAGCCCTATAATAGAGAATTGATCGCCCGGGCAGAAGCTGCTGCAAAGGACCTGAACGTCAAGCTTCAAAAGGGGATTTATGCCGCCATGCAGGGCCCGAATCTCGAAACGGCGGCGGAATACCGGTTCCTGAGAACCATCGGGGCAGACGCCGTGGGAATGTCCACAGTCCCCGAAAACATAGTCGCCGTGCATATGGGAATGCGCGTTCTCGGATTCTCGATACTGACGGACGAATGTTTTCCGGAAACGCTCAAGCCCGTTTCGCTGGATGAGGTTATCGCTGTCGCAAACAGCGCGGAGCCTCGCATGACCGCGGTCATGAAGGAAGTAGTGAGAAGGATGGAAAAGTAGTTTACAGACTGAACCATCGGAACAACGCTCAAATGATCAAGCAGAAACGACGAAGCCCTTGTTTCCCCAACTGAACGACAGAATCAATTACCACGAACTCGAACAGCGTCTCCTCGAGTTCTGGGAGAAGAACGAAGTTTTTGAGAAGAGCGTGTCTCTTCGATCCGGTCGTCCCCGGTTTACTTTTTATGAGGGGCCTCCCACAGCCAACGGCCGGCCCGGCATTCACCATGTCATGGCTCGCACTCTGAAAGACATGATTTGCCGCTACAAGACCATGCGGGGCTTTCATGTGCCCCGAAAGGCAGGATGGGACACACATGGCCTTCCGGTGGAGATTGAAGTCGAAAAAATGCTTGGGATCAAACACAAGGACGAAATCGTGCAATATGGTGTTGCGCGGTTCAACGACGAATGCCGGAAATCTGTGTGGAAGTACAAGGCCGATTGGGAAGAGATGACGCGCCTCATGGGGTACTGGGTCGATCTTGCGCATCCGTACGTTACGTTTGAGAACAACTATGTCGAATCGGTTTGGTGGGCGCTCAAACAATTCTTCGACAAGAACATGATCTACCGGGGATATAAGATTCAGCCGTATTGTCCCCGATGCGAAACACCGCTTTCATCGCACGAGGTCTCGCTGGGTTATAAGGATGTCAAGGATCCTTCACTCTACGTCAAGCTGAAGGTCAAAGGAGAAAGCAACACGTTCTTCCTGGTATGGACCACCACTCCCTGGACGCTGATATCCAACGTGGCTCTCGCAGTACATCCCGATGTGGAGTATGTGAAAGCCGAGCATAAGGGAGAGAATTTCATTCTTGCAAAGGCGAGACTGCAGGTCCTGGGGGAGGAATATGTGGTGAACGGAACGTACAAAGGTTCGGACCTTGTGGGCAAAGAATACGAAAGAATGTACTCGTATCATCAGGTGAAGGAAAAGGGTTGGTATGTCGTTGGCGCCGATTTCGTGACCACGGAAGATGGCTCGGGCATCGTTCATATGGCCCCGGCCTACGGTGAAGATGATTATCGGGCAGCGCAACAGTACGGCCTTCCCACGATCCATCCCGTCAACAAGTCGGGAGAGTTTGGGCCGGAGGTGAGCGATTTTGCCGGCAAGTTTGTCAAGGATGCTGACGCCGACATCATCGCGGATCTGAAGCGGCGGGGCATTCTCTTCAGAAAAGAACAGTATCTCCACAGCTATCCCCATTGCTGGCGCTGTACGTCACCTCTGTTGTACTATGCGCGCGAGTCCTGGTACATCAAAACCACCTCCTACGCCGCACGCATGGTGGAACTCAATAAGACTATCAACTGGATTCCCGAAGAGGTGGGAGAGAAGCGATTCGGCAACTGGCTTGAAGAGAACAAGGACTGGGCCCTTTCCCGGGATCGTTTCTGGGGAACGCCGCTGCCCATTTGGGTGTGCGAAAACTGCGGCAAGCAGAAGTGTATTGGGAGCGTCGAGGAGCTGCGAAAGGGAAAAAATGTTCCTGAACCTCTCGACCTGCACAAACCCTTCGTCGACGGTGTGTCATTCACCTGCGAGGCATGTAAGGGAGTGATGAAGCGGACGCCGGAACTGATTGACGTCTGGTTTGATTCCGGTTCGATGCCCTTTGCGCAATGGCATTTTCCTTTCGAAAACAAAGAGCTGTTCGAGGGCACCTACCCGGCCGATTATATATCGGAGGGAATTGATCAGACCCGCGGATGGTTCTATACTCTTCATTCCATCGGAACATTTCTCTTCGATCAGCCTGCATACAAGAATGTGCTCGTCAATGAGCTCATCCTCGACAAGCAGGGGCAGAAGATGTCGAAATCGAAAAAGAACACGGTGGACCCTTTCGAGCTGATCAAGAAGTACGGCGCAGATGCCACGCGCTGGTATCTTATTTCGAACAGCCCGGTCTGGAGACCGACCTTGTTTGACGAGGAGGGGATCGGCGACGTTCAGCGGCGGTTCTTCAGTACACTGGTCAACACGTACGCATTTTTCGCTCTCTATGCGAATGTCGACAAGTTCGCATTTGAAGAACCCGCGATCGACATAAAGGAAAGGCCTGAAATTGACCGATGGATCCTTTCGGAAATGAATTCCCTTGTGCAGCGCTACGGTGCATGGATGGACCAGTATGACGTCACGAGGGCTGCCCGGGCCGTCAGCGACTTTACCATTGATCATCTCTCGAACTGGTATGTTCGGCGCAACAGAAGGCGGTTCTGGAAGAGCGAAAAGGGGAGGGACAAGACCTCAGCGTATCAGACGTTGTACGAGTCTCTCATTGTCGTAGCGAAGCTCATGGCCCCCTTTGCTCCGTTTCTGGCCGATGAACTGTACAGAAACCTCAACCTCGTCGGGAAGAAAGAGAAAGCCGCTTCTGTTCACCATGCGGATTTTCCCGAAGTCGACCAATCGGCCATTGACAGCAACCTTGAGGCCCGCATGGAACGCGCCATGAAAATCTCCAGCCTGGTCCGGGCGATGAGGATGAAAGCGAATCTGAAGGTTCGCCAGCCTCTCAGGAAGATCATCGTGCCTGTTTCGGGCGAAAAGGAAAAAGATCTCATCCGGCAGGTGCAGGATGCCATTCTCGAAGAGATCAACGTGAAGCAGATCGAGTATGTCACGGAGGATTCCGGTGTAGTGAAGCGTAAAGCGAAGCCGAATTTCAAGACCCTCGGGCCGAAGTTTGGCAAGTCTGTCCAGGATATCGCAGCGAGAATCCGTTCGATGAATGCAGGGGAGGTCAATACTCTGCTTTCGGAAGGGTCGCTGCGCCTGTCGATCAACGGAAGGGATATTGTCATTGCAGCAGAGGATGTGGAAATACTTCACGAGGATGTGAAAGGGTGGCTCGTCGAATCCCAGGGATCGGTGACAGTCGCGCTCGACACCGAACTTGATCAGAATCTCATCGATGAGGGAATTGCGCGGGAATTCGTCAACCGGGTTCAGAATCGCCGAAAAGATTCAGGGTTTGAGGTGACGGATCGCATCAGGTTATACGTACGTTCATCGCAAAAATTGACCAGAGCGTTGGAAAAGCTCTCCGAGTACGTGAAGCAGGAAACCCTGGCGGTCGAAATGCGTTTAATGGAGGGGGAGGAGAAGTCTCCTGTCGATCTCCATTCGGACGATGTGAACAACGAGAAGGCTGAGATTGGCTTGGAAAAGGCAAATTAATTTCGTAGTTTCTGCGGGTTTTTTTCAGAAACATTGACCACGATGTCGTAGCGTAGTTAAGGAGAATCACATGGCAAAAAAAGTTGTAAAGAAACCGAAAAAGGTCGTTATCAAGAAAGCAAAAAAATCTCCGGTCGTCAAGGTTCGCCAGGCTCAGGTTAAGGCGAAGCCGGCTCCGGAAAAAGCGCCCGTTCGGCAGAAGGGTTACGGCAAAGCCGATCTCGAATATTTCCGGACCATCATTTCGGAGAAGAGGAAGGAAATTCTCGAGGAACTCGAAACCCTGAAATCGAGCATGATGGATTCGATGACAGGAGAATATACTTCGGAGAATTCGGCTTATTCCTTGCACATGGAGCAGGGGACCGATACGATGGAGCGCGAGAAAACCTTCCTTTTCGCTTCCCGGGAGGGCAAGTTCCTCAATTATCTTGATGATGCGCTCAAGCGCATCGAAAAAGGCGACTACGGATTCTGCACAGATTGCGGCAAGCTCATTGAAAAAGAGCGACTCGAGGCAGTTCCCCACGCCCAGCTCTGTGTGGACTGCAAAATGAAAAGGGGAAAGTAGCCCACGCAGTCATCCGATCACGGGCTCAGACCGGACATGAGAATTCTCTACGTTACCGGATCCATCGTTGTTATTGACCAGATTGCAAAACTTCTGGTCAAGGGATTCTCTCTGCCGTTTTTGAACCTCTACCATCCCGGCGTTCCGCTCGGAAGCAGCACAGCCGTGCTGGGCGATCTGGTTCGGTTGACGTTTATCGAGAATCCGGGGATGGCATTTGGAATCGACCTCGGGGGAAAGCTCTTCCTTACAATTTTCTCACTGTTCGCCAGCATCGGCATCCTCATCTATCTGTTCAAGATCCGTGAAGAACCCTTCGTGATCCGCCTTTCCCTTGCCATGATCCTTGGTGGGGCCATAGGAAACCTCATCGACCGTGTGTTCTATGGCGTGATCTTTGGCGAAGGTCCGTTGTTCTACGGAAAGGTGGTGGACTTTGTCGATATTGATTTCTTCAACATCGATTTTCTCGGCTTCCATATAACACGGTGGCCGGTGTTCAACGTAGCCGATGCGGCGGTGTCCCTCGGTGTCCTTGTGCTTCTCGTTTTTCACCGCAAGTTCACGCGCGAAGAGGAGCCCGCAGTCTCCCTTGCCTCCTCAGCTTCGGAGGGTGGGGGAATGAAAGACGGTGCGGGAGCCATCGATGCCGGCACGACCCAGTCCCCCCAAGCAAAGTCCTGATTCCGCCGGGCAGCCCGGAGAGGAAAAGCGCGCAACGCTTCGTATCGTTGTTCCCGCCAAACAATCCAAAGAGCGGCTCGATGTCTACCTGACCCATCAGGTGCAGAACGCCACGCGCAACAAAGTACAATCGGCCATCGACGATGGACAGGTGCTCGTGGACGGCAAAAGGGTCAAGTCCAGCCACAAAATTTCTCCGGGCGAAGTAATCGATATCACCCTGCCCAAGCCACCTCCCTCAGAGGCTGCTGCCGAAGAAATTCCGCTTGAGATCCCTTACGAAGATGAGGCTCTTCTCATTGTCAACAAGCCGCCCGGCATGGTCACGCATCCGGCCTATGCAAATTACTCCGGTACGCTCGTGAATGCATTGCTCTATCATTCCCGAAATCTTTCCGAGGTCAATTCATCCCAGCGCCCGGGAATTGTTCACCGCCTCGATAAGGACACGAGCGGACTGATGGTTGTCGCAAAAACGGATGCGGCTCACCATCAGCTTGCCCGGCAATTTTCGAAACATACGATACAACGTGAATACTGGGCAGTGATCTGGGGGCTGATGAAAAAAGAGAGGGGTGTGATCGAGGCCAGTCTTGGAAGAAGCAAGAGGGACCGGAAGAAAGTGGCGGTCACCGCTGATGGGAAGCATGCCGTTACGGAGTACGAGGTTCTCGAGGCGTTTGATTTTCTCTCTCTTCTTCGCCTCCGCCTGAAAACCGGAAGGACGCACCAGATCCGGGTCCATCTTGCCCATATCGGTCATCCGGTTTTCGGAGACCCCACCTATGGCGGCCGGTCTGAAACATGGGGAGGACTCACCGGACCAAGGGCGCGGCAGGCGGCAAAACTCCTCGACATGATGCATCGTCAGGCTCTCCATGCGAAAACGCTGGGGTTTGTGCATCCCGTGTCGCGTGAACTGATGAAATTCGATTCAGAACTCCCTGCGGACATGCAGGAGCTCCTTGCAGACTTGAAGGGAAGAAACTGAACTTTCAGACCATCTGAATTGTTTGAAGAGAGAGTTTGTTAACAGTATTGGGCATTCATCTTGAACCGAATCTCAAAAACAATATCCAATGTCGAATGTT
>CAZRPU010000008.1:0-52636 GCA_964602055.1 uncultured Ignavibacteriaceae bacterium
CCAGTGGTTCCCTCGAAAGGGATGCCGAGGTCGCGGGCACGCGGGGGAGATTGAGGAAAGAGCAGGGAGTGGAGTGACGCCAAAAATACGAGGAGAATCAAGACGCGCTTTAATTGGCCCATTGGCTTATTTCCTCATTGGTTCATTTGTGGAGCAAAAGAGTGGACTCTCTCTATTGATTCATTGGTTCATTTTCTCAGTAGAATCATTCACCGATCATTGTCTTGCGGTATGGTAGGATGCCGCAAATATGGCAAGAAGTTCATTTGATTCCTCGAGATGTTTTGAGGTCGCTGACTTTGCAAGGACCCCCGTGTCTCCCAGAAGTTCAATCCACAGGACTGTTTCGTCGGACTCCTCGAGAACGACTCCCATCCTTGCAACAAACTCGGCCCGAGACCTCGATCGACAAACTGCTCTATAGTTCGCTGCTATCGAAGTAGCTGATCGCAAGAGCTGTTTGCCGATGACTCTCGCTTCCTCTGTCCGAGGTAATGTTCTCCACAAGCGGACGATTTCAACAGCAAAATTTTTGGTTCTCTTCCTCAGTTCATCAGACTGATAACGCATAAGCCCCCCAATTGAATAAATGAAAAATGAACAGATGATGAAATCAGTTCTGCCCTTCCACTTCCACAGCTGTTCCGCTTGCGCTCACCATCAACATACTCTGTCCTACCGTCTCGTAGTCCAGGTCGATGCCGATGATGGCATTGGCGCCGAGACGTTTTGCCTCGAGCTGCATTTCTTCAATCGCGATATCTTTGGCGCGGCGAAGCTCTTGCTCGTAGGCCGCAGACCGCCCGCCGACGATATCTCTGATGCCTGCAAAGAAATCCTTGAAAATATTCGCCCCGAGAATTGCTTCTCCTGTGACGATGCCGAGATATTTCTTGACTGTTCTTTCCTGAAGCGAGGCAGTGGTAGTCATCAGCATGGTGATTCCTTTCTTATGGACATTGTTTGAGAATCGGACCTAAGGATGCATCGATTTCTGCATTGCTGGAACCGAGATTGACATCGCGAAAAACACACCACTGCTCCTCGTGTGTAATGGATTCACCGGGAGGCAGCGCCACCAACGGGCTGAGGCTCTCGAGCTCAAGCATTTTTGCATTCGTGAAAATCTCACAATTACACCCGAAATCAGGATACTCTTTTCCCTGGTGGCAGGGAAACCGCTTGAGGAACAGAGAACCCCTGACCTCATAGGCGCACCAGCCGGCGGTATTTGCCATGCCCACTTTTTGCGGAGAGGAGGCATTGACTTCCTGCCGCAGCTGAATGAACCTGCTGCCCCATGTCCACCTCGGGTCAGCCATGTTGGTGTAGCTCCAGAGGACAAGCGGGCGGACGGGAAGAAGTGATTCCTTATGAGGCCGATACGGCTCCTGGGGTATCAACGCCCGCCCGCCGGGAGCCATGACCGTCACGGCCCAGGCCGATGCTGTCTGTGCTTCCGATGAGCAGTTCGTAATCCGATGAACAACATTTACGCTGTTTCTCCCGGGATCGAGCCGTACGCGCATTTCCTTTTGGAACCCCGTTGATGGTTCCGGCGGCGGGACACACGAAAACACGTCGTCCTCCAGTTTCCACCGTACTTCGTGGTTGTCGGGAAAAATAGTCTTCGGATGCTCTTCGGGTGCGACCCAGAGCCGATGCCCGCCGTAGCTGTGATAAACCGACTCGTTCTTCCTGCCCGCCTGGTCGGCATACTCGGCAAAGAGATTCTCTTTTCCGATAAAGGAGCACCGGATGATACGCGGTCCGACCTCGAGGGTAACAATAAGTTCCATTGTTCCATTGTCGATCCTCAGACACTTGTTCCATCCTGCATAAGGAATAATCTCGTGGCGAATCACAGAAGATCCTTGAGTTTTTCGTATCCTGATTTGCTGACGGAAAGCCGGGTCCCGTCACGGAGAACTGCCATCTTGCTTTCTTTGGAAGAGGGCTCGAGCTTCGCAAGCCTTTCGATGTTCAAGATATACGACCGGTGAATACGGACAAACCGCGCCGGATCGAGGAGGGTCTCGAGGTCGCTGAGACGCTGATTCTTCAGAAACTGTTTTCCTCCGGCATGAAACGCAACATAATCATCCTGGGCCTCGATGTAATCGATCGAATCGGCCGGAAGCACGCGCACGGTCGCTCCTTCTTTGATGAGAATCCGCTCCAGAGGCTGCTGACGCGTAAGGACCTCTTTGAGGACTTGCTGCATCGACGGATCCTCTTTCCCCGAGCGCCCCATGGCCCGTCGTAATGCCTCATCGAACCGTTCCTTCGTAAAGGGTTTCAAAAGATAGTCAACCGCGTGAACCTCGAATGCTTTGATGGCATATTGATCGTAGGCGGTGACAAATATCACCGAAGGGCGCTCATCGAGGATCTCCAGAACCTCAAAACCGTTCAGCTTCGGCATTTGAATGTCGAGAAAGAGGAGATCGGGCTTCTTCTCCGCTATGACTTTGACCGCTTCGAATCCATTGCCGCATTCTGCAGCAATTTCGACCTCAGGATGCGAGGAGAGATGTTCACGAACAACGGCTCGGGCAAGCTGTTCGTCGTCAACGATGACCGCTGTGAGGCGCTGGGGTGTCGAGGGCATATTCACGGCAAAGTACAAGAACTTTGCTACACTTGCATCTTGAGCCCCGACGGCTGCGTCGCCGATCGGAGTTGTTCGGCGGGAAGAATAATTTCGACGATATAGCGTTCAGGGGAACTCGTTATGTCGAGGCGGCCCTCAGGCCCGAAGAGGGTTTTCAGGCGGTTGCGGACATTGTCGAGCCCGATCCCGTGGCCGCGGTACTTGGGGCCATCGGGGTCGCATGGATTCTCGACGCGCAGAAGGAGGCGGTTGCCATGCTGAGCGGCGCCCACCGATACTTCTCCGCCTTCCACAAGATGGGCAATGCCGTGACTGACGGCGTTTTCGACCAACGGCTGAAGAAGAAGAGGGGGGACGGAATGAGACTTTACTGCCTCGTCGATGCCGATGCTCACTCTCAGGCGTTCCCCGAAGCGGACTCGTTCAATATCGAGAAAATTCTTTGCGATCTCGACCTCTTCCTGAACGGTGACGAAGTCTTTTGTCCCGAACGAGAGGCTCTTGCGCAGAAATTCGGCCAGCCGTAATGTCATGGTCCTTGCGGAGGGGGGGTCGACGGTCGTGAGCGCACTTATGGAATTCAGACTATTAAAGAGAAAATGAGGATTGATCTGCGATCGCAGGGCGCGCAGCTCGGCTTCCTGGGCAAGGAGCCTCAGCTCCATCGCTTGTCGGTCCGCCTCTCGTGACTCTCTGAATGCGATGAGAGCGTAGTTGACCGCGACGGAAAGAAGAAACGTACTGACCCCCACGGTGAGGAGGAGCGGAACTTGCTCGGGGTACTGCCCATCCAGTGCCTGAAAAAAGCCTATCTGTGAAATGAGCGAGGCCCAGCTTCTTCCCACGGAAACCCAGAGAGAACTGGTCAGTGCGGCGGCAATGGCGTGTACCAGGAGGAGCCGGGCAACGTCAAAACGCTGAAAAGGAAATGCCCGGCAGAGATAATACGAGGCGAGGCACATGAAACCGTAGACCAGGGACATCGGAATGGCAAGGATGAGGGCATCGGCGAGCGACAGTGCACCGTCTGACTGAAGCAAGAGGGCGAGAAGCCCGCCCGCAATCAGCCATACGGTGAGATATAATCCAAAGACTCTTCGCTCGGACAGGATGGGGTGCATACGCTAATTCTTGATCTCGGCGCCGCCCATAACGCAATGGCCTGTAAGGATCAACTTCTTGGATGCTCCGCCTTTCGGAGGAACGGATTTGTCCTCCACTCCGCCCATAATCGGTATGACCTGCACAATGACTGCCCAGTCTTCCGGGACCTTGATTTCCACGCCTCCCCAAAAAGCAAAAATCTCGAGGCGGGCTTCCCCTTCTTTGATCGATGCGCGGCGCAAATCGATTTCGCATCCGCCCATGATGGCAGTGAGTTCTCCCCCGCGGAAATCCTGCGAATCGCTGCTGCGCACCACGCCTCCCATCAGCGCGAAGCCCCTCATGTAGGAGTCGGACTCACTGATGGCCGGCGCTTTGCCATCGAGGGCCTGTCTGCGGCTGATTGCCCCCCGTACGAGGCTGTACCCGAAGAGAATAATAAAGACCGGCCAGAGTGCCCAGACGTTGAAGTCGATGAGGTACAACCGATCGAGAATCATCAGCGATCCCAGGAGGGCAAGCCCGGCGCCGAAAATCCTGCCTGGCGCTCCCGTGGGCTGCATGAGCTTCACGATGCCGACAAGGACCAGGACCGCCGGCCAATAGCGAAGATAGTCACGGGCGTTAATCAAGTCGAGATTGTCGAGGGTGAACAACAGCCCCAGGACGATAATGCTCAGGCCAAAAACGAATTGAGCAGAAAAACGAAACGGGTTATTCATAAGAAGCCTCCTGAGTACCGATGACGGACCGGCGATAGAAGGATTTGGCGACCATACTGATGCCGATGCCGATCAGCAGAATCGGCCACGAATCATGGAATCCAAATCCAAAGACGCGTAAGACGGAAATGTAAAGCCACGCCCCAATGAAAAGCCACCAGAGGGCGTTTCCGCGCTCCCGGGGGGTTTCAGAGGAAATGAGTTTGCCGATTCCCATTGCAACGACGATGAGCGGCCAATGCCGCCACAGGGAACCGAGGTCGAAAACGTCGAGGTTGCTGAGAAGCATGGCGCTTCCCAGCAGCAGAAGTACCCCGCCCCACGCAAGCTGCGAGGTATGATGTGCTCGTGAAGTCATGATGGTCCTTTCTCCGATCTTCATGGCAAAACATACGGAAGAAGGCCTGAAAAGAAAGGGGAATTTCGGCGAACGGCCGAACATTCTCGGTGAACACTGACGTGAAAGAAGGCCCCGGAGAGCCCGTACACCTCACTTGCGGCTTTGCCTCCCGAGGATCTCCTCCATGTCATCCATGACCCTGTTCATCTTCTTCATCGTCAAAGCGAACGGCTCGGGCGTCGTCATATCGACGCCGGCATTCTTGAGAAGATTGATCGGATAGTCGGAGCCTCCCGAGGAAAGGAAGCGGAGATATGTTTCGATTGCCTCACGTTCGCCAGCAAGGATCTTTTCCGAGAGGGCGGAAGAAGCTGTGAAGGATGTTGCGTACTGGTAGACGTAGAAATTATAGTAGAAATGAGGGATATATGCCCATTCGGAGCGGATTTCCTCGTCAATATGGCAGATACCCTCATCATGTCCGTAGAATTTTTTCGTGAGCCCGAGATAGAGTGTGTCCAACGAGTCTCCGGTGAGTGCCTCTCCTTGCTCGGCCATCTGATGAATCTTCAGCTCAAATTCGGAAAACTGCGTTTGCCGGAAGACGGTTCCCTTGATCCCTTCGAGAAAATTCCCCAGCAGGGATAATCGTACGCCGTCATCTTTGATGTGTTTCAGCATCGTGTCGATCAGCAGTGCCTCATTCAGCGTGGAGGCTACTTCGGCGACGAAAATCGAGTAGTTTGCCGTCGGGTAAGGTTGATGTTTGTTGGAGAAATAACTGTGCATGGTATGGCCCAGTTCATGGGTCAACGTGCTCATGTCATCATATTTTCCGTTGTAATTCATGAGCATGTAGGGGTGTACATCGTAGGCCGATCCGTTCGAATAGGCGCCGGAGCGTTTCCCCTCATTGGGATACATGTCGATCCAACGCTCCTGGAAAGCTTTCGCGCTGACCGTCAGATATTCCTCCCCTAGGGGCTTGAGGGATTCCAGAATATGCTGTTCGGCTTCAGTCACGCTGTACCGGAGGTCCACTCCGGCAACGAGCGGAGCGTACAGATCGTAGTAATGGAGCCGGTCGATATCCATCATCTTCTTCCTCAACCGAAGGTAACGGTGGAAAGTCGGGAGATTCTGATTGACGTTCTGAACGAGGCTGTGATACACTTCCTTCGGAATGTTGTTGCCGTCGAGGGCGGAAGAAAGGCAGGAATCGTATTTTCGCGCACGCGCATAAAACATGTTCTTCTTGACTTCGGCGTTCAGCTGCGTGCCGTAGGTCCTCCGATACTCGCCAATGCGTCCGAAAAACGCCGAGAAGATTTTCTTCCTGTCTTCCCGGTTGTTTGACGCCCGGTGATAGGAAAAAGCGGCTTTGTCGAGCTTGACCGTCGTGCCATTCGCAAGCGTTACCTCGGGATGGGGAAAGTCGGCATTCGAAAAGATGCTGAAGATATTCTGAGGTCCGTCGGCCATCAAACCTGCTTCCGCAATGATCTTCTCTTCTCCCTCTGTCCCCGTGTGGGCCATTCTGCGCTGGAGGTCGAGAATGTAGTGGCGATAGATCGAAAGCCCTTTTTCGTTCCGCAGAAAATTCTCGATACTGCCAGGGTCCATCTTCAGGATTTCAGGCTCGAGAAAAGAAACCGCAGAACTGAAATCGGACCACACCTGACTCACTTCTTGCGTCATGGCAAGGTACATCGATTCCCGCGTATCCTGATCCGATTTCATGCTTGCATAGGAATGAAGCCTGGCCAGGTTTCTGGTGAGGCCCGTAACAGCATCGAGACACGAACAGAGCTGTTTCGATGAACTGGCGAGCGTGCCTCTGAACGCAGCAAGGCCCGGGATGAGCTTTATCAACCTGTCTTTTTCCTGCTTCCATGCCTCGTCGGAAGCATAGAGATGTGAGAGGTCCCACGTGTCCTGAGCCGGGATTTCATTCCGATTCCGCGTTTTTGGCGCTTCCGTGTCCGCGGATGATGCACTGAAGGTGCGAACTGTAAAAAATGGATCAAGATTGGGATGGGTCATGGTTCTTTCGTCATTTCGATTTTTCAAAAAAAGAGCAAGAGACAAACAAATCAAAAACCATGGTACAGGGGTTCATAGGAGCTGCTATCGATGTTTTCTCAGAAAGCGAAAAACCGCGGGGAAAAACTCATCGGGCTGCTCCAAAAAGGGAAAATGGCCGCAATTGCGAATCACGGCGAGCTGTGAGCCCGAAATTCCCTCGTGAAGCCTTTGAAGTGCTTCTGGCGGCATCACATCTGCTTCCCCTGCAACAATGAATGTTGGCACACTCAGCGAGGCAAGGTCGGCATGAAGATCATAGCGATTTGCTTCGGGACCCAGGTGCATGAGCAGGGAGTTCCTCAAGGCATAGTCCCGTGGAAAGCTCAACACGAGTTTGTCAGCGTCTTCCTTCTTGTACACCATCGCCCGAAACGTCAGACGGAACAAATCTTCCATGGCTCCGGGAGTGCGCCGTGCCATACGGTCTGATTGCATGAGTTTTGCAATGGCAATGCTGTCACTGCGGCTGGTGCGTCGACGAAGGGCCTCGCGTGCGTCGCCAAAATATGACGAACTTGCCGGGTTCGGGGCAACGAGAATCAGTGACTTGAGATGGCCGGGATAGCGAAGAGCGTAACGCAAGGCAAGAACCGATCCCCAGGAATGCGCGAGAAGATTCATTCTTTCAATGCCAAATGCTCTTCTGATTCCCTCAAGGTCATCGATAAAACGGCCAAAGGCCATTCCGGCGGTATCCTTCGGTATCCCCGATCGCCCGCTGGCCCGTTGGTCGAAAAAAATCAACTGATGTCTTGAGGAGAGGCGGCCCATGGAGGGAAGAAAATAGGAATGATCCAAACCGGGGCCCCCGTGAACGATGACAACGGGATCTCCCTGACCCATGGTCTTGTAATACAGCTGAACACCGTTGATCCGCTTCGACCCTTCCGCGATCAGAAATGAACCAGGAACCTCCTGACCGTGCGCGGCACAAGCGAAGAAAAGAGCGAAAATATGAAGTACTTTGTGTTGCAAACGGATGTGCGCCAGGAGTGGTGGTTCAATCCATCGACAGAAGTTTCTTCGCACGAGCGACAACGTTTGCGGGGGTAAATCCGAATTCCTTCATCAGCACGTCGCCGGGAGCGGATGCACCGAATCTCGTCATTCCGATGAAAGCCCCTTCATGGCCAAGGTATGCCGACCATCCCATGGAAACCCCAGCCTCGACGGCGAGGCGCTTTGCCGTTCCGGAAGGGAACACGCTCTCTCGATATTCGGGAGATTGCCGCTCAAACAATTCCCAGGAGGGCATGCTCACGACTCTGGCTTTCACTCCCTCTGCGGCCAACTGCTCGTAGGCAGCAATGACATGCTGGACTTCCGAGCCTGTACCGATGAGGATCAAATCGGGTTTTGCAGCATTCTCTCCAAGAACGTACGCCCCGCGGGCCGTATGCTCCTGAGAGGCGTATTTCGTCCGATCGATGAGAGGAAGCTTCTGACGCGTCAATGCCAGAACTACCGGTCCTCCGCGATGTTCGATGGCAACGCGCCAGGCCTCTGCTGTTTCATTGGCGTCTGCCGGACGGATGAGGGTGATGTTGGGAATTGCTCTCAGGGCTGCGAGCTGTTCGACAGGCTGATGGGTGGGCCCGTCTTCGCCAAGGCCAATACTATCGTGGGTGTACACAAGGATCGGGCGAATTCCCATGATGCAGGCAAGACGGATGGGAGGCCGCATGTATTCGGAAAAGATCAGGAAGGTGCCGCCGTAGGGAATAACACCCCCTTCCAATGCCATACCGTTCAGAATGGACCCCATGGCATGTTCCCGCACGCCGAAGCGGAGATACCGTCCGTCAAAGGAGCCGGCCTGGAATTCATGAAATCCCTTTACCATGGTGTTATTGGAAGGCGTAAGATCCGCTGATCCGCCGATGAGCGTTGGCAGGTGCGGTGCAAGTGCAGCGAGAGTTTTGCCGGACGCTTCGCGTGTCGCCATGGCATCAGAGAATGTCGGCACAGCTTTCTTCCATTCTTCGCCGAAATCTCCTGCCCGAACCCGTTCAAATTCTGCCGCTAAGGCCGGGTGCGTTTTCCCGTACTCTGCCACGAGTTTTGCCCATCGATCTTCTTCTTTTCTTCCCGTCTCGACAGCTTTGCGGAATGCTGTTGATGCCTCTTCGGGCACGTAAAAGCTCTTTTCCGGATCCCAACCGAGATTCTTCTTCGTCAGCTTTATTTCATCTTCGCCAAGGGGAGACCCGTGTGCTTCCGCTGTGTCTTGCTTGTTCGGGCTCCCGTAACCGATGTGGGTCCGAACCATGATAATGTGGGGACGGTTCTTCGTCTGCTGTGCCGATGTGATTGCCTTGTCAAGAGCTCCCAGGTCATTGCCATCCTCGACTACCTGGACATCCCAGCCGTACGCTTCGAATCGTTTCTTCCTGTCCTCGGTGAAAGCCAGGTCTGTGGGTCCGTCAATGCTGATGTGGTTGTCGTCGTAGAGGTAGATCAAGTTATCGAGTTGGAGGTGTCCGGCAAGCGAAGCGGCTTCCGAGGCAACTCCTTCCATAAGGTCGCCGTCGCTGACGATGGCATAGATGCGGTAGTCCACGACCGGGGCACCGGGCTTATTATAGCGCGCTGCGAGGAACTTCTGTGCCATCGCCATTCCCACGCCGTTTGCAAAGCCCTGACCGAGAGGGCCGGTGGTGGTTTCGATTCCCGGAACATGTGATTCAGGATGTCCCGGCGTCTTGCTTCCCCATTGTCGAAAGCTCTTCAGGTCGTCGAGGGAAAAATCGTATCCCGTGAGGTGCAGAAGGCTGTACAGCAGCATGCATCCGTGTCCGGCCGAGAGAATGAACCTGTCGCGGTTGGGCCAGGAAGGATTCGCCGGGCTGTGCTTGAGGTGGCGGGTCCAGAGCACATACGCCATGGGAGCTGCACCGAGGGGCATGCCGGGATGGCCCGACTTGGCCTTTTGAACCGCATCTATGGACAGCGTGCGAATGGTATTGATGCAGAGCTGGTCGAGTTGGGATGTGGTCATGGAATCATGGAGTCATTGAGAGATTTGTTCATTGTCTCATTTTATTCTGCGCCAATGGCGCGTGAGCCTCTGGCGCAATTGTTTCATTGGGTGTGGCGCATGAGCATCGGTTCGATGAACCAAGAAGAATCAGACGCTCAGGGATTGATGATGCGAGAAAAGAAGGCAGATGAAAGATACAGAAGGGTTGGGCCAATTTCCATGAGGAACGGAGTGTGGAGTCGTGGAGTGGCGGCTCACAGAATTATGGGGTCCATTGGAACCTCTCGAGGTCGATTTTCCCTTGCGCGTTGAACACAACACCTTCAGCCTCGAGGAGTTTCCTCTGTTTGAAATGGTGATCGTTTCTTGTTCGAACGCTGATCTTCCCCTGTGAATTGACCACGCGGTGCCACGGGAGGCCGTCGGGACAATGTGCCATGGCCTGGCCAACCCATCGTGCCCGTGCGGCAAGGTAATGGCGGGCCCGAACGCCGCGGGGACGGGGAACCATTGCGGCAATCTGACCATACGTGGCAACTGTTCCCCGCGGAATTTTGGAGACTATTTCCCATACAGCGCTCCTGAACACCGGGCGAAAAGGCGGCGACGTGAATCCCGAACGGCTCGGTCTCTTGCTTCTCACGCCCTTACCCGCCAGCCTTGTCTGACGGTTCGATGCGATACGAATGGGTAATGGGAACGCTTGCTTTGAGGATACCTGTCACGGAACAGTACTTCGTGGTGGAGAGCTCGATGGCCCGTTCCACATCGGCCGGTTTGAGGCCATCGCCGTAAAAAACGTACTCAACATGAATGTCGGTGAAAATACGGGGGTGTTCCTCGCGATCGTGTGCCGTCACATTGATCTCGAGCTGCGTGAGAGGTGCGCGTTTCTTCTTGAGAATCGGAACAACATCGGAAGCCGTGCACCCTGCAAGCGCCATCAGAACGAGTTCCTTCGGCGTCGAGCCAGCACTGCTTCCTCCAAACTCATCAGACCCGTCCATGATGACCCAGTGGTTCGAAAGCGCTTTTGCGGCAAAGGTAATTCCTCCCACCTGGCGAAGATGTGCGGTTTTCAGTGCCATGGTTGTTCTTTCTGAAATTTCGTGAGGATGGTATGAGAAAAAATGGGAAGAGAATTGGTGAAAATCCACTCCATGATGGGAACGCGGGTTATCCCGTCATGAGGTTTCTCGCAGAAAGAGCTTGGATGAGGGGGAATTCAGTTGAGGTGCAGGTTGGTCTTGATATCCTCTTCGCGCAGGTCAACGATCTCATCGGGCCCCTCCGCCATGATGGTGAGCACCGGCACAGGGGCAAGACGGACAACGTGCTCGGCGATGCTGCCGATGAGAACGTGGCTGAGCCCGGTGCGGCCGTGCGTGGACATCACGATAAGATCGATATTCAATTGTTTGACCGCCTTCAGAATTTCTTCGACGGGCGAACCGTGGCGTATCTCCAGTCGGAAATTGAGCGGAACAATGGCATGCTCCATCAGGAGATGCACGATGGATTTTCGTGCTTCGAATTCCGCTTCTTCGGGGCGGATATGAAGCCGGGATCCTCCCGGTTCCTTCGGATCAAGGGCATGAAGGACAATGATTTCTCCGTTGAAGAGTTTGCCCACTTCTTCTGCATACTGCAATGCCTCAAGGGAAAAGGGAGAGAGATCGGTGGGGACAAGAATGCGATGCGGAACTCTCATGCGGAATTCTCCTCCAGCAGACTCGAATCACGTTGTTTCGAAGATTGCGGATCCTCGAAGAATCTGCTGCCCTGAAAATCGTAGGAAAAGATCAATTCTTTCTCTTGAAGCTGTTCGAGAACTGTTTTCACGTGTTCGAGCGGCGAATCAAGGCTCCATGCAATATCGGTCATCGTCATGGGTCGCCGGCGGAGAACCGCCAGAACGCGTTCGGCATCAGGATGGAGGGAAGTGGAGCCGGACTTCCTGCCAGGGGAGGCGATCACTTCGCATCCCCTGCCGAAAAACTCCCGTATGCAGGCAAGCTTGTCAGGGGAAAGAGGTTCGGCATCCGTGACGGAGGGAGGACGGACCACGGTATTCAGCTGAACCTTGTCGGGAGCGATCTCGTCGATGATGTTCTTCATACGCGCGAGTTCCTCGTCGCCATCGTTCAGGTCTTTCACAAAGAGAATCTCGAGCCAGAGCTGGCCGCGGAATTCTTTTCGAAAAAGCTTCAAGCCGTTGATCATGGACTCGAGCCGAAGACGGGGATGGGGCCTGTTGATCCTCTGGAAGACCTTCTCTGACGCGGCGTCGAGGGATGGGAGAACGATATCGGCTTCCTGAAGGTCGCTGCGGACTTCCGGCAGATACAGGAGGGTTCCGTTGGTAATCACGGCAACGGGAAGGCGCGTCAATTGCTTGACCGACCGGATCATGGCTCCCAGTCCGGAATTCAACGTCGGTTCGCCCGAACCGGAGAAGGTGATGGTGTCGATTCTTTCGGGGCGGGAAAGAGCCGTGCGGACATCCGCAATGATCGGGGCAACGGGGACGTACTCGGTGCGGCGAAGCGCCCGTTGATCGGTTGGCCCAAGCTCGCAATACACACAGTCGAGCGTACATGTCTTCTTCGGAATCACATCGACTCCGAGGGATCGTCCCAGCCGTCTCGATGGAACGGGACCAAAAATGTACTGGAGTGCATGCATAGCCGTGTGTGCGGAAAACAGCGGCCTCTTGGCCGCTTCAGGTTTGACGCGCCATCTCAGCGCAAGCCAACCTCCACGTCAGGGTTCGGAGTTCGCCTTTTCGCTTTCTACAACCAGACGTCCATTTCCTGAACAGCAGGTTCCTCGGTTGCCTGGCGCTGGCAATTGATCACGAATTCTCTCAACCCGTCGAGGCGCGCGTGTACTTCGCCCAGCTTCTCCTTCATCGCCAGGATCTTCTTCATCGTCAGTGACGAAGGACGCGCCGCAACCAGGTCTTCTTCGACCTCCCGCACGATTGCTCCAATATGGTCCACATCGTGAAGGAGATGTTTTATCGTTTTGCCCATCTTCAGTTTCGGTTCCATTGCTTTTCTTTTTGATGTTCAACAGTACTTTCGTGAACGACGGTGATTCTAGTCCACGAACGTTTTCATCGAATGTACTTTTTCGATAACCAGAGGATAATACCGGTCGAGGGCACATTCGAGTTTGTCCCGCTTTTCACACGACCCGTCGGGAGAATGGAAGTCGCAGCGCGAACAAACGTTCGTGCGAAGGACCTCCACATATGGTTCCATGGAATGGCTCTTCATTTCCGATAATATTTCCACCAACGAGCTAAAATGCTCTTGCAGCATGCAGGATTCATGTGCAGGGAGGCGGCAGTTGCCACTATTATCCCCATCAATGCATTTACGGCAAACGGTCATGCGAATGGATTCCCAGTAGGGATTCATACAGCCTCCTTACGCCGGAACAGTTGCGGAATGAACGGGTGTTTTTGTCGATCGTACATATTCCGTCAGTTCCTGACGGAAATTCGGGTGCGCGATCGCTATGAGTGCTTCCGCCCGCTGGCGAAGATTCTTGCCATGGAGTGAAGCGACGCCGAATTCAGTGACAACATAATGAACATCAGCCCTCGTGGTGACCACGCCGGCCCCCGGCTTCAACCTCGGAACGATGCGAGAAATCGTGTCTTTCTTTGTGGTAGAGGGGATGGCGATAATCGGCTTCCCGGCTTTCGCGTATGCTGCACCACGAATGAAGTCCACCTGTCCACCGAAGCCGCTGTAGATTTTCGATCCGATGGAATCGGAGCAAATCTGACCCGTAATGTCAACTTCGATGGCGGAATTAATCGCAACCATTCGCTCATTCTGCGAAATAATGAACGGATCGTTGGTGTAGTTGCAGGGATGAAGTTCGAAAAAGGGGTTATTGTCGACGTAGTCGTATAATCCCTCAGATCCCAGGACAAAGGTCGCAATCACCTTTCCCGGGTGGAGCGTCTTTTTTTGGTTGGTGATGATTCCCTTCTCGAGTGCTTTGACCACACCGTCGGAAACCATTTCGGTGTGAATGCCCAGGTGCCGCTTGTTGTCGAGCTGGGCGATGACCGCATCCGGAATACCACCGATGCCCAGCTGCAGAGTATCGCCGTCCTGAATCAGATTCGCAATATGCGCAGCTATCTTCCGTTCGATTTCCGTCGGCACTCCTGCATCGAGCGTAAGCAAGGGCTCGGAGCATTCCACAATCCGATGAACCTGTGAAACATGGATGAAGACGTCCCCAAGCGTACGGGGCATCTTTTCGTTCACTTGGGCCACCACAAGTGCGGCGTTTTCCGCAGCTGCCTTTGAAGCGGCGCATTCAACCCCGTAACTCATGAAGCCGTGTTCATCCGGCGGAGACACATGGATGAACGCGACATCGAGCGGAATGACTTTGTCGATGAAGAGCGAAGGGATCTCGGAAAGATGGACAGGCACGTATTCCGAACGTCCTGTTGCTATTGCCTGCCGGTCGGCAGGCCCGACGAAGAGAGAGTTATGATGGAAATGTCGTTCCATTCCCGTTTTTGCCAGCGGGTCATCGCCCAACAGGAGGACGTGATTCACTTCCACATCGAAGAGCTCCTCCTTCCTGGCGGCAAGCGCATTGGTCAAAAGCAGAGGCGTGGCGGCATTGCCGCTGATGAAAATCCGATCGCCGGAGCGGACAACGCTCACCGCCTCTTCGAGGGAAACAACTTTTTGTTTATAGGTCGAGAGCCAGTTCATGGTTAATTTCTCATTGTCTCAAGGGGTGACTGAAGAAGCATGGAAAGTTTCTTTGATTTCAAATCGAAAATGCGTGCAACAGCGCCGTTGGTACATGCTCCCTGATAGGTACACACGCCGACTCCAAGTCCCCGGTTATGCTGCAGCGCCTGAGAGAGACCAAGGGATCCCGCTTCCAGTAAATAGGGAAGCAGTGCATTGGTGAGGCCCACGGAGGCGGTGCGAGGTACGGCAGCCGTCATGTTCGGCACGCAGTAATGGACAACGCCATGACGGGTGAACACGGGATCGTGCAGAGTGGTTGGCCGGCTCGTCTCCACGCATCCTCCCTGATCAATGGAGATATCGATGATGATCGATCCCATTTTCATGCGTTTGACCATCGCTTCGCTCAGAATATGGGGCGTTCGCTCTCCCTTCAGCAAAACAGCTCCAATGACGACATCGGCATAGCGAACGGCATGTTCCACATTATACGCGGTCGCCGTCGCGGTGTTGATCTTCACGGGAAATGCGTTATGGATATCGCGGAGACGTGAAAGATCGTTGTCGAGAACCGTCACTTCGGCGCCCAGACCTATGGCAACCCGCGCAGCTGTTTTACCCACCGTGCCTGCTCCGAGAATCACCAGCGAAGCCGGGGCAACGCCCGGGATATTCCCCAAAAGAATGCCGCGCCCGCCCTCACGCGACTGCAGATAATGTCCTGCGACCTGAATCGAGAGTTGACCCGCAATTTCACTCATGACCTGAAGTACCGATAAATCTCTCCGATCGTTCTCGATCAGTTCGTAAGCGATCGACGTGACTTTGTTATTCAAAAGGGTTTCGAGAACTTTTTTCTGGGAAACGGCAAGATGAAGAAACGAAAAGATCGCCTGTCCGCTGCTAAGAAGAGCAAGCTCGAATTCATTGGGCGGGGAAATCTTCAGGACTATTTCACTCCTGTTGATGATTTCCTGTCCGCTGTAGCAGATAACGGCCCCTGCTTTCTGATATTCTTCGTCGGGAAAGAGTATTTGAAGGCCGGCTTCATGCTGGACGTACACAGAATGTCCGGATGCAACGAGAGTTTGGACGCCCGCGGGCGTCAATGCAACGCGCCGCTCGGCTGGGGATTCTTCTTTGAGAACTCCGATTGTCACGGTGACCTCCGGTCGAAGATGTGCGAATTTTTCAACAAAAAAGGCAAGAAATATGCCAATAGAGAAGGGAAGCGGCTGCAGGCAAATAGAACAGATTCGGGAATCCCTGGGACCTGTTTTTCTTAGAAGCGGGAGGGTGGGTGGGAAGTTTCTTAAAAGTGGCAACCAAGGCCGAACACGCCCATCCTTTCCCTCGCGAACGCGCTGGCGGACACAGAGCTCCCTCAACAACCGGCGCCGCTAGGGGAGATGAAGTCCCTCGGCGATGTCTTCCTGCGTCACATTGATCAGCTCTCGAAACTCGTCGGGTTTGAGAGTCAGCACCGGGCACGACGCGTTCCTTACAACTTTTTCGGCGACACTGCCCATAAGGATGTGACTGACACCGCTGCGTCCATGCGTGCACATGACGATCAGATCCGAGCGGAGGTCTTTTGCAGCCGCGACGATCTCCTGGGCCGGCGCGCCATGGCGGATCTCGATGCGCAGGCTCTGCGTGACGACATTGTGATCAAGAAGAAGGTGGGCTACCGCCGATCTCATTCTCCGGTTGATTTCCTCCTCCGTCACGTTCTTTTCGTTCTTCGAAATCAGCGCTGCCGGCTCATCCCCTTCTGCTATGTGAACGACAACGATTTCTGCTCCGAAATGCTCCGCAATATCCTGCGCGTATTGCAGCGCCGTCACGGAAAAGACCGACATATCGATAGGTACCAGAATGCGTGTGGGGGCTTTCATCGGAAAACCCTCCTTTCATGAAGACTGTTCAAGAAGGCTTGGTTCTTCTTTTGGTATTTCTGTTGTTTGCTGCTGTCCGTTGGACTTCTTTCGTTGAATGGGGACAACGGGGGTTCGCATGTTCTGAAAAAGCGCGAGGCCGATACCACCCAGGAGGAACACCGCTGCTACCCAGACGAAACTCATAAAAGGCTTCGCACTCGCTTCGACGACAAGCATTTCTGCTTTTGCCGCTCCCGGACTCTCTGTCCCCTCGGCCGATATTCCCATGTCAATCGAGGATTGCTTTGTTTCCATATCGATATTCATCCCCACAAAGGAAAGGGTCAGCATCTTGTCGCCCGTTCGATGCGGTGTCGGCGATGCCTTCCCCTGATCAAAGGAAGAAAGGAGCGTCATTTCTTCACGTTTCTTGCCCTGGCGCATTTCAACAACTGCTCCAACCACAAATCCGCTTCCGGCGGACATTCCCGATTTTCCCTCGGCACTCATGTCGAACCGGAGAAACGTGAACGATCTGTCATCCAGCGCCACCGGGGTTCCTTTCGTGAGCCGGAGCGTCTTCTGACTTCCCGCATGCTGCGTCTCAAGCGAAACCGGCTCGAGGTAGAAATCTCCGCTGAAGAAACTCTTATAATCCGGCTCCCGCATGAGGCTGTTATTATATGCTGCCTGAAACATCACCGGCTTGAGATCGAAGTTTGTTCCATTCTTCTGAGCGTTCACTGTGAATTCGTATTTATTCCCCTCGATCATGGTTGAACCGGTGTACGTCACGGAATAGCCCAGGACCTCCTGCGGCTTGCCCAGAGGAAGCGATACAGTTTTCTTTTGGCCATAGTGACCCGAAGCGATGACGGCAAGAAACAAAAGCGCAAGGCCCGTGTGGGAGAGCACGCCGCCGAGGAGAGCCGGGCTCTGTTTCGCCAGCTGATAGCCGCGCTTGAAATTGACGGCGATCGCAAAGAACGAGGCGGCCGACAAGACAAGCATGGAGATTTCGCTCACGCCGGAGTAGAACAAGACCGCAGTTGCCGCAAGTGCGACGCCGGCGGAGACCGCGACCCGTCGAAACAATCCCTGCACGGATTCTATTCTCCATTGGACAAGCAGGCTGACGCCCAAAACCAATCCCATGAGCGCAGCGACCGGGAGGTTCATCGAATCGTAGAAGCTCGGCTCAACCGTTGAGCGAGCGATGAGGGGCCAGCTGGTTCCGAACAGAATAATGATAGCGCTTGCCCCCATTGCTGCTGCTCCTATGGTGATCCACGATTCCCGCGTCATCATTCCAACGCCCTGTGCCAGTGTGCGAAGTTCACGCCATCGTTTGGCGAGGAAACCGAAACCCACAGACGCAACGGTCAGGATCCAGATGACAAGCAGGGCATACGCTATTGCGCCGGGATCGACGAAAGAATGGACGGAAGAATCCCCGAGAATGCCGCTGCGGGTGAGAAAAGTGCTGTAGACGACAAGGAGGAAAGCGATAATAGCCAGAGCGAAATTCGTGCGAATGAGTTTCCCTGTTTTTTTCTGAACAAGGAGCGTGTGGATGAGAATGACCGAAACGATCCAGGGGACGAGCGATGAATTTTCCACCGGATCCCAGCCCCACCAGCCGCCCCAACCCAGAACGCCGTAGGCCCAATATCCACCCAGCATTAGTCCTGCTCCCAGGGAAATGGCGGCAAATGAAACCCAGGGGAGGGCCGTGGGGATCCATTCATTGTATGTTTTGCGCCAGAGGCCGGCGACCGCCAGGGAAAAGGGGACTCCCATTGCGGCGAAGCCTATGAAAAGCACGGGAGGGTGAATGATCATCCAGAAATTCTGCAGAAGAGGATTCAGTCCCTTGCCGTCCGCAGGGATCGCACCGGCAACTACTTGTGTGGGGAATTCATCCCAAATGTATTTGAAAGGCGACTTGGCGATCAGAAGCAGTAAGAGAAAGGCCTGAAGCATCGAATAGATGGCCATCGTTTCCGATTCGATGCGCTTGTCGCGCGAAAAGTTGAGCAGAGCGAATCCGATGAGCGTGCTGCAGAGAGCCCAGAAAAGGAAACTCCCTTCCTGGCCGGCCCAAAAGGTCGTAATAAGAAGATGCAGGGGGAGATCCTGTGAGCTGTAACTCCAGACGTAGGCAAATTCAAATTGATGGCGCAGGATATACACCATGAGCAGGACCGATGCTGCAAGAACGCCTGCTGCCATTGCAAGGAACGACCGGCGGCCGAGGTTCACAAGATGTTTCTTTTTCGTTGCTGTTTGGATGTAGGCGTATGCAGCAACGACTGAGGCAAAAAAAGCCATCCACACAATTCCAGTTGCGACCATGCTCTTCCTTTAGTTGTCGTGTTCGATTATTGCTTCTCTAAATGCAAGCGCCATGCCACGGACAGACGGCCTGAATCACTGAACACGAGTTATTTCGCATAAAAACCCATGCTTCAGAGGTTTGCTTTGATGACGAAAAAGGGTCTGATTTGCAGGAATGGGAAAAGGGGAGGGGATTTGCCAGAATCGGGAAGAAACAAAAAGGGAGGCAGATTGCTCTGCCTCCCTCGTGCTAAGGCGCAAACATCAACTACGGTTTTCTCAACTCGGCAACTGACGATTTAAGAAGATCAATCGCCAATTTTGAGTTGTGAACGCCGTGACTCAGGTCGTGCTCAACAAGGAAGAAGTTGTAAATCGCACCGGCCCGCGATGCTGGCGCTATTTTCAATGCTCCCGAACCGCTTGATGCATTGACAGAATATCCGGCAATCGCATCTCCCGAAATCCAAGCCTTCTTTGCTCCCTTGTTCCACTTGTTGACGATTGAAGTATCTTTCATCATTGTGGCAAGGGTATCGAGATAGGCATTGACGGTTGTTTGAACGCCGTTATAGTCAACCGTGGTAATCGCCGGATGACAAGCGCTGTTCTTGCAACCCTCTAATATGGAAGCAGGAGTCCCGTGATCATCATAGCGAATGTTCATCGTGTGTCCGCCTGAAGCTCCGAACGGATAGGACACGTTTGAAGGTGGATTCGCCATATGGCATTGAATGCATCCCTCGGTCTTCAGCAGGGGCAGCGTGGTGTGTGCGGAATTGCCCGTATAGGTATACCCGGCAAACTTGAATCCGCCCGTTCCGTTCAGCATATGAGACTGCACACCATAGTGTTGATACCATCGGGAGCTCGTGACGGTGATCGTATCCGTTACCGCGGTCTTCGTCGGATCGGGTTTCGGGTTGATCGAACGGGGTCGGTGACACGACGCGCAGAGGTTGCCTTTTCCGAAATCAAATGATGCATCTGCGTCGCCCGTGACGCCGGCAAGAAGTGTAACAGGCGTGACGGATCGAAGGGCAAAGTTTGCGTTTGTATGCGGTGAATGACAGGCAAAGCATCCCGGCGGAGACGGATGAATAGCTGCAGTAACCGTTTTCCCGGATGTTTTTTGGATGTAGCCTTCTGTGGTATGGCATTCTGCGCAGCTGGCACCGGCGCGTTCATAATCACCGCCGTAGAAATGTTTCGACTGTTCCCACTGATACTTCCGGGACCATACGAAGTACGTCGTGTCGGTGTCCGGATTGTGGCAATCGCCGCAGTTGATGCCGGCCGCGAAGCCTTCAAGCTGCAAAATCGTCGAATCTCCCGGAGGGCCTGCAGGACCTTCCGGACCTTTGCAACCTTGGAGAGCGGCCATCAGTAAACCGGCAGCCAGAAACAGGCTGACAAGCAAGATGGTTCGTTTCATGAATGACCTCCTGTTATAACAGGTGTATCGTTTGTTGTTTGGTGAAGCTGCTGTACAGCAAACTCGCAATACAAGACGAGTGATCAGAATGCCTGATCCACGCCGTTCAGATTCAATTTCCCGTCGATGTGTTTCAACGGATTTACAATGACAAGACTGGCGTTGACAACGCCGCCATGGCATGTTGAGCAAGCGAGATTGTTGGGATGAGTCCCTCCCGGGAGGGCTTTTTCTGCCAGGGTCGTCTTCGTCACGTCCCCGTGGCAGGATCCGCATGCCGTGCTCAGCGCAGCACCGCCGTTCCAGAAGACTGCTGCAGAATTCCCGTTCTTGAACGCACCGTGGCAATACGTGTTGGCACATGCGCCGGAAGTCTCAAAGTACACGGGAGTCGGCGTCGTTCCGCCGGTCGCCTGCCGTGCGCGGTCGGAGAATAGAAGTTCTGCCCGGCCGGGATTGGAATCGATATGCGCCGGATCGTAAATGTTTCCTGTCGGCAGGACATGGCAATTCGAGCAGCCAACGGCGGCTGACATTGAAGTACCGTTCAGATGAACCTGATGCTTTCCGACTCCGCGAAACATGCCGTCCGTATTTCCGTTCAGGTCTCGCGGGGGTGCCGCGTTGTCCGATCCGTGGCAGACATTGCAGTGTTCCGGGCCAAGAACCTCCGTATGGCACGTGCGGCAGGAGACCTGACTGGTTCCGCCGTCGTAACTGCTGCCATGGCAGGATTTGCAGGAACGCATGTCCCATCCCATTGCCTTGATGGATGCTCCGTGAAATTCCGACGAAGTTTTTGTCACCCATCCGCCGGGATGCACTCCGATCGCCGGGGTCGCGGGGGGAAGCGTCTCTTTCAAATCGCTGCATCCGCTCAGCAGAGCGATGAAGGCAACGACGACACCCGCACGAACAACATGATCCTTTGTCTTCATAGAGTTTCCCCGAATTACTTGTGACAGTAACCGCAGAATCCCGCCCCGCGAATCCCGCCAACCCTTGCGTTGGCATCGGAATGGCAGACAAAACAACTCGAGCCCGGGTCTGTGTGCCAATTTCCCCGTTCACCCGACATGAATCCGATCGAATGCGTCTTTGCATCGGTGCCTTGAATGCCGTCGGAATCCATGTGGCAGGTGACGCACGTCGGATCTGCTCCCTGGGCGTCGTGACACGATGCGCAGCTCTCAATGTCGCGCCTTGCGAGTTGAGCGTGGAGACCGCCTCCCGTGCCTCTCCCGATAAGGGCGAAACCGGCCCGCTGATGCGATTGGGGACGGAATTGGAGCTGATTCACGTTTCCGCCTGAGGCGTGACACGTCGAGCAGAAGTCCCGCGCATCATGGCATGTGGCGCATTCCGCCGTTTTGGCGGAGGCCGCAATGCCATGCGTAAATCGGAAGTTCAAATCATGTACTCTCGCCAGCGCCATGCCCTGGGCCCTGTCGTTTGCCGTCAGGCGAGGCGAGCGGGGAGAAACCATATCCCGGCCGCTCGACGTTGTTTGGACCAATCCGGCGTTGACGTGACAATCCTGGCAGGATTCCTGCGTATGGCATGAGGCGCATGAAGCATCCTGAACGCGCGCCAGGAGCTTGTGTTCCTTCGCAAAATCGGTCCGGTTATGTTCCTTCGGGCGAAGTGTGGCAAAATTCGTATGGCACGACTCGCAGGCATTCGGCGCCTTTGCTCCATCGTGACAGGTCATGCAGCCCGCCATGGCCGGAACATGATCCGTACCTGCAGTGGCCATTTCATCGATACCGGCGTGACAGGTCATGCAATCGAGATTTTGCCCGGTCGCATGCTGTTCGTGGTTGAAGAGAAGCTCCCTTGGGGGATTTTCGAACGCAACAAACGTCGATGGATCGTCGGAAGTGTGACAATACGTGCAGTTGTTCGCAAGCTGTTCCTCGTGGCAAGTCTGACAATTGGCTTTCTTGGCCAGGAGGTTGTCTCCGGAGAGTTTGCTTGTCGCTGCGCTGCCGTGACAATCCTGGCACGCCACACCGGCATCCTTGACATGAAACTGGTGTGAGAACTTGATGAGCTTGCCGCGATCCTGCTCCGCCGCTGCCTCGCGTGACTGCATCACCAGAGTCGATCCGATGATCAATGCAAGAAGGGCAACAATGACCGCCAGAAGTTGAACCGCAGAGTATTTGGGCGTTAGACTGGGCATAGGGCTCTCAGAACAATGTGAGGCGTTCGTTGAGAAGATAGCTGGCTCTGAAGAACATGCGGACATCGTTCTTATAAATCTTATTCTGGATCCACTGCACTTGCGTGTCAAACGACAACACGGGCAGCGGCCGATACACGACACCCAAAGCGCCGCTCAGGACCGATTCCCGCTTTGTTTCATACCTGCTCAGCTTATACCGTCCGTAGCTCACCATGAGGGTGGGGGTCAGTGTATTGTTCATGAACGGATAGCCGGCGTTGAAGGAGGCGGCATTGATCGTGCCATTGTAGCCGGAGATGCTTGAGGCGCTTGCAGAGATATATTTCCAGCTGCCTCCGAAAATGTATTGCTGCGAGGTTTCGTCGCCAAAGGACACCTGTCCATATTTCCCGAAAACATGGAGGTCGCGAAAATGGTGCACATGGTACTCAAGCCCTACCTCGAATTCTTCCAGCGAGTTATAGGTAAAGGCGGAAAAGATCGAATTATAGGAAATCCTCGGCTCCCGCTTCATGTACTCGGCGGTGATCCCAAAGCGCTCAAGGGGCTTCACGCGCGTGAAGAACTGGAACCTTGCCATTTTTTCCGCTTGGAGGTCATGATCATACCGAAGGTAGCCGTACACCATGTCGTACTCGCCGCTGACATCAGCGCTGAGGTATTCTTCGATGCTTGCGGAAGGTCTGATCTCAGCCAGGTAGGGATTGAAGAGTGAATCGCGGCGAATGGCGCTGTAAGCCTCAGGCTGCAACTGCTTGTGCATATAACTGACCGATGCCTGGCCGAATTCCACGGGCGCAACAACCACCTGCCCGCCGTACATGGCATTGTCCCAAATGTTATCGACCGGCTGTGCGCCGAGGGATGGCTGCGCAAGTGGCCCGGCATAACCAACGACCTTCACCTTGTTGTCGAGGAATCTCCCGACGGCCTTGAGGCCGTCGATGGTGCCGATGCCAGTGCCCGCGAAGATCGTCTGTCGACCGAAAGTCAAATCACCATAGTTCGCGATGTTCCGCCAATGGAAGTAGAGATTGTACAACCTGAGAGTTCCATTGTTCTTTGTAGGTCCGGAGAAATCATTCCATCCCTGGAAATAGGTCGACAGCGTGTAGTCACCTTTGATGAACGAAAGCTGAACACTCTGATACCCGTACAAGTGGCTTGCAGAGGAGCCCGAATCCTGTTGTTGAAAGGCGAACGCTGAAGTCACCAGACGCCCCTGAAGTATTTGGGCGCTCACGCATTGCGCCGCAACAGTCAGAGCAACCAGAATCGCGGGTATGATTTTCATAGTGATTACTCGCTGGTGGAGAGGATACCGATCCAAAAACCGCTCAAAACCCATGCCAATTAGGAGAATCTCTTGAGCCCTAAAACGGTCAAATTCCCGCATTTCTAACGAATTAAGAGGGCTATCTTACCGTGTTTGGGAATAAATGAGCTGTTGAATTTTTCAATATTGCGAAATCAGACCGCACGAATACTGCCAAATTTCAAACAAAAAAGCAAACGGCGTTGCCGAGGCAACGCCGTTGAGAATTTCAACAAAACGAAGGATCTATCCTTTGGGAACCTTATGGCTAATAGATTCCCACTGCTCTTTGAACTTGAATTCCTTGAATGTAGGGCTCTTATCGTTGTGACATGTCCTGCAAAAAGCCTCGATCGCCGCCTCATCCTTGAATTCCCGCATCCCCGCCGCAACGGATTTTGCGTGGTCTTTCATGACGGTGATGCTCTTATAAGCTGAACCGGCCTCGTGACACGTTTCGCACTGTACTCCATCTTTGACATCAAATGTCTTTTCAAACAACTTCGCGTCGGCTGTTACGGTGTGGCACGCCAGACACTCTTTAGTTTCGACGGCAGGAGTCGTAAAGCCCTTGGACTTGGCGATCTCATTGGCTTTTGCCGAAGTGAGGGTCTTGTATGCTCCGGAATGCTTGCTCTTCTGCCATATATCGAACTGCTTTCCTTGTTTGTCCGATCGATGACAGGGGGAGCACATTTTTACTCCTACATATTTGTTTTGGGCATTGAGCCCTTCTGCCGCAAAAAGAACAATTCCTCCCATCACGATGCCGTGAATAATTCTTTTCATAAACGTCTCCTCTTGATCTATAGGTAAATGAAAAGGAAGGTCGTTGTTACAGGCCCTTCGCTTTTTGTTTCCGTTCTATGTTCTTGATGGTAAGATACAAAGAGAAAGCAACAATGGAAATAATGATTGTCGAAATGCCAAGTCCCCACCGGCGGAAGTAGTATTCTTCAACGGCTTCCCGGGCCTTTTCAGCAATCCCCGCAGCGGAGGTGATCCCCCGGTCCGTCACTTCACGAAGCTTCGCTTCATCAAAGGCATGAACCGTCGTCCGCGATTCGAGCCTGGCTTGGCGGACATCGCGGAGCTTGAACTTTTCTTCGGAAATCTCCATTCCCTTTTGTTCTGCCTCTTCCACCAGCGAGCGTGCTTTGCTTTCCGCATGATCGAGGCTATCCACAAGCGAACGCATGGTTCGCGCCGCCAAGAAGCCGGCCGGGCTCTCGGTGGCCGTATGGCACTTGCTGCAGACCGCTTCAGAGGCAGTGCCCAGGAGAGATTCGGTTGCCGCGACGATCTCGTGATTGCCGTGACATGTTTCACACTCGGGTAAGTTGCGGGAGTCGAAGGCCTTCTTATGCGGGCTTGAAGAAAACAAGTCGGCGTTTAATGCATGGCAGGTGCCGCATACCTGGGAGATCGATTGCACACCCGGCGGCGTGGCGCCATGGTTGCCGTGACAATCATTGCATGCCGGGGCACCCAGATCATGTCGTTCAAGAAGAGCCTTGCCATGAACGCTGCGGGCAAATCCTTCGAATTGGTTGACAGGGATCTTGTAGGGCTTCATCCGTACCGCATCGCTGTGGCACGCCGCGCAGGTGGCAGGGAGATTCGTTGCGAAGACTTTCGATTTGATGTCGTTGGCGGCCCGTATTTCATGACTCCCGTGACAACTTGCGCACTCGGCGACGCGGGAATCCCCTTTCGCATGAAGAACGCCGTGGACGCTCGTCCGATACTTTTCAAGCTGGTCGATGGGAAGCGCCGGATTGTAGTTCCGCATGAACGCTGCGCTGCTGTGACATTGCGCGCATGTTGCCGTAACGTTGAGAGGATGAACCGGCGACGCTTTCTCTTTGACGCGGGAAACACCATGGGCTCCGTGACAGGTCGTGCATTGTACCAGCTGCTCTTTCCCCGTCATCGAGAGCCTGCCATGAACACTTTCCCGAAGGTTTTGACCCTGGTTCACCGGCAAGGAGGAGCCAAAAGACTTCATGCGCTCGGCGTTGGAATGACAGCTCTCGCAGGCGGCCGAGATAGCGTTGCCCTTCGGTACGCCGACGAAACCGGCTTTGGCATCCATGCCCACTTCCATTTCTTCGGCCCGGTCATTGCCACCGTGACAACCGGCGCATGTGATGCCTTTTGCGCGGTGAACGTCGCGGGCAAAGAGCTGCGAGGGCTTATCCTGAATTGCTTCATGGCAGACAAAACATTGGTCGGTTTTCTGCTGGCCCGGCGCGGCTGCGGCTGCGGCGATGAGCATGGCTGCAAGAAGGACTGTTCGTCTCATGAGAGCCATCCGAGGATCGTAAAGAGAAGAATATAGAGTATGGCAAAGAGGCCCAGGTAGTTCACAAAGCGATTCTGCTCGCCGCGCGCGCTTTTCTTATCCCAAAACGGAACAAGGAACCAGAGGAGGAATGCGAGCGAAAATGCAAGGATCCCCAGGACCTCACCCTCGATGAACAGTATTTCCGCCGGCAAATATTTCAGTGTCTGAAACATGAACATGAAGTACCACTCCGGCTTGATTCCTTCGGGAGCAGGAGCAAAGGGATCGGCCTTCACGCCCAGTTCCCAGGGGAAGAAAACGGCAAGAATGGCCAGCACGTTCAGCACGATGAGCCACAGAAGCAGGTCTCTCAGGAGAAAGTTCGGGAAGAACGGCATACGTCGTTCTTCGGATCCCGGTGCATGCTTCATCCCGAGCGGCTCACCCATTCCCTGCCGCTGAACAAGAAGCAAGTGAATGGAAAGCAGAACAGTAAAAATGCCCGGGAACACGGCGACATGAAATCCGAAGAAACGGGAAAGCGTTGCGCCGGTCACGTCCTCACCGCCTCGCAGGAAAATCATGATGGGCTTTCCAATCACCGGCACGACTCCTGCGATGTCTGTCCCCACTTTCGTTGCGAAATAGGCAAGCTCATTCCAGGGAAGAAGGTAGCCGCTGAAGCCGAATCCCAATCCGAGAAACAGCATGAGCATCCCAGTCACCCAGGTGATCTCACGAGGTTTCCGGTAGGCTTTTTCAAAATAGACGCTGAACATATGAATGACAGCCGCCAGAATGAAAAGATTGGCCGCCCAGCTGTGAATCGAACGGATGAGCCATCCGAATTGCACCCGCGACATGATGAACTGAATGCTTTCAAAGGCCAGTTCTTCGCTCCCTTTGTAATAGAGAAGGAGCAGGATGCCGGTGACAACCTGAATGATGAACAGAAAGAGGGAGACGCCTCCGAAATAGTACCATATCGAATGTTCGTGGAGGGGAACGTATTTCTTTCCCATGTATTCCACGAGGGCGTCGAGATGCACCCTTTCATCAATGTACTTGTAGATGGAGGAAAGGATCGTCTTCATGTGTTCTTGGATACGAAAACTTCTTCACCCTGGACGACGACACGGAACGGATCGAGCGGACGGGGAGGCGGTCCGGCAATATTGCGTCCCGTGAGGTCATACTTCCCATTGTGGCACGCACACCAAATGACCCCCATGTCCTTCCGGAATTGAACAGTGCAATCGAGATGCGTGCAGGTTGCGGCAAAAGCCTTGAGGTCTCCGGTCTCGGTGCGGACCAGGATGACTGGTTTCGTGCCGAACTTGACGATCTGCCCCGATTCTTTTTCAATGTCGGCAAGCTTGCCCACCTTCACGCTCGTGACTTCGACCTCGGCCTGCTTCGGGGGCTTCATGTAGGCAAAGAGCGGATACAGGACCGATGCGGCCCAGGCGAACAGGCTGCCGCCAAGCAGGTATTTGAGAAAACTTCGCTTGCTTTCGTCGGGCTGGCCGGTTGAGTACTCGTTCATGGTTCCCTACTGTGCGCTGTGGCAATCACTACAGATCATTTCCTTCCATGCTTCGCCGATGTCGACAGGATGCCGATATTCCAGTCCGGTCACCGATACCCGCATCGGTTCTTTTTCGAACTGCTGTGAAAGGACGGTATGACAGGTGTTGCAGTCCTTCGACAAAACATGCCCGTCCTCTGTTTGATGCTTTCCGTCGTGGCACCGGAAGCAGCCGGGAGAGTACATATGGCCTATGTGATCGGGGTACTGGCGCCAGTCATGCTTCATTTCCGGAAAATAATTGCGCGCATAGATGGTCTGCAGTTCAGAAATGGCTTTATCGATCATTTCACGCCTCTGCACTGCGAGGGCGGGATAATTGGCGCTGTAAAATTCATTGACGATCGTTCCGATGCTGTCCAAAGCAATAGCTTTCGCGCTGTACGACTTCTCCAGTGCCTGGACGCCGACGCTCTTGATGTAGGGGAGCGAAGGATCGATCCACCCCAGCTCCATGACATGGTTGATGGATTGAGCCGGCTGCCGGTAAATGTGGGTAGGGCGATTGTGGCAATCGATACAATCCATGCGGCGCGTACCGCCCTTCAACAGCTCCTCGTCGGAAACCGCAGCATCGACGCTTCTGTAGACCCGTTCGACGCCGTCCCT
Organism: uncultured Ignavibacteriaceae bacterium; assembly: GCA_964602055.1. Classification (GTDB taxonomy): domain Bacteria; phylum Bacteroidota; class Ignavibacteria; order UBA10030; family UBA10030; genus JACPLA01. The sequence goes on from CAZRPU010000008.1 coordinate 28,224, forward strand.
GCTTTTGATCTTGACCCAGGGAATGATCATGCGCTCCGGATCCGTGGCAGCGTACGTCACTTCATTGTTAATGTTCATGTGCCAATGAATGCCCGACGTGGGGCCTGCCTCGATATTACCCCCGCCTATTTTCATGAGCAGCGTGATGTTCCACTTGGTATTTTTCTCGTCGGCGATGAAGTTGGTGATCTTGCGCTGTTTCTCGCTGAAGAAGTTTTTTGGCCAGTGGCATTGTTCGCAGGTCTCCTGCGCGGGTCGCAGGTTCTCGATGGGCGTTGGAATCGGCCGGGGATATTTGTCGAGGAGGACAGCATACACCTGGTAGGCGCCCGAAAGTTTCGATCGGACGAACCACCCGGCCCCGGGGCCGATGTGGCACTTCACGCAGCCCACGCGCGCATGCGGAGAGAATTGGTAAGCCGTATACTCCGGTGCCATGACCTTGTGACACATTTCTCCGCAGAATTGGTCGGAATCGGTGTACTCGTATGCTTTGAAGCTCCCGAAGGCAGAAAACATCAGAAGAAGAATTCCGCCGACAGAAACATAGAAGAACGCTGTTCGGTGGCGCGGATTGTTCAGATCGATGTGAGGAAGATGCAAACCGTGGGGCTTTCCGCTCCGTTCCCTTCTGTGCTCACGCCAGATACCCGCCCCAACTATCACGAGGCCGAAAATCATGATCGAGGGAAGGATCACAAAAGCAATAATCCCCATGTAGGGCTTCTGTTCTTCAGAAAGAAGCTCCAGAACCATGAGGAACATGATCAGCCCAAAACTGACGGAAGCAATCGTCGCTCCGGTCAGCGTCAGCAGATTATAGAAACTCTCGGGAAAGATTCTTCTCATGATGGCTCGACCAAAAACCTACAAACAAAAAATCACAGAGTCCACAAGTTTTCGAGGCTTGGAACTCTAGCCGGAAGTTTCGCGGCGCATGAAGAAATCATTCAACGCTGCACAACATCTTTGGAGCGCTCTTTTTTGAGGAATCGCTCGATCAGTTCCTTGTTGTTCAGGGAAGTCTCTATGCGACGCAAGGCTTCTTTGATATCATTGCTGGAGGAAACATAGGAGAGCCGGATATACTCCTGATCTTCGTCGGGGGTTCGGGTTCCGAAGCATTGTTGTCCAAGGACCGCTACTCCTCCTTCGTGCAGGAGAAATTGCTGGAGCTCTCGGGAGCTTCTGAATCCGTGGCGCCGGCAGGCCTGGGTGACGTTCGGGTAAGCGTAGAAAGCGCCGGCAGGAGTGTGGCAGGAAAAACCTTCAATGCGGTTAAGGCCTTCGACCACGAGATCGCGATTGGAACGAAAGCCCTGAATCATTTCATCGACATAGTCCTGGGGGCCTGTCATGGCTTCTAATCCTGCATGCTGGGTGAACGTGGCAGTACAGGAATTCGAATTGGTCATCAGGCGTCCGACGTGAAGAGCCAACTCAGCAGGCATGACGCCGTACCCGACACGCCAGCCCGTCATGGCATAGGTCTTGGAATGACCGTCGAGGATAATGGTCCTTTCCTTCATACCGGGAAACTGGCTGATGCTCTCGGGTTTTCCCTGGTACAGGATGCGCGAATAGATCTCGTCGGACAGAACCCAGAAGTCGTGTTTGAGGGAAAGCTCCGCGACTTCGTGGAGATCCTTTTTGGGAATCACTCCGCCAGTGGGATTATGCGGTGAATTGATAATCACCATTTTTGTCCGATCGGAGATTTTGGAACGAAGCTCCTGGACATCGAAGCTGAAACCCCGCTCTTCGCGCAACCGCAGAGGGACGGGCGTTGCGCCGACGAAGTTGATCATGGACTCGTAGATGGGATAGCCGGGGAGTGGATAGATAACCTCGTCACCTTCTTCGACAAGTGCCAGCATCGCGAAGAAAATGACCGGCTTCCCTCCGGGGACCACCACCACTTCGGAAGGCTCGACGGGAATCCCGCGGGTCCTTGCGACATACTCGGCGATCACACGGCGAAACTCCGTGATTCCGGATGAAGGGCTGTAATGCGTGAGGTTGTTGTCGAGGGCCCGTTTTGCCGCTTCCTTGATATTGGGGGCGGTGGCACAGGCCGGTTCTCCGATGGAGAGCGCTATGATATCACGGCCTTTCGAACGAAGTTCATTCACTTCAGCGAGGACCTCAAAGGCGGTTTCAGTGCCGAGACGGGACAGGCGGCTTGCGAATTTCATAGACATACTCCGATAGGTGGATCAGTATTTCATTTCGAGCGATCGATTTCTCACGGCCATGAGCTCCACGGCCTTTTGTGCAATGTGTTCTCCGCTCACCTCGAATTCCTTCACAAGCTCCCATGGAGCGCCCGACTCACCAAACCGATCCTTGACGCCGATAGAACCTGTAAGGACAGGGACGTTATACAAGGAGGGGGCCTCCGTGATAATCCGGCAGACCCTGTCCGCAAGGCCGCCGATTTGATGCTCTTCTGCGGTAAGGACGAGGCCTGTCAACGCAGCATCGATAACGGCTTGCTCATCGAGAGGCTTCAACGTATGCATATTGACCACGCGGGCATCGAGATCAAATTCCCTTTTCAGAATGTAAGCTGCTCTCATGGCTTCAGGCACCATAGGCCCGCAGGCGATGATCGCAAGTTGTTCATCTTCACTCTCGTATTCAGAAGCGAGAACAGTTTCAAAGGCATCGATGAAGCGGGGCTGTTCGCTCCGAAAACGGATCACATTGGCTTTGCCGAAAACGAAAGGTGTTTTTTCCGTGGTGATGATCGGCGTGGCTTCACGTGCAAAGCGGATGAACTTGGGGCCTTTCATGCCAAAAAGGAAATGCTCGGTTGCTTTTCTGGTCTCGAGTGTGTCGCTGGGCACCAGGACATTCATGTTGGGCAGTCCGCAGATCTGGAAAAGATCTTCGAGTGCCTGGTGGGTTGCACCGTCGGGCCCGACCGAAACACCGCCATGGGCGCCCGCAATGAGGACGTTGAGCTCACCGTAGCACACGGTGGTCCTGATTTGGTCTAGGCAGCGCCCCGCGGCAAATGTTCCGTAGGTTCCCAGGACGGGAATCTTTCCCTCCCGCGCCAGGCCGGCGGCGACACAAACGGCACTTTGCTCCGCAATACCGACGCTGAACCATCTGTTTTTCCGTTCCGGATTCTTGTCGTAGAAGTCACTGATCGTAATCGATCCCGAGATGTCAAGGCCGATACACGTGACCCGTTCGTCGCCTCCGTGTTGTTGAAGAGCAATACCGAACCCTTTCCGGGTCGGCTGCATATCGACGCGCATCAATTCATCGCTGTTCCACCAATACTCCCGTTTGAATTTCGGCATCTTCTTCTGAAGGTCCGCATCGGCTTTCTTCTGAAAGGCTTTTGCCTGCAAAAGCATTTCATCGACGGGGAGCTTATCCTTGAGCCCGAGCTGTTCGAGGCCCTTGTTCATTTCTTCGAGATTCGGAGTCTTGCCGTGCCAGCCCGCCACATTCTCCATGAAATCAACTCCCTTTCCCTTGATCGTCTCGGCGATAATGACGACAGGTTTTCCCTTCACTGCCCGCGCCGCGTCGAACGCCTGGACGATCCGGCCCATCGCGTGGCCGTCCGTTTCAATGACTTCCCAGCCGAAGGATCGATATTTTTCCGCGAGCGGTTCAATGTTCATCACTTCGCTCACAGGCCCATCGATCTGAAGACGGTTCTTATCGATGATGCCGATAAGATTGTCGAGCTTGTAATGTCCGGCTTCCATCACCGCTTCCCAGATCTGTCCTTCTTGTTGTTCTCCGTCGCCCATGAAACAGAAGACTTTCGAGGTGTTTTTTTTCAGTCGGATTCCGAGAGCCATGCCGACAGCAATGCTCAGGCCCTGCCCCAGGGAGCCGGTGGAAACCTCAACACCCGGCAGCTTGAGCCAGTGCGGATGCCCCTGGAAGGGGCTCCCGAGTTTCCGAAGCGTGACAACGTCTTTGACATCGTAGAACCCGGCCATCCCCAATCCAAGGTAAAGGCTCGGTGCTTTATGACCCACAGACCACACGATACGATCGCGGTCCTCCCAGGAAGGATCTTCGGGATCCAGACGGGCCGCATGAAGATAGAGCGCGGCAGTGAGGTCCATGATCGAGAGCGTGCCTCCGGCGTGGCCCGAGCCTGCGGCGGCCAGACAAATCAAATCGTATCCGCGCATCATCCGGGCTGCTTCTTCGAGTTGGGCAATGGTGCGAGGCGGCTGCTCTTTTCCTGTTTGCGAATTGACGAGTGGCATTGTGGGGTCCTCAGGTGATAAGCTTGAAATCCTGCCAATTGCAGGCAATTCGCGTACCAGAAGGAAGCGCCATGATCACGGAAAATGTGTTGAAGGAGAAGAAAAAGGGATGCCGTTTCCCAGGATTGGGAAGATCCATGTTCCTATTTCTGCAAATTCTGCGGGCTTTGAAGCGGGAAGGAAAGGTTATCGGTAGGCGAAAACCATAGCGTAGATAATCATGACGATGAGAAGAAAGCCGAGGGAAAGCGCTGTCCACGCAAAAGCCTTGATGCCGCGAATGACGATAGGGGGATACGGGTCCGCCATGAGTTTTTCCAGCTGGCCCGACTGCTTCAAGGCTTCGTATTCCCGAGGGCGTTCCTCCTTGAATTCATCCAGAGGAACGCGTCCCGTGAAGATGACGAGGTCCATGGGAAATTTTTCCGGCCTCAGGTGCGTGTTAAAAAAATGAACGGTAAAAATAAAACCAACGGCAAGAAGCGCTTCGTCGCTGTGAATAATCGTGGCGACGTTGAGGAACCATCCGGGCACGAACAGGGTGAAGAATTCGGGAAACCACAACATCAATCCGGTGGACCCGATCACAAAAACTCCCCAGAACACGGCAAAGTAATCGAACTTCTCCCAATAGGTCCAGCGTCCATATGCAGGCCGAGGACCAAGGTTCAGAAACCACTTGATGGAGGCCGCGAACTCGCGGAGATCCTGTCTTGTGGGAAGCATGGTGTCGGGACCGAACAACAAGGCACGCAGGGAACCTGCTTCCTTCCGTTTTCTTCTCAGGAGGCTGTAGACATGAGCCGTGAATATTCCAAACATGAAGACCGCTGCGATGCGATGAATGAGCCCGGCAGCCTCGTATCCTCCCAGGATGCGCGCCAAAACATTGGCCCAACCGGTATAGGAAAATTTCAGGGTCATACCGGTCAGAGCAAGACTGATGAAGCTCACAATCATGATGATATGAAGAACCCTCTCAAGAACGGAGAACCGCAGAACCTGCCGTTCGGCCCCAGAGGAACCGGAGGATGGCGAGGCGGGCTGTTGGGGCAAAGTTGCCTCGGGAGTGGTCATTGAAAGGAATCCGATGGAGTGTTTCTTCCCTGCACGCGGTTTTTTCGCTCCCGGCGCATCTGCAGGGCTCGTGGGAGCCAGAGCAACGTATGGGCGCCGCCGAGAACAAACGTACCTATCAAAAGTCCCGTCATCCCCCAGAAGGTCCAGAAAAGGAAGGGATACTTGTCGGGATCATGATGCGTTGCATGCGTGAGATAACCTGCGAACCTGCGCGTCGCTCCCGGATGGCATTTCTGGCACGTGCCTACGACATTGTCATGGCTTAAACGCGAACGAGGGTCGGAGACCGGACGGATGTCGTGCGCACCGTGACAATCATAACACTTCGCCGTTTTTGTGTAGCCAAGCTGCGAGACCTTTCCATGATACGTGTCGAAATACGTCGCTGCGATCTTCTCGTGGCATCGTCCGCACTTGGTCATGATATCAAGCTTGAATCCTTCGACGTCCGTGCGCCGGATGGTATGGGCCGAGTGACAATCGCTGCACACGGGGAGCTTCTCGCTGGTCTTGTGGGCCATGGTCGCATGGATACTCTGCTCGAACTGCTCCTGAATTCCGTGATGGCACTTGCCGCAGGTTGCAGGAACGTTTTGAGGATTCACCGATGAGGCTTCGTCTGCCATCGGGAGTACGTTGTGCGCGGAATGGCAATCGGTGCACGTCGCTGTAACCGTCAATCCGCTTTTGAGCAATCCTTTACCGTGGATGCTCTCCGTATAGTGCTGTACAATTTCGTGCTGAGCCCCTGCGTACCGCACTGCCGCCTGTTTGCCTTCCTGATGACACTTTGCACAGAGTGTGGGGATATTGATGGAAAAAATGGGGGACTTCGGCTCGAGTCTTCCCAGCACTTCATGAGTACCGTGGCATTCCTTGCAGGTTGGGGCGTTCTGGTCATTCTCGGTAACGAGTTTTCCGTGCATGCTCCTCAAAAATTGCTGTCCCACTTCCGCATGGCACGAGGAGCAATCGACCTTCTGGGTTATCGTTTCGCACGGACGGTGTCGTGATGCGTTCACCCCGGCGTGGCATTGACCGCAGGAAATCTTCTGGTGCATGGAATGGGAGAGAACCTTACTGTCGACGGTAAGAGACCGGCCATCTTTCGAGGAGCGAACACTCTCCCGTTCGTGACATCGGAGGCAATCCCTGTCGGCCATTCCCTGATCGTAGAAAACCTTGCGTGCTTTGTGGGGCTGGTGGCAGTCGACGCACGCGGGGAGGATATGCTCTTCCTTTTCCCACAGTTCGCCCTTGATCACTTTCCGATGTACTTCCTCGATTTCAGCGTGACATCGCGTGCAAGTGTTGACGATGTTGGTTCTCGCGATGGAAGAGCGAGGGTCCGTATGGGGAAGGATGAGATGCGGCGTGTGACAGGAAGCGCAATTGGCGGAGACCACCAGCCCCTTTTTGAGCAATCCCTCGGCATGAATGCTTTCTGAGTAGTTCTCGAGAATGCGGGATTGCGGTATCTCGCGTTCCTTTTGAACCCGCGTACCTTCCTGGTGGCAGCGGCCGCAGAGAAACGGGATCTTCAGCGGCGATACGGCCGATTGAAGATTGCGGACCGGAATGATGTCATGGCTCCCATGGCACGACTGGCAGTTCGGCGCAAGCGCATCTCCCCGGGCGACAGCCTTTCCGTGAAGGCTCTCGTGATGCAGTTCCTCTTCCGAGGTGTGACATGTGCCGCACTGAACGCGCGCAACCGGCGCCTCATGGGGCAGCTCTTTTCCTTCGAGGTCCACGTGGCACGTCACACAGGAAAGATCAGCATGGACTGACTGGGAAAACCGCCTCTGATCCACGAACAGCGAGATCATTTTCCCCTGCCTCTCAGCCGTGAGGCTCTTGTCCTCATGGCACATGAGGCAATCGCTGTTCTCCTGCCCCTGAGAGATGCAGGGGGCGGCAAACAGCAAGAACATCAATAGGGCGCCTCTCCGCCAAAGGAAGCCGGCGATATTGCCCGTTATGGTTCTTCTCAGCTTCACGCGGATCCGTTTTCTTCCCGTCCCGAAACAGTGATCACGCCCTCTTCCGCTTTTTCGCGGTGAATCGCCTCAAGTTCCAGCGGATGCTCTTCTTTCATCTCAGCTTCGGTGAGCGTCCCCGTCCAAAAGGCAAGATTAATGGGGTAGGTGTCGGGATTAAACATGACGTAGTAGAAATGCCATACGATGATGGCAAGCGTTGCCAGCCACGCCTCATAGAAATGGATCAAACGGGCAACGTCGTGGCCCACCTTGGTCAAAAGGCCAATGAAGGTATTATCGAACCAGAGAATGAACCCGGTGACTCCCATGACAATAGTGCCCCAGACGAGCGCCCAATATTCGCTTTTCTCGATGTAGCTGAATCTCCCGAACTTCGGTTTGTTGCTGGTGATGCCGAGATTGTATTTCAGCACATCACGCGCGTCGCGGAGGTCCTGGAGTTTCGGCATCAAATCGCGGACGAGTTCTTTTCCCCGCGGGACAACGAGGATATAATAGATGTGGTACAAAGATGCAAGAATCATGGCGACCCCTGCGACCCGGTGGACCAGCCCCCGAAGGTCAAAGATATCATCGCTCAGACTGCGGATAGCAACCACCCACCATGCATCCGGATACCGGAGCATGAAGCCGGTGATAACGAGCGTGATGAAACTGACGAGCAAGGCGGCATGCTGCATTCGTTCGCTGAAGGTCATACGAAGATACAGGTGATGACCCACGTGCTCTTCGTGGATGACCCCGCGGCGAATGAGGAGTTTTCTGCGGGCCTTCCGGACGAAATCGAGGAGGTTATGGAAGAACATCCCGCCGATTGTCGCTATGATAATGCTGAGATAAATTGTCGCGATCCAATACAGGAGCGGATCCTCACTGCTGTCTTTCAAGTTCACATGCACCGATCCGATGGCGAATCGCTCATTGGCTCCCCGATGGCATTTGCCGCACGTTTCAGCCAGGTTGGCCTTGTTGGTCGTTGCCATCGGGTCGCTGGACCGTCTGATACTGTGGATGCCGTGACAGCTTGTGCAGTTTGCAACTTCGATCGACCCGCCTCTGATTGCCAGTCCGTGGTAACTGTCGGTAAACGTGGCAAAACGATCCGAGGCTATTCCATACTTTGCTGTGAGTTTTACCGAGCTATGACACGGCGAGCAGACCTGCGCGGAGACGTTCTTTGCGGCAACGGGCGATGAGGGGTTGGTGTGCGCAAGAATGTTATGCTCTCCGTGGCAGTTTGTACACGTTGGTGAATCAAGGTTGCCCCGGCCGAGCGCAACGCCGTGGATGCTTTCTGAAAACTCCCGCGTAATGTCTTGGTGACATTGGGCGCAGGTCTTTGCAATGTTGAACCTGTTCACCTTTGAGGAAGGGTCATTCCCTTTCTTCATCTGGTGACTTCCGTGGCAATCCACACAATTCGCAGCTTTCGCATTCCCCGCTTGGAGGGAGGAGCCGTGAATGCTGTGTTCGTAAGCCGCGATGAATCCGGCCGAGGGTGCAACGCGCGTCCGAACGTTTGTGTCATCCAAATGGCAGGAAAGGCAGAATTTCTCCTGAGCGATCTTCACCTGGGCTGAATCGCGTCCGGGTCTCACTTTGGTCAGGTCGTTCTGGTGGCAAGCAAGACAATTCGGTGCGCCTTTCACTTCGGCACGAAGAGCCTGCCCATGAGAAGATTCACTAAACACTTTTTTCTGAGTCGTGTGGCACTTGCCGCAAAAATCAGGCTGCCGCGCGGGGGCCGTTTTCGCCTCGGGATTCTTCGGTGAAATCACATCATGTGTTCCATGACACCCCTTGCAGGAGATGTCCGGAGTACCGTTGCGCCCGGTCGCTTTCATCATCTGGGGATGAAATGCGTGTTTCGGCGGCGCGTCCCTGTGACACGTCATGCAATTGATCGGCGTGATGGTTTCTTTGTGAGGGATGTTCTCTTTGTCAAAGCCAGTGTGACAGGCTACACAAGAGAGCTTCCGGTGGGGAGAATCCGCAAGAATCTTTTCGTTGACAAACAACGAAAGTTCCTTCCCCTTTTTTTCCATGGTCATCGATTCGTCGCTGTGACACGCCAGGCAATCTGCATTGGTTGTCTGCGGAAACACGGTCAGAAGGGGGAAGGCTACCAGCGAAAAGAAAATGAGAAGCATTCTTGGAGCGGAGAAATGATTTTCAGTGTTCAGGTTCTTCATAGGCCGATAGAAAAAGCTGTCATATAGTCAGTTGAAGTAGGTGAAGGAGCTTTGCATGGCTCCGCTGGCTCGCGCCGGACGCAGAACTTCGGCCATGGAAGAGCAAGCTTCATGCCGCTGAAAAAATCCACAACTCCTGTTAAATCGAAGAAATTTGAACGGAAGGTGGGAAAAAGTTCACAAAAACGCTATGCAAGATTCTCAGAACCAAGAACCCGTTCGGAATCAATCCTAAGAAGCGACTTCCCAAAGGACTTCAGGGTGAGGAGAGGGCATGGTGCGGTACGTGCAACCCGCTCTGCCACGCTGCCTAGGAGGAAATGCTCCAGCCCCGTGAGGCCGTGGCTCGCCATCACTATGAGATCAATGTCGTTTTTCCTTGCGAACCCCGTAATATCGAGCGCCGCTTTTCCTTCTTTGATGTGAAATTCCACGGGGACGTGAGGCCCTTCCGCTTCATCTGCCAGCCGTTTCATTTCTCTCAACGACGCCGCTTCTATTTCAGGAAGCCACGATGTGAGCGACATCTGGCCCGTGACGTAGAACGAAGGATGAATCACTTCTTCAACGATATGGAGGATTCTTACCACGGCGCCAAGGTCCGCTGCAATATGTTTGGCATAACTGATCGCTTCACGCGAAAATCCCGAGAAATCCACAGGCACGAGAATCTGGCTCATCTGTATCTTTGCGGAGGGCTGCTTGAGTTCCCGAACAGTCAAGACAGGGCAGGGGGCTAGCCTGACCACCTCTTCTGCCACACTGCCCAGCATGAAATGATTCAATCCGCGCCTCCCGTGCGTCCCCATGACAATGAGGTCAATTGCGCGGTCAGCGGCATACTCGAGGATTGCTGCAGCAGCCGACACACCTCGAATGGTGGTTTGCTCGATGCTGATGTCGCGGTAGCTTCGCCCAATGGCATTTTTCAGCTGATCGGATGAACGAAGGTCGATGTCGTTTTGGACGCTTTCAATGTCCGGCATTCGATGGCCGGGTTCATGGGGGTCATGTTCCAGGGGAAGCAGGACGTGGACGATCGAAAGCCTGGCATCATACCGCTCGGCAAGAAGCAGTGCGTGAATCAGGGCCTGATCGGAGCACCGTGAAAAATCCGTTGGCAGAAGAATGTTTCGAATGGTCATCATGGCTGTCCTCCCGCTCATCATGGGAGCCGGATTGAAAAATTACGAAGCCCGGATGCGAAAGACGACGGGGATCGACACCTTTACCTTCACCGCCTTTCCGCGCTGTTTCCCGGGAATAAACCTGATCTTCTTGACCGCTGCTACCGCTGCTTCATCACATCCGGCGCCGATGCCTTTCAAGACGTCAACCCGAACAACATCTCCGGTTTCGTTCACGTACGCGAGAACAAAGACCCTTCCCTGCACCTGCGCACGCAAGGCAATATCGGGGTAGACCAAAGCCTGGGCGATTGCTTCCGTGCCTCCGATGATCTGCGGCATGTCTTCCACCGCGACGAAAAACTGATCTTCGGTCTCCGATGCTGCAGGCGGCGGAGGTGCCGCGACTTCTTCACGGACATCCAATTCGGTGCTCGCAAGCTCGACATCATCCAGAACTTCGTCACCCGGAGCTTCGATGGGTATGGCCGGCCTGGGGGGCGGAGGGGCGCGCAATTCCTGCTTTGTATTTTCAATCTCCTCGATGGTGACGATCTCCTGCGGCTTTATCGATAAACGGACGCTTGTTTCCAGCCGCGGGAAGAAAAGAAAGAGCAGGATAACTACCGTGAGAGACGACGCAAGAGAGATTTCGAATACCTTTCGCGGGGAGATGCCAAAACGGCCGGATTCATCGGATGTCACCTTCGGTGCAATTCCTTCCTCCCGCATCATTCTGCTCAGGAAGCGATATCGCGAGCGGTCGATAATCATGAGGGTACCAGAGAGGCTGTGCTCTTTTGGCAACGCGTGCACATGGAAAGCGACGGACGTTGCAGAAGATTCCTTCGGGCAATGGAGCGACCGCAGCGGGTGCAGCTGCCCAGCTTTCCCCTGGCGTAGCGTTCAAGGACATTGCAGAGCACCGCAACGGGCGCTGCAGAATTCATCTCGAGGATCTTCGTTTGGTGTATTGCACGCAGCACTGTATCGGGGGGAGGATCAGGATGGCGAATGATGCTGCGAAGCGTCAGATCCTGCACAATGTCATTGAGGGTCTGATGATAATAACGCTGGAATGCACGATCGACCTCACGGAGAAGAGCTCGTTCAAGCTGCCTGTCGCTTGCCCTTTTCATGGTGATCCTCCGGGTTCATGAGGGGTGTGAGGTATCCGGAAGCCGCGTCCCGTCGGGTGATGCAGGCGCGTGATGAATAGCCATCAGCACCGAGACGAGTTCTGAGACAAGCTCGGCATTGATGGGTTTGTACAGAATCAGGTCGGACACATTGCGAATGGCCTGTTCGATTTCAGGCCGGCTGTTGCGGAAGACGTGGAACATGACTACCGGATTCTTGTTCTTTCTGCGTTTCAGAACATCAACAGTCTTCAGTATGTCAGGCGGCAGGGGGTAGAGATCCACGAGCAGCAAAGGGGGATCGGTGCGACGGATGCGCTCTTCAAGCGCTGCGAGGCTTGTCTCGGTCTCAACCCTGTACTCCTCTTCGAGGAGCATCTTGAGGCTTCTTGCGATATCGCCATCCGGACTGAAGATCAGGATAGGGTTCGTTTGCTTTCGGGCTGTTCCGCCGATTGCTTCGGTATGAGAAGTCACGGTTGCCATTGCTCTTCAACAGGAAAAATGTCAATTACCGTGCCATTCCAGGCATTCACCCGTGCTGAACGAACGAGGGCGAAAACCATGAAACAGAGTTACTTTTCGGCGGAAAGGGCGGGGTGTCTTTCAGGAAATGCGAAAAGAAGCGGGCTGGATTCCGAGATTTGAAAATCGGTGATTGTTCAAATATGCAACAGTTATTCCTTGTTCAGGGGGATGTTCAATTCCTCGAACTTTCTGTAGAGCGAGGAGAGGCTGATCCCAAGGGCCTTTGCGGTCTCTTCTTTGTTGAAGGAGTGGTTGGCGAGCATCTGCTGGATAAACTGTTTTTCAAAATGCCGGACAGCCTCTTTCAGGGATTCGCCTCCCATCTTCGGCATTGAAGATCCGGCTGAATCGGATGACCGGAAGTATTCGGGGAGGTTCTTCAGCTGAATGAAATCTTCATCACAAAAGATGACGGCCCGCTCGATGACGTTTTCCAATTCCCGCACTTCACCCTTCCAGCGATAGTTGACCAGCGTAGTCATGGCTTCATTGCTGAAGCCCTTGATGGGCCGATTCATCTGTTTCCGGTAAGCATCGAGAAAATGCGTTGCAAGCAGCGGGATGTCCGAAGGCCGCTCGGTGAGAGAAGGGAGATGGATTTCAACGACGTTCAGGCGGTAGAAGAGGTCTTCGCGGAACCGGCCGCGCTCGACCTCCTGACGGAGGTCCTTGTTGGTGGCGGCGATGATCCGGGCATCGACGTTGATCGAGTCGGTCTTCCCAACGGGTGTAATCTCCTTTTGCTCGATGGCCCTTAAGAGCTTGACCTGCAGGTGTCCGGGAATTTCGCCTACCTCATCGAGAAAGATCGTACCGCCGTCCGCCACCTTGAAAAGGCCCTCTTTGTCCGATGTCGCCCCGGTAAAGGATCCTTTCTTGTGGCCGAAGAGCTCACTCTCAAAGAGCGTGTCGACGATGGCACCGCAGTTCACGGCGACGAAACGCTTCTGTTTCCGGACACCGTTATAGTGGATTGCCTTTGCCACAAGCTCCTTTCCCGTTCCGCTCTTTCCGGTGATGAGCACTGTCCCGTCGCTCTGCGAGAGGCGCTTGATAGTCTCAAATACCTGCTTCATGCTCGGGCTCTGACCGATGATGCGGTCAAAATCGTACGTCCTGCTCAGTTCCTGCCGCAGAAGAATGTTTTCGGAGGCAAGGGCCCTGTGGTCCATGAGCTTCCGGACGCGATGGATAAGATCGTCGAATTCTATCGGCTTGAGAATGTAATCGTAAGCCCCTTTTCGAAGAGCCTGAATGGCTGTTTCAATGGAAGCGAATGCCGTCACAATCATCACAAATGTCTGAGGTGTGCGCTGCGTGACTCTCTCCAGAAGCTCAATACCCCTCATCTCCGGCATTTCGATGTCGGTAATAACAAGATCGTACGGTTTCTCTTCGTGTTTCCGGAATGCTTCCATGCCGTTGGAGGCCTCATCGACTTGATAGCCCTCTTTTCTCAGAACAAAAGCGAGCGATTCACGAATAATCTGCTCGTCATCCGCAATAAGTATGCGCGCTGCCATTTAGGTTCCTTTCACCGGTAATGTTACCGTAAACACGCTTCCTTCTCCGGGTCCGCTTTCCACGACGATGTCCCCGCCGAAATTCTTCACAATCCCGTAGCTCACCCAAAGACCAAGTCCCGTTCCTTTTCCCACCTCTTTGGTCGAGAAGAAGGGCTCGAAGATTTTCTCCCGATCAGACGGGTCGATGCCCTTCCCCGTGTCCTTCACCGTGAGCACCACTGTATGATCGTCATGTGAGGTCCTGATGGTGATGGAACCGGGAATGTTCTCCAATGCGTCGACGGCATTCATGAGAATGTTGATGAAGACCTGAACGAGCTGGTCGGGCACCACAAGGAGCTTCGGCATCTGTGCATCGAGCCCGATATCAAAGGTAATGTGCTTCACTTTCTTCCCATACTGCACAATATTCAAGGCATCGCGCAGTACCTCGTTGATGTCAGTTGCCTTCACGACATAATTCGACGGTCGCGAGAAGTCGACGAGGTCGCGAATAATCCGTGTAATCCTGTTGATCTGATTCTTGATCAGTTCGAGTTTCTCCTTGGCGAATTCATCCTGCGTGGTCCGAAGAATGACCTGAACCAGGGAGGAAATCGAGGTGAGCGGATTTCCCACTTCGTGTGCGATCCCCGCCGCAAGCGTACCGATGCTCTCCATCTTCTGGGAACGCACCAGCTGCTGTTCCAATGCCTTCTGCTCCGTAATATCCCGATGGGCTCCGAGGAACCCGACGACTTTGCCCTTTGCATCCACAATGGGGGAAATCACCAGCTCGGTATGAAATGGTGAACCGTCCTTCCGCTTATTCTGCACTTCGCCGACCCACATCTTCCCCGCGCTGATCTCGCTCCACACTCTTTGCCAGAATTGTGCGGAGTGCCTCCCGCTGCTGAGAATATTGGGATTCTTTCCAATGAGCTCCGATCGGTCATAACCGCTTGTTCGCTCGAATGCAGGGTTGACGTAGACCATCACTCCTTTTGCGTCGGTGATCTGGATAGGATTGACCGTATGGTGGATGACATTGGAGAACCGAAGGAGATCGAGCTCCTTCTTTTTCTGCTCCGTGATGTCACGTGCAATCACGATCTGATAGACGGCATCCTGTGATTGGAGCAGGCGGATATCGAGGGAAGCATCAAACACCGAACCGTTCGCCCTGATAAGCTGACTTTCGAGACGGCGTTCCGGAGTGTCCGACTCCAATGCCCGGATGAATGCCTCATGCCTGGAAGCCGGAATCAGCTGATGCATGGTTGTTGCATCGAGGGTATCAGGATCGTATCCCGTCAGCTGGGCCGCGGCCTTGTTGTGGTCGAGAATCTTCAAATCCCCGTCGAGAATGAAGATCATTTCGGGGAGAATGTCGAAGACCCTGCCATATCTGGAGAGAGGGAGAGCCATTGTCAATCTACTCCGCAATCATTGTGCCATGTTTTTGCAGTATTGGGAATCGTCGCATGTGGCTATCAATAAAGGAAAAAACAGAAAGAATTCCTAATTCAATCCCAATTTTGGGAATGAGATGGACAAAAGTAGAACAAACACTGTCGCTCAAGACACTCTCTATTGTATGAACAGCTCAAGATGTCCAGACTCCGACGACAGGGTAGCATCAATCCAATCCGCTCAGATAGGAGTAATTGCTGATCTCCATATTTGCAAAAAAAGGAAGGGCTTTCTTGAATTCAATATTTCCAGGTGTGAAATGCACCGATTCCGCTTCAAATGGTCACGTTCCTTCTATCACATCCCCGAGGAGAAGGCGTGGAACGGATATTGCGGAAAAACACCATGATTCATTCTGTTCGCACATCGGAAGGAGGTTCTATGGAACAGTACTGGAGTGCACTTCAGGACAAACTCTGCCGAAAATGCATCGATGGAGACGGCCGGGGTCATTGCAGGCTCCCGTTCGGCCAGACCTGCGCTGTTCAGGAATTTCTCCCTCAGCTTGTCGAAACCGTCAAGTCCCTCCGGTCGGACCGGTATGACGATTACGTCGTAGCCCTGAGAAAAAATGTTTGTGCCGGATGTGCAGAACAATCCTCCGACGGTGTGTGTCTGCGGCGGAATGCCGTTGAATGCGCCTTGGATCGGTATTATGGCCTTGTTCTCCAAATCATCGAGAGTGTAAAATCCGAGACCGCTCCGCTTCCATCGTAGAGCGCGAATCTTCTCGAAAAGAAGTGCTGTCGGCACGATCGTGAAGGATGTCCATGCCGGCGGTTTCACATTTCAATCCGGAATAGAAAATGTCCAAGAAAGAAACTGAAGCTGTTCTGTCCAACAAACGACAAGCTGTTACCATCGATGGCAACGAAGCAGCCGCCTCGGTAGCTCATCGTCTCAGCGAAGTCATCGCCATTTATCCCATAACTCCCTCATCGGCGATGGGAGAGTGGGCCGACGAGTGGTCCTCCGGCAAGAAGCCGAACTTGTGGGGTTCGATTCCCCTGGTATCGGAAATGCAGAGCGAAGGAGGGGCCGCGGGCGCCGTTCATGGCGCACTTCAGGCAGGCGCGTTGGCTACGACCTTTACCGCTTCGCAGGGTCTGCTCCTGATGATCCCGAACATGTTCAAGATTGCCGGGGAACTGACCGCGACCGTATTTCATATTGCAGCTCGCTCTGTCGCAACGCATGCGCTGTCCATCTTCGGCGATCACAGCGATGTCATGGCTACCCGCTCGACAGGATGGGCCATGCTTGCCTCCAATTCCGTTCAAGAGGTCATGGATCTTGCGCTCATTGCTCATGCAGCCACCCTTCGGTCAAGGGTCCCATTTCTTCACTTCTTCGACGGATTCCGGACGTCGCACGAAGTGATGAAAATCGAGCAGTTGACTGATGCAGATTTGCGGAGCATGATCGATGAAGACCTTATTCGCGAGCACCGGTTGCGGGCTCTGTCGCCCGAGCGTCCCGTGATTCGGGGGACGGCACAGAATCCCGATGTGTTCTTTCAGGCGCGCGAAACTGTCAATCCGTTCTACGACGCCTGTCCGGGCATCGTCGAGAAAACCATGGAGCAGTTTGCAGGCCTCACGGGGAGACGCTATCGCCTCTTTGATTACGTGGGCGACCCCGCGGCCGAACGTGTCATTGTCATGATGGGATCTGGGGCGGAGGCGGCGCAGGAGGCAGTCGAGTTTCTCCAGGCATCAGGAGAAAAAGTCGGTCTTGTGAAAGTAAGGCTTTACCGGCCATTTTCCGTGGAACATCTCCTGAAGGCTCTGCCGTCCGGGGTCAAGAGCATTGCGGTTCTGGATAGAACAAAAGAACCGGGCGCAAGCGGAGAACCTCTCTATATGGATGTGGTGACGGGCCTTTCAGAAAAACTCCAGGACAACGGCTCCTCCTGGAAAGCCCTTCCCCGCATCATCGGAGGCCGCTACGGCCTTTCGTCGAAAGAGTTCACCCCTGCAATGGTGAAAGCGGTCTTCGACGAACTGAAGAAGAACAATCCGAAGAATCACTTTACCGTCGGCATCGAAGACGATGTCACGCACACGAGTCTGAGCGTGGATCCATCCTTCGTCACGGAATCGAAAGATACGGTGCGGGCTGTGTTCTACGGATTGGGTGCCGATGGCACGGTGGGAGCAAACAAGAACTCGATCAAGATCATTGGCGAAGAGACGGATCGATACGCGCAGGGGTACTTTGTTCTTGATTCGAAGAAGTCGGGGTCGACCACGGCCTCGCATTTGAGGTTCGGGCCCAAGCCGATCCATTCAACGTACCTCATTACGACTCCGACGTTTGTCGCCTGTCATCAGTGGTTTTTCCTGGAAAAGTACAATCTCCTTGACACGATTGCACAAGGAGGAACCTTCCTGCTCAACAGCCTGTATGGCCCTGACGATGTGTGGAAAGAGCTCCCCCGAGAGAGCCAGGAACTGATCATCAGGAAGAACCTGAAGGTCTATGTCATCGATGCCTACAAGGTAGCAAGGGAAACAGGGATGGGGGGGCGCATCAATACGGTTATGCAGACATGCTTCTTCGCGCTGTCGGGAGTACTCCCCAAGGAAGATGCCATTGCCGCCATCAAGACATCCATTAAGAAGACATACGGCAAGAAAGGCGAAACCATCGTCCGCAAGAACTTTGAGGCGGTGGATCAAACCCTTGCCAACCTCTTCGAAGTGAAGATTCCTCAGAGTGTCACAAGTTCAAAGGAACTTCCTCCGATAGTCGACCGAGAGGCTGACGAATTTGTGAAGAAGGTGCTCGCGCCGATCATTGCAGGAAAGGGAGATGAACTTCCCGTGAGCGCCATGCCGAAGGACGGGACCTTCCCGTCGGGTACCGCACAATGGGAGAAGAGGAATATCGCCCTCGAGATTCCAGTTTGGGAAGCAGACATCTGCATCCAATGCAATAAATGCGTTCTGGTCTGCCCCCATGCAGCGATACGGGCCAAAGTCTATGCTCCTTCCGCACGAAACGGCGCCCCCTCCACGTTCAAGTCCGTGGCGTTCCGGGGCAAGGAATTCGAGAAGATGGACTACACGATTCAGGTCGCGCCCGAAGACTGCACCGGTTGCAGTTTGTGTGTGGAAGTCTGCCCTGCTAAGAGCAAGAGCGAAGCCAGGGTGAAAGCCATCAACATGAAGCCCCAGCCGCCCATCCGGGAAAGTGAACGGGAAAACTACAGGTTCTTTCTCAACCTCCCTGAAGTGGACAGAAGGACACTCAACGTCGAGACGGTCAAGGGCTCACAATTCCTGACTCCATTGTTCGAATACTCCGGTGCGTGTTCAGGCTGCGGCGAAACGCCGTATGTGAAACTGGTCAGTCAGCTCTTCGGCGACCGGTCCGTCATTGCCAACGCGACGGGATGTTCATCGATCTACGGCGGTAACCTCCCGACAACGCCGTGGACGAAGGACGCGGCGGGCAGAGGCCCGGCATGGTCCAATTCGCTGTTTGAAGACAACGCCGAATTTGGCCTGGGCATGAGGCTCGCTGTGGACAAACAAACGGAAATCGCCACGGAGCTCCTTGAGAAGAAACGGCAGACGCTCGGAGACGAACTGACGGATGCCATTCTCACTGCGGACCAGAGCACGGAGGCCGGCATTTTCGAGCAGAGAGAGCGCGTCAGCAAGTTGAAAAAGGCCCTGCAGAAAGACCCGGATTCCCTTATGCTCCTCAGCGTGGCCGACAACCTCGTGAAACGAAGCGTCTGGATTATCGGCGGCGACGGGTGGGCATACGATATCGGCTACGGCGGGCTTGATCACGTCCTCGCTTCCGGCAAGAACGTGAATATCCTCGTCCTCGACACCGAAGTCTACTCCAATACGGGCGGGCAGATGTCGAAATCAACGCCTCGCTCCGCCGTGGCGAAATTCGCGGCGTCCGGAAAACCGACTCCGAAGAAAGACCTCGCTCTGCTGGCCATGGCCTATCGCAATGTCTATGTCGCACGAGTTGCGATGGGGTCCAATGATGCACAGACGGTCCGGGCGTTTCTGGAAGCCGAGGCATATGACGGGCCGTCCATCATCATCGCCTATTCGCATTGCATTGCACACGGCATTGACATGGCACGCGGAATGTATAATCAGAAAATCGCCGTGGAGACCGGCTACTGGCCCCTGTTCCGCTACAATCCGCTTCTGGAAAAGGAGGGGAAGAATCCCTTCAAGATTGATTCCAAGGCCCCGAAGGCCCCCGTGAAGGAATTCATGGCGCTTGAGACGCGATTCAAATCCCTGGAAAAAAGCCACCCCGAGCGGGCGAAGGAACTGATGAAACTGGCGCAAGAGGATGTGGACGACCGATGGCTTACCTATGAGCAGCTGGCACATGAAAACGGCCAACTTAAAGTGCCTCCTGCTTCTGCGGCGAAAGAGAACGAACACCCATCATCGAACTAACGGAGTTTTGACCATGTCTCTGGACCTGTCAACGACGTACCTGGGGTTGCGCCTGAAGAACCCCCTCGTTCCCTCTGCCAGCCCGTTCTCCCGGACTCTTGATTCCATGAAAAGACTCGAAGAAAGCGGCGCCTCGGCTATTGTCATGTATTCACTCTTTGAAGAACAAATCGAACATGAGGAAGCCGAACTTCATCACTATGCGACATACGGATCTCAAAGCTATGCCGAGGCCCTCACGTACTTTCCGGAAGTGGAGGAATACAATCTTGTCCCCGATGAGTATGTGGAGCTCGTCCGCAAAGCGGTGGAGCAGCTGGAAATCCCGGTCATAGGGAGCCTCAACGGCATTTCGGCGGGGGGATGGATCAATTATGCAAAGATGATAGAGGAGGCCGGTGCGGACGCGCTCGAACTGAACGTCTATTATATCCCCACCGATCCCGCCCTCAGTGCCGAGGATGTTGAACTTCGGTACATCGATATACTGCGGGCAGTCAAAGAATCGGTAAAAATTCCCGTTGCCGTGAAACTCAGCCCGTATTTCAGTTCGATGACGAACATGGCTCAACGGCTGGTCAACGCCGGCGCCGATGGTCTCGTCCTGTTCAATCGGTTTTACCAGCCTGACATCGATCTCGATGAACTCGACGTCAAGCCTCAGGTGCAGCTGAGCGATTCATCGGCGAGCAGGCTCTCCATGCGGTGGATAGCGATTCTCCATGGGAAGATCAAAGCGAGCCTTGCAGCCACGAGCGGCATTCATACGGCCGAAGACGCCTTGAAGCTCCTCATGGCGGGCGCCGACGTAACGATGATGTGTTCTGCTCTTCTCAAACACGGCCCGGAACACATCGCCCGGGTGCTCCTGTCCATGGAACAATGGATGGCGGACAAAGAATATACTTCCGTTTCCCAGTTGAAAGGGAGTATGAGCCACCGCTCGGTTGCGCAGCCGTCGGCTTTTGAGAGGGCGAATTACATGAAAGCGCTGAACAATTACCGTTTGCTGGTCTAGCCGCATTGAGTGGAGGAACAGATGAAACAACTGCAGGCTCATGAAGAGGCAATTCGCAGTCAGGTGTGCACGGAATGTCTCTCTCCGTCCGGATCAGGCATGTGCGGTTCAGGAAACTCCCGGGAATGCCCTTTGAATAGGCTTCTGCCAAGAGCGGTCGAAGCGGTTCGATCCGGCCGCAGCACAACCATCGTGGAGTTCCTGCTCAGCCTGAAGCCGTCCAGCGGACTCAGCAACGGCAGCAAGGACACCATCATTTCACCGGATGAGGCCGAGTGGCTCAAGAGGTCTTTTCCCCTCATCAAGAATGCCGTTGAGGAAGCCGACGTGCGTCTGGTGCGCGCCAACAGCGGGCAACTGAAAAGCGGAGTCGACCCGGCGAGGAGACGTCAATGAATACCATGAATGAATACGAAGAAGCAGTTCGAACCGCTGTATGCACCGAATGCATCTATCCCACCGGGATGGGGATGTGCGGCTGCGGCCAATGGAAAGAATGCCCGTTGAATCGGTTTCTTCCCCAGGCTATCGATGCAGTGAACGCAGGGCGCAGCGCCTCGCTGATCGAATATTTCCGCGAGTTCCTCGAAGCGACGCACTCGAGCGAAAGCGAACGCCAAGAAGGGAACAGGATGCCTCCCACCGATGCCGCCTGGTTCGAGCGGTTCTTGCCTCTGATTGCAGTCGCTGTTGAGGAGGTTCGATCTCGTGGGACGTCAAACCGGGGAACATCCACCAGGTCCTAGCAGACACGTATGGCAACAAAAATCATAGTGACAGGTGCAAACGGACAGGTGGGCAAGGGAGTGTTGAGCAGACTGTGGGACACGAATGCTGAAACCTACGCCGTGTCGAGAGGTCCTGCTTCTCTGCAGGCCTCCCGTGTGTTCACATCATCACTGAATGGAGAAAAAGTTCAAAAAGCGATTCATCAGTCGGATGTGGCCATCCACCTTGCCGGCACCCTGTGGCCCAAGGCATCGAACAGCTATTACGGGGCCAATGTGTGTACCACCACGGCCCTGATCCGTGCAGCGAAGGATTCGAACGTCAAGAGGATCATCTTCCTGAGTTCAATCGATGCCAGCGTTGATTCGACCAACGAGTATTTGCGCACAAAAGCGCGGGCGGAACAGCTTATTCTGTCGACGGGAATTCCCGCGGTAATTTTTCGCTGCTCTCATATCATCGGGAAGCCCTCGGCTCCCGGCCCGACCGCCGCGGCGATGCTCTCAGCGGAAGGAGAACCCGTGAAAGTGCTTGGAAGCGGACAGCAGATTGTTGCACCGGTGTACGTCGACGACGTTGCAGCGGCAATCATCCAGGCCATCGAAAAAGGAAGAAGCGGCATTTACGAATTGTCCGGGCCTGACCGAATGACGATGGACGAACTTGTCCGCATGGTGAATCAGAATGTCAGCGTCCCGATCAGGCACTTGCCTGCAAGACTGGCAAAGCTTCTGTCAAAAGTACTTCCTGGCCTGCCGCCGGCATTGATTGACATCATGCTCAAGCCAAGCGTAGGAAATCCCGCCCGGGCAATCGCCGAGTTCGGCATTGGCCTCACCTCGCTCCCCGGGGTGTGGAGAACCTGTCCTGACGCGGCTCTCAAGATTTCGGAAAAAAGCAGTGCGGTGGAATTTCTCACCTGAGCATGACAAAAAGACAACGGTATATCGCCCACATGCGGAATGCTGTTCGGCGTGCAGTAACCCGCCTCGGCATGGAAGATTCCATTGCCGAAGGCGAATCGTATATCTGCACAAGCTGCGAGCAGACCATAAAGCCCTGTGTCGACAATCCTTCCGCTCTTTGCGAAGACATGATTCTGGGAGAGACCCAGCTTCAGGGACTGGTATTCCGTGGTCGGGAAGTTTTCAACGGGCGTCCCGCCGCCTGTTCGAAGTGCGGCAAGATGCTGACGGCGCGTGATCTGGGAACAAATGTTCTCAACGAACTCTGCTCCCCCTGCCGAAGCAAAGAGCGCAAGAACAAAACGCGGGAAGATCAAAGAGGACTCTTATCATGATTCGCAAACAAGATGCATTGGACTATCATTCGCTGGGACGAAAAGGAAAAATCGAAGTCATTCCGAGTAAGTCCTGCCAAACTCAACGTGATCTTTCGCTTGCCTATACACCGGGCGTTGCAGAGCCATGTCTCGAAATCCACGCCAACCCCGAGGATGCCTATCAGTACACTGCAAAGGGAAACCTTGTCGCAGTGGTCTCGAATGGAACGGCGGTTCTGGGTCTTGGGAATATCGGGGCTCTCGCGGGAAAACCGGTCATGGAAGGAAAAGGCGTTCTGTTCAAGAGATTTGCCGATATCGATGTGTTCGATATCGAGCTGAATTCGCTCGATCCCGATGAAATTGTCAAAGCCGTGCAATTGCTGGAGCCGACCTTCGGAGGCATCAATCTGGAAGATATCAAAGCTCCTGAGTGCTTCTATATAGAAGAGCAATTGAAGAAGACGATGAATATTCCGGTGTTTCATGACGATCAGCATGGGACGGCCATTATCAGCGGGGCCGCATTGCTGAATGCCATGGAACTTGTGGGAAAGAAGATCGATACGATCAAAGTGGTCTTCAGCGGTGCAGGGGCCGCGGGCATTGCGTGCGCTAAGCATTATGAAAAACTGGGTGTCAAAAGAGAGAACATGATTCTCGTGGACACCAAGGGCATCGTGTACAAGGGGCGTCGGGATGGGATGAACCCCTACAAAGAGTATTTCGCGATCGATACCCCCGGTAGAACGCTGGCAGATGCAATGAAGGGCGCCGATGTGTTCTGCGGAGTTTCCGTCAAAGGGATCGTGACAAAAGAGATGGTGCGTTCGATGGCAGACAAGCCCGTCGTTTTCGCCATGGCCAATCCCGATCCGGAAATCACTTATGACGATGCGGTGAGCGTACGTGATGACATTATCATGGCAACCGGCCGTTCCGACTTTCCGAATCAGGTGAACAACGTTCTCGGATTCCCGTTCATTTTCCGAGGTGCGCTCGACGTCCGGGCAACCGCGATCAACGACGAAATGAAGATCGCAGCAACGCTTGCCTTGGCCAATCTTGCCAAGGAGGACGTCCCGGACTCCGTGATACGGGCATACGGCGTCAAACACATCGGGTTCGGCAAAGAGTACATCATACCGAAACCGTTCGATCCACGCGTTCTCTGGTGGGAAGCGACAGCGGTTGCAAAAGCCGCCATGGAAAGCGGAGTCGCGCGCAACCCGCTCAAGGATTTCGAAGCCTACCGCGACATGCTGGAAGCCCGCCTCGGGAAATCGCGGGAAGTCATGCGATTCTTCATTCACCGCGCGCAAAGCAGCCCGAAGCGGATTGTCTTTTCGGAAGGGGAGGAAGAGAAGATCCTCCGGGCAGCAAGCATTCTCATTGAAGAGCAGATTGCACAACCGATCCTCCTCGGCAGCAGAACCCTGATCACCCAGCGCATCAAGGATCTGGGTCTGGATATGGAGGGAGTGGAGATTATCAATCCGTCAAAATCCGTTCAACACGACGCGTATGTCACGGACTACTATCATCTGCGTCAGCGAAAAGGAATCACGAAGTTTGACGCCGAAAGACAGATGAAGACGCACAACGTCTTCGGGATGATGATGGTGCGACAAAATGATGCCGATGGGTT
>CAZRPU010000008.1:52646-59806 GCA_964602055.1 uncultured Ignavibacteriaceae bacterium
TCCACATCCGTTACAGACATAGGGCCGCCCGAAAAAATGATGCCGATGGGTTGATCTCGGGACTGACTGCTCACTATCCCGACACCGTCAGGCCCGCTTTGCGGATCATCGGCAAGCGGGATGGCGTCAGCACGATAGCAGGTCTCTATATGCTCGTCTTCAAGAACCAGACGATCTTTATTGCCGACGCAACCGTGAACATCGATCCTACGGCCGAACAATTGGCGGAGATTGCTCTCCTGACGGCGGAAAAAGTGAAACAGCTTGGCATCGAACCCAGCGTTGCGATGCTCTCCTTCAGCAACTTCGGAAGCACGAGACATCCCTTTTCGGACAAGATGCGCCGGGCCACGGACCTTGTCAGGAAGCAGGATCCGGAATTGATGATTGACGGAGAAATGATGGCCGATACGGCCGTTTCGCCTGAGATTCTTTCGGACCTCTATTCATTCAGTGCGCTGAAGCGTCCGGCAAACGTCTTGATCTGTCCGGGCCTGACTTCGGCCAACATAGCATACAAACTTCTGGCAAAGCTGGGTGGAGCAACTGCGATCGGCCCGATCCTGCTCGGAATCCGGAAACCAGTCTATCTGCTGACTCCCGGGAACGACGAAAACGACATCGTCAATATTGCGGCGATGGCTGTCGTGGAAGCCCAACACGAGCAGGAGCAGACGCCGATCACATGGAAACAGAAGAAGCGCGAGATGGAGATTCATCAGGTGAACTGAACATTAACCAAGGGAACTTATCATGATCCGTGGAACGATTACCGTTGACGTCGAAATCTGTAAGGGATGCGAGCTCTGTATAACAGCCTGCCCGCAGGAGAGTCTCGAGCTCTCCGGCCGCATCAACAGCATCGGCTACCGGTTTGTCCTGTTGTCGAAGGATAACTGCACCGGATGCACGAACTGTGCTCTCGTTTGTCCCGAGGGCGCGATTACTGTGTATCGTCAAAAAAAATCCCCGGCACAACCGGTCCCCGTCGCTGCTGCCCGCTAGAAAGGAGTCTTTCCATGATCGTTCATGATGACCAACCGCGTTTGATGAAGGGAAACGAAGCCCTGGCTGAAGCGGCGATCCGCGCAGGTCTCCAGGCCTATTTCGGGTACCCCATCACCCCTCAATCGGAGATACTCGAATACCTCATGGCAGAGGCGCCAAACAGGAACATCGTTGTCCTCCAGGCTGAAAGTGAACTGGCTGCAATCAACATGGTCTTCGGTGCATCGGGCGCCGGCGCACGCGTGATGACCTCATCCTCGAGTCCGGGCATCAGTCTGATGCAGGAGGGCCTTTCGTACATGGCGTCAGCTCAGCTTCCTGCTCTGGTGGTCAATGTCAACAGGGGCGGGCCCGGCCTTGGAACCATTCAGCCCGCGCAAAGCGATTATTTCCAGGCAACCAAAGGAGGCGGGCACGGTGATTACCATCTCATCGTACTTGCCCCCTCATCTGTTCAGGAAATGGCCGACTTTGTTTTCGATGGTTTCCGTCTTGCAGACGAGTACCGCAATCCGGTGATGATCCTTGCGGACGGTGCACTCGGTCAGATGATGGAAAAAGTAACGCTGCCCAAAGCCGGATCACTTCCCCTGACGGCGAAACCGTGGGCGACGGTCGGCAAATCGAATGCCCGGGAACGGAACATCATTACGTCGCTCTTTATTCAGCCCGAGAAAATGGAACAGGTCAACCTCCAGCTTCAGGAGAAATACAAGAGGGTTCAGAAAGAGGCGCGATTCGAGGCGTTCCATGTCGAGGATGCAGAGGTCCTCATCGTGGCATTCGGACTTGCCGCCCGCATCTCCCAAAAGGCCCTCGAATTGGCCCGCGGCCGCGGCATCAAAGTCGGACTGCTTCGACCAATAACGCTTTACCCGTTCCCGAGCACCGCCATTGCGAATCTCGTCCAGAACGTCGCAGCGACTCTTGTTGTGGAAATGAACTCCGGCCAGATGCTCGAAGACGTGCGTCTTGCGGTCAACGGTCAAAGCCCTGTCCATTTCACGGGAAGAATGGGTGGAATGATACCCACGCCGGAAGAAGTGTTGAGGGAAATTGAAAAAATCGCAGAACACGCACGCGTCGTTCAAGTCTAAAGGAACCCCGATTATGGAGACGACACCTCTCTTAACCGATATGGATCTTGTCTACAACAGGCCTTCGACGTTGACGGATACACCGTTTCATTATTGCCCGGGGTGCGGCCATGGGGTCGTGCATAAACTTCTCATGGAAGTCGTTGCGGAGATGGGTATCCAGGATGAAATCGTCGGCGTCGCGCCCGTTGGCTGTTCGGTGTTCGCCTACAACTACATGAACATCGACATGCAAGAGGCGGCTCACGGCCGGGCTTCAGCGGTAGCAACAGGAATCAAACGGGTCCTCCCGGACAAATATGTTTTTTCCTACCAGGGAGACGGCGACCTGGCGGCCATCGGCACAGGCGAGACGATTCACACGGTCAACCGGGGAGAGAATATCCTTGTGGTCTTTATCAATAACGGCATCTATGGCATGACCGGTGGTCAGATGGCTCCGACGACGCTGGTCGGGATGGTCACCTCAACATCCCCGTATGGACGCGAAGCGGCAAGCATGGGATATCCGCTCCGGATAACCGATCTCGTCGCGCAGCTTCCGGGAGCATACTATGTAACCCGTCAGGCGGTGCACACGGCCACAACGGTAAGAAAAACCAAGAAAGCTCTTCGTACCGCGCTGGACTATCAGAAACTGAAGCGCGGCACGTGCTTCATCGAAGTTGTCTCGAACTGCCCCTCAGGATGGAAGATGACCCCGGTCGAGGCGAATGAATGGATGGAGAAGAACATGTTCCAGCAATTCCCGCTCGGCGACTTGAAGCTTCCGAAGGCCACGGCACAATGATGCACACGACGTACACTCGAACTGTTTCTCTGTCGGAGGCGACGGAGGGGCACATTATGGTTCTCAAGGACCATCTCTCTCTTTTCCCGATGATCGGCACGCAGTTTGAGCTGAGGCACGGAAGCACCGTGCACCGCGTCAGGGTCGAAACATCCCATTGTGAGTGTCGCGGGCCGGAAAAGCCCCACGACCACTACTTTATCCGGTGGAACAATCTCGCAGGAGGTGAGCAGATCGTTATCCGGCGAGACATGAAAAAACCTGGAAGATATCACCTTCAGATACGCAGTGTTGTTGCGCAACAAGGATCTTGCGGTTGAACAGGAGGATTTGAATGAATACTTCACAAGAGATCATCATTGCAGGGTTTGGAGGACAAGGCGTCTTGTCCATGGGTCAAATCATCGGCTATGCGGCAATGATCGAGGGGAAAGAGGTCAGCTGGATGCCGTCCTATGGCCCCGAAATGAGGGGAGGAACGGCAAACTGCATTGTGATCGTTTCGCCGCAGCGGATCAGTTCCCCCATTATTTCCAGCTTCGACTCAGCGATCATTCTGAACCAGCCATCGCTCGAGAAATTTGAAAAGGCTGTGAAGCCGGGAGGGTTTCTGCTCTACGAGACTTCTACCATCATCAGTCTGCCGACGAGAAAAGACATTGACCTCCTGGCGGTGGGAGGCATGGAAGCTGCCATGGGCCTGAAGAAGAAACAGGTTGCCAATATGGTTCTTTTGGGAGCGTTCCTGGCGCAGAGGCCGGTGGTCAGGACCGGGAACGTCATGGCTGCTCTGAAAAAAGTCCTGCCCGAGAGGCATCATCATCTCCTTCCGTTGAATGAACAGGCACTGGAAATCGGCAATTCACTTGCCGGATCTCTGACGCTTGCACAAGAAACCATTGGTTCATGAAGAAAGGAACTCCAATGAACAGCCATGAAATCAACTGCGCTCATGCCTGCAAAAACACGTGTTCCATGCTCGTCAAAGCAATGGACCTGGAACAGGAACTGACCAGGTTCTATGAGGAACTGGATGCAGAGTGCGACTATCCGGATGTTCAGACATTTCTGCACGATTCGATCATTCATCACCGCAGAATGGTAGGCAATATCCGTGCAAAGCTCGAACAAATGGAAGCTCGCGGCCGTGTTCTGGATGGCATCATGTCGAGTTTCGACCCGGCGGGAGTGTGAGAGAAGGTTGGAAGCAGAGGTCAGAAGTCAGAAGTCAGAAGTCAGAAGCCAACTTCGAACCCTAAACTTGTAACTCGTAACCCGTAACTCGTAACCCGTAACTCAATGTCCTCCATTCAACTCCGCACCGGAAATCAGATGATTGCAGAAGGCGCCCTTCAGGCCGGCTGCAGGTTTTTTGCCGGTTACCCGATAACACCGGCCTCCGGGATTTTTAAGACCATGATCGATCAGCTCCCGGAACGCGGTGGGCTGGCGTTGAGCGCACCTGATGAGATATCGGCCATCGCCTATTGCATCGGTGCATCGATGAGGGGCGTAAAAGCAATGACGGCGACATCAGGGCCCGGATACGCTCTCATGATCGAGTCTGTTCAGTATGCCTTGATGACGGAAACTCCCCTTGTCGTTTCCCTTGTGCAACGGCTTGGCCCCAGCACCGGCGGAGCAACCCAAGGGGCGCAAGGTGATGTCCTCTTCGCGGAGTTTGCCACCTCCGGCGGGTATACGATTCCGATGCTGTGTCCCTCCACCGCACAGGAATGCTACGAACTTACCGTGTTGGCCTTCACCTGGGCAGAGCTGTATCGAACCCCGGTCATCGTTCTCAGCGATAAGGAAGTGGGCATGACTGCCGAACGCGTGGACTACGACGCACTCCCCAACATCACCGCCCAGCAACGCCTTCAGTTCACACGAGGCAACGACGGACGCGGAACGTATTTTTTCAGCTCTCCGCAGGAGATACCCGCATTCTCGCCGGTCGGCGGGGAGATGAAGGTGACGGCGACGGGCTCTGCCCACGATAAGAAAGGGAAGCTGCAAAAGAATTCCCCGGAAACGCTGGAGGTTCTGATGCATCTCGAAGAGAAGCTCCGCTGGCGCGAACAGGACCTGGCCGTTGCCGAAGCGGATTTGGCGGAAGGTGCGGAAATCCTCGTCGTCAGTTATGGCGTCACCAGCCGTGCGGCAAGCGATGCAGTTCTTTCCGCCAGAAGCAAGGGGGCGAAGGTTTCCTCACTGTCGATCAAGTCTCTCTTTCCGATTCCGAAAAAGAAGATCGCGCAGGCGCTGCGTGGAGTCAAGAAAGTCATCGTGGCCGAGGAGAATCTGAAGGGATTATATCGATCGGTGATCGACCGATTCTTTGAAGGCAAGCATGTCGTGGGCGTGAACAAGATCGGATCGCTTATCACACCCGCAGAGATCTTGAAGGAAATTCTGCTCTGATGGGCTTACTGGAAACAGATACCGCCCCGGAAATGTCGTACTTGAACGATCAGGTGCGATTCCCCTTCTGTAAGGGTTGCGGCCACAGCAGCGTCCTGAGGCGCCTCAATGAGGCGCTCGTGACGCTTCAGCCCGATCCGCACAACGTTGCCCTTGTGACGGATATCGGATGCATCGGACTTGCCGACGGATTGTTCAAGGATCTTCACACCGTGCACACGACACACGGCAGATCGACAGCATTTGCAACAGGGATTGCACTGGCTGACTCCGTTCTCGAGCAGGGGAACCTGAAAACCATCGTCCTGATCGGAGACGGGGGCGCGATGATCGGGCTTCAGCACCTCGTCCATGCCGCCATGCTGAACGTGGACTTGACCGTGATCATTTGCAACAATCTTGTCTACGGCATGACGGGGGGGCAAGGGTCAGGATTGACGCCCGAGTGTTTCATAACGGCAACGACCCCGAAAGGCAACATCGTCCCTCCGGTGGATTTGTGCGAGATCCTCAGGCACAGCAAGGCACCTTGGGTTGCCAGGACTCTGGCAACGAGCCGTGAGTTCCCCGCGTTGTTGAAAGAAGCGCTCGCCTTTCCGGGCTTTGCCGTCCTTGAGGTTCTGGAGTTGTGCACGGAATTTGCGGTCCCTGAGAATGACCTTACGGGTAAAAAGCTCGAAGAGATTGCCGAAGCGAACCGGTGGCACATCGGGCTCATCGAGCGAAACGAACATCGTGAGACTTATGTCCGCAGGTATCTGAAATCGATACGAATGGAAACGGACGGAACCTCAAAACCGGCTCATCAGGGGGGTGAGCAGATTCTGTCGCTCCGGCGACCCCTCAATATTATTCTTGCAGGAAGTGCGGGGGAGAGAATTCAGTCCTCTGCGGCATTCCTCTGTCAGGCGGCCCTCGACAGCGGATTGTATGCCACGCAAAAAAACGATAATCCGGTCACGCAGGGCTCCGGTTTCTCTCTTTCGGAACTCTGTCTGAGCCCGTTTCCAATCGCTTTCACGGGCATTGAAGAGCCCACGATTGTCCTGATCACGTCGGAAGACGGACTGAGAGAATTGAAAGCGCAGGGATGGCTCAAAAGGCTGAATGAGGACTCGGCGGTTTATCTCGATGAGAGCATTTCCGCCGACGTCCCCGGCAACCGTTTTCCTTTCAGAAAAGTTTTCGGCCCGAAGGCTGCTGCGCTTGGAGCGCTGTGTTTTCTTGCCGCAACATACACGAAGGCGGAAGGCGAGCGTATCGTGCAGCGTGTAGAAAAACGCTTTGGCCCCGCATCGGCGGAAATCATCAGGAAGGGGCTGAACGCCTTGTCCATCACAGATCGAACGAGATGAAGGCCACATCACATCAACAACACGGCTTGCGGCAGAATCCTCTGGAACTTCTGATGAAGGAGCACGAAGAGGCGATGAAAAGGCTCCTTGTTCTGGAGAGCGCGGCCGATTCCATCAAGGAAAACGGGTTTTCAGCAGAAGCATTCGAACAGATCGCTGAAACGATTCGGTGGATGAATACGGAGGTGCGGAGGCACACAAAACTTGAAGAGCAATACCTCTTCCCGCTCATCGAGCATCACATGAAGAACCTTGCCGATCAGATGAAGGGAGATCATCAGGACATGTGGGATTCGTTTTCCGATTTGCTCGACACGGTAAAAGAGGTTGAGGAGGGACGGCTACATGGTACGTCCATTCGAAACATCGTGATTATCGCGCGAACCATCGCTGAGCAAATGAGAAGTCACATTCGCAGGGAGAATACCATCCTGTATCCCGCTTTGAAGGAACTGATGACGGAACGGGAATCGAAGGGACTGCTGG
>CAZRPU010000009.1:0-59625 GCA_964602055.1 uncultured Ignavibacteriaceae bacterium
CACCGCGTAACGGATTCTATTTTTTTTCCGCTGGGATAGAATTAGCTGCAAGCGCATCGACTGTAACACTCTATGTTCTAGCCAACTCGCAAGTTACCAGCCTGACGGCAAGGGGATCGTTAAACACAGGGGTCACACACCTCGGCACCAGCGGTATCCTGAAACTCAACTCTGGCGATGTCATGACGCTCCGGGTGACCATGGTTAGCCTGGTGGGCACCGGATCGTCGGGCCTTGGCTGGTTCAGCGGTTATCTTATCAGTGATTTTTGAAAACGATTCTCTCTTTGCAGAAAAGGGACATCTACACTCATTCATTTGAAGGGAACTATGAAAACACTCAGTGTTGTCATTACGGCCTTCATGTTGATTCCGGAAATCCTGATCGGCCAGACGGGCAGCATCAATAACAAGCTTGGGAGTGGCGGCACCTTTTCGGTGAAGAACAGCACAAACGATCCACTTGTGACCGTAGATGAGACTACGGGGCAATTGACCGCAGACCGGATCAAGGTGGATGGGGTTCCATCTTTTCTTGCCACGCACGTTTCCGAAACAAACCTGAGCACGCCCCACACGCTGGCCTCGTGGTACGAGTTCACCCCCGTTGGGGCGCACGATAACTCCGCCAGTTTCAATCCATCCACAGGTGAGTTTGTTGTTCCCCGGAATGGATTCTACTTTCTCTCAGCCCACATAGAACTGAATTATGCGTCGGCTTCCGGTCCGTCCCTCCAACTCATGGTCGATGGAACAGCCTCCGGACTGATCGAATACAAGCCCACGGATTACACGTATGCGCAAGCGATGCTGAGCGTTGCAGGAGTCCTCAAACTCACTGCAGGACAAACGGTAACACTGCGCATCACTTCACTCACTACCCCCACCAGTCTCTCCGCTGAAGGGGGGTACTTCAGCGGCTATCTTGTCAGCGACTTTTGAGGGTGGGAATCAAAGCATGATGAGGCACTCTTCAATTGCCACTGCACAAAGAGGGAAACATTCATGAAATCCAAATCTCTGTTGATCGCCCTGGTGTGCGGCATTTCTTTCGCAGCTCAAGGTCAAAGCACGATGGAATTCCAGCCGGGCACGACCATCGAAGTCACTTCCGGCGCAGACATCTGCGCGGACAGCGTCGCAATTAATGGTTCGTTTTCCGGAGCAGGAACACAGTGCGGAGGGGCACTACCGGTCCAACTCTCATCGATGACGGCCGCTGCTTCTGCCCGGGATATCACCCTTCGGTGGACGACCGCAACAGAAACGGGGAATTTTGGATTTGAAGTGGAACGTAGAAGGGTTTCAGGTTTCATGCTTCACGCTCCGGGTTATAAAACCACAACCAAGCAACTTGAAGCTACCTGGTCAAAGATTGGGTTTGTGGAGGGCTCAGGTACATCGACCTCTCCCAAAGAGTATTCCTTTGTTGACCGAAGTCTTCCTGCGGGACGGTATGCATACCGGATCAGACAAATCGACCAGACAGGCACTTTCACCTACACTCAGGCGGTTGAGGCCGAGGTTGGATTAGCGCCGAGAGTTTTCACCCTCAGTCAGAATTATCCCAATCCCTTCAATCCCACGACCACCATCGAGTTCACGCTTCCCGAGGATGGACGCGTCTTGGTGAAAATCTATGACATCGCCGGCCGCGACATAGCGGTTCTGGCAGATGAAGAACGAAAAGCCGGTGTTTATCATCAGGTGCATTTTGATGCATCGGGCATTGTGAGCGGAACGTATTTTTGCAGCATCGAATTTGGCGGAAAGCACCTGGTAAGAAAGATGGCGTTGATCAAGTAAGGTATCGCATTCATAGGCAATCCGGCGACCAAATGACAGTTTCCAGCACCTCCCGAATACACTCCATCGATCTGATCCGCGGCGCCGTGATGATTCTCATGGCCATTGACCATGTCCGCGTTTTCGCCGGAATCCCCGCGGGCGGACCGTCTCTCGGGATCTTCTTCACGCGATGGATCACGCATTTTTGCGCGCCGGCTTTCCTCTTCCTTGCAGGAACGAGCGCTTTCTTCTACGGCCGCCGCCATGACGATCTCCCTCGGTTCCTCCTTCTGCGCGGCGCGTGGCTCGTGTTTCTTGAACTTACCTTCCTGCGCGTCGCATGGACATTCAATTTCGATTTTCTCCATTATGAAATGGCCGGCGTCATCTGGGCCATCGGGTGGTGCATGATTCTGATGGCAGGGCTGGTCAAGCTCCCCTTGCGGGCCGTTGCGGCAATCGGCCTTGTGATCATAGCGGGACACAATGTGCTGGACTCCTCCTTCTGGACGGTCATACCAACACTGGGTAACGATGTGGGCTCGGCCCTCTGGAAGATCATGTACATCGGCTTTTTTGCCGGGCCCGTTTCCCTCGGGCAGGACGGGCCCAATCTTGTTGTTCTGTATTCCATCGTGCCCTGGATCGGTGTGATGGCCGTGGGATATGCATTCGGAAAAATTCTGACCCTTGAGCCAGCCGATCGTAACAGGCAATGTCTGCAGATCGGACTCGGCTCCATTGCCCTCTTTCTTCTCCTTAGAGGATTCAACCTCTACGGCGATCCGAACCCCTGGACTTCACCGTCCGGCGGTTCCAACGGCGGAATGCCGGCACTCCTCTCCTTTTTGAACACCACCAAGTATCCGGCTTCATTCTCCTTTCTCTTGATGACGCTGGGGCCTGCAATCGCCCTTGTTCCGTTCCTCGAGCGGGCCCGCGGCATGGTGACAGAGTGGATTTCCCTGTTCGGCCGCGTACCGTTCTTTTTCTACATGCTCCATATACCTCTGATTCACGCGATCGCTCTCGTCGTTTCCCTCATCACGCTCGGAGAAATAAGCCCCTGGCTCTTTACGAACCACCCGATGGGGAATCCACCTCCTCCTGATGGTTATAGGTGGGGGCTCGGGACACTCTATCTGGTTTGGGCATTGGCGATCGTGATCCTCTTCTTTGCATGCCGCTGGTTTGCGGAGCTGAAAGCAAAGCGCACAGAATGGTGGCTCCGCTATCTCTAGGTCTTGAGCAAGGGTCCGGCCTTTGATGCGTCCGCCCGAAGCCCGTCTTGTTCCGCAGTGAAGTAACCATCATCCTGCGCTTGTTTTTCAAGCCATGCCGCAATACATTACGTAGCAACTCACCTTCAGCGCCGAACCACAAAAATACTTCGCAACCTGAGATCACGCATGTATCAGCCTGTGATGTCCGCATGAGCCGTCCCTCTTCGCACCAGCGTTACCGTTCCTTTGTTCAAGACTATAAGCAGGGGCGTCTCGACGATTCGACGGACGGCGACAGCGCCAAGGATCCGTCCAAGCAGCAACGGCGGGGCAAGAGGCGCGAGTACCTGCGCGCATATCTGCGTTGGCTCAAACCGTACCGCATCGCTGTGGGCGCCGTGTTCCTCTTCGCCCTCATCGGCGCGGGGCTGCAGATGATCGAACCTCTGTTCATGAGGTACATCATCGACAATGTGCTTTTGAACTCCGCTTTGGACTCTTCCGCCCGCCTCTCACTGCTGCATATGGTCGGCATTGCCTTTCTTGCAGTCATCATTCTTTCAAGCCTCGTCGGCGTGCTGAAAGACTATCGCCAGCGCATTTTGAATGTGCGGGTGATGTTGTCGTTCCGCCGGCTCCTCTTTGACCGGCTGCTCCATCTTCCTCTTCCCCAATTGTGGAACATGAAAACAGGGGGCATCCTGTCGCGTTTGACCGGAGACGTGGACACCACCACCGGCCTGTTGCAGCTGGCGGTCGTCTCCCCCGCTGTTTCTCTTATTCGCCTGGGCATTGCCGTTGCCATTCTCTTCGCACTCAACTGGCGTCTTGCTCTTACCGCACTGGCGATTATTCCAGGCATCGTCCTTATGAGCTTTACTCTGGCAAAACGCGTCCGCCCCATTTATCGTTCGATGCGTAAGGACGCGGAAGAGATCGACGGCCGCGTCGGCGAGACGTTTTCCGGCATTCGCGTCGTGAGGGCATTCCGGCAGGAAATCGGGGAATTGCTGGAGTACCTCAGGGGACGACACACCGTGCTCAGGAAGGAACTCTTTGCCCACCGGCGGGAGCTCGTTCTCTGGACTTCCTGGGGCTTGCTCCTCAGCGGGGTGAATGTTGTGATAGTCTGGTACGGAGGATATCTGAATATCGAAGGAATCGCCTCGATCGGCGATATCATGGCGTTTCAGTGGTACACTTTCCTTTTGCTGAATCCGGTGTGGAACATTGTCAATTCCTTCTCCGAACTCCAGCGGTCTCTTGCGGCCATGGAGAGGGTCTTTGAAATCATGGAGATGGAGAACGACAAGCCTGACAAAGCGGATGCGATCGAAGCACCTGCGGTCGTGAAGGAGATTCGTTTCGAACAGGTCGAATTCGAATACCGCGAAGGCCGGCCCGTGGTCCGTGACTTCAATGTGACGGTACCGAGCGGGTCCGTGGTCGCGCTGGTTGGACGCAGCGGGGCGGGAAAAACAACCGTCACGGACCTTGTTGCCCGCTTCCACGACCCCACACGGGGACGGATGCTGCTGAACGGAACCGACATACGGGATTTTCGGCTCCGATCCTACCGGGATCTCCTGGCCATTGTGCAGCAGGACGTTTTCCTGTTCGACGGATCTGTTCGCGACAATATTGCCTACGGCAGACATGAATGCACGGATGAGGAGATTGAGGACGCTGCGAAACGCGCCAACGCACACGAGTTCATCGTCAAGCTTCCCGACGGGTACGAGACGTTTGTGGGGGAACGCGGTGTCAAGCTTTCGGGCGGACAGCAGCAGCGGCTTGCCATTGCACGGGCCATTTTGAAATCTCCTCAGATCCTGGTCCTTGACGAAGCCACGAGCAATCTCGACACCGAAAGCGAGCAGCTTATCCAGGCCTCGATGGCCACGTTGCTCGCGGGAAGGACCACATTTGTCATCGCACATCGTCTCTCGACGGTGCGCCGTGCAGATCTGATTCTCCTGATGGAGGATGGACGCATTACCGAACGCGGTACACATGAGCAGCTGATGCAGGCGCGCGGTGCATACCACGACATGGTGATGCGGCAGATGGAGTTTTCGGGTGAGAATGGGAACGGCATTCTTCAGCAGACCCAGGGAAAAACCTTCCTGCGCGACGCGGAATGAGCTGATTGGAGGAGTGCGTTCAATGCTGTTTCCGAATGCAGCTTCCTCATCCAGACTCTTCTTCATCCTCCCCTTGCTTTCAAAGCGACCCTCTGATACCTTACCGATCATTCTCCCCGGTCACAACATCTGTTAACGGCCTTTCATGAGCTCCAAAGCATCCATTATCCTTGAATCTCTTCTTTATTTCCTTGGTGGGGCACTTGTCCTTGCCCTTGCAGTACAATACGGCATTCCACATCTCATCTCTGCCTACGGCATCCGGCCCCTGATCGGGTGGTGGCTCCTCAGTGGACTGATTGTTACCGTCCTTTTTGTTGCTGCGTTTCTTCAAGCAGGGAGAAGGCTCGAAGCAAAATCTCTCTCGGAAATTCTTGTGGCGCTGAATCTGCGCCCTCTCTCCGCCACCGATCTCTGGTGGGCATTCGGAGGACTCGTCAGTGTTCTTCTCCTGACAGGGATTGTCGTTGCGGCATTTTCGTTCCTGTTCTCCATGAATCTTCTTTCCCAGGATTCTTATGCATCATTCCTGAAAATGGAAAAGCTGAAGC
This sequence comes from uncultured Ignavibacteriaceae bacterium, assembly GCA_964602055.1. Classification (GTDB taxonomy): domain Bacteria; phylum Bacteroidota; class Ignavibacteria; order UBA10030; family UBA10030; genus JACPLA01. Next base: position 5,706 of record CAZRPU010000009.1, read on the forward strand.
CCCATGAATACTGGCTGTTCCTCGCGTGGCTGCCCTATTTCTTCTTCAACATTACCGGGGAGGAATGCTTATGGAGGGGATATCTTCTTCCGCGGCAGATCCAGGCACTCGGCCGCTCCGCATGGATCCTCAACGGCCTTCTTTGGGCTCTCTTCCACATCGGCATCGGATGGCGCATTGCTATCGTACTCCTGCCGATTGAATTCATCGTCCCTTACGTCGTCCAACAGAGGAAGAATACGTGGCTCGGCATTATCATTCATGGCATCTACAACGGCGGCGGATTCATTCTGGTGGCCCTGGGTTTCGTTTCGTAGAACGCTTTAGAGTTTCATCGGGAACAAGAAGGACGAAAAAACAATGACCGGTACGTTATCAGTTCAGCTGGGCGCCATTGGGCAAATCGCCGTGCCCGTGACGGATATTGACCGCGCGGTCGAATTTTACCGCGACGTTCTGGGTTTGCGATTCCTTTTTCAGGCGCCTCCGGGACTTGGCTTTTTCGACTGTGCCGGGATTCGGCTCATGCTTGATTCCCCGGCCCGGGAAAATGCAGGGCGTTCGTCCACGCTGTATTTCAAAGTCGATGACGTGGACATGGCGTTCAACGAATTCTCCCGTCGAGGCATGACATTCGAAGCGAAACCTCTTCTGATTGCAACAATGCCCGACCATGAGTTGTGGATGGCCTTCTTCCGGGACCCCGATAAGAATCTTCTTGCTCTCATGGAGGAAAGGCAGCGATGATCGAGAAGCCCGCCGTAAAGATCTTCATCATGCTTGCCTGTTTGACCGCTTCGCTTACAGGACAGGATACAAAGCATGCGCGCGTGCAGGTTGAACGTCCCGATCTCCGCGCATCGTTCTCGCGATTCAAGGCGGAAGGCGCTTTCGTTCTCTATGCCATCGGCGCAGACAGCTGTGTTCGCTTTAACCCCGCGCGGGCGGAGTCCGGGTTTATCCCTGCATCCACCTTCAAGATCTTCAACACGATGGCTGCTCTTGAAGCGGGGGCCATTCAGGATGATTCGACCATTCTGCAATGGGACGGTGTCAAGCGGTGGGTCGATGCCTGGAATCAGGACCAGAATATGGCGTCGGCCTTCAAGAACTCCACCGTTTGGTTCTATCAGGAGCTTGCGCGTCGGATAGGATCGAAACGGATGCAGGAAATGGTCATGAGGGAAGGCTATGGAAACGCCGATCTCTCGGGTGGCATTGATGCATTCTGGCTGAACGGGGGGCTGAGAATCTCCGCCAACGAACAGATTGACTTCCTCGTGAAGCTCTTCCGCCGCACTCTTGGATTCCCGCAGAGGGCGCAGGATATCGTCTATCGCTTGATGGTCCTCGAGGAACAACCCGCCTACACGCTGCGCGGAAAAACGGGATGGGGCGAGCAGGAGGGAAAACAGATTGGGTGGATTGTGGGGTTCATCACCCGATCCGGCGATTCTTATGCCTACGCGCTCCGTGTGGAAAGCCCGGATTCCGATTTCCCGATGCAAAAGGCGAGAATGGCAATCCTGAAGGACGTGTTGAGGGAACTCAAGTTGATCGATTAGCGGTTACAATCCGGGGGACGCCCGCGGGAGCATCAAACAGGAACAATGGCCGACATCTTACGTTCACACATTGAAAAACGAGTAACGCTCACCGACGCAGAATTCGATCTCTGCAGGGGGTTCTTCGTTCCGAAAAAGGTGAGGAAGCGTCAGTTTCTGCTCCATGAGGGGGAAGTCTGCCGGAATATCGCGTTTGTGACCGACGGCTCCCTTCGCGCATATTCGGTCAATCATAAGGGGGAAGAGGATATCATTCAGTTCGCGATTGCGGATTGGTGGATTTCCGATCTCAACAGTTACCTCACAGGTTTGCCTGCCACGTACACCATCGATGCAATATTGGATTCCGAGGTGCTCCTCCTCGAGCGAGCGGCAAGGGAAACACTTCTCGAAGCAGTCCCCAAGATGGAACGCTTTTTCCGCTTTCTCCTTGAAGCTAACTACATTGCCTCACATCAACGGATCCACGATTCCCTGAGCTCGTCGGCCGAAGAACGCTACCTGAAGTTCATGAAGACTTACCCGGCCCTCGCCGAGCAGATCCCGCAGGGCTACATTGCATCCTATCTCGGTATTACCCCCCAATCCCTCAGCCGTATCCGCAGGGAGCTCTCGCAAAAACGGTAACGTTTCTGTTACCATAGGTTCATCCCATTTCTTACCACAGGTGATGGCACAGGCGGTGCAGCGTCGTTATCTTGGTGGTGTCATTGTACTACCACAGAACATTTCACCAACAGATAAAGGATTTCACCATGGCACGATGGAATATCGACCCTACGCATTCCGAGATCAACTTTCAAGTGAAGCATCTTGTCGTAGCAACCGTCACGGGGCATTTCAAGAAATTCGAAGCAGCGATTGAAACGGCGAAAGACGATTTCAGCGACGCGAAAATCACCTTCGAGGCCGATGTCAACAGCATCGATACCAAGAACGCTCAACGCGACGGTCATTTGAAATCGCCCGATTTCTTTGACGCGGCCAAGCATCCGACAATAGCTTTTGTCTCAACCTCGGTCAAGAAGGTTTCCGACTACGAGCTGCAGGTCACCGGAGATTTGACTATGAGGGGAATTACGAAGCAGGCCACGCTCGACGTTATCTACAACGGAACGGTCGCAGGCTTCGGCGGCAATCATGTTGCAGGATTTGAAGTCAGGGGAAAGCTGAACCGATTTGACTTCGGCCTTCAGTGGAATGCCCTCACCGAAACAGGCGGCGTTGTTGTGAGCAATGAAGTGAAGCTGGAAATTCTCGCAGAATTCAACAAGGTCGAGGAAGCTGCAAAGGCAGCCTAACCCATCTCTTGTTCTAGCACGCTTCCACAGCCCGGGCAGAGTCGTTGTCCGGGCTGTCTGTTTTACTCCACGGCCCCGCATCTGCCTCTCATTCCGATAACGGTTCCTCGAGTCCATCTCTTGCATCCGATGCTCTCCTCCACTACCTTTTTCAGTATCATTGTGCAGCATGAAGCTGTGAATTGGTCAAGTCGCGATTGTTCTTCTCATCGGATTATTTCACATCCTTCCCACGGATGGTTACCCTGACCATAAAGTGCGCGATGCGAAGAAAACCCATGTTGAGATTTCATCATTTCGTACGAGCCGGCTCATGACCATGAAGCATCTTTCGTCTCTTCGTTTCCTTGTATTCTGCATTGCGGCCGGTTCGGCTGCCGCGACGCTTTCCGGAATACTCTCCCACGAGGGACCCGGACCCTGGAGCCATGAGACCGTGAGAGGAGAGAGCGTCACGCTGTATGGGCAAGGCCTGTACCAGCATATGTCTGCCGAGGTCGCCATCCAGGGAATCGCACAGGACTACGTGACCCTCTGTATCGGCATCCCGGTGCTTCTTGCCGCCATGTTTTTCGCAGACCGCTCGCGGAGGGCCCGTTTCGTCCTTGCCGGAACGCTTGGATATTTTCTGGTCACGTATCTGTTCTACCTCACGATGGGCATGTTCAATTATTTGTTTCTCCTGTATGCCTTTCTCCTGGGAACATCCTTCTTTGCCTTCACGCTCACTTTGATGTCCTTCAGCCTGAATACCCTGCCCTCCGCCTTCACCGAAAAGGCGCCGGTCCGGTCCGCCGGGGGATTTCTCCTGTTCAATGCATTCTCCATTGCGCTCCTCTGGCTCGGCGTCGTGATTCCGCCTCTTCTCCAGGGCGCAGTGTATCCCAAGCAGGTTGAGCATTATACCACGCTCATCGTTCAGGGCATGGACCTCGGACTTCTCCTGCCGCTTTCCGCTCTCTCGGGAGTGCTTCTGATGAGAAAGACGCCCTGGGGTTTCTTACTCGGCCCGGTGTATTGCATCTTCCTTTCCATTCTGATGGCCGCGCTCACGGCCAAAATCGCCGCCATGGGCATGGCAGGATATGATGTTGTTCCGGTTATTTTCGTTATTCCCGCCTTCAACATTCTTGCACTGGTCTTCTCGCTGTTGCTGCTGCGAAGCTGTGACGCACGTGGGGGACGGGCATGAAGACCATTGGACTGATCGGCGGCATGAGTTGGGAATCTTCCATTGAATACTATCGTCTGATCAATGAAGAAACCCGGCGGATACTCGGAAAAAGCAATTCCTCTCAGTGCGTCATGTATTCGGTGAATTTTCAGCGCGTCGAGGAACTGATGGTGAAGGGGGAGTGGAAAAAACTCGAAAATGAGATGAAGAGGATAGCGTTGCTCCTTGAGGGCGCCGGATGCGATGTCATTCTTCTTTGCACCAATACGATGCACAAATTCGCGGAAGTGCTCGAATCGATGCTGAAAGCACGATTCCTCCATATTGCCGACGTCGTCGGTGCGGAAATGGTAAGGCAGAACATCAGAACTGCAGGCCTTCTTGGAACAAGATTCACCATGAAGGAGGAGTTCTACAAGAGCCGCATCCAGGAAAAGTTCGGCGTCAAGGTCGTCATCCCTCGGGAATCGGACATCGAAATCGTCCACCGAGTGATTTTTGAGGAACTGGTGCGGGGCATTATCAGAGAGGAATCGAGGTCCGAGTACGTCCGCATCATGGATGCATTGAGCGAAGCCGGTTGCGAAGGAATCATCATGGGATGCACGGAGATCGGTCTTTTGATTAAGGAATACAGAAAGCCGTTGTTTGATACGACGAGCCTGCACGCGCTGGCCGCGGTGAAGATGAGCCTGGCTCCGGCCTCCTGAAGGGGATAACCAACCGAATGAAAAAGACGATCCTTCTTTACAGCCTGGCAATGGCTGCATCGATCTCGCTGCTCAAGTTCATCGAGTACCGATTCCTCGTTCGCGAGATCCCATCGGAAATCTATGTCGGCATCGTAGCGCTTTTCTTTACGGTCCTCGGCATCTGGGCGGGATTGAGGCTTACCCGCAAAGAGGTCGTTCTCCTTGATCCGAATTTCACGATCAATGAAGCGGAACTGCAGCGGCTCGGCATCAGTAAACGGGAATACGAAGTTCTTGAAATGATTGCCAGGGGGTTATCAAACCATGAAATCGCCGATCAGCTGTTCATCTCCCTCAGTACCGTAAAGACCCACTCCTCAAACATTTTTCAGAAACTTGGCGTACAACGAAGAACCCAGGCAATCCGTCGAGCAAAGGAACTCCGTCTTTTACCGTGACAACAGCATCCTCCGTGAGGAGGATAAACGTCCTGGTTCAGAAAATCATACTTTCGGCCGATGCGCAAGCACCGGTTTCGTGCGTATCTTGATTGCAAAAAAGGAGGAACCATGCGTCGCATCGTCATCACGTTCGGCTTGATTGCCGGCGCCATCGTCGTTCTGCTCGGCGGTCTCAATATTACACTTTTGAAATCCGGTACTGTCGATTTTGACAATTCAGAGACTGTCGGCTACACCAGCATGATCATTGCCCTTTCCATGGTCTTTTTCGGAATAAAATCCTTTCGCGACAAAGAACAGCGAGGAGCCATCAAATTCGGCAAAGGCGTGCAGGTAGGTCTGCTGATCATATTGATTGCCTCTTCTCTGTATGTTGCCGCCTGGGAGGTGTATTATCAGACCAACGAGGAAATCAGGAATTCTTTTATGGACCGGTACACCGAACATACGCTGAACAAGATGAAGGAGAAGGGCTCATCCGATGCTGAAATTGAGGAAACGCGGACAACGATGAAAGGCCTGAGCGAAAGCTATAAGAACCCCTTCTTTCGCATTGCCCTGACGTATGCAGAGATTGTGCCGGTAGGTATTCTTGTTACCCTGATCAGCGCGGGGATACTCCGGAAGAAAGAGATTTTGCCCCCGACAGGATAATTTTCGCTGAGGGCTCCGGGAACCACAAGCACATTCTCCACCATGCCGACCAAGGCTCGGACGCCCAATCAGTCCTCAACCACCACTTCCCAAACAGAAATTGGTTCTTCGAGCCCTTTGACCCTGATGGGCTCCAGCTGCCGCGTTGGAACATGATCCTTGACCTGTTCATAGGTCCTTTGCGAGATCATGATTCCCTCCACGGGGGCGCTTGATTCAAGACGCTGGGCCAGGTTCACGTCGGATCCGAGCACCGTATACGACAATCGCCGCTTCGATCCCATGTTTCCCACGACCACCGAGCCGGTATTGATCCCGATGCGGATCTTGAGGGGGAACTTCCCTTCTGCTTCCCATTTGCTCTTCAGCTCCCGCGTTTTCTTCTGCATTTCAATTCCCGCCTTCACACACCGCAGGGCGTGGTCGGCCTGGGGCTCGGGATCGCCGAAAAATACCATCAACCCGTCCCCGATGAACTTATCAACCGTTCCCTGATACTTGAAAACGATATCCACCATTGCACCAAAGTATTCGTTCAGGAGTTTTTGTATTTCATCCGGGGAAAGTGTCGAGGAGTGCGTCGTAAAGCTTTTGATATCGCTGAACATGATGGTCAGCTCTTTTTTCTGTCCGCCTGCCGTTATGAGGTCGGGGTTCGCCATGATCCGTTTGACCACTGAAGGCGGGAAGTAGGCCTCAAAGGAACGGCGCAGTGCCTCCTTATTCTTTTCTTCCGTGAAATAGCGGAACGCGACAATCGAGAACATCGAAAACACGATGATGAGCACGGGCCGGAGAATGTTCACAATCACCCCCGAGAAGAGAAACAGTCCCGATGCAACGGCAAAGTAACCAACGAGAAGAAGCACGGTAATCAGCGCGAGGGAGCGGGATGAAACGCGGAGGGCGAGGGCATAGAGGACTATCAGCACAAGCACTTCGATGGCGACCATCGGAAGGCCTGTCACCTCCCGCAGAAATTGCTCCGAAACGATGCTCGAAATGACGTTGGCATGAAGGCCGCTGAGAGGGAAGTTGTTATCGGTTGGAACCGGGCCGACGTCTGCCGAGCCTGTGGCCACTTCTGAGACGACGGCGATCTTTCCCCCGAGCTCCTCACCGTACAATTCCATTTCGTCCCGGTCGTCGGATGCCCGAAGGATCGCGGCAAAATCATAATGGAGCATTCTCGGCCAGGCTCCCACCCAGCTTATGAAGATGTTGCATTGCTCATCGACCGGAATAGCAATGTCATGCGGTTTTCCTCCCGGGCGTGCTGCTCCTGCGAGCACGATTTCCTTGCCGGGGACGACAGAGATCCTGTCGGGAGTCACGCCAAGAAAATCGCATGCAACGCGGAAAGCCAGGCTGGGATAATACGATTGTCCATACCGGACAAGGAGCGGTGCACGTCGAAAGACTCCGTCCTGGTCGAACCGAAGGCTCAGATACCCCAATCCTCGTGAGACCTCTGCGACTTCTGCCATTGTTGCCGTTGCCCTGCTGGCCCAGTACATATGATCCGGATTGCCTTCCATCTTCACAGCCCAGGATGTCTGGTGGAGATACTCCCTGTCGAGCGGACGTGTTGAAGTCGTTGGAGGGGGTTCCTCGAGGCTCAAATTGAACTTCAGGCCGAAGTACGCGTTCCGCGCGGACGCGGTTGCTTCGATGAGAGCATTATCCTCGGCGGGGTCTTCGCTGACACGCTTGGGGAAAATATAATCCCACACCTGTGCCGCAACCTGCATCTCTCCGAGATTCCGGGTTACCTGGGCATAGTGTGCACGGGAAAAATAGAAATTTTCGAGACTTTCGATTGTCCGGTCGGAGAGGTCAATATGCACAACCGTTGAATCGTAACGGGGCTTAAAGGCATCGGATTCCGAGCGAAAAACGAAGAGCCTGTCGACAATTTGGGCGTTCCATGGTTGGAAAACTGCGGGAAACACTACGAAGAGGAAATGGACAAAGAGAAACGAGGCCACGGCAAGGAGCGCCGTGGCCCGTTTCATGCGGCTCTTACTGGTGGTCAATGGTGAAGGTCTTGCTGTAGAAATTGTTCGCTTTGATCTCCGTGACGATGGTAGCGACATCGGGCCGCTTTGCCTCTTCTGCCTGCTCAACGCCCCGGATATTCCCCCCGATCGTCACCGGCCGCTCGGCAAGTGTCGTAAACGTTCGGAACTTTCGCTTGACGTTTCTGATTTCAGCGAGAATCCCGTCGGCCATGGCTGGTTTGTCCTCTTTCTTCGCCGAGTGATAGTTACCGATCAATGCCTCCAGCTCGACAAGCCGTTCCGAAGAACCCAGGAGATAAAACGATTCTTTTCCCGTTACTTTATCCAGCTCAAACCATCCCCTCCCTTTTGGAACGTAATAGTTCCTTCCCGTTTTATAGTCGCCCGAAAATTGCCGGACGTCTTCGGGGAACAAGAGAGCAATGTCGCCCTTGGAGCTGTGGTGGATGAGATAGACATAGCATTCTTTTTTGAGTTCGATCACCATCTTTACCTCGTCCCCAGATTTCAGAACAGTGTCTTTGGTGATCGAAACAAACTTCTTTTCCTTTCCTACGAGGGCTCCGAAGCCCCAGGAAAAGGAGACATTGTCCTCAACCGTCTGGGCCTGGGCGATGAGCACGGTGTTCGTTGGAATCCCCAGTCCTGAGACCATCAGGACCACGGCGACGATTCCGCGGAGATATTTCATAGAAGACTCCTGTTCGTTCATTTGTTGATGACTGCCATCGGTAGTTCTTTGTCGTAGGTTGTCTGACTCCGCGTGGGGTTTTGCGCTCCACGTGTCTTTCGTTTCACCTGCTCTTCTACGTAGCCCATGAGCTCGTTCACCGTAACGACCAGGTCGTTGTTGGCATCGGCCGCCCCTTTGAGGCCCTCGAGTATGTAGTAGGTGAAGACACCATGGGCCAGTTCGGGAAATTCCTGCGAAACCTCTCCCGCCGCGCTGGCGGTAAAGACCACCATGCCGTCCTTCGCACGCGCAAGTTCTGCGAGATACTGATTAATAGGGTTCGAACTGGTGACGTCGAGGCCGCGCGTTGCAACATCTGCGCTGATTCCTCCGCTATGACACGCATCGGAAAGGACCACAACTTTCTTGGCAGCGATTTGCCGCGTGATCACCGTCTGAATATCCCACATGGGAAACGCCGTTGTGCCGAGCCGTGAAGGATCAGCATCGTAGGTCAGCAGGTACAGATTCTGCGGACGGGTCGGATCAGGCGCTCCGTGGCCGGCAAAATAGATCACCACAAGATCCTTGTCGATCGCCTGTTGCAGAAAATCGATCATGGCATCTCTGAGATTCGACAGTGTCGCGTCCTTATTGACAAGAATCCGCATGTGATCCCTGTCGAAGCTTCCCCCTTCGGGGGTCTGAAGAAACGATGCGAGTGCCTCCGCATCCTTGTCGGCGTACTTCAACGCCGGAATGCCCTTGTTCGCATACTCGGAGACTCCCACGATGACCGCCCACCGCTGCGGGCCGGTCGATTCTTTCCGGGCGCCGGGCGTCGTGCGGGGTGCCTCGGCAACCGTCGCCGAGAATTTCCGGTTGACTCCTATCAGTTTCGTGAACCGCTCCCCTTTTTTGCTCACCACGTTCACCGCAATCTGGTTGTAGCCGACAATGAGGGGCACTTCTTCCCGGACCACTTCGCCCGGACGTATTTTCAGTACGCCGCGGCTGTGCACAAGTTCAATGGTATTTGCGGAGATCGTGTACGCTGCAACATCGAACCAGGGCTTGAACTGGACGTCTACCGCGACTCCTTCGGTTTCGGTATTTTCCGTCGGAGCCACGATCTCCATTGCCTCGGCATTCGACAGGCGCTGGATGTAGAGGGGTTGAATCGCTTCATTTCCGCTTGCATCAACGGCCCGGACATCAACTTTGTTCAGCCCAATAACCGGCAGCGCGACAGTCGCCCGGAATTCTTTTCCTTTGAGACCTGCGTCCGCCGCTGTCGAATTCTCGACTTTCGGATTCGTCACGGTTGCTTTTTGATTTTCCACCAGAACTTCTTTGATATCACTTTCATCGTAGACAAGCCCGAAAACATCATAGCTCGTCGCATACACTCTCGACGGTGCGTCCTGGGCATACCGTGCGGGTTGGAGAATGGTCAGAGCGGGAGCAGTCGTATCGGGCGGACGTTCGAGAACGCGCCATTGGGCCACCGCCCCCTTTGAATCGGACGTCACCATCTCCTGCTGGGAGGTAAACGAAGCAAATGTCATCACAGCACCAGGCTCCCGGACCGTCTTCACGATGGCCAGGGATCCAACTTCGGATACCATGAGTGTGCTGTCTTCGGACGTTGTCGCAATCCATCGTCCTCCTGGTTCGAAGGAAGCACTTGTGACGGCCCGCCGGTGGGGCTGGGACTCTCCCTTGAGCTTCCAGGTTCCTGTTTCCCACAGGGTAACCGTCCCAGTGATGCCGCCAGCTGCAAGGAGCTTCCCGTCTGAACTGAATTCGAGGACAGAGGCCGGTTCCTTGAGCATGACGATGAGATTGGACTGTTTGAGAGAAGAGTCAAGGAGCATCAGACGTCCCGACGCAAGAGATGCTGCGCCTGTCTTTCCGGCTGCATACCAGGTGAAGCTCGTGATACGGTCCTGACCTGTTTCGGTCGAGAGAAGTTCATTGCCCGTCTGACCGTCAACCACCGCTATGACATTGTCTGTCCCCGCAATGATCAGCCGGCCGGAATGATCAATCGCAAAATCAAGAATTCCCGCCTGATGGCCCGTGATCGATGAGACCATGGCCGCCTTGAGGGGATTCCAATAGTTCACCTGACCGTCAGCCCTTCCGGTGACGAGGAGTTGGTTGGCTGACCAGCGAAGCGATGCCAGCGCGTTGGGAAGCATGGGATAGGTAAACCGCTCCTTCAGCGACCCCAGGTCGATGATCTTGAGCCCTTTTTCAGACGATGTTACCGCCAACAGGGACCCCGACCGCGACGCGCGAACAATGGAAGAACTGAACAACCCGACAGAATTCAATTTCTGAACGTAGATTTCCTGCTGCTGCGAAACAGCGAGGGAGAGCATGCCGGGAAGAAGTATGAGAGCGAGAATTCGTTTCATGGAACCTCCAGAAGACACAGCAACATCGAACATTTTGCTATGAACGGTTGTGTCGTCTGTCAATGGATCGAAAAGATGTGAAATGCCGCGGTATGTGCCAAAAATGTTGCATTTTTCCCCTTGAATGTCAAGACGCTTCTCCCAACCACAATCCAAGCCGCAGAGAAGTCCATCCTGAGAGTGATTCTCGCTGCTCTTACGCTGTGCATTCATTCTCATCGAGCGGTGCAGGGCCAACCCGGTGATTTTATTGCATCTGCAGACCTGTTTGTCTATATTTTCTCGTCATCGAATTCCACCATTCCGGGAGTTTCTCATGAAGTGGACCACCTTCCTTGTTCTGATGATCCTTGGCGCGTCTTCCTCCGCCCAGGTCCCGTCGGCTCATGTCAAGATCAAAGAGAAATCAGGCTTTCTGGGAATGAGTGGACCCCGCTTTGTAGAAATTCGCCTCAGCAACGAAACCCAATCGCTCCCGCTGAACGATATCAACGTGAACGGCGGTCAGTTCTATTTCTTTCTTTGTGTACCGGTAGGGGATTGGCAATTTGACAGCGACTTCATTGAAGACGAAGTTCCGAAACTCTGGCTGCTGCAGGGGGAGCAGAAATTCCCTGTAGAGTGGAACAAGGATTTCACGGAAGGGGACAGTGCGATTGTGCTCGGCTTCAACAAGCAGCTCCGTCTCGAACAGGCAATGAAGGTTCAGTTTCAGGAAGGTGAAGTTGTCCATGAAGCGGAGTTCGGTGTGCCGGTTGAACTCTGGCCCGGATTCGGCGGAATGCAGGCACTTGAAACCCGGGGCGCCGCTGCAATGGCAGCTCAGGACCTCAAAACGGCCGTCGGCATCTTTGACCAGATTCTCGCCCGACGCTCCTTTTCGATTTTCCCAAGCTATTCCGGATATCTTCAGAAACGAACAAACGCTTTCTCGACGTTTTTTGACAATCAGTGGAATGCAGCTTCCGGGGTTGTTGGCCATCCGCAAACCGAGCTGAAGACAAAGATCAGAGTGATCGATTCCCTTGTCCCCGAGTTCCGTTGGGTTGCCGACTCGCTCCCAAGCACGACCCTCGGGGTGACGAGAGAAACGCCGGGAGTTGGAGCCATCCTTGACAAAGTGCAGGACGCATTGTCATGGGCGGCGGCCAAGCGTGATTCCCTCCAGCAGGCTCTCGACGATCAGAATGTCCGCTGGATCTACAATGGATCGGTCGCCGGGAGAACGGGTTTCCTCTATCAAACAATGCTGGAAGCGCTGGCGTATGCCTTTTCCTCTCTTGATTTCACCGACACCGCTGCGACGACGCTTGTGTGCACTCTTCCGGAAGATCAGCGGGCCAATCTCGTCAAGAATAACCTTGTCGACTCCTATGACACGTTTCTTCGATTGACCAACGACCGCTATCGCGATGGACTTTCGCTCTTTCCCGCGGATTTCCTTTTGAATGTGAGGCGCGATACCGGATCCTTCCGGCTCCCTTTTGCTTCGATGCTGCGGGCGGTCAACGAGTACTATGGCCGCCGATACCGTGAAGCTCTTGTTGAAATCTTCAGAATTTTCAGGATTTCCTACGATGCCGAAATATCCGCACGCTTCGATCAGATGCGCATCATGATCCAGGTCCGCGAGGGCGAATTCCGTCCGGAAGCATTGCGTTTGCTGCAAGAAGGGGCCGCTCTTGAATCCGTCAACCCGGAAGAAGCAGGAGAGAAATACCGTCAGGCGACGATTATTGCCCCCGATTTTGCCTATGCATCATTTTCCCTTGGGAAGTTCTATTCCCGCATGAATGATCCCATACGGGCGCAGACTTTCTTTGAGCGGGCGTATCAGACCGACACGCTGTATTTGAGCGCCTTCAGGGAAGCTTTTAATCTTTTTCGGCGCGTCGGAAACTACAAGCCGATGATTCAGGTGCTGGTCACTGCCCTGGATAAAGGAAACGATTATTGGGAAACCCACTCCAACCTCGGCCTCGCCTATATGGGAGACGGCGACCCGGCAAGGGCCATTCAGCAGTACGAACGCGCCCTCTCGATCAATCCGCGGAGTTACACAACCAATATCCAGCTGGGCCTTGCGTATCAAACCGTGAAGAACTATCAGAAGGCCCGTGAATATTTCAACAACGCCATCAATATCGACCCGCTGAGACAGGAAGCGGTCGAATATCTCTCCCGCCTCAACGAGCTCCAGCGGACGGGGAAATAGAGAAACTGCGGAAGGCCGCTCCGTTTCAAACCGGGAACTCCCCCTTTTTTGCATTTCAGGCAATCTCTCTCTATATTGACAGGTCCTCAAATGTCCCAAAAGGGTTCTTTTGGGAACATATTTTTGGGGATTTTTCGTTTTCTTGAGTGGTCATGCGGGCACGTGGCGAAACTGGCAGACGCGCTAGCCTTAGGAGCTAGTGGGGTAACCCATGGGGGTTCGAGTCCCTCCGTGCCCACGGGCATTTTTTCCTGGGCAAACGGAAATCGCGATATGCCCCGAGAAAGGAGCAGTTGTGGAAGTAACGATCAATTCACTGTCTGAAGTATCCCGGGAGCTTGAGGTTGCCGTTCCTGCATCGGAGATCCAGCCGCATTTTGACAAGGCCTATCAGGAGTACCGCCCCAAGGTGGAGATCAAGGGATTTCGCAAGGGGAAAGCGCCGATCGAACTTGTGAAAAAACTGTACGGCGATCTCATCGAGCACGAGGCGCTCAACACCGTTGCGAGCGAGTTATATCGCACGATTGTCAAAGAAAAGGAGCTCAAGCCGATCGGCGATCCGGTGATTGTGGATATGAACTATAAGCGTGGGGAACAGCTCCGGTTCAAGGTACAGTATGACATTCGACCTTCCATCGAACTGAAAGAATACAAGAAGATCAGCGTGGAAAAGCCGGTGCATACGGTCAACGATCAGGAAGTTGAAGATGAAATCCTTCGCCTGCGCAAGATGAACAGCACGTCGGAGGCTGCGGATCAGGTGACGGGCGACGAATATGTCGTCACCGCACAAGTGCAGGAGCTGGACAAGAGCGGAGTACCGATTATCGGAAAAAAGACTCAGAACGCCCGGTTCTATCTGGCTGATCCCGAACTCGAAGGGGCCATCAAGGACGTGCTGAAAAGTGCCCGGGCGGGCGAAGAATACCGTACGGCATTTCAGCATCAGCACGACGATCACACGCATGACGTGAGCCTTCAGATCAAAGCTTCGAAGATTGAAAAAGTCCTGCTGCCCGAGTTTGACGATGACTTTGTCAAGAAGATCACGAAGGAGAAAGTTTCGACCGTGGCCGATTTCCGGAAGGGACTCCGGGAGGACCTGGAAAACTATTGGAAGGAAAAGAGCCACCGGCAGACCGTCAACAGCATCGTCGGCGAAATTGTCCGGAGACATGATTTTCAAGTGCCCGAATCTTTAACCCGAAGCATCCTTCAGAGCCTGCTCGACGACGTCAAGGAGCAATACAAAGGAAAGCTGCCTCAAGGGTTCAACCCCGAGCAATTTTTCCAGGAGAACAGGTCGTATGCCCTTCACCAGGCCAAATGGGCGCTCGTACGGGAGGAGATTATCCGGCAAGAGAAGATCTCGGCGGACGATCAGGACCTGAACGCTTTAGCCGAACGTGAGGCGACAAAGATCGGCATCGACAAGGAGCGGCTCATCAACTATTACAAATCGTCGGATCAGATCAGGGACCGTATTGTCAGCGACAAACTCATCACTTTTCTTCTGGAGAGTGCCGACGTCAAGGAAGTTGAACGGCAGGAAATTGCAGAATAACCAAAGGAACGCCTACCCATGAAGTCTTCGCAAGAAATCTACAATCAGCTTGTTCCCATTGTCGTCGAGCAAACCGGCCGCGGAGAACGAGCTTATGACATTTTCTCCCGTCTCCTCAAGGAACGCATCGTCTTTATCGGCACGCCGATCGACGATACCATTGCGAGCCTGGTCATTGCCCAGCTGCTCTTTTTGGAATCGGAAGACCCCGAGAAGGATATTAACCTCTACGTCAACAGTCCCGGCGGGAGCGTTACAGCCGGTCTTGCGATTTATGATACCATGCAGTATATTCGCCCAGACGTTTCGACGATCTGTATCGGCATGGCAGCCAGCATGGCGGCGGTCTTGCTGGCAGGCGGTGCAAAGAACAAGAGAACGGCGCTCCCCAACGCGAGGATCATGATTCACCAGCCGTGGGGCGGCGTGCAGGGTACGGCCTCGGACATCAGCATTCAGGCCGAGGAAATCCTGAAAACAAAAAAGCGGATCAACGAAATCCTGGCAGTACACACAGGAAGAACGTTCGAGCAGATTCAGAAAGACACGGACCGCGATTACTATCTCGCTGCCGAAGAAGCAAAGAATTACGGATTGATCGATAACCTTCTCATCAAGCGGACGGGTGATGCGAAGAAGGAGAAATAACCAATCCCCACATCAATGAGTCAGAAACCGAAACAAGGCGAAAAAATTACCTGCTCCTTCTGCGGCCGGTCTCCCGAAGAGGTGAGCAGCATTATTGCCGGCCCGGATGTGTACATCTGCGACCTTTGTGTTTCGAGCTCCGTCGACATTATCCGGAACAACCTCGCGGCGATACGGGCGCGCAAACACACCACGCGCGGCACGCTGACTCCCCCTGAGATCAAGAAAGCACTCGACGAATACGTCATCGGTCAGGAGCACGCCAAGCGGACGCTTGCCGTGGCGGTGTACAACCATTACAAGCGCATCGATTCCAACGATCACATGCATCATCTCGATGAAGTCGAGATCGAAAAGAGCAATATCCTCATGATCGGGCCGACGGGCACGGGAAAAACCCTCCTCGCACAAACCCTTGCGAGGATTCTCGACGTTCCGTTTGCCATTGCCGACGCGACAACGTTGACGGAAGCGGGCTACGTCGGAGACGACGTTGAAACCATTCTCGTCTATTTGCTGCAAAACGCCGATTACAACGTCGAGAAAGCGGAACGGGGAATTGTGTACATCGATGAGATCGACAAGATTTCCCGCAAGAGCGACAGCGCATCGATTACGCGCGATGTTTCCGGCGAGGGAGTACAACAGGCTCTCTTGAAAATCCTCGAAGGAACGATTGCCGGAGTCCCGCCCAAAGGCGGCCGCAAGCATCCCGAGCAAAGCCTCATCAACATTAATACGAAGAACATTCTTTTTATCTGCGGAGGGGCTTTCGACGGACTGGAAAAAGTGATCGAAAAGCGTGTCAGTCAGAACCCCGTGGGATTTGGAGCGGATATTCGCGGAAAGAAGAGCTCGACACGCGACCACTACTTTGCGCGCGTTGAACCCGATGACCTGCTGAAGTATGGACTCATCCCGGAGTTTGTCGGACGCCTCCCGGTGACGGCGACGCTGCACTCCTTGAATGAGACCGCGCTGTTCAACATCCTCACAGAACCCCGCAATGCCCTCGTCAAGCAGTACAAGAAACTCTTTCTGATGGAAGGCGTCGAGCTGGAATTCGAAGAAGCGGCTCTCAAAGCCGTGGTCGATAAAGCGATGGAGCGGGGTACAGGTGCGCGGGCTCTCCGATCCATCATCGAAGAGGTGATGCTGGATATCATGTTCCACCTTCCCAACCGCCAGAATGTCTCGAAATGCATTATCACGCGAGACACGCTTCTCAAGACCAAAGAACCGGTCTATTTGTACGAAGAAAGAAAATCCGCGTAGGACCTCTGCGCATCCCCTGGTTTTCCCGGATCTCTCCCCTCCGCTGAACCTCGCACACTCTAGTTGTACACTCCCCGCGGACTCCCCTGTTTGGTCACCTTGATGTCCTGCAGGGCAGGCGCTTTGACCCGAATTTCGAGCTTGTAATATCTGTACGGCCCCAGTGGAACCCACGTGAAGTTCATCAGCCAGCAATGAAGGTCCCTCGAAATCTGGATGCTGGGGGCGGCAAATTGTTTCTGCCCCAGATCGTAGTTTCCGCTTGCCGAGAATTTCCATTGCTCTGTCAGATTGAAGGAGAGTTGAGCCTGGAGCGATGCGGTGCGCGTTTTGAAACGCGGATCCTGCTGGAATTGAGAGAAGTTGAACCGGAGCGAAAGATTCCACGGAATGCTGAAGTCGGGCGTGATGTCCTGATACAATCCCCTCGTGATGTCCACTTCCTGACTGACACCGCTTTGTTCTTCCTCGACCGGGGCCGATGTTCCGGCTTTGCGGTCTCCACTCAATGAAGTCCCCAGGGAGAACGAAACTGACGTCAAATCCGCCAAATACCCTTTTTCCTTGAGAAGAAACCTGTCGACGCGTCTTCCCAGGGCACGATCAAAGAGATAGAAACTGTAGACGGTGTTTGCGCTGATGTCAAGCACCTGCCCGATATTAGTTCTGTAGTTCACCGACAAATCGCTGAGTTTCCTTTCAGGCGCCCGGAAATTATAGCTCAGGCTCGCCCCGACATTCATAAGCTGGATCTTCTGTTCTTTGGCCGTGTCGCTCGGCTGATATTTCATCTCAAAAATATTCTGGACATTCAGAGCGGCGTTCAATGCATACGGTCCGAGCGTTGTGCCATACACTTGTTTCGAGTAGCCCAAAGAGAGCGTCGGGTTGACGGTATGGCGCAGCGCCGTCACTCCCCAGATATTTGGCTGCATGATGCCATAGAAGCGGGTGCTCGATGAGAGGCCGGCTGTGAGAGCTCCGGACGACGTCGTTGGCCTGCTGGTTTGAAAGGCAAGGGTACTGTCGGCCGTGTCGCGTACAGGAACGCGCCGCTCGACAAATGTCCTGTTATCGGAGAAACTGAGCGAGGGAGAGACCGTCACGTTTCCCAGTTTCGGCGAAAAGGAAAGTCCGATATTCTGGCGGACACTTTGTGTGCTGGTTTTCTGAAATTCCCGCACGTCGGCAAACGTGCCGTCGTCTGCCTTGATCGAGTCAAGCGTGAGTGCGGTCTTTGATCGCTGGTTGTTCGCGCCGGCGCTGTACGAAAGTCCGATGGTCTCATACCACGAGGCACCGGAGCCTGACCCCGTGCCACGCCGGAACGGAAAGAGTGTCCCCTGGGTAAAGGAAAGCGAAGGGAGGGTTTCGTTCACGTCGTCGGAGATCAGGTTCTGATCACGAAGGACGGCAACCGAGAGAGACCGATTCGATTCGGCCCACGTCTTGCTTATGGTCGCGTTGGAGACAATGTTCTGCCGGAGAATGTCGTTGAGGTTCTGGCTGAAATTCCGGTAGAAGGTTCCGCTCGTGAACGTGAAGTTCACATCCATGCGCATCGTGGGATCGATCTCCTGATGGTGGGCAACCTGAACATTGTAGTCTTTGCGTTCCGTACGGTCGGGATCTCCTATTTCCCCTTCGTACCTCCGGTTGAAGCTGGCGCTCAGCGCTCCGTCGAAATAGTACAAGAGTTTGTACCGGATGAGGGACCGGTTCGCCCATCCTCCCCTGGCGTACCAATCGAAAGTTGTCGCAACATCAAAATAGTCGCTTGCCGCCCAGTAGTAGCCGAAATGGCTGAAGTACCGGCCCAGCCGTTCATCTTCGCCGTACGCAGGGGCGATGATTCCTGAACGCCGGCCTGAACGATTCGGGAAAACGCCGAAAGGGAGGGCAAAAACGGGAACGTCGGCGATATAGAAATAGACGGGTTCTGCCACGACCACATCCCGCGGAATGACTTTCATTTTGGGAGAAAGAAAGTAGAAATGAGGATGATCCCTGTCGCAGGTGGTGTACCGTCCGTCCTCAACAAACAACACGTCGGGAGCGACCTTCTTGATTTCCTCGCCATAATAGTAACCTTCCTCCATTTCCGTTTCACCCACGCTGATCCTTCCCTTCTTCGTTCTGAAGTTATAGCCGATCTCGGATCCGTTGTATCGCTCTCCCCCGTCAACGAGGATCGGTGCACCAATGACTTTTTTTCCCGAAGGGTCCGATGTGTCAGGAATGCCCACGGCATGAAGCGTTGCATTGTCCCAGTTCACCGCCACCCTGTCGGCCTGCAGGCCGATTGCGCGATATTTGATATCCCCGTTGCCGAAGAGGCGCATCGCACGCGATTGCAGAGAATAGGTGACCGAGTCGCGGGCTGTGTAGATGACGAGCGTGTCGATTCCCGAGACAGAACGCAGTGCCGTGTCGGCAGGAAGCTCTTCTGCCGCGAGCAGGGTATCGGGTCTGTCTTGAGCGAAGGCGGAACTACTCCAGAGAAGGCAGCACAGTATGAAAGAGAGAATTCGCACGGAACGAACAAGGAGTCCTGAGAGACTCACAGCACCAATCCTGCTGCTCCCAGGATGCCGGCCTCGTTTCCGAGTTTGGCGGGAAGAACCTGAATATCCGGTCTGAGGGGTTTCAAAACGTGTTCCTGTACCGATTTTTTGATTGCATCCATTGCAACATCGCCTGCCGCGGAAATTCCCCCTCCAATAATGCTTACGCGGAGATCCAGCGTATTCATGACCGCCCCCAGTGCAACGCCAAGGAGCATGCCTGCCTCGGTGAGGATTTCTTTTGCCAGGGAATCGCCTGCTTTTGCGGCCTGCGAGATGTATACGGGCTCTATCTTGTCCGGGTTTCCCCCGACGAGCTCGAGAATCTTTGAAGAGGGCCTTTTTTGGAGTTTTTCGGCCGTCCTTTGGGAAAGATAACGCTGCCCGATGAAGGCCTCGACACAGCCCACCGACCCGCAGTTGCAGAGGGGGCCCTCAAAATCGACACAGATGTGGCCAATCTCTCCGGCACCTCCCGAAGGCCCTCGATAAATCGAGCGATTGAGGATAATTCCGCCTCCTACACCGGTTCCCCAAATGACAAAAAGGAAATTCGGAAATGCACGGCCCGAACCGAATTTTGATTCAGCAATTGCCGCGGCGTTTGCATCATTCTCCACCTTTACCGGGAGACCAAAGGATTTGGATAACATCGACTGAAGCGGGACGTTATCGAAGTCGGAAAAGTTCGGAGGTGCTTTGACCACACCGTTCTCATCTACGACACCGGGGGAACCGAGCCCGATGCCCGAAACGGCTGCGTTACCCCGATGGTCCATGGCATCGCGGATCGATGCTTCAATCTGAGCAATGACGGACGACCTGTTTCCCAAGGCCTGAGAATCCATCTTGTTCTGATAGAGTATCCTTCCCTCGGGAGAAACGAGGCCCGCTTTCACGGTGGTTCCGCCAAGGTCAACCCCTATGGCAACGCGGTCAGCCATGCAACAACCTAAGAAAAAATAGAGAGAAGTTCAGCAGGAAAGAAAATGAGGTCGGCCGGTTTGCTTCCGCGATCAGCGGGATTCACTGCGGTTATCTCCGTTTCCACCACATGATGCTTGTTGTTGCGAACGAGCGGCTTCGTTCCTCGAGAGCTTTCATTTCGCCGGCGTTCATCGGTTTAAACTCCCGTGCCGTTTTGATATTTTCCACAACTTCCTCCAGGGTCCCCATGCCGACGATCGCCGTACTGACGGGGAGCGTCAGGGAATACCGAAGGCTTTCAGGAACGTGTTGGGTGACCCGTCCAGCTGCAAGAACCTTCATCGCGATCAGGCCAAATCCATGTTCGGCGGCCAGCGGAAAAAGAACATCGCCAAAATCATGGATCAGCTTGTCCGTGGAGCTGAGAGGCACAAGGGTTGTTTCGAAAGGAAACCGTTTGAGGGCTTCCGCGATGACTTCGGGCCTTGTATGTCCCGTGATGCCGATGTGCGATGCCATTCCCTGCTCTTTTGCCTTCACGGCGGCGCCAAGGGATCCATCCTTCGCCGTTATGCGGTCGAGGTCCGCCATGGAATTGACGGAGTGAATCTGGAGAAGATCAACGTGATCCGTTTGAAGATGCTCAAGGCTCGCGTTGATCTCTTCCCATGACTCGTCCTGATCACGTTTGAGGGTCTTCGTGGTGAGAACAGCCTCCTTTCGGCGCCGTTTCATCACTTCCCCCACTTTCACTTCGGCGTTACCGTAACTGCTGGCACAGTCGATGTAATTGATGCCTCCGTCAAGACACGCTTCAACGATGTGCGCTCCCTCCGCGACGGTGTGCCTTCCATAGCCGATAGCGACACACCCGAGGCCGAGAAGGGAAACGTTTAAACCGG
Source organism: uncultured Ignavibacteriaceae bacterium (assembly GCA_964602055.1). Lineage (GTDB taxonomy): Bacteria > Bacteroidota > Ignavibacteria > UBA10030 > UBA10030 > JACPLA01. The sequence continues at coordinate 26,768 of CAZRPU010000009.1, forward strand.
TCTTCCCCAGGGGGCGGCGCATCAGGGAAGGCGAAGGTTCATCATGTTGTACTCCGGTGAAGCCGGAGAACGCCAACCCCGCTCCAATGCCCGAAGCCGTTGCTTTCAGGAAGTCCCTTCGTTTCATATATCTGCTCATAACTGCTAGGGAAACAAAATGGGATTCAACGAGCTCGCGGCCGGTTCGCCGGGCGACTGGCCCGGGAGAAAGACTTTCATATCTACGGCACGGTGTTCGTTGTCGGGATGCATCAGACGTGTTCCATCGGCATAGTAGATGATGGTCATGACTTCCCTGCGGCGGTCGCTGCGGTTTGCATGGGCTGCATGGAGAAGTCTGCCGGAATGAAATGTCGCATCGCCGGCTTTCAGTTCATAACTGACGGATTTCAATTTCTGCTGCTCAATCATCCGTTCGAAGTATTCCTGCGATGTATCGGAAATGGGGAGTGTCTGAAACGAGCCGCTTGCATGCGAACCCGAGACAAAGCTCATGGATCCCATTTCGCGCGTGATGTCGACCAGCGCCATCCACATTGTGATCGTGTGCTCGGTCTCCAGAGGCCAATAGTAGTAGTCCTGATGCCACGGGGTCGCCTTTCCCCCGGGCTCCTTGATCAGCGCCTGATCATGATAGAGCCTCACGGCTTTAACGCCCATCAGGTCTGCCGCGATTTTCGCGAAACGTTTTGCAAACACGAACTTTCGGACAATTTCGTTTTTGGACCATACATTCGTCACCTGGGTGAACATTTTGCCGTAATCGCTGATTTTCCCCTGCTTATCTCCGCTGGCGGAGACCACTTCCACGACGTCGAGAATCTCCCTGCGGACGGCGTCAATTTCCTCCCTCCGGCCGACTCCTGTGAGAAGAACCTGTCCGTCCCGGCGATACTGTTGTTTCTGGTCTTCTGTAACGTTGTATTCTTGTTCAGGATTCATAAGGCTGGCTTTCGCGTGTTCTTCTGCGGGAATATGGGCATCACGGAAACGAAATGCAACAGAACCCGGGGAGGGGAAATCATGGTTTCTTCTTCCGCTTCGGCCAGAGAGAATCGAGTCTCTCTTTGATTTCCTTTTCTTTTCCCAGGTCGCCCGGCTGATAGTAATGAGCGTCCTTCAAGTTGTCGGGCAAGTATTGCTGATCTGTAAAATGTCCCTCATGGTCGTGGCTGTACTTGTACTCCGCGCCGTAACCAAGTTCCTTCATCAGTTTTGTCGGCGCATTACGCAGGTGCAGGGGAACCGGGAGATTGGGGAGCGAACGTACATCCTGCAGCGCATGGTCGATCGCACGATATGCTGCATTGCTCTTGGGAGCTGCCGCCAGATAGCACGCAACCTGTCCCAGGATAATTCGAGCTTCGGGCATTCCGATGTAATCCACCGCCGCAAAACAAGATGTTGCCAGCGTCAGTGCGGAGGGATCGGCATTCCCGACGTCTTCCGCCGCGAGAATCACCATGCGACGGGCGATGAATTTGATGTCCTCCCCGCCGTCGAGCATGCGGGCCATCCAATAAAGGGCGCCATCAGGATCGCTTCCGCGGAGGCTCTTGATGAAAGCAGAAATGATATCGTAGTGCTGCTCCCCCGTCTTATCATACAGTGCGTACTTCCTTTGAAAGGCCTCCTCGATCTTTTCCCGCGTCAGTACGAGCTGCCCGCTCTTTGAAGGTTTTGACAACCGCACTGCTGTTTCGAATCCGTTGAGCAAGCGCCGTGCATCCCCGCCCGACAAGAGCATGAGAAAGTTGCTGTCCTCAACCGTGATCGTCTTCCCCCCGCGCAGCACATCATCGGCAACGGCACGCTCGAGGATGATCGCCAGCTGGGCTTTTCCCAGAGGTTCGAGAACAAAAACCACCGTCCTTGAAAGAAGCGGGGCAATCACTTCAAACGACGGATTTTCGGTGGTCGCACCGATCAGGGTGATCGTTCCCTCTTCGACCGAATGCAAGAGAGCGTCCTGCTGCGCCTTGTTGAACCGGTGAATCTCATCAATGAACAGGATCGTGGACCGCTTTTGGATCTTCTTCAGCCGTTCCCCCTTCGAAATGACTTCACGGACGTCCTTGACGCCGGAAGAAACTGCATTGAGCTGGAAGAATTCCGATTTCGAATGATGGGCGAGAAGCCGTGCCAGCGTCGTCTTGCCCGTGCCGGGGGGACCCCAAAAAATGACGGACCTCAGACGGTCCTGTTCAATCATCTGTCGCAGCGGTTTGTCTTTTCCGACAAGATGTTCCTGACCGACAAATTCATCCAGAGAACGCGGTCGGAGCCTTTCGGCCAGCGGTGCCGATTCACGCTCCGGAATGTTTTTTCCCGATTCGAAGAGGTCTGTCATATGTACTGGTTGTGAAAACAAAAGAACCAACAATGGTATCCCATGTTGGTTCTTCATCCTTCATGTCCCGGGTCGGGCGGCCTAATCCTTCTTCACACGATACACCGTTTCCCCTGACCGCGCCATTCCGTATTTTTCCCTTGCGAGTTTCTCAACAGTTTTCTTGTCCCCCTCCAATGCCTTCTTCTGAGCCTCGAGCCGCTGTGTCTCTTTGTTTGCATCCTCGACCTTTGCCGCAATCTCGTTTCGTTGCATTTCCAGGGAGATTCTCTTGAGAATGCCCTTGTTGTCAAAGAGTAAGTAGACCGCGACGAGAATTCCTCCCAAAATTAACAGGGTTTTCCGCCGGTTCTTCATCACCTCACGAAGCAAACTTCTCAGGTTTCGCCTCTTCGGTGCAGATCTATAAAAATCGCCTTGCATGAATCAAAGGTACTTCGATTTACGTCCGTTTGCAACACCTTGCATCGACCATGCCATGCCCGACCATCAGCCACCGTACCACCGAGACTTCGGGCTGTAGGCAGTTTTGAGCCGCTGCTTGGCCCCATGGCGCTCGAGAGCAAGCTGAATGAGCCTGTCGAGCAAAGAGGGATATGGAAGCCCCGAAGCTTCCCAGAGTTTCGGATACATACTGATGGAGGTGAAACCGGGTATCGTGTTGACTTCGCTGACAACAAGGGTCTTCCCATTGCCTGTCATAAGGAAGTCAACCCGAGCCATTCCTTCGCACCCAAGGACCTTGAAAGCTTTGACCGCAGAGAGCTGGATTTTTCGCACAATTCCCTTCGAAAGTTTGGCAGGAATGATGGCCGTCGATTTTCCGTCCACATATTTTGCGTCGTAATCATAGAATTCATTTGAGGGAACGATCTCTCCGGGAACCGACGCAACAGGCTCCTCATTCCCTAAGACGCTGCATTCGATTTCACGGGGTTTTGCCACGGCTTTCTCGACAAGAATCTTCTGATCATATGCCATTGCCAGCTGTAGCGCCGGCAGCAATTCCGATTTGGCGTGCACTTTCGTTATGCCGATGCTCGACCCCATATTGGCCGGCTTGACGAAACATGGGAAACCCACTTTTTTCGTCACCGAAGCCAGAATTTCCCTGGATCTCTTCTCAAATTCGAACGCCGTGAATGAGAGTCCTTTTGCAACCGGAATCTTCGCCTGTTGGAGAAGCTGCTTTTGCACCACCTTGTCCATGCCGACAGCGGAACCAAGTACCCCGGATCCGACATAGGGAAGGTTTGCCAGCTCAAAGAGACCCTGAACTGTTCCGTCCTCCCCAAAAGTGCCGTGCAGTACGGGAAAGAGCACATCGACGTGATAGGAAACAGATCCGGCATGAGCAGCATTGAGAGAAACCAATCCTTGTTTGACAGGATCGGGAACAATGGTGTGTTCCGGAAAGCGGTCGACCGGAACCTTTTCCCTCAGGAGATCGAGCGTATCGTTGGAACTGAGCCATTTCCCCTCGGGCGTTATTCCGATCGGAATGATTTCATACTTTTCCCTGTCCAACGCGCGCATGACCGACGCGGCGGAAACGAGCGAAACTTCATGCTCGGCTGAGCGGCCGCCGAAAACGACCCCGACTTTAATTTTGTTTGCCACAGAACTCCTTACAGGAAGACAGCTTTTCGCTACGAGGGTGTGATTGTCAATTCCGCGTCCTGAGCTTCTCTTCGAGAAGTTCCCGGATCAGCTGCTTGACGTCATGCTCGGGAGACCCGCTTTCGGGTTTTACCTCGGGAATCAATCCGGCCTTTCCCTCCACGGCGGCTCTCAGTCTGGCGACCTCATGAGATTGAAGGGGTTTCTCGCCCCCCAGCATGCGGGCAATGAAGATTATCTGAGCAGCATGTTCCACCTTTTCCATCCTGTAGTATGCTTCTTCGACATTTGTTCCGAATGTCACAACACCGTGGTTTGCCAGGAGTACTGCGTTGGCATCCTTGACAAAGGGGCGCAATGATTCGGCAACCTCTCCTGTTGAGGGCGTCGCATACGGGGCAAGGGGGATCGCACCAAGGCCAATGATGACCTCGGGAAACACGGCGTCGGGAAGGGGGATGCGCGCTGCTGCGAAACCGGTGGCATAAGGCGGATGTGCATGGACAACGGCATTGACATCATGGCGTTGGTTGTATACAAAAAGGTGAAGAGGAAGTTCCGTGGAAGGTTTGCGGTCCAGAGAAACCGCTTTCCCTGCGGCCGAAGCTTCCACAAGATCTCTTTCTCCCACCACCCCTTTGTTCATCGAGGTCGGAGTGACCAGGACATTCCCGTTGGGCAGGCGAGCGCTGACATTTCCGTCAGTCGCGGTCACATACCCGCGGTCGTAAAGCCGTCGACACGCAACGACGATGTGCTGAGCGATATCGGAGCGGCCGTTCATACGAGGCATGATAAGAAAAAACGGCTCGAGGTTCAACGAATGCTGCGGAAGACATCCAACGTTCGCTTCCTTGTTTAAGTGGGCACTTGTCGCTATATTCTTTACGAAACTGGGTTTTTTCAGCCTTCTCCTCGAAAGGATGAATGTGGTAGAATTTTCAGAACTGCAATTGAAAGAGCTGTTCCGGCGATTCCCCGGAAAGCGTGTTGGCGTTGTGGGCGACCTCATGCTGGACAGGTATTATTGGGGCTCTGTCTCGCGGATCTCGCCCGAAGCCCCTGTGCCGGTTGTTGAGGTCGAATCGCAATCGACACGGCTTGGCGGAGCGGCGAATGTTGCCAACAACATCTCAAATCTGGGGGGGATTCCCGTGATGATCGGGGTGATTGGGGATGATGTCGGGGGCAAGGAGCTGAAGGGATTGATTGAAGCGTCAGGGTTTCCCACAGCGGGACTCGTCATTGACCGCACTCGCCCCACAACCATCAAAACCCGCGTCATCGCCCATCATCAGCACGTCGTGCGGATCGATCAGGAAGTGAAGGAAGATGTTGAGGAAGATGCACAGGAGAAAATTCTTGATTTTCTCCGGCGGGAACTGGCTTCGCTTGATGCGATTATCCTGGAGGATTACAACAAAGGCGTCATCGTCAAAGGCCTGATTCATGAAATCTCCTCCCTTGCCAGAAAAGCCGGAAAGATCATCACGGTCGATCCCAAGTTCCACAACTTTTTCGAATACAAGAATGTCACCGTCTTCAAGCCGAACAGGAAAGAAACGGAAGAAGCTCTCGGCTGCAGGCTGACCGATCTCCAAAGCATCGAACAGGCCGGATGGGATCTTGTCAAACGGCTTCAGACCGAAAACGTCCTCCTTACTCTTGGTGAAAAGGGAATGTCCCTGTTTGAACGGGATGGCGAGGTCACTCACGTCTCGACTCGTGCCAAGCACGTTGCAGACGTCTCCGGGGCCGGCGACACGGTTATTTCCACGCTGACCATGGCCCTTGTAGGGGGTTCCTCTATCCGTGAAGCTTCTGCCCTCGCCAACATCGCCGGGGGTGTTGTGTGTGCCGAGGTGGGTATTGTTCCCATTCAACGTGATGCTTTGTTCAACGCAGCTCTGGAAATGCAAAGGCTCCATTAACCATGGGACGGGTCGTCAATCTGAAGGAACTTCTCCAAGCACGAGATCGTAGTAAAAGTGAGGACAAAACCGTTATTTTCACGAACGGATGCTTTGATATCCTTCATCGCGGGCACGTTGAGTACCTTGCGAAAGCGAAAGCTCTGGGGGATGTTCTCATTGTAGGCGTCAATTCAGACGCTTCGGCCCGGAGGATCAAAGGACCTGATCGACCTGTTGTCAACGAAGAAGATCGGGCCCATGTGGTCGCCGCACTTGCTTCGGTCGACTATGTCTGCCTCTTCGGTGAAGACACCCCCTATGAACTCATCCGCGCACTTGTGCCCGACGTTCTCGTCAAAGGAGCTGACTGGCCTTTGGAGAAGGTAGTGGGGAAGGACATTGTGGAAGAAGCCGGCGGCACGGTACAAACCATCGAATTCCTTCCCAACAGGTCCACGACCAGTATTCTCGAGCGCGTCCGCCGGTCTTCCTCTCAGGATTGATTCATTCGAGAGCTTCGGGGTCCGGCCGCATCAGACCACTGTGAAAAAGATACTTCGATCAACATATTATACCCTCGTGGTCGTGGTTTTTTTGTCGATCGCCCTTGTGGGGTTGACACAGACCCGAACATTCCGGAATTATCTCCGAACACAGCTCATTGCGGAGCTCCAGCCGCTCGTGAACGGGAGCATCGAAATCGGGCCCATCGAGGGAAACCTGGGTACCGGCTTTCGGATTGACAACATTGGCGTGAAGAAGGATGGCATCGAAATCTTCTTTGCCGAGAGGCTGGAAGTCCGTTACGATCTTCTTGGCGTTCTTGTTCGACGGGCATCGATATCCCGCCTCACACTTCTTCGACCAAGAATCAATCTTTGGCGAACATCAGGCGGAGACTGGAATATCGATCAGCTTTTCGTTGCCCAGGAGGATCGCGATACCGCCTCATCACCCTGGACGCTGGATTTCCGTCAGATCGAGCTCCTGGGCGCCTCTGTTTCTGTGGTGGATTCTTTCGCTCTTGCGTCGCGGACCGCGCCGGACTGGGAAGCTCAACCTCCGGGTTCCCTCGATTATGCCGATCTTCACCTGAATCCCCTCACCCTCCGGGGAGGAGTGCAGCTCCAGGGATCCAAGACGGTTATCGCCATTCAATCCCTTGATTTTGAGTCTCTTCGGCCGCACTTCCTCATGGAGCAGCTTTCGGGGGAATTCTCCCTCTCCCCCAATTCGACAGAGGTCCGGAACCTGGTAGTCCGCACTCCCGGTGTCGCCCTGCGTCTCAATGCCCGGATGACCGGCTCAAACCCGCTTGCGATCAACCACCTGTCCGATCTCGAAAACGCCCAAACCCGATTGAATCTGTCCGTGGACAAGCTCGATTTCGGCACTTTGAAGAGATTCTTGCCCGGACCCGTTGATTTTCTCGACAAACAGGCGGCCCTTGAAGTCGTGGCGCGCGGAACATTCGGCCATCTCATTATTGAAGAAGTCCAGGTTAAAACGCCAAGGACTTACATCCGCCTGTCAGGCACAATCGACAATCTGCATCATCCCAGAAACCTTATCCTCGATTTGCACGCTACAGACAACATCCTTCATCCGGCGGATGCGATCGACTTGCTTCCAGGTCTCAAGCTTCCGGACCTCAGGAGTCTGGGCGTTGTCAGCTGCAATTACAGTTTCAGGGGACGCCCGGCACAGTTCTCTGCATCGCTCGACGGTCAGATCACGGCCGGGCATTTCGCAGTCAATGCAACAATGGATCTTGAACCTGATGCGATGGTGTATGACGTGGAATTTGCAACCAAGGGCCTTGATCTCGAGAGTCTTCTTCAATCAGAGAGAATGAAGAGCAGCCTCAACATGACAGGAATGCTCTCCGGCTCCGGAACGCACATCAGGAATCTCACAAGTCTTTTTCGAGTCCGAGTGGATTCGTCTCTTCTGTTCAATCAGCCCGTCGAGAATTCCGTGTTGGTGGTTGACGTTGCCGATCGCTCCCTTCGGGCGAACCTCCTCCTCCAGGCGGGACAAACCCGTTTCGATGTCAGCGGGCGGAGCCGCTTCCGCGCGGACGACTCCACGGTGTATTCCTTCTCAGGGAAAGTACTCTCCCTGAATCTGGCCGATGTGCTTTCTGAATCTTCGTATGAAAGCGATCTGTCGTTCGACTGGAAGAGCGACGGTACGGCATTCATCTTCGATCCCGTTCACTCACGGACCGACCTCACATTTCTGCGTTCATCGTTGCGGGGAGAAGTATTTGACGATAAGCATGTCTCCGTCGAATATCACGGTGCAGACAGTGTCGACAAGAGCCTGACTCTCTCTTCAGAGCCGTTCGACGTTGCAGTCGAGGGTTCCTTTACGCCGGCGGCCCTCATTGAAGCGTTTCGGGCAGGAGGAACAATTCTGGCCGAAGCCATTACGCATCGCCTGGCGTCTCTCGACTCTCTCCGAAGTTTCTCGAGCAGGGAACGCCCTCCCTTCAGGAGCCGGGTACGACTTTCCTCGGAAAGCGTCTCTGCCAACGTTGAGGTAAACATGAGGGATTTCTATCCCCTGGGGGTTTTCCTCGGACAGCCCATGCAGGGCGCCTCCACGCTTCACGCCCGGATCGAAGGACCGCTCAGCGATCTTCATTTCAGCGGGCAGCTCGATATGGACAAGTTCACGCTCGGACTTTTGCCAAGCCGGTTCGACGTGGAGGAGGGAAAAAGCACGTTTGCTCTCAGCAGACTCGGGCCGACGCGCACGCTTGAGACGCTACAATCGAGTATCGACTTCAGTGCCCGGAAAATGCAGGTCGATTCTCTTTTTTTCAATAATGTTGTCTTCATGCATCGGCTGAACAACGACTCTTCCGATTATTCCCTTTCGTTGCTGGTGGATTCGACAGTCGCCATTCGGGCCACGGGGAGTTCATCCTACGTGCCTCACCGCATCAACCTCGATGTGACCACTCTGAATGTCAAGCTGGGGGACTATGGATTCGAGAACACCGACCCGATCCAACTTGCTTTCGGGCGGGACGGCATCAAAGTATCCAGCCTTTCGTTGCAGCATGAGGCTGAATCGGTCTCTTTCAGCGGAATTCTCGATCCTGCAGGGGTCTCAGATTTGAAATTCTCATTGGAGAATTTTCTTATCAGGAATCTCCAGAATTTTTCCCGCCATCAATCGTATGTCGAGAAGGTGCGGGACTTTAACGGCATCCTGGACGCCAGCGGAAGCTTTAGCGGCAATTTTAACCTTCCTCAATTCGACCTCTCCCTTCTTGCCCGCGGCGTCACCGTAGGCCCGGCTGTCTTTGGACAGATTTCCGGCAAAGGATCATACAGAGACGGGGTCTCGGATGTCTTTCTGGAATTCCGCACCAAGCCCGAAGAACGTGGCTCCGAACCGGAGCTTCTCGTTTCGGGCAGAATGCCGATGAACCTTGGATCCGTGCCATCTTCGAGGTCTTCTCAAGACATGGATCTGACGATTCATTCCCGCGGATTCAAACTGGAGTTCCTCGATCCCTTCCTTCCTATCACAAGAAGCCTGACGGGGATGGTCGAAGCAGACCTCAAGATGAAAGGAACCCTCGGTGAGCCCATGTATGAAGGGAGCTTGTCGATTCAGCACGCCAGCTTCTTTTTCGTGCCTCTTGGCGTAACATACCAGCTCAATGGAGCCCTTCTTCCCGTCGGCAGAAAAATTACGTTCAGGGATCTTGTGCTCTCCAATGTCGATGAAGACCGCGTTCCCGGGCTCATTGACGGACTGGGAGCCATGCAAATCCAGGGCGGACTGACCCTCGAGGGACTTCAGGTGAAGGACTTCGACCTCATAGCGAGAGGCCAGCTTCTCGTGTTGAAAGAAAGTTCGCGTCTCGAGAATTTTCCCATGTATGGAAACGTCTATATCGGGTCCGGCACCATTCCGCTGCACTGGGCAGGAGCTCCCGAAAAGTCATCGCTGACAGGGGAAGTCCTTGTCAAGAATGCCACAATAACATTTCCTCCCACCAGAGAGGTGATTCTTGAACGATCCCGGCTCTTCACAGTTTTGTTTGTCGATGATACAACGGCTGATCGGAGCACGGCAGCGGCCAGCGATATACGACCGGGCAACGGAAATTCTCTGACGCCACTGAGGGAGCTCAACGGCGACCAAGCGCGCGAGGAATCGTCTTTTCTCGACAACATTGTCTACAATCTGTCCATCGAAACAGCGGGCCTGACACAGGTGCGTTTTGTTTTTAACCAGCTTACCAATGAAGAGCTCTTTGCCGACCTGAAAGGCAGGCTTGTCTTTTCCAAAGACATGTCAGCCGCGCGTTTGACGGGAGAGCTGCAAGTAGGTTCGCGTTCATACTACAAATATTTCAAGACACTTCAGGCAACGGGGAAGATCCTCTTTACCGGAGATTTTTCCGACCCGGAGCTTGATATTGTTGCGACCTACGAAGGAACCCACCAGCCCGATACGATGAGAATTGGCGTTACCGACAAAGACAAGCTGGAGCAAAAAGTCCTCGTCCGTCTCACTATTACCGGCACGCGCACCGAACCAAAGGTAAAAATGGGGCTCGAGGTTTTTGACCGCGATGGGAACAAGCTGGAACAGAGACCTGACGCACAATCCGATGCGATCGCGTTCCTGGTCAGCGGCAGATTCAAAGACGAAATGACCCAGGGGCAGGAGACTTCACTGACAACGAGTCTCTTAAGCAGCATTGGGACTTCGCTTCTTTCCGGCCCTTTGACAGACTTCGTTCGGAAGCAGATCGGGTACGTGACGTCGGTAGACGTCGCCTATTACGCTGGGGCGAACAGGAGTTTCTCCCAGGCTGCTGATCTGCGCATCACGGGCGAGGTGGGCGACGCCGTCATACGATTGGGAGGCCGCGTCTTTAGCGGCGATTTGTCCAACGCGAACGTAAGCGTTCAGTTTCCGATGAGCAGCATAGTCGGATCCGAGGCATGGCGCAACCTCATATTGGAAATCGAGCGCCGCGTTGAAGGGGTTGAAAGCATTGAACAGCGCCGGCCTTCCAACGGCCTGCGGTTGTTGTACAGAATTACATTCTAGTGTCCTGAACGCCATTCACTGACAAAGACAGGGGATACAGTCATCGACCAGCTCAAGAACAAGATTCTCGCATTCCTCGCCCGTTACCCCAATCAGCTCTTCAAACAGGCTGAATTGGCACACCGTTTGTCTCTTCACTCCAGACCAGAGCGGGAAAGTCTGGCTCAGGCGCTCAAAGAGCTGTCGGACGCTGCCCGCATCAAGAGAGTCAAACGGGGGAAATACGGGCACCTGGAGATTTCCCAACACGTGGAAGGCAAACTGGAAGTGACAAAGCAAGGATTGGGATTCGTGTCCGTCGAAGGCCTGTCAGAAGAGGTCTTTGTTCCTCCCGGTTCTCTCGGAACGGCTGCCCACGGCGACCGGGTGGAGGTCCTGCTTTTTGCGCAGAGCCTGAAGCAGAAAGAGAGCGGGAAACGGCGCGAAGGAGAAATCGTTCGGATCATCGAACGCGGACGCGAAAGCATTGTGGGAACCCTCGAGCAAAGGCACAAAGCCTATGTTGTCCTCCCCGACGATCGTAAGCTTCCTTTTGAGATCGTTGTTGATCGTGAAGATCTCGAAGGAGCAACACCGGGAGACAAAGTAGTGATTCGGATCGACGACTGGGGAACAAGCCGCCTCAGTCCCGAAGGACACGTCGTTGAAGTTCTCGGCAAGGCAGGAGAGGCAGCGGCTGAGCTTCTCTCCGTTGCCCGAGAGTTTCAGCTTCCCCTCTCTTTCCCGAAGAATGTTCTCGAAGCAGCCGATGCGATTCCCGGCATTATCCCGCGGGAAGAAATCGCGCGGAGACTGGATTTTCGAAACAATGTCTGCTTTACCATTGATCCAGACGACGCGAAGGACTTCGACGATGCTGTCTCACTGGAACCGCTGGGCGGCAACAGTTTTCGTCTTGGTGTTCACATCGCCGACGTCTCCTACTACGTTCGGGAAGGTGAACTGCTCGATCAGGAAGCACTGAAGCGCGGAACCAGCACCTATTTCCCCGGCATGGTCATTCCCATGCTTCCCGAACGGTTGTCGAACGACATTTGCAGCCTCAGGCCGAAGGAAGACCGCCTGACGTTCTCGGTTTTCATGACCGTCAATGCTCAGGGCCGTGTGGGAGACTATGAAATCAGGGAATCCGTGATACGCAGCGCAAGGCGATTCTCCTATGAAGAGGTCGAAGCACTCATCGGCGGAAAGCCTCCCGAGGGGCCTGACCGGGAGCTTCTGGACACTCTGAAGGCTATGCATGCCTTGAGCAGAACCTTGACGCAGAAACGCATGCGCGAAGGAAGCATCGATTTCGAATCGGCGGAAGCACGCTTCCGTTTTGACGAAAAGGGATTGCCGACAGAAATAATCAAAAAGACCCGCCTCCAGAGTCACCGGCTTGTCGAGGAATTCATGCTCCTTGCCAACAGGGTTGTGGCCACCCATATCGGACTGGCCCGCAAAGAGGACCACCTCAAGCCATTCTTGTACCGCATTCATGACAGTCCCGATCCCGACCGGATCCGGGAGCTGGCGGCATTCGTCGCCCAATTTGGCTACAAGCTTTCCCTTGAAGGAGGGGTCTCTTCCAAAGCGCTCCAGAAGCTGCTCGATCAGGTTCGGAACACCGAAGTGGAAAACGTCATCAACGAAGTTGCTCTCCGTTCGATGGCCAAAGCAATTTATTCGGAGCGCAATATCGGTCACTACGGATTGGGATTCGACTACTATTCCCATTTCACTTCTCCGATTCGCCGTTATCCTGATCTGATCGTTCATCGTCTTCTGAAGGAATATCGCACCGGCACCACGGAGGAGCGACGAAGACAGATCCTTCAACGATTGCCCTACCTCGCAAAACATACATCTGCCATGGAGCGCGTTGCGATGGAGGCAGAACGCGCCGGGGTCAAGGTGATGCAGCTGGAATACATGAAGCGTCATCTGGGAGATGAATTCGAAGGAATCGTTTCAGGCGTCACGCGTTACGGACTGTTTGTCGAAATCAATGATCTCCTGGTTCAGGGAATGATTCATGTGAGAGACCTTGAAGACGATTACTACAGCTACGACGAGAAAAACTACTCACTGGTAGGCAAGAGAACGGGAAAGAAATATCGCCTGGGTGATCCGCTTCATCTCAAGGTCGTGCGTGTGAATCCCGAAGAACGCGAAATCGATTTCGCCCTTGGCGAAGAACCAGCGCAGACGCCGCGGGGAAAACGCAAACAGGGAGCAAAGCGGAACTAAGATCAGGAGAGGAGGGTTGGTACATGCGTGCGAGGGACATCTTCTATGAAGAGACCGGCAAAAGGGAAGTTTGCATTTCCTGGCGTTTTTCTCTACAATTCTCCAAGAGCGCATTCAGGAGCCTTATGAACCGTTTTTTTCTCATAACCGCAGTTGTTTCATTGCCTTTCATCGTTCTTGGCCAGAATTCCAATTTTGGCAAGAACAAGGTGCAGTACAAGAACTTTGAATGGCACTTCATACAAACGGATCATTTCGACATTTATTACTCTCAGAACGGTTACGAGCTGGCGACATTTACCGCAAATGCCTCCGAAGGCGCCTACGACTCAATCCGGAAAATCCTCCGTTACGAGATCAACAACCGCATTTCCATCGTTATTCACAACTCTCATAACGATTTTCAGCAGACAAACGTCATCGGTGAGTACCTCGAAGAGGGCATCGGGGGTGTCACAGAACTGTTCAAGAATCGCATTGTTATTCCCTTCGAGGGAAACTATCAGCAATTCCGTCATGTCATTCATCATGAACTGGTTCATGCTGTCCTGAACGACATGTTTTACGGCGGATCCATTCAAGCGCTTCTCGCAAGCCGTTCTCCGTTGGTTCTTCCCGGTTGGATGAACGAAGGGTTTGCCGAATACGCAGCCCTGAAATGGGACACGAATTCTGACATGTTCATCAGGGATGCAACGATACACAACTACCTCCCCCCGATCGAATATCTGGGAGGGTATTTTGCCTACCGAGGTGGTCAGTCGGTTTGGCATTATATTGCAACCAAATACGGCGAAAGCAAGATCACGGAGATCATGAATCGGATCAAGGGAACGCGCAACATCGAGCAGGGCTTCCGGACAACCATAGGCCTTTCCCTCAAGGAGCTCTCCGAGCGGTGGCAAAAAGAACAGAAGGTCCTTTATTGGCCCGACATCGCAAAACGGGAGGAACCCTCAGAGTACGCCCGGCGGCTGACAGACCATACAAAAGACCAGAATTTTTACAATACCAGCCCGGCGATTTCTCCCCAGGGAGACAAGATCGCCTTTATCTCCGACCGCGACGACTACTTCGATGTCTACCTCATGTCTGCATCCGACGGGAAGATCCTTGACAAGCTTGTCAGTGGTCAGCGAACGAACAACTTTGAGGAACTCCATTTGCTTACGCCGGGGCTGACATGGTCTCCGGATGGGAGCAAGATTGCCCTCGCCGTGAAAGCCGGAGAGACCGATGCAATCATGGTCGTGGACGTCGAATCCGGCGATGAGGAGAAAATCGCCTTTGACCTCGAAGGCATTTTTTCCGTGGATTGGTCGGCCGACGGCAGTGTGATGGCTTTTATCGGAATGAAAGCGCCGCAATCCGATGTGTATCTCTATGACTTCAAGACAAAGGAACTGCGAAACCTCACAAGCGACATCTTTTCCGATTATGATCCCGTTGTGTCGCCTGACGGCAAAACCGTCTACTTTTGCTCCGACAGGCAGAATTATACCGATGTCTCGAATCTTCCGAAAAATTTCTCCATCCATGAATTTGAATTCGCCGGCCGGGACCTGTACAGCGTTTCCGTGGCAACCGGTGAAATCCGGAAGATCGCAGGATCAACCGGCACCGACGAATCGTCGCCCGTCATTTCTGCCGACGGAAAGAAACTGCTGTATATTTCCGACCGGAATGGAATCAACAACGTGTACGAACACGATCTGGAAAAAGGGATGGATCGGCCCATTACCAACTCGCTGACGGGAATCTACCAATTATCGCTGTCTCACGACGGCTCGAAGATGGCCTTCGCATCTCTCAACGAGGCGGGATTCGACATTTTCCTTATGCGTGCACCGTTTGAACGGCAACTGAGCATCACACAGTTGGAGCCGACGGAATACATCAAGCAAAAGCTCGACCTTCCTCGCACGGAACGGCCGGCGACCACGATGACATCAACCGCACAACCTTCTGATACGGTCGCCGTGATGAATAATGTCGTTATTGTGGCGGATACCATGAAGGAGGAATCGCGGTATCACGCAGAATCACGTCTCGATCTGAAGAATTTTGTTTTTTCAGATGAGGCCATGAGAGACACTTCCGCAAGCAAGAAGCCTTCTCCGTATACCTTCAAACCCGCAGGGAACATCGATGACGAGGGAAACTACGTTCCCCATCGGTATAAACTGAACTTTTCGCCCGATCTCGTCTACGGCACGGCGGCGTACAGCACTTTCTACGGAGTCGAAGGCTCCACCGTGATGGCGTTCAGCGACATGCTGGGGGATCATCAGATCATTTTTCAGACAAACCTTTTGCTCGATTTGAAGAACAGCGATTACGGCCTGTCGTATTTCTACCTCCCCAACAGGGTTGATCTGGGGTTCCAGGGCTACCACAGTGCCCGATTCCTCTATGTCAATGACATGTTCGGGGGAGTGTCGCTGTATCGATTCCGCCAATGGGCTTTGGGTGTGGTGGCTTCGTATCCCATTGATCGGTTCAGGCGCATGGATTTGTCTCTCATGTGGCTGAATCTCTCCAAGGAGAATCTTGACGATGGGCGGGAACAGGCCCAGCGACGGTCCTTTATCCTCCCCGTGTTCAACTATGTCAAAGATAATTCTGTCTGGCGGGGAGGATGGTTCGGGCCGAACAACGGAACCCGGTTCAACATCACCGCCTACGGGAGTGCCAAATTCAACGATCAGTCGCTGGACCTTCAAACGGCAACGATCGACTACCGGTCGTACAGCCCTCTTTTCAAGGATTTTATCTTTGTTTTTCGCGGCAGCGCGGGAATCAGCAACGGCAGGGATTACCAAAACTTCTTCATCGGAGGAAATGAGGGTTGGATCAACAGGCGTTTTGACGGGAACACATTTCCCATCGTGAATGTGGAAGACTACGCGTTCCTTACCCCCGTTCTTCCCATGCGCGGATTCAACTACAATGCCCAGATGGGATCACGCTACGGCCTCATCAATCTCGAGGCCCGGTTCCCCCTCATTCGGTACCTCATCGGCGGAACAATCCTTCCCATCGGGTTCCAAAACATCCTTGGTGCAGCGTTCCTCGATATCGGCTCGGCGTGGAGCGACACAAAGAACTGGCAGGGATTCCAACGCACACCCTCCGGCTCGATCCGAACGAAGGATCTGCTGGTCGGCATGGGAATCGGTACACGGGTTATCTTTTTCGGATTTCCTTTGCGCTTCGACGTTGCGTGGAGCTATGACGGAGGCGAGCTTTCGGTACCCACGTACTACGTCTCTCTCGGCCCTGAGTTTTGACCGCACGAGCCTCTCAAACAAAAAAACGTCCCGCCTGATAAGCGGGACGTTTTTGTTTCTACCACCTTCTCCTGTTATGGCCGTTCTTCGAGAAGCCCTTCCCGCTTTGCAATGATCGCTGCGACCGCCGCGTCACCGACGATATTCGGAACGGTTCTGCACATGTCGAGGAACCTGTCTATTCCAAGGATGAGAGCGATTCCCTCTTCAGGAACATTGACGGATCTGAGCACAATAATCAGCATGATGATCCCCACGCCGGGAACCGGTGCTGTACCGATCGACGCCAGCACGGCCGTAAAGAGGATGGTGAGCTGTTCGGCAAGATTGAGATCAAAGCCGTACACCTGCGCAATGAAGACCGTTGCGACCGCCTGATACATGGACGTTCCATCCATGTTGATGGTCGCTCCCAGCGGCAGCACGAAACTGGTAATCTTTTTCGGCACACCGAGATTGTCTTCGCACACGCGCATGTTGACGGGGAGGGTCGCCCCGCTCGAACTCGTTGTAAAGGCAACGAGCATCGCATCCTTCATGCCGGAAAAGAACTTGCCGTAGTTGATGCCCGAAAACAGTTTGACCGCAACGCCGAGAAACCCGAAAGTATGAAGTGCGAGGGCGAGGACGAGGGTGATCGTGTACCAGAGAAGCGTTTCGAGAATATCGAAACCGAATTCGCCCACGGTTGCGGCGATGAGTGCGAATACCCCGAAGGGGGCCGTGGTCATGATCATCCCCACCATCTTGATCATCGTGTCGCTCAGGCCGTCGAAAAAATCAATGACGGGTTTCGATTTGTTGGGCGCAACGAGGGTCAGACTCACGCCGATCATCAGGGCAAAGAAAACAATCTGAAGCATTTCCCCCTCGGCCAGCGCCTTGATAGGATTGGTTGCAACCACATTGACCACCATTTCGACAAGATCCACCGGGGGTATTTCCGCCTTCACATCGGTCTGAAACTCCGCCATCAGTTTTTCCTGGGCTGCCGGCGCCAGCTGCTTCCCCGGCTGCATCACATTCACCATGGTGAGCCCGATGGTAATGGCGGAGGTGATGGTAATAAGGTAGGCGATGACGGTTTTTCCCCCGAGTTTTCCCACGCTTCTGATGTCGCCCAGACTTGCCGCACCAACAATAAGCGAAGCCAGGACGAGAGGGATGGAAATAAACATGAGGAGACGGATGAAGATATTCCCGATCGGTTTGATGAGAACCGCAATCGTCTTGACTTTTTCTATGGATGCAACGCGCTTGAAGTATTGCCACTCCGCCGGGTTTCCGCCTTCCCTTTCATCCCCCTTGACGCGCATGGTAAGACTGAGCCGAAAATCCCTGTCAAGGGATCGAATGTACTTGAGAATGTTCAGCTGGTCTTCCGGACCAAAGGAAGCCGCAACGGAATCGCCCCGGACGAACTCAATCGCCTGCCAGTGCTTCACCACCTGGGAAACCTGTTTCCCGCGCCCTTCCCATGTGTTTATCCTGAGCTCGTATTTGCTCACGTTGAAATATGCGCCAAAAATGGCTCCCAGGACGAGTGCACCGAGGATCTGATGATGGAGCTGGATCTTTTTCCACGAGAATTTCATGATGCCACCTTCAGCGGTTCGACTTTTTTGCCGACAGTAAAGAGGACCACAACCATAATAACAGTACCAACGACAATCGAAATCCACGGCGAGAGCCCAAAAGCCGTGGGAATATCCCCGACCAGCATTCCGACAAATGCCGCAAGGAGGGCATAAGGGAGTTGAGTGCGTACATGGTCGATATGGTCACAGGCGGAAGCCATGGAACTGAGGATCGTGGTATCAGAAATGGGAGAACAATGGTCGCCAAAGACTGCTCCGGCAAGAACGGAGCTGATCACGCCATGCAGAACGATTTCCATGTCCACGGGGCCGAGGAGCGCGTCGATGCTGAGAGTGTTCGCCAGAGGGATCACCAACGGCATCATGATCGCCATGGTTCCCCAGCTTGTCCCTGTGGCAAAACTCACAACGGCCGCGATGATAAATGTCAGAACGGGAAGCCAATGCGGTTCGATGCTTCCTCGCAAGAGCTGGACAAGATAGCCGGCCGTGTTGACTTCTTTCGTCACCTCGCCAATCGACCACGCCAGTATGAGGATGAGCATGGCAAGAAGCATGGATTTGACGCCGTTAAACCAGGCGTCGATAGTCTCTCCTGCTTTCATGATCCGCTGCACGATGGTGAGGCCGATGGCGACGATACAGCCGGAAAGCGATGCCCACAAAAGGGCGGAATAGGAATCTGATTTGCTGATGATATCCCCCACAGAGTATGACGCTCGACCCTCCGCTGCAAGGGCCGCCGTTCCTGTGGAATAGAGACCATAGAGTCCGACGGCGAGAATAGCGATGATGGGCACCAAACCGTTGAACCAACGCGCCGGCTTGTCGCTGGTGTATTCTTCCGTGCTTTCCGTCAGGTCAACTGCAGGCTGGGCGCCGTCGCGCAGTACCTTCCCGGTCGAACGGGCCCGGCGTTCTGCCTGCAGCATCGGGCCAAAATCGCGGTCGAAATAACCAATGATAAAGACCAGAATAAGAGTAAAAATGGGATAGAACCGGTACGGGATTGTCTGGAGAAAAACCGAATACGGCTCCTCCGTCGAGTTGATCAGTTTCAATCCGTCTGCGATCAGTCCGATTTCATAGCCGATCCAGGTCGAGATGATAAACACACTGGCCACGGTAGCAGCTCCGGCATCGACAATGAAGGAGAGCTTTTCACGCGAGATCCGCAGACGATCCGTGATCGGACGCATGAGATTGCCACGCACAAGAACATTGGCATAGTCGTCGAAGAACATCACAAACGCCATTCCCCACGTGGCAAGTTGTCCGCCGCGAGCCGTTCGGGCATAGCGCGTAATGAGGTTCGCAATGCCAATGGTGCCGCCGTTCTTCGAAATCACGCCTACCATCCCTCCGAACAGCATGCTGAAGAGGATGATCTGAACGTGACTTGTCTCCGAAAGCGCCCGAAGAATAAAATGATCGAGAACCCGATAGACTCCGCCCACAAGATCGTAGTCAAATGCTATGACAGCGCCAACCCAAATACCGGCGAAGAGCGAGATCACCACCTGGCGGATGATCAGGGCGAGGAGGATGGCGACGAGGGGGGGCAGGACGCTCAGCCACCCCGGCACCACGCGGATAGTCACGGCCGATCGTATCCCCCCAGCTTCGACCATGATCTGTGTCGAACCCGCCGAACGGACCATCAGATCCTCAACAAGAAGCCTGCCCGATGAAAATCGGAACGTTTTCCTGTCGCCGGCCGCTTCAGCTCCCTCGAGGGTAGCAGGTTCTGAAAACGACTGGCTGATGCCAGCCGAGTCTCTGGCAAGAATCTCGAGATTGAAGTTGACGCCGGAAAGCACGAGTGGGGGCGCTTTGATTTCGAGCGTGGGTTTCTGATTCGACTGACCGACAGCAAGAGAAGAGAGAAGGACAGCAAGAAGAAGGGGTCTGAACACAAATGCCTTTCCGACGTGGCGAATTGCCAAAAAGAACAGAGCGAAAATAACCAGTTTCCGAGGGAAATGCAACGAAAATACAAGCAGAAGCAATGGCTGCATGAGCGGTCCCGCAGCCTTGAAGGTCTACAACGGCCGGATCAAGTCGCCTCCGCGGGCGATGTTTCCGAAACGCGATTGAGCAAGGCAAGGCCCGCGAGCAAGAGGACACCCACGGAAACAAGGGCCATCCTCTGATTGGCATACGATGACACGACACCGAACAGGACCGGGCCAATGATCGCCGACGCCTTTCCAAAGAACGAGTAGAAACCGAAGAATTCTGTTTTCTTTTCCGGCGGAATAATTGTCGTCATCAAGCTCCGGCTCGACGATTGAGATGATCCCAGCGCCACTCCCGCCAAAACGCCTACTCCAAAAAACATTGCCGCGTCTACGACAAAATACGCGAGCGTAACCACCGCAAGCCAGATGAGGAGCGAAATGACAAGAGTCTTTTTGTGGCCGATTTTGTCCGCGAGAATCCCAAAGAGAACTGAACCTATCAATGCAGAGGTCTGCACTATGGCGAAAAAGATGATGATATCCTGGATGGGCAGCTTGAGCGTTTCATCCGCAAAAATTGAAGAGAAGATAACAATCGTATTGACAGCGTCAATGTAGAGGAAGTACGCAAGCAGAAACCTTCCCACGTTCCGGTATTTCGGGAATTCCTGAAATGTCGATCGAATGCGGCGAAGGCCAATGGCGGCGAAATTCAGTTTGAGACTCGCATGCCGTTGCCGGTCCGGCACAACGATGAACAGAGGAAGAGCGAAGAGAAAGAACATGACGGCCGCCAGCAGGAAACTCATCCGCACGTTGGCGAGATTTGCAGTCTCGAAACCCCCGGCATACAACGGCATGGCGATGACCAAGGTCACCAGGGAACCCAAGTACCCCATGGCGAAGCCATATCCTGACACGCGGCCGTAACTTCGTTCCGTCGTAATCTCCGGTAGGAACGCATCATAGAAAACCAGTCCGCCTTCGAACCCTATGTTGGCGAGCACCAGAAGAATCATGCCGGCGAGAATCATGGAATCCCCGACAAAGAAAAGCCCCGCCGTGCAGAGCACGCAGAGAAGAGTGAAAAGCCAGAGAAACCGCTTTTTCCCTGCTCCATAATCAGCAACGGCCCCGAGAATGGGTGAAAGAACAGCGACAATCAGCATGGACAGGCTGAAGGAGAGTCCCCAGAGAGCGTCTCCCTCTGCTCCACCGCCGACAATGACCTTTTTGAAATAGAGAGGGTACCCTACGGTCAGGATGAGAACATAGAACGCCGTGTTGGCAAAATCGAAAAGAGTCCAGGAGAGAATTGTTCTGCGTGAGGCAGATGATGCCGATGCATTCATGAGGAGGGGTGCTTCCGTGCGGCGGTTTCGAGGAGTCCTCGGCCGCTCTTCTTCAATTTCCCGTTTGTTCGCAGGTCTTCGAAAACGGAATCGAGAACCCCATTGACGAACTTGTCGCTTTTCTCCGTGCTGTAACGGCGAGCGATTTCAATGGCCTCATTAATGGAGACCTTCGGCGGAATGTCCTCAAAATACAGTAATTCGCAGATGCACATGCGCAGAATGACGCGGTCAACAACTGCGAGCCTGTTGAACTCCCAGTTGGCCACTCTCTTTTTGATGAGCGTATCCAGCTCTTCTTCTGTCTCAACGACTTTTCGCACCAGGGACTGGGCAAACTCAAACGTGGCCTTGTCCTTCCGAAGGTCGGCAAGGATGTTCTCAATGATTGCTTCGACGGGATCATGGGAAAGCTCATGGGCATACAGAGCCTGAAGTACTTTTTCACGAATGATCCGCCTTTTTGATGCCATACCCTATTGTCCTTGTATTCCCTGCAGCTGTTCCGGGTTGAGAAAAATCCGCACGGGACCGCCGGGATGGGACCGGTCGACCACGACGTCTGTTTGAAAGACCTTCTGAATGAACTCTGCCGTCAGAACTGTTTCTGGAGATCCCCCTGCAACGATGGTGCTTCCTTCGCCGGGAGAGGTTCGGGCGAGCAGCACGACGTTCGAACTGAACGCGGACGCAAGATTGAGGTCATGCGTGACCGACACGACGGTGATCCCTTCCTGCTGCTGCCTGCGGAGAATGCGAAAGACATCGATCTGATGGGAAAGATCAAGGTGTGCGTTTGGTTCATCCAGAAGGAGAATCTTCGGCTGCTGGGCGAGTGCGCGGGCAATGAGCACTCGTTGACGCTCCCCTCCCGAAATCGCCGTTACGGGTTTACCCGCCAAATGAGCGACGTCCGTCAGTTCCATCGCACGCTCAGCCTGAAGAATGTCCTCCCGGTTTTCGAATCCCAGTTTTCCTACATAGGGCGTTCGACCCATGAGAACGACCTCCATCACCGTAAAGGGGAAGAACCAACCCGGATCCTGCGGAACAAAGCCGATGATGCGGGCAAGTTGATTCCTTTCGTAGCCGGCAAGCGGATGATCCCCCAGAAAGATTGCTCCCTGGGAAGGGAGAAGAATTCGCGCAAGGAGACGCAGAAGAGTGCTCTTTCCCGAACCATTCGGCCCAAGAATGGTCAGGAATTCCCCCGGACGCACATCGAATGCAACGTTTCGCAGGACAGGCCAGCGGGAAAAGCTGAAGGAAATGTCGGAAACACGAATGTGCATGAACGGGTTTTCGCGATTGCAAAAGTGGTGGCAAAATAGGCAAAATTGAAGTCCAAGGCAAGGAACGATCGCCGTAAGTCATTGATTTTTCAAAAGAAAGACTTGCATTTCGTATACGTGATTCACATATTTCTGCGAACATTGAGTAACCCTGCATGCGCTTTTGCTTTCAGTGTTCAACCCCGGCATTCCCTGTTTTCCTCTTTCCTTTTCTCTTGTCCTCGTCGGATCTGTCAGCCCAACAATCGGGCGACCCATTGAATGCGGTCCGCGTCGCGGGTTCTGTTTCCATCGATGGGAAGCTTGACGAACCGGTTTGGCAGAGAACCGGCAAGTCCGGGCTCATTCAGCGCGAACCCCGGGAGGGGGAGCCGTCGACCGAGCGTACGGATGTCTGGTTTGCTTTTGACGACCATGCTCTCTACGTTGCCGTCCGCCTCTACGACCACTCTCCTGATTCGATTGTAGGAAGACTTGTCCGCCGGGATGACGACTTTGAATCGGATGCAATCTTCGTCGGCATTGACCCGAACCATGACCGTTTGACCGCCTATTATTTCGGCACGAATCCCAGCGCAGGGAAACAGGACGGTATTATTTACGACGACAACAAAAGCGACAACTCGTTTGATGCCGTATGGGATGTTGGTGTCCAAACGGACTCTGAAGGCTGGACTGCCGAGTTCCGGATTCCCTTTTCACAGATTCGCTTTTCGCAATCCGACAAATATGTATGGGGAGTTGAAATCAGCCGAACCATCCATCGAAAAAAGGAAGAGTCCTATTTCCTCTATTATCCGCGCAACGACGAAGTGCGAGTATCACGATGGCTTGAACTGCATGGGATTGAAGGAATCGAGCCGCCACCGCGCATTGAAGTAAGTCCCTATCTTGCCGCAACAGGAAAATTTCTTCAGCCCCCTGCAGTTGACGTATTCAACGCGGGCCGAACCGATCCATTTGTCTTCGGAAGGGACTATTTCGGCCGGCTGGGAGCAGACGCAAAAATCGGGCTAAGCGGCAATTTCACGCTCGATGCTTCAGTGAATCCGGATTTTGCGCAGGTTGAGGTTGACCCCGCTGTGATCAACCTGTCAGCTTACGAAACGTATTTTTACGAGAAGAGGCCTTTTTTCATCGAAGGATCCAACATCCTCTCCTTCGGACGCGGGGGCGCATCGGATTTTACCGATTTCAACTGGAGCGATCCGGCCTTCTTTTACAGCAGACGCATTGGCAGGGCACCGCAAGGATCGGTGACCCATTCAGGATTTACCGACATACCCGACCGCACGACCATTCTTGGTGCAGCCAAGGTAAGCGGAAAAACGTCGGACGGATGGTCGGTGGCAGCCCTGGCGGCCCTCACAAACCGCGAGTTTGGGGTGGTGGACTCGGCCGGATCGCGTTTTGATGAGGAGATTGAGCCCTCTACGTTCTACGGAATCATCAGAACACAGAGGAATTTCGAAGACTCCCGCCAGGCCCTGGGATTTATTGCCACTCTTGTAGAACGCGATGCCCGCACTCCCCGGACTGCAGATTTTCTCAATAAACGAGGACTTTCGTTCGCGGTGGATGGGTGGACATTTCTCGATGCGGAAAAGGAATGGG
Source organism: uncultured Ignavibacteriaceae bacterium (assembly GCA_964602055.1). GTDB lineage: Bacteria > Bacteroidota > Ignavibacteria > UBA10030 > UBA10030 > JACPLA01. Next base: position 51,075 of record CAZRPU010000009.1, read on the forward strand.
TCGTCACCGGTTGGACCGGTCTCACGAGCGTCAGCGGTACGCGTTCACGCATCACATCGCTTCAGCGTTCTGCGCAGCACTACTTCCAGAAGCCTGACCAGGACCATCTCGTTCTTGATTCGTCTGCGACGTCGCTCACCGGGTGGGCGGGACGCGTTTGGATCAATAAAAACAAGGGGAATTGGCGATTCAATGCTGCGGTGGGGTTCATCAATCCTTCCTTCGAATCAAATGATCTTGGATTCCATACCTATACCGACATCATTAACACGCATGTTTGGGCAGGCTACACCTGGTATGAACCCGGCCCGATATTTCGCAGAAACTCATTAGGCATTGCGGCCCTCGAAGAGTTCAATTTTGGAGGTATCAAGACTGGAGAGACGGTTTACCTGAATGCCGATGCCGAATTGCTCAGTTATTGGGGTGGATCGGTCTTTCTTGGCTATAATACGGAGTTCTTTGACGACAGACGAACCCGGGGGGGGCCGCTGATGAAATCTCTTCCGAGCAAGTTCATCTTTCTCTCTTTCAACAGCGACACGAGGCGGGATTTCTACGGATTTCTTTCGTTGTTTGCCGACCGGGGCAATTCGGGGGGCTGGGATTACAGCGCTACTCTCACGCTTTCATGGCGGGTCACAAAGGCGCTCAACGTAAGCCTCGGGCCATCGTATTCGCGCAATCATTCGACGGCGCAGTACGTCGAGGCCGTGGCAGATTCGAGCGCTTTCTCCACCTTCGGGACACGGTATGTTTTTGCATCCCTCGACCAGCATTCACTTTCGGCGACTCTCCGCATCAACTGGACCTTCACTTCGACGTTGAGTCTCCAGATCTTTTCTCAGCCCTTCCTTTCCGCCGGGCAGTACGGAGAATACAAACGTCTCGCGGCACCCGGCACGTTCTCCTTCGTACCTGCGAACGCCTCCTTCTCCCCCGATTTCAACTACAAATCGCTGAGGGCGAATGCCGTTCTTCGGTGGGAGTACTTACCCGGTTCCACGCTCTATCTTGTATGGACAAATGAAAAGACTCAGTACGAGGCGGGCAACGGAGCTTTTCGAATGGGGAGGGATTTCTCTGAAATGCTGCGGGCAAGACCCGATAACGTTTTTTCGCTCAAGGTCACCTATTGGTGGACCCCCTGAGAGGGAGAACGCTATCCGCCTGCTTCGGCTGCTTCCGTGAGCGTGATTGCCCGTATGAATTCAGGATCTTTGAGGAGAAACGCAAAATCGGGGTTCATCACTTCGTAGAGAATAAATTCCTGCCGAACTGCTTTCTTCAGCCATTCAAGCGCATCTTCTTTCTTGTCTGTTTGAATCGCGTAAAACTGCGCTTTGCGGTACATAAGTATGGCTGACTCTCCGTTGAGTTCCATCGCGCGGTCGATTTCCGCCTCTCCCCTGGCCGATTCTCCCAATCGGGCATAATAGAGAGCGAGATACGCATGAGCATTGAAATCCGTCGGCTCATCTTCGAGCAATTCCTCAAGCATTGCAGCGCCCGGTTCGAGATATTTCTTTGCTTCGGACCAGATCCCTGAGAGCATGTAAGCTCTTCCTGCCCAGTAGCGGACGACATAGTTGGTCGAATCTTCCCTGAGAAGGCGGCTGCAATATTGGGCCGCGGGCTCGGGACTCAGACCTGCACCCCACACGGCGAGCCGATAGCGAGTCGTCATGAAGAACGAGCTGGCTCCCAGTGCTATCGCCCTTTCGTATTCCTTCTCTGCGCTCGTGTATTGCTGTTTGAAGTAGAAAGCATGACCAAGGACTTCGCGGGATTCGGGATTGTTTGGGTCAAGCAGAACTCCCTTCGACGCGAGCTCAAATGCCAGTTCATAGTTGCCTTCTGCAATTGCCACCAAGGCAAGCTGGCGGTGAACTTGAGGGTTCCCTGGGGAAAGCTCCCGGGCCTGTTCCAGCGTTTTCGAAGCGAGGCTCAGGCGCCCGGCTGCACGATATCCTGTTCCGAGGACTTCAAACACGGCAGGAGAGTTCGGATTGATCGTTCTCGCTTTGATCGCGACATCCACGGCCTCGCGCAGGATGGACTTATCCCTTTCACCTTCGATCTTGAATTGACGAAGGAGGATTCGCCCGAGGCCTGTGTGATGGACAGCCACCGTGCTGTCAAGCTGAACGATGGTGCGGAAGAGATTTTCCCCTCGCGCAACATCGGCGCTGTTGTACTGCGCCCCTAACCACGACCCCCGGAGAAACTGGTCATTGATTGCCGCATCAGCTGCCAGGGGCTGAAGTTCTCTCGGCTCCGTTTCGACCTCCGTTTTCTCGAGGACCCGTGCAACGATGCCTGCTCGAAGTTCATTGAAGGAGTATGGTTCCCCTGTTACGGTCCATTCTTCCGCTTGTCCGTTATCGCCCGAGGCGCTCAAGCGGAGACGGGCTGAGAATCGGGGCGTTATTGATTCAACCTGACCGGAGAGCACATAGTGTGCCTGGAGGCCGGCGGCCAACTGACCTGGGGACTGTCTTTTTCCTTCGAGATTTCCTGTGCGCACCACAACAAGCTCATGGTAGGCCGATAAATCTTCTTCGATCAGAGCGGCGAGGGATGCTCCAAAACCGGTGGTATCGCTTTCTCCGGCGGGCAGCACAAAAGGAGCAATGACAATCGATGTGTCGCGCGGAAACAGGACTCTTTGAATCGCCGGGAAGAAGATGAACCCCAGCATGATAACGACCCCCGCGACGATGCCGTTGCGGGCAAGCGGGGGGAGTCCCTTGCTCTTCGGCTTTAATCCCACCTGTTTACGCTGCACCGGGCGTGCCGGTGCCGGTGCTTCCACGGCGGGCGACGGGGGTGCGGCTTCCAACGCTTCCACCAGACTTGCTGCCTCTTCGTGTTCGTGGACCGGCTCAGGTTCACGCGGCTTGAGAGCTTCCACTTTCACACGGGCTTCCAGCTCTTTGGCATCCTGATTTTCAGGATCGATGGCGAAAATTTCCTGGAGTTTTTGCTGGGACTCTTCAAACTTGAAAGTGTCAAAGAGCTTCAGCGCCACTTCCATGAGTTCTCCCACCTGCAGCTTGACCTTGCGCTGGGCGGCGGCTTGTTTTCGATCTTCGTCCGCCTTCTTCTGCTTAGCTTCTTCCAAACGCGCCTGGAGCATCTGAGCGCCGGCATGAAACGCAACGTGCTTGAAAATCTCGTTGAGCTGTTTCTCCGCTTCCTCGATCTTATTCTGGCTGACAAGAGCCTCTGCTTTTGTCAGAAGCTGCTGAACTTTTTCCGACGTTTCCCGTTCGGCGCGCTGCCTGTCATCTTCCGCCTTCTTCTTCGCCACTTCCACCTTCTCGGCTTCCTTCGCCTCGCGTTTGGTCGTCCTCTCGGCTGTCCGCTTCGATGGCATCTGCTGAGCGGTCTTCGATGGAACGGCGAATTCCGGAATGTGATCGATGAGAATCTCGTAGACTTCCATCGGCTCGGGAATATTCTTGAGATCGATGGAACCCATATGGAAGGTGTTCACCTGCATCTTGTTCTTGATCTGACTGTAGACATCCTGTGAAATGCAGATGCGGTTGGGTTCGGCAACGGCCTCAATCCTCGCGGCGATATTCACGCCGTCGCCGAAAATATCGTTGCCGTCGGTGATCACGTCGCCAAGGTGAACGCCAATGCGAACTTCAATTTTCTCGAGTTCCTTCTTGCCGGCGTTATACTTGTAGAACTGCTCCTGAGCCTCAATAGCGCATTTGACGGCGTTGACGGCGCTGGAAAAATCCACCATGAATGCATCGCCTATCGCTTTGATGATTTTCCCTTCATACTTCTCAATCGACGCCTTCAACGTGTCGTCATGGACACGCAGCAGCTGCATGGCGAGGTCTTCGCTCTCGGCCATCTTCTTGGAGAACGACTTGATGTCCGTGAACATGATGGCAGCAAGTTTTCGCGTTCCGCGTTCAGAGGCCATGAGCGTAGGAAGAACCGGGGGATAGGTGAATGGGTGACTTCATAAGGAACATCGTTAAAGATATTCAGCGATGGTCAGATTGTCAATGCGAAGGCGACCGGGATCACAGAGGGGAGGAAAAATGTGAAGAGCTACCCGGCATAGTACTTTTTTACGTATTGTGCCACCATTCTGTCGGTGTTATAGACGGGAATCAGTGTTTTCATTGCGCGGCGTATGCGGGAAATCCATGCCCGCGGAATGCCGTGGGCGTCGCGGTCGAAGAATTCCGGAATTACAGACTCCTTCAGGGTTCTGAGAAGATTGTCGAAGTCGGCCTGATCCTGTTTTTCCATGTCGGCCGCCGAGGTGTCATCACCAATGGCCCAGCCGTTCTGCCCGTTGAACCCCTCCCTCCACCATCCGTCCATGACGCTGAGATTGAGTCCACCGTGGATGAGCACCTTCATGCCGCTGGTTCCGCTTGCCTCAAGAGGCCTGCGCGGATTATTGAGCCAGACATCGGCCCCTGCAACCAGAGTCCGCCCGATGCTCATATCGTAATTCTCGAGAAAGACTACTTTGCCGAAACAATCGGGATGCCTTGTGATCTCGGCGATCTTCTGGATGAATTTCTTCCCCTCATTGTCCATGGGATGCGCCTTTCCGGAAAAGATCAACTGGAGCGGTCTCGCCGGATTGTTGAGCAGAGGAAGAATGGCGTCCATGTTTCGGAAAATCAGAGGTGCTCTTTTGTAAGTGGCAAAGCGCCGTGCAAAGCAAATGGTGAGAGCATCCGGAGAGAGAATGGCGTTGACATCCGGCTGATCCCCTCCGAAGCGGGTATATTGTTCTTTGAGGCGGTAGCGCGCAAATTCGACGAGCTCCCGGCGGAGGGTATACCGAAGCGCCCAGAGTTCTTCATCACTCGAGAGCCCGTTGCTTTCCATCTTATTCCAGAATTCAGGCTCCATGAGCTTATTGGTCCAATCGTACCCCAGCCGTTTGTTCCAGAATTCATGAGCGCGGGCCGTTGCCCAGCCCGGCGTATGAACACCGTTGGTAATGGCGCCAATGGGAACATCGTTCACGGGAAGAGAAGGATAGAGATGCTGCCACATTTCCCTGCTGACCTGTGAGTGCAGTTCGCTGACGCCGTTCGCTGCGCGGGACATTTTCAGCGCCAGAACCGTCATGGTAAACGGTTCCTGGGCGTCCTGCGGGTTGACGCGCCCATACCCCATCATCTGTTCATGGGAAATCCCCGATGATCCCCGAAACTTCCCCAGCGTGCTCTCCATGAGATCCGGGGTGAAGCGATCGTGACCTGCGGGTACCGGTGTGTGCGTTGTAAAAAGACAAAGGTTTCGCACCCTCTTTTCCGCCTCCGGCAGTTGCTTACCTGCCGCGAGTTCTATCCGAAGCAACTCAAGAACGAGAAAAGCCGAATGTCCTTCATTCATATGATATGATGAAGGCTCTACTCCCAACGAATGGAGAAGCCTGACACCTCCGATTCCCAGTATCGCTTCCTGCCCGATTCTCGTTTCAATGTTGCCTCCGTAGACGCTCCCGGTCAATCCTTGAAGGTGAGATTCATTTTCAGGGACATGCGTATCGAGCAAGTAGACTGCGGTTCGGCCCACATGCAGCCGCCATGCCTGGAAATACACCGTCCTTTGCCCAATGTCTACCGAATTCAGGAGCCGCCCTCCTTCTTCGAGGGTGACCAATTCCAGCGGCAAATGCTCGGGCGACCAGAGGGGGTATTGTTCGTGCTGCCAGCCGTCAGGCCCGATCTGCTGCCTGAAGTATCCGTTGCGGTAAAAGAGGCCAATGCCGACAAAGGGAATCCCAAGATCGCTTGCCGATTTTGTATGATCACCCGACAACACTCCCAGGCCCCCCGAATAAATAGGAAGAGATTCGTGCAGGCCAAACTCCGCGCTGAAGTAGGCTACGGGGTTTTTCAATCCCGGGGCGTGCTGCGAAGCCCAGGTCTTTTGTTGTTTGAGGTACTCCTCGAACTCCTCCAGGGCAATGCGAACCTTCGCCATGAATTCGCGGTTATGGAGCCTGGCCTGGAGCTCGATGGGTGACACTTCCCGGAGAACTTCAACTGCATTATGGTTTGACCGCTCCCAAACCTGGGGTGAGAGGTTTTCAAAAATCGCTTGTGCTTCCGGGTTCCATGTCCACCAAAGATTGCGGGCGAGAATATGCAGGCGCTGCGAGAGTGATGCGTGATCGGCGTGCGGGGAAGACAATTCCATTCAACTCGAATTTGTTCTGAGGGAACAGCTATCTCCTCATGATGCAAAAAAGTTGATGAAAATTCCAGAGAAAGGTTGACGAATATTGGAAGCGATGGAAGAACGAATGGTCAACGGGAAGTGGCCGACCGTTTTTGGTCCGTCCTGCCTGAACGCAGCCGCAGGGAGTTCGAAACAACGCTGACGGAACTCATTGCCATTGCTCCGGCTGCATACATTGGGTTGAGCAAACCGAGGGCGGCAACAGGAATGCCGATGACATTGTACACGAATGCCCAGAAGAGGTTCTGCTTGATGGTGCGAATCGTTCGTTTCGACAGCGAAATCGCTTCAACCGCTTTCAGGAGGTCTCCGTTCATGAGCGTAATATCGGCAGTTTCCATCGCAACATCCGTCCCGGTGCCCATGGCGATACTCACGTCGGCCTGCGCGAGCGCAGGGGCGTCGTTAATGCCGTCACCGGCCATTGCAACGATTCTGCCGTTCTGTTGAAGGCTCCGAATGTGCGCTGCTTTTTCCTGCGGCAAGACTCCGGCTATCACCCGATCAATGCCAAGGGAGGCGGCGACCGACCCTGCGGCAAGAGGCGAATCTCCCGTCAGCATGACGACCTCAATACCGAGATCGCGAAGCTCTTCTACCGCCTGCCGCGATGTTGGCTTGACGGTATCGGCAATACCAAACACACCGGCAACGGAACCATTGATGGAGATGAGAACGGACGTCTTTCCCTCTTCTGCCAGCCGGTCGGTAATTGCTTTGGCGGCTCCCGCATCGACGCCCTGATCCTCCATGAGTCCCGGATTCCCGACAATAATCCTCGCGCCGGCAAACGATGCGACAACGCCCATGCCGGCCAGTGATCTGAAGTTCTCCGTCTTCCCGATGGAAGACCCTTTGACCTTTGCGAACCGGACAATGGATTTTGCCAGCGGATGTTCTGAGAGGTTCTCCACTGTTGCGGCCGATTGAAGCACGGCACCTTCTTGAGAGCCGTTTAGGACACGAAAATCCGTGACGGAGGGCTTCCCTTCTGTGAGAGTCCCGGTCTTATCGAGAACAATTGTTTGGATTTTGTGTGCTCTCTCAAGGCTCTCCGCGTTCCGTATGAGGATTCCCCGCGTGGCGCCTCTTCCTGTTCCGACCATGATGGCAGTCGGAGTTGCCAGGCCGAGCGCGCATGGACAGGCGATAATAAGGACCGCAACGAAGTTGATGAGAGCCGACGAAAACGGCACACCGCCCGCCATAAGCCAGAGAACAAACGTCAGAAGTGCAATTCCAATGACAGCCGGGACAAAAACCGAAGCGACCTTGTCGGCGAGAGTTTGAATGGGTGCTTTCGACCCCTGAGCCTCTTCCACCAGCCTGATAATCTGGGCAATCACCGTGTCCTTGCCCACGGCAGTGGCGCGAACCTCCATGCTCCCGTCTTTGTTGATCGTTCCCCCAACGACAGCGTCACCCGGTCTCTTCTCTACGGGCATGCTCTCGCCGGTAACCATCGATTGGTCAACCGTACTCAATCCCTTCAGGATCACTCCGTCAACAGGGATCTTTTCCCCGGGCCGCACGATGAAAACGTCGTCACGCCGGACGTCAGCCGCCGGGACATCCTTTTCCACACCCCCCTGTATGATGTGAGCGGTCTTCGGTTGAAGATTGATGAGTTTCTTCATGGCCTCGGTCGTTTTCCCCTTCGCCCGGGCTTCGAGGACCCTCCCCATAAGGATGAGGGTGATGATAGTGGCAGCAGTGTCGAAGTAAAGGTGTTCCCACGTATCGGTCACCGAAAGCCATCGCGGAAACAGGACGACGACAGCACTGTAGAGATACGCTGCCCCCGTGCCAACGGCGACAAGCGTATTCATATCGGTCGCTCCATGCTGCGCAAGTTTCCATGCGACGGAAAAAAATCGCTTCCCCGAAACCACCATCACCACAGTCGCCGCTATCAGCATCAATTTGCCGATGTCATCCATGCTGAAAGGCGATAACGACATGAACCAATCGGTCATTCCTATCATGCTGACCGTCATGATCGGCACCGTCAGAGCGGCGCTCAGGAGAAATTCTCTTTTCAGGGTACGATAGTTTCTGGCGTGAGTTTCCGCAGGATCGGAAAATTGTACAATGCCGTTCGCCTGAGAGGGCGGCGTGACGAGCTTGTAGCCGGCGTTCTCAACCGCCTGTGAGAATTGAGAAAAACCCGCTTTCGAGGAATCGAAAGAAATCGTCACTTGTTCGGTGGCGAGGTTGACATTTGCCGATTCAATCCCTTCGGTCGACTTGAGCGCCTTCTCGACGCGGGCGACACAGCTTGCGCAGGTCATTCCCTCAACGGGGAGTGTCA
>CAZRPU010000010.1:0-54263 GCA_964602055.1 uncultured Ignavibacteriaceae bacterium
GTCGTCGACGATCCCGTCCCTGCAGGGTTTGAGATCATCAATACGTCGTTTCTTACCTCGGGAACGGATCTTTCCCGGGTGGAACATCAAAGAGGCGAATGGTGGTGGTCAAATCCATTTCGGCACCGGGAGTTTTCGAATGACCGCGCGACATTTTTTGCCGATTACCTTCCGGCAAACATGTACACATTGACGTATCTCGTTCGGGCGACAAGCTATGGCACCTTCGCCATGCCATCGACCCGTATTGAGGGAATGTATGAGCCGGAAGTTTTCGGCCAAACGCGTTCAACGACCGTAACGATTCGCTGATCGTTGTCCAAGCTTCAAGTATCATGAGAGCTACGCTCGATTCCAAAGGAGGACCCGAGGTCCCTTGAGCATTCTTCTGAAACATCCAGGAGTGGTCACACAGCTGAAGAGATTGTTCTTCGGCATGCTTGTTCTTGCCTTTGTGTTTTTCGCGTCTCTCTTCATGCCTCTCCCCGAAGCAGACTTCCGGAAAGAAACCGTTCAATCGCTCAGGATCGTCGATCGCAACGATGTCCTGCTGCGGGAGTATCTGAACGATTCACAGGGCCGGGGACAATGGAGGAGCCTGAAAGATCTCTCTCCTGCTCTTATCCGGGCAACCATTGCCGTCGAAGACAAACGCTTTCGCTATCACCCGGGGATTGACCCCATTGCTATCCTGCGCTCGGTTGTGGAAAACATCCGTGCAGGAAAATTGCGGTCGGGGGGATCTACCATTTCGCAGCAGGTTATCAGAAATGTGTATCAAGGCCCGAGGACCCTGTTCACAAAAATTGCTGAAGCCTGGTACGCCCTCCGGTTAGAACGCATGATGTCAAAAGATGAAATTCTCGAGCAGTATCTTAACCGCGTTCCTTATGGGAATCAGCTTGTTGGCGCAGAGGCCGCTGCGAGGCACTACTTTGACAAGCCAGCCCGCTATCTTTCTACGGCTGAGGCAGCGTTTCTTGCCGGCTTGCCGAATGCTCCATCGTTTCTCAACCCTTATTCCCGACCCGAGGAAGCCCTCAAAAGGCAGAAACGCGTCCTGCGTGTCATGATGGAACAGGGGCTCCTGACGCAGGAGGAATATTCCCTGGCATCGTCGCAGCCTGTTGTCCTCGTGCCGCCCGAGGTCAATTTTCGTGCGCCGCATCTGGTCGAAATGGCCGCCCGCACGGCCCGGCAATTTCCTTCCGCAGTTCTCGTCCGAACAACCATCGACTATTCCCTGCAGAAATCCATCCAGTGGCTTATCAAGGGCCACTTGAAGCAGCTTCAGAGAAAGAACGTCAATAACGCTGCAGTCGTCGTTCTGGATAACAAGACGATGGAAGTTGTTGCTCTCGTTGGCTCGGCAGACTATTTTCATGAAGCCATTCAAGGACAGGTCAACGGTGCTCTCGCGTCCAGGCAGCCAGGATCAGCGGTCAAGCCCTTCACATATGCCCTCGCCTTTGAAGGTCCCATGACTGCGGCCGATATCATTCCTGATATTCCCACGCGGATTCCCGACCAGGAGGGGGATTATATACCTGAAAACTATGATCGCCGTTATCATGGCCCTGTGCGGATGCGAACTGCACTGGCGTGCTCGTACAATATTCCCGCTGTGCGAGTCCTGCAATCGGTCGGGAGGGAAAATCTGCTGCAGCGAATGTTGAAGGCCGGTCTCTCAACGCTCGATCAACCCTCGGTGTTCTACGGCTACGGGCTAACGCTGGGCAACGGAGAGGTAACCCTTCTTGAACTCACGCAGGCATATGCTCTCTTTGCGCGCGGAGGCCGCTGGCAGGAAGCCTCTTTTCTTCGGTCAATGGAAACCACCGAAGGGATTTCCCTGTTGCGAGAAGGCAAGAATGAACGCAGGGTGTTCTCCGAACAGGCGGTTCATCTTCTGACCGACATCCTGAAAGATTCTGAAGCCCGAAGGCCTGCTTTTGGTCAGGCTTTTCGTTTTCCCTTTGACTGTGCCGTAAAAACCGGTACAACAAAAGATTATCGCGATAACTGGACTGTTGGTTACACGACAAGCTATACGGTTGGAGTCTGGGCCGGGAATTTTGACGGGAGCCCCATGAGGGGAGTATCGGGGGTCTCAGGGGCGGGACGGATCTTCGAAGATATCATGATGCTGCTTCATGTGAGACCAGATTGTGATCTCCCCGAACCGTTTGCCCTTCCTGCACACTTCGTCACCAAAACAATCTGTGCTGTGTCGGGGCAACTGCGAGGGGCGCATTGTACCAAAACTGTTCAGGAGCATTTCATGCCAGGGAGGGTTCCCGCGCTGAAGTGCGAGGTGCACCGGCTATACCGGTTCACGAACGAAGCGGGGGCACGGGAAACAAAAGTCTTTGAGGTCTTACCGCAGGAATACCGGGAATGGGCCCATGCACAGGGAATTCCCGCTCCGCCGTACAATGCAGTTCAGGTATCAGAGCCGCAATCTTCGCGGTTCAGCGCCCTTGCACTCCTTGCTCCGCAAAGCGGACAGCTCTTCAAAGTCGATCCGATTCTTCGGTCAGAATATCAGACCATCAGGATCCTTGCACACATACCATCCAATGTCTCAGGGGTAAAGGTGCGGGTGAACGATCGGGAGAATTTCCGCTATGATTCCGATGGAGCGTGGTGGAAGCTGCAAAAAGGGGAACACCGGTTTCAACTGGAAGGGATCCGGGATGGGAAGCTGATCCGCAGCAAGCCGGTGTTCATCGCCGTAGAGTAGGTAGAAATCCCAAGGAAGTTTCTTCGCTCTCAGGGGGTGATGGTGACCGGTGTCCCCAACCTGACGATCTTCTTCAATTCCACGAGCTCCTCATTTCGCATGCGAATACATCCCTCTGTTATGCTTGCTCCAATCGAAGATGGATCGTGAGTCCCATGGATCCCTATTCCCCTCCATGGCATCTCAGTCTTTCCCGAACCCAGCCGAATGAACCATGGACCGTATGCTCCGCGGACTTCGCCTTTTCCATCATGGAAATCGTGAGTCCACGCGCTGGAGGATTGAATCTGCACAACGGCGAAGCTTCCTTCCGGTGTCCGGTAATCACCCCGCCTCTGTTTGTTTCCGGAATTTCTTCCCGTGGCAATCTCATATCGCTTCACCAGAGAATCTCCCTTGTACACGGAGAGCCGGAACTCGTTCTTCTGAACCTTGATGTGGAAGGCTTCTTCTGTTTGGGAAAACAAGGAGGTTGTGCAAAGCAGAAGGCAGGCGAGAAGAGGACGAACCATGAACAAAAGTAGAAAACGAAACAGTGATATGAAAGTCTTTCATTCCCTCAAAAAACAGTGATGCGCCGGAGCTTTTGGTGCTTGTCCCTGCTCCGACGCATCGTTGTTCGCCGAAGGACAGCGAACGTTATTCCTCTTTATAGACCGTTATCCCCCAGTGGACCCTGTCTTTCGGCGGATCGTCATTCCAATCATTATATGCGTGCGAATCATCGGTCCGGTAATGAAGTTCATATTCTCCCTTCTCCAGCAGGAGCGTGGAAGTCACCTGTCGGTTTTTCTTCGCTCCTCCTGCACGATCCGTCATTCCGTACGTCATTTCCCAAACCGTTTGCCCTGTCTTGGCATTCTCAATCCAGCCGTAATCAGCCATCTCGCGGTCGGCCCCTTCGCCAATGGCATAAACTCGCACTCGTGTCGGCTTTTCAACGGTAAACCGTTGAGTCACATGCCTGTCATCTCTCACTTTGATCAGCTGGGCGATAACATTGTCGTCGTTTCCCTCTTCGAACGCCGTAACCGATTTCGGATCGAATCCTTCGCTCCAGCCATAGACGGTCACGCCGTAATGGGATTCATCCATGGGAGGATCGGAGTTCCAATCCCTGTATGAGTGGGAGCCGTCGGTTTCGTACTGCAGAATGTAGTTGCCTTTCGGAAGAACAAGAACCTCGTCGATCATGCGGTTCTTTGACGCACCCCCTGCATGGGTTGTCCTGTTTCCCTCCATCTGCCACACGCGTTCATGCGTTTTGGCGTTCACGATCCATCCTGCATCTGCCATTTCCTCATCGCTGTCCATTTCTCCAAGGGCATACACCCTTACTTTCGTGTCGTTCTTCAAGGTGAACCCGGAGGTGAGAAACTCATTGTCGCCGGGTTTTGTCAAACTTGCGATGACATTCTTTTCCTCGTCCGGGATGTCACTCACCGTAACGGCATCCCGATCGCGCTCGCTTTTTGCCAAAATGGATATCCCGTACAGAAAAGGATCGTAGGGCGGCTTTGCGTTCCAGTCTTCGGCAGAATGGGAATCATCCGTGACATAGTACAGCTCATACGAGCCGGCTTTCAATTCCAGATCTCCGTTCCATCGAATATTTTTTGAGGCTCCCCCCGCATAGCGGGTCTTCCGATCCGCCATTTCCCAAACGCGTTCTCTCGTGGCGGCATTGATCATCCACCCGTGGTCGTAGACATCGTCCCTCTTCCGGCCTTCCCCTAACGCGTAGATTCTGAGGGTCGCATTCCGGGAGAGTTTCAGTTGTTTGCGGATGACCTCTTTGTCCCCAACTCCTGTCTCTGAGAATACGGTCAGTGTTTCTTTTCTCGGGGCAGCAAAAAGAGTCGCGAGACCTGCAGCGGCATCATCGATAGAAACGGCGATCCCGTATTCCTTTGCGTGTTCCATGAAATCGTCGTACAGATTCTCATTGTCCCCCCCGAAGATGCCAAAGAAGGTTCCTCCCGACCAGCCCCCCGACCGATTACCGCGCCGTCTGTCGATGTTGATGGAGGAGGTTGAGAACGATGAATTATGGTAATAACCATGGGCGGAAAAATAGACTTCGTAGGATCCCTTCTCAAGCGATACGTCGTCATCAAACGTTCTGTGAAACTGTCGTCCCGAAGTATTATCGATCGTCATCTCCCAAACCAGCTCGCGGGTTGCGGCATCAATGATCCAACCCGATGCATACATTCCTGACTCATCTTCATTGTCGAACATGTCGCGCCAAAAGGCCCGGTCGCCGCCGCCCACTGCGGTAATATGGATTTTCGCTGCAGCGCTGAGCGTAAACCCTGCACCGCGCACTTCCTGGTCTCTGAAATCCCAGAAGGAAAGAATTTCCTTCATCCCAACAGGAGAGGAGAGCTCAGGATGAGGGTTGTCTGCCCACGCCGATTTGACGGGAGCGGCTCCGGGAGTGGTCAAAAGGATCGAAAAAACAAGGAGTGTGAGGACGATGAAAAAAACGCGGCGTGAACGCATGGTTCCTCCTCGGTGGTCGGTAATGCCTCAACGATACGGAAAGACGGGGGGGAAGTTGCGCTAACCGATTATCCTTCATGGACTTTGGCCGCTTTGAACGGTGGAATCGGCTCTCTTTGGGGAAATCACGCCGCCTTGGCGAACGTGTCCCCCAGAACGGTCTTTTTCCGGCTACTTGATACTCTTCCCCTGATCCTTGTGGGGATGGTCTGTCAATTGGTCTTGAAGTACGCGTGGATTGTTCGTTGGCAGCTTGCAGGAATAGTCTTCACAGACATAGGCTGTTGCTTTTCCATCAATCATGGAAACGTTCTGGAGGAAGGGAAGCATCGAAGAGAGTTTCCTCCTCGCAGACGAATCTGCCATGAGAATTACCTTATTCGGTTCGTAGACGATATGCACGACGCGGAGCAGTTCTTGTGCAGATTCCGCCTCCTCGGCAGCGAGAATGATTTGTCGGGGCTTCCTGAGACTGAAATCCAAAGCTGTCAAAAACTGGGCCATCCCCTGGGGGACTGCCTCCATTCTCCTTCCGAAGAAACGAAGGGATGTTTCGGCTCTCTCCGCAAACCCGGCATTGTTTGTCATTTGTGAAAGTCTCAGACAATTGAGGATGGCAATGGCATTTCCTGAAGGTTCCGCTCCGTCGTTTGCCTCTTTCGTCCTCAGAAGAAGCGTGGAATCGGAGCCGCCCGTGTCATAGAATCCGCCGTGAGCGGTGTCATAAAACCGCTCAATGGTTTTCTCATGGAGCGAGAGTGCCTTTCCCATCCACTGGAAATCAAGGGAGGCTTCGTACAGATCGAGAAGTGCCTGAACGAGGAATGCGTAGTCCTCCAATTGCGCGTCAATCCGTGTATCTCCATCTCTCGAGCGTCTGCGCAGGTCTCCTCCCACCATCATTTCATTCAGAGCAAAGTGTGACGCTCGGATGGCCGCCTGAAGATATTCCCGATCATTGAGGACCTGCGAAGCTCTTGCAAATGCCGAAATCATGAGACCATTCCATGACAAAAGGATTTTGTCGTCCAGATGGGGGCGCGGTCTCCTTTCTCTTGCCAGGAAGAGTTTGTTCCGCGCCGCTTCAAGAATGTTCTGCGCTTCGGCGGGGGACATGCCCAGGCGGTTGCCTGCTTCCTCTGCTGATTGAACAATGTGAAGAACATTGAACCCCGAAAACTCTCCGGAAGGATCTTGCCGGACGTTGCCGTTCGGTTGAATATCATAGACGGAAGAGAAGAGTTTATTTTCCGGCGAAGTGAGAAGGGCGGCAATTTCATCCTGCTTCCAGAGAGAGAAGGCGCCTTCTTTCTTCCTCGATGGTTCGCTCCCATCGACTGCGCTTTCCGCATCCTGCGCGGAATAAAATCCACCGCCCGGGTGCGTCATTTCTCTTTGGACATATCGCAGGATGTCGCGGGCAACGCCGGCATAAAATGGGTCCTGTGTGACCTGGAATGCCTCAAGGTACGAAACTGTCAACTGGGCCTGATCGTAGAGCATCTTTTCAAAGTGGGGTACATGCCATCGGGCATCCGTTGAGTAGCGGTGAAAACCGCCCCCGAGATGATCGTAGATGCCTCCGCGGTACATGTTTTTCAGCGTCGTCAGGCTCATCTCCAGCGCTTCTGCCTTTCCGGTCGAATGATAGTATCGCAGAAGGAAATTGAACGAAACCGGAGTGGGAAATTTGGGCGCGTTGCTGAATCCGCCGTATTCCCGCTCAAAGCTCCGGCTGAAGGATTCAAATCCTTTGTCGAGAACCTTGCGATCCGCCGTCGCCGGCGTTGCCGCGGGATCCAGAAAGGAGCGAATATGATCCTCGATTTGCTCGCCTGCTTCGAGGATATTGTTCCGATCCTTGGTCCAGACTTCATGGATGCGCGTGATGATGTCGGGAAAACCCGGCCTTCCATACTTTGCAACAGGGGGAATGTACGTCGCCCCGAAAAAGGGCTTTCGGTCCGGCGTGAGGAACATTGACATCGGCCAGCCTCCGCTTCCGGTCATCGCCTGCAGCGCTGCCATGTAAATCCTATCGATATCAGGCCGTTCTTCTCTGTCCACTTTGATGCTGACAACAAACTTGTTCATCAGCTCGGCGATGGAGTCGTTTTCAAAGACCTCCCGCTCCATGACGTGGCACCAGTAACACGTGGAGTATCCGATGGAAAGGAATATGGGCTTGTCCTCTGCACGGGCTTTTGCAAATGCTTGTTCCCCCCATGGATACCAATCAACGGGATTAGAGGCGTGCTGGAGAAGATAGGGGCTCTTCTCGCTGATGAGCGCGTTGTGCTTCCTGCCTTTTTCCTGGTCCTGCTTCATGGTCCCTTTGTTGCTATCGTGAAATGTTCCTGAGAATGCGATCTGCCCCTGGAACCGCAATAAGACAAACAAACTCACGAGAAGAGTCTGCATGCGTAACGGTCTCATGGTGGAGAAACAGGGGAGATACAGCAATCGTTCCGAGGCGAAATCCGGGGGTGAGGTGGGAGAAGGTCGCGTGGGCCATGCATCCCACCCAGAGGCGACTGATCGAGCGTTGCGGCAGTATGGGAGAAGTAGTGGGTGTTGTCTCCCGGGAAGTTCCTCTTTATCCCCTCACCATGTCTCTCACCATATCCGTGATCTTTCGAAAATCAATTTTTCCGGATGCCATTTTTGGCAGGTCTTCGATAACGACAAATTGTTTCGGCAGGGCGATGTTGGGAAGTTGGTCGCTCATGGAACGAAGAATGGCTTTTTCATCCAGCTTATGCGTTACAGCCGCGACGATTTTCGCTCCTTTGAGATGATCGGGCACTTCGACCACGCAGCATGATGCATCCTTCGGAAGCAGCTTGTCCAGAACATCCTCCACCTTGACGAGTGAAACCATCTCTCCGCCGATTTTCAAGAACCGTTTGAGCCGCCCCACATGCCAGAGATAGCCGTCCTCATCCATATATCCCATGTCCCCCGTGTCATACCATCCGTGCCGGATATGAAGGGTCGTTTCTTCGAAGTCGTCGAAATACCCTTTCATGACATTGTCGCCCTTGACAAGAATCTTTCCGATTTGTCCCACGGCGCAGGCATCCCCCGTTTCATAATGTTCCAGCCTCACAGAAACCCCGTGAATCGGCCTCCCCACACTTCCAGGCTTGTTTGCTCCCGGCATGTTGACGGAAATGGCAGGGCTGGTTTCCGTCGTGCCATATCCCTCGAGCAAGACAATATTGTGTCTGTCAAAGAAGTCTTTTCGGAGAGCGTCGGGACATTTGTCGGCCCCTGACAAGGCTATGCGGACACTTTTGAAATCGCCCGGCTCCGACTTGCGCAGATAACCCCAGAGGAAACTCGGCGTCCCCACCACGAGGGTGCACTTCTCCTCTCGTATGGCATCGCAGACGGCTTTGTAGTCCAGTGGGTTCGCATACGTGACAATGGTCATTCCGAGGTGAAGCGGCGTCCACAGGTTCGCCGTTTGACCAAAAATATGAAAGTAGGGGAGATTCGCGAGGAAGATATCGTTTTCGTTGAGTCCAAAGGCGGTGGAAAGACTGCTGATATTCGAAACAATATTCTTGTGAGACAACTGAACCGCTTTCGGATCCCTCTCGCTTCCGCTGGTGAAGAGAATAAATGCCGTATCCTGCTCATCTCCTCCCGCAATGCGCTTCAAGAGCATCGGTACAGGAAGCAACGATTTCACGAGAGCGCCGAGCTTGTCCTTGAGTGAAACTTCCTTCAGAATATCTTCTATGAAAACCATACCTGGCACAACCGGGCATTTGACTTTTTCCAGCAGGGCCCTTGCGGTGATAATCGTCGTGAAGTCGCATTTCTTTTGTGCAAACTCGGCATTCTGCGCCGCTCCCGTGGAGTAGTTGATCATCACCGGCACGCGGCCGCTCATGAGCGCTCCCAGCACGGAAAGCACGCATCCTGCCGACGTTGGAAGCATGATGCCGATGAATCCCTCGTCGTATCGCTTGAACTTCTCTCCCAGAATCAGAGATCCTATGAGCGCTTTCGAATACGGAACGCGTCGATCGAGTGTACGGTCGATGATGGCCAGCTTGTTCCCCTGTTTCTTTGCCATTTCCACGAATCGGTGATGAAGAAGCATAGTGGTTCCCGGGTTTTCAGTAGGACATTGTTTTGGTTATCAGACGCGTTGGTTCATTTCAGTTTTCTTGGTATGCCGTCCTCTTCACTCTACCTGCATCTCCTTAAGCAAACTGCCGACCTCGCCCACATACTTCGTTACCCAAAGCACGTATCGAATATCCACGGCGATGGATCGGCTGTAAGAATCACTCCAGGCATAGTCATTGATCGTTGCTTCATACGCCCTGTCAAAATTGACGCCCACCAGCTCTCCCTTTGCATTCAGGAGAGGGCTTCCCGAGTTGCCTCCCGTCGTATCAAGATTGTACAGGATTGCCACAGGTACGTCATTGAGGGAACGGCTCTTGAATCGTCCGTACTCTTTTGCCTTTGCCAGCTGCAGCACTTTTTCCGGTGTATTGAAGGGCTCTTTTCCCGTCGATTTCTCGACAACGCCTGTGAGAGATGAATGCGGCGAGTACCACGTTGCGTCGCTGGGACTGTATCCCTTCACGGTGCCGTACGTGAGCCGGAGCGTTCTGTTTGCGTCGGGAATGAAGTCTTTTTTCAGAAACTGCTCCTTCACGTCGACGTACAGGGCATAGAGCTTCGTGAGCGCTCCCTCGCGTGCCTGCCGCGTTTCCTCAAGGTCCTTATATGCGGGGTGAAGAACCTTGATTAGCCTGAGAAAGGGATCATCAATCCCGTCAATGGCCGCGGGATCCCCCTTCAAAAGCGTGCCAACGTACTCATGGTCACCAAGCGTCGTTTTGGCAAACAAACCTTCGACGAACTTCTTCACTGCTTCATCTCCCGTGCCTTGAATCAGCTCGGACAGTCCCTCGATTCTCTGGCCCTCAGGCAAACGAAGCGCCCTGGAAAGCATTTCCGCAAGGAAGACTTGTTCCGTTGGTTCATAATAATCGCGGAAAGGCCTCGAAAGCGTCTTTTGGGTATTCTCAAAGTTCTTGTCGGTATAGGCGTTTGACCTCTCAGAATCGGGTTTCAGACGTTCTCTGCCTGTCTCCAGCAGCCCCACTGCACGACGGAACATCTGGGAACTTACCATGAGGTTCTCGAGAACCAATTCGCGCCGCGCCGAAGCTGTCATTGAGCGGTACACCGAGGCGAGTTCGTCCAAGACAGTTCCGTACGCTTCTTTTCTCCCGGGATCGGAAAGAATAAACTTCTGCAGTGCCTCCTCTTCAGCTTCTTTCTGACGAACGAGCTGGAGTTTGTTCATTCCTTTGAGCTTTCCGCGGTAGTTTTTCATCACATTAGCAAGACTTTTGATGCGCGCGTCATGCATGATAGCCACACCCCGATCGTTCTTTCCGAGGTCCTCCATGGTTTTGATCTGCCATTCGTAGAGGTCCGCTATGAAAGGCATCCGCACGCTCTCTTCGTACGCCAGATAATGCGACGACCGATGCCGATACGTCCTGCCGGGATAGCCGAGAATGAACACAAAGTCCTTTTCATTCGCACCGTCGGCTTGAACCTTGAGATATTTCCGCGGACGATAAGGAACGTTTTCTTCCGCGTGATCTGCCGGCGAGCCGTCGGGCGCTACATACAGGCGCAGGAAAGAGAAGTCCCCCGTATGCCGCGGCCATATCCAGTTATCATTCTCGCCGCCAAATTCCCCGATAGACCTGGGGGGGACATAGACCAAGCGAACGTCCCTGAAATGCGCGTAGAGAAAAAGCACATAATTACGTCCGGCGAACATTTCTGATACCTCGGCCCGTTTGCCGGGATGCTCCTTCTCCGTTGCCTCTACTAATTCCCTGATTTTTTTCTGGATTGCCTTTGTCCGTTCCGCGAGCTGCATGCCTTCCGATACGGCGCCGAGAATTTCTTTTGAGACATCGCGGTACGATTCCGTAATCCGAACGGTATAGCCGCGGGCCGGAATTTCCTCCGCCCTCGTTCGCGCGATAAATCCATCGGTAATGTAATCCTTCTCTTTCGTGCTTGCGGCCTGTACTCCCCCGAAAGCACAGTGATGATTCGTCAGGATCAGACCGTCGGGCGAAACGAATGATCCCGTGCAACCGCCGACCATGACGATCGCGTCGATGAGGCTTACGCCGTTGGGGTTATACACATCCTTGGGGTCGATTTTCAACCCCTTGGCTTTCAGATTGAGCTTGTGGATTTCACTGATGGGATACATCCCCTCGTCTGCAGCCACATCGAGACGCATCAGTATAACCGCGGAAAGAAGGGCAATGGTGATGACGAAAGAACGAAGAAGTGCTGTTTTCATGGAAACACCCGGAATGTTCGGTGGCAGATGATGCGCAGGAAGCTCTGGATTACGGAATTGCTTCTTTTTTTTCACCATTACCCTAAAGAATTTTTCCTACAAAAACCATTCTTCGCGGGAGTGAAAGAAAAAGGCCCGCCGTATCTTGCCTTGGCGGGCCTTGTTGTTCCTGATTCACTCTCTCTTACTTCATTTCCCTCGGGGGTTTTGCATATTCCTCGATTTGCTCTTCAATCTTGCTCTTGTCTCCCGTGATAACCAATATCATGGATTCGGGGCGAATGTATTTCTTGGTCAAGGCCGAGACCTGCTGAGGAGTTACTGCGTGTACCGTCTTGACATAGTTCGTGAGATATTCGTCTTTCAGTCCGTGCAGCTTGAGGAAGGCGAGCTGACCGATGATCCCGCCGCGGCTCGAGTTCTGCAGAACAAAGGTCCCTGCCAGATAATTCTGGATGCCCTTCAGTTCAGTTTGACCCGGAGGCTCGTTCTGCAGGCGGGAGATTTCGCCATAAATCTCTTTCAGAGCCGGGCCGGTAACGCTCGTTGTGACGTCCGCAATCTCGGCCCAGTATGCGCTGCGATAACGGGACGAAATGGTGCTGAAGGGCGAATAGGTGTATCCCTTTTGTTCGCGAATGTTGCTCGTGATGCGTGAGCCAAAGGATCCGCCCAGGAGCGCGTTCGTGACGACAAAAGGAACATAGTCCTGATCGGCCGGATTCACCACTGCAAGGCCGAGATATATTGTTGATTGTGGAGCCCCGGGCCGGTTGATAAGATGAAAAGCTTTGGTGGTTGACGGTTGGGGAAGGTTGATCATCGGCTCTTTTCCTTTCTCCCAGCTGCCAAAACCATCTCTGATGGCTTTCTCCATCGCCTTGCCGTCAAAGAGGCCCGCAACATAGATGTTCGTCCGCATGGCGCCGAAATTCGTTTTGTAGAATTCCTTCACGTCATGAATGGAAAATCCCTTGATCATCTCGGCGGTGGGAAAATAGCGTCCGTATGCATGACCGGGATAAAGGATCTTATGGAACTGCTCCGCGGTCAGCTGCCTGGGTTGAGATTGAGCAACCGTCAGCTGGCGAACGCGGTCGTTTTTGATCCTCGCGAGTTCCGATTCCGGAAGAAGTGGATTGCGAAGGATATCGGCAAGCAGAGCAACCAGTTTCGGCCCAAACTCTGTCAAGACGTCGCCGCTGACCGTGGTTTGATCCGGTCCGACACCGATATTGACGGCTCCGCCCATCCCGGCAGCCTCCTGCGCGACGGCTTCGGCGCTTTTCGTCGTGGTCCCCTCTTTCAGCAGGTCCCCCACGACATCGGCGAGCCATACCTGGCTCTCCGCTTCATTGATGTTCCCTGCCCTCACCACCACAGAAACGCTCACCTTCGGCAAGCTCCCGTATGGCACCATCGTCACGGATAGCCCATTGGCGAGGGTGAATGTTTGTTTGGGCGGCAGGACAAAATCCTTCGGCGCCGATCCTTCCGGGGGCATTTCTTTCTGCGCCTTCAACGCCGGAACGAGCGTGACCGCGAGCAGGGCGAACAGAAGAGTACGAAATGGTTTCATGGTCATGCTCCTTATGATCCTGTTTTCGGTTCAAGAATCAGAATTGTACGATTGGTCGGCCGCAGATATTCCTGCGCAGTTTTGAGGAGAAGTTCGGGCGTCACCTTGACAAATTGCTCTTCCAGCGTATTAATGCGCGCCGGATTGTCATCAAACAGGGCAAAGCTCGCCAGGAGATCGGCACGCCCAAACCCGAAAAACCCACCCATATTGTCGTAGAGATCTGATCGTAATTTCACCAGCGCACGGTTGAGCGTTTGTTGGTCGACGAGTTTCGTGCGGGACTCCTCGATCACGCCATCCACAGCCTTCATGATTTCATCCGGCGACGTTGAAGGGTCGTGGATCAACGATGCCATCCAGAGCATGGGTCCGTTGTAGTTGAACATGGAGCCGAGCAGGTTGATCCCGCCGTTGACGTTGTCGGTATAGCCCTTTTGTTTTGCTACCACCTGGGTGAGTCTGCTGTCATCCCCCTGGAGGAGAATTTGATCGAGAATGCCCATCGCATAATATTCCGGCGTATTGCGGTCAGGCATCTTGTACGCAAACGCGAGGGCGGGACGGAGAGCGAGCGTGTCCTTTTTTGTGAATCGTTTTTCTTTTTCCTGCCGGGGCTCCGTGATATCCGGTTTCGCCGGCTGTTTCTGCGCCGGAATCATTCCAAAGTATTTCTCAACCATTCCCAGCGCATCTTTTGCATCAAAATCCCCGACAATGGCAATTGCAGCATTGTTCGGCGCATAGTACGTGTCGAAGAATGCTTTGACATCGCCCAGTGTAGCGGCATCAAGATGTTCCAGGTCTCCGTAGAAATTGTGCGCGTTATACCAATTTGTGTTGGCGTACTGCGGCATGTCCAGCCACGGAAATCCCCCGTACGGCTGATTGAGCACGTTGACCTTGACTTCGTTCTTCACGACGCCCTGCTGATTGGTCAGGTTGTCCTGGGTGATGGCGAGACCCTTCATCCGATCTGCTTCAGCCCACAGAGCCGTTTCAAGTTTGTGCGCGGGGAGAATCTCGAAGTAATTGGTGAAATCGAACCTGGTGGAACCGTTGAGCACTCCGCCGTTGCTTTGGACAAGCTTGATGAATTCCATCTTGCCAAGATTGTTCGATCCCTGAAACATCATGTGCTCGAAAAGGTGAGCGAATCCGGTCCTGTCTTTCGGCTCGATGCGAAAACCGATGTTGTAATACACGGCAACAACCACCGTAGGAGCGGTCCGGTCCGGAGAGAGAATGACCTTGAGCCCGTTTTTCAGCTTATGGTATTCGACGGGAATGTGAAATCGTGGCCCCCCGTCTCCCCAGGCAAGTGCTCCCTGCAGCAACATACAGGCAAGTAGCATTAATCGTCTCATATGGTCTCCTTGTGGAATTGATCGAAGAACTGGTTTGGGACATTGAGAAATCTACGTTGTTGCGTGCTGTTGGTTGCGAAACAATGGAAGAAAATAAAACCGCCAGGCAGCTAAAAGACGCCAAAGAGTTTTAACGCCATAACGAGAATTGCGAGGACCAGCGCAATGCGAATAAGTTTTTCCCCTCCCTTGACGGAGGCGCGGGCTGCCCACCATCCTCCCACAGCGCTTCCGGCACCCAGAATCAATCCCATGATCCAATGAACGTTGCCGGTCAGTGCATAGACAACGATTGTCGGAATCATGTACATCATCACAATCGTCACCTTGTGCATATTGACATAGACAAGGTTCATTTTGAGGACATGGTAGAGCGCTGCCATGAAGAGAAAGCCGACGCTGATCTGAATGAATCCGCCATAGACGCCTATCCCGAACATCATGGGATAGATCCATCGTTCCCGTCGCTGCAAAGCTTCAGGGGAAATTTCCCGGGAAGATTTCTGAGGAACCAGAATCGTTATGACCGTCCCAATCATGACGACACCGAGAATGCGCTGAAACCATGCATCGCTGATCGCAACCCCCAGAAAGGCCCCGGCAACAGCGCCGGGAAGGGCCCACAGAGTAAACCGAATACTCTGCTGAAGGGCGTGCACTTCTTTTTGCCGGAAAGAAGAAACGGCTGCAATATTCTGAACGAGAATGGCAACGCGATTGGTCCCGTTTGCCATCGAGCTGTCGAGACCCATGAAAATTAGCGCGGGCAGCGCCAGGGCCGAACCGCCGCCTGCCATGACGTTGAGAAAAGCGGAAAGAATTCCGACGGCAAAAAGGAGAAGACTGTCTGTGAGTTCAGGCAAGAAGAACCATGAATTGTTTGATCTAGAACCTGAACCTCACGCCGATATACGGCGTAATATTCTGAGTTCCGTGTTCAATGGAAGAAGTGAGCGGGGATCCTTCCCGCGTACTATAGTAACGAAGCCGATATTCCATGCGAACGACAAGGTCAATTGCCTTGCCGATTTCCACTGCCGCCCCAAGACCGGCATACCACGCCACGCTGGGCGAGGTTTCGAAGGTTCCCAGGCTGTCACCGCTCGACGAAAGAAGATCCTTTCTCGCTTCGTCATTCCTGATGCCCACCAGCCCGTACCCGAATTCGCCAAACAGTTCCTTCCATTGCACGCGGAGCATGGGGCCAAGCCAGAATTCGTCATAGTTCCCGCCGATCTTGTCCCTGGTCACGGTCTTTCCCGTAGCCTGATCAAAACCGTCAAACCTGGCGGCATGTCTGTTTCCTCGGTCGAATTGAAGGAAAACTCCGCCGCTCAAGACGCTCCAGAGCTGGTGGGTGCCCATGATCATGATTCCGACCTGCGTCTCGTTCACCAGCCGCTCCCCTCTGGGCTCGCCGATTTGTCCTTTTACCTGCTGTTGAAAATGCGAGAAGGTGAGACCGCCGTCGGCGCTCCATGGTGAACTCTCCTGCGCCTTGAGCTCCTCCCACGGGAGGGGAAGCGCGACGAACATCATTGCCATGAGTGCCCGGTTCATTTGATCCTCGGAATGTACGCTTCGAATGTTTCTACGAATTGGCGCGCTTGGATGCCCGCACAACTTCTTTGGACGGAACATTCAGCTGCGCGGCAACCCGCTTCACAAGCTCTTCTTCCTTGCCATCGGTCGTTCCGTCAGCATAGACAATCTTCCACAAAAGTTCGATGAGAAAGAGTTTTTCCGGCAGGGAATAGTGTTCATTGATGGTTTTCGTGAACTCCTGGTCGTCGGGAGCCTCCTGCAGGATCTCTTCGGCGAGATTCATCATTTCTTCCACATCACCGACAAAGAGCTGATATTCATCCCGAAAGATTGCCAGAACGCGTTTTCGTTCCTCGTCAGAGAATTTTCCGTCTGCCGAGGCGAGTTCCAGCAGAAGCCCGCAAGCGGCAAGCAGACTGTCAAATGTTTCATCCGGCTCGTCGATGGAAAATGAGAGCCGGGTTCTTTCGCGCAGCATGTCGACAATCCGCTTTTTCATACTCGCACCGTAAATGTGTGGAACTTTGAGTTCTTTGGAACGTAGAAATACTGTGAGGATCCCATGGTGAAACTTCTTCTCTGGCTTGTCTTACTTCTCCTTTGCTGGCCGATTGCCCTCCTGGCTCTCGTTTTGTATCCCATCCTCTGGCTTATTTTGCTTCCCTTCAGACTGGTGGGGATAGCGGTCGATTCGGTTTTTGAATTCCTCAGGGCAGTACTCCTTCTTCCTGCGCGAATACTCAGAGGGAAACCATCCCCCTGAGCCGCTTGTGTGCGCACCTCATTACGGCTTCTTTCGAGTCTTGTAGATTTGCTTTATCTGACGGGCTATGCGCTTATCATACTCTTTCTGCTTTCGCTGGGCCGATTCATCAAACTTCCTGTTGAAGAAGGCTACTTCCTTCCGCAGCTTCTGAAAATTCCTGAAATGTGCCTCGTCCAATGTTCCCTCGGAAAGGGCCGACTGAACCGCACAGCCAGGTTCGGTGGTATGCGTGCAATCGCGAAAGCGGCATTGATCCGCCAATGCGTCAATGTCGCCGAAGATCGATTCCATCCCTTCCTCCCCGCCACATAACTGCAGCTCCCTCATGCCGGGAGTATCGATCAGAAGCCCTCCTCCCGGAAGAAGAATGAGCTCCCTCCATGTCGTGGTATGTCTGCCCCTGCTGTCCCCCGCCCGGACTTCCTGCGTGCGCAGGAGATCCTGGCCTGTGAGATGATTGACAATTGTCGACTTGCCAACCCCTGACGAGCCCAGAAGCGCGCCGGTAATGCCCGGCTTCAGATACGAAAGAATTCCATCAAGGCCCTTGTCATCAATCGCACTTGTCGTCAAAAGGGGTACCCCGGGGGCAATTGTATGGACCTCATTTCTTTTTTCATCAAGGTCGCTGCACAAATCGGCCTTATTGAGAACGACCACCGGCTTTGCTCCGCTTTCGGCTGCAAGGACGAGATACCGCTCAAGGCGCCGCAGATTGTAGTCGTGATCCAGCCCGCTAATGAGGAATATAACGTCGATGTTGGCAGCGATGATTTGTTGCTCAACACGCCTCCCGGCGATCTTCCTTGAAAATCTGGCCTTTCTCGGAAGAAGCTCATGAATCGTCGCCGATTGTTCCTGCGGCCGGGCGTGCAATACAACCCAGTCCCCAACAGCGGGAAAATCCTGCGGCCCGTCAGCGTAGTAGTGGATCTTGCCGGTCAGTTCACCCCGAAGCTCGCCGAATTCCGTATAGACGATATACTGGGTTTTGTGCTGGACCGCTATGCGTCCGGCAGAAAATCCCTCTTGCTGAAAAGGCTCAAAGGCCTTTGCGAAGAAGTCATTCCATCCGAACGTCTCGAGCGTCATTGCGCCTCCAACATCCTGATGAATGTATCCGCGACGATCCTGTTTCCTTCTTCTGTCAGATGAACTCCATCCGTGGTCAACAGGCCCTTGTCGGCGTTGGCGGTATTGTATTCTTTTTCATATTTGAGAAATACCGTCCGAAGGTCGCAGAGCGCAACCTCCTCTTTGTCTGCAATCGTGCGGATGATTTCGGCATAAGAGTCCAGCATTTCATCCAACGGGTTCTGTCCCTGAAGTTTCTCTCCGATGACGCTTGGCGTGCACAACACTGCTTCTGCACCGGCATTCCGAATTCTCCGAACCAATTCGATGATTCCGCTGCGGAATTCGTCCTTGGGTGTCCCGCTGAGGTTCTTGAAGGAAAAATGCCACACGTCGTTGATTCCGATAAAAATGATAACGAGAGTCGGTTTGAGGGCAAGAACATCCCGGTTGACTCTTGCGAGCAGATCGGGGACTCTGTTGCCGCTGACACCCGCTCCCACAATCTGAACATCCGATCCGGATGCCTTGAAATGGTTCCGAATCAAGGAGACATACCCTTTTGGTTTGGCGCCCAATTCTGTGATCGAATCCCCAAAAAAAACAATCCTCGATGGCTGGGCAAAGCCCGTCGAGACTGCTCCTCCCAGCATGAATACCATTGCAAGGCATTTCATTCGTTGTTCCTCGCTGCAGTGGCAAGCTCCGCGATCTCATTGGATTCAAAAATCTGAACCCCGCGGATGTTCTGTTTGGCCGCAGCAACCATCGCCGCCGCCACCGTGGAGGCCTGGATGGGTTTGTATTTCTTCAAGCGCCCTCGCATGAATGGCGAAGCGAGCTTCAAGGCAGCAATTCCGAACTTCTCTCCAAGGCGAAACTCATGCCGTTCGCCGAGCAGAATCGATGGGCGAAAGAGTATCAGCCCCTTGAACCCTTCGACTCTGAGCGCTTGTTCCAGCTCTCCTTTGGTGCGGAGATACAGATTCGATGAAGTCGCGTCAGCTCCGAGGGAGGTGACTGCCAAAAAGCGCTGGGCTCCTGCTTTCAGGGCAACGGTGGCTGTTCGCACCGGGTATTCAAAATCGACTTTCCGAAAGGCCACCGGGCTGCCGGCTTTCCGAATCGTTGTTCCAAGGGTGCAGAATGCGTCGTGAACCTTCAGACCTTTGAGCGTTTTTTCCATTCCCTCAAAATCAACGATGCGTTTCTCAAGCTTATAGTGCTGAAGCGCCAGTTCCCGGCGTGTCAGAACAATCACGTGCTGGTATTCTTCGTCCTCGAGAAGACTCCGGACCAGGTATCCGCCAATCAATCCACTTGCGCCGACGATGAGCGCCGTTCGTTCCATTGATCGTGCTCTTTCCTTTTTGCGCCCCTCAACGAGCGTTGATTCTGTTTTCCAGTTCTTCGATTGTCCGGGGCCAATCTTCCTTCAACAGCCGGGAAAATGCCCTGTCGGCAAGAAGTTTTCCCCCGGTCTGACACCGCGGACAATAGTTGCATTCGTTCTGCGCGTAAGCTATTCTCTGTACGGCTGTTCCGCACTCGGGGCATGGCTTCTTGTATCGTCCATGGACAGCCATTCCGTCGCGAAACGCAGTGACCTTTTCAGGAAAAGCTTCCCCTGTTTCCTTCCGCAGCCGTTCAATCCAGAAACGCATCACTGTTTGCACCGAACCGTGGAGCCGCAGGATCTCATCCTCGGCCAACCGCTGGGTCTGTTTCAGCGGCGATAACCGGCCGTGATGGAGAATTTCATCAGAGTAGGCGTTGCCGATGCCGCTGAAGATTCTCGGATCCGTCAGCGTCCGTTTGAGCGTGTGGTTCTCCTTTTGGAGGCGCTCTGCAAATTGTCCGACGGTACAATCGAGAATTTCCAGTCCGCCGGGATCCAGGGCCGCCAGCGAGAGCCTGCCGCGGAGTATATGAAGCGAGGCCCTCTTCTTCGATCCAGCTTCCGTCACGGTCAGGGTCCCTGATGAAAAATCAAACGCGGCATGTCCCACCCGTGCCGGCAAAGCAGCATGAAGAGGCTTCCAGTGGAGCCTCCCTGCAATCATCAGATGAATGACGATAAAAAACTCATCCTGAAGTTCGAGAACAATCCGTTTCCCCATTCGCCCAATTCCGGTCACACTCCGCCCGGCAACATCACCGGGCTGATGTTCCACAGATCTCAGAAAAAACGGGTTCCCCAATCGTATCTTCTCGAGATTGCGTCCGACAATCCGCCCCTGGAGGGCTTCGGCATATAGGGTAATATCTGGTAATTCAGGCACGGCGTGATCTCTGCGGGAAAGACCCTCGACGTCTACTTTTACTTAGAATGATTGGAGGTGCGATTTTCTTTTTTCGGCTTTTTGGGCGTCCGTGAGGCCGCGCGCATAGTTGTAGAGTGCATTTTCCCACTCGCCGTACATGGGATTCGGCAGAACAATAAAGCGCGAACCGAACGCATCACGATGGTGGTCGACTTCACGCGAACGATCCGATACCGATTTCCTCTCAAACACTTCGCTGAGGTCATTCAGATTGTCTCCAAGCAGGAGGACGATCTCATGCGTTTGTTCAATACTCTTCCTTCTGCCTTCCTTACCTGATTCCTTTCCTTTCAAAAGAACATGATCACGATCCGCCTGCGGAAACTTTTTCCCGACTAAGTTCTTGATGGTCCCGTCCATCTCCGTATCCGCCGATCGGTTGGAAACATAGAAAATGTCGTAGCCCTGTGAGACGGCGTACGCGAGGAATTCCACTGCCCCGGGGAGGGGTTCGGCCTCCGCACGATCCACCCACTCTTTCCATCCGTACGGAAAAACTTCGTTCTCCAGAATCAGTTTGCCCATGTGAGGACTGTTGTTCAGCACCGTTTCGTCGATATCCACCACCACGGCTGGCTTCTTCGAATGGTTTCTTCCGGTGCGGTCGGCGTCCAGCCTCATGCGCGCCAGAGCGAAGGTCTGATACGACAGGGCCCGCATCTCTGCCGAGCGCTGATACCAGAGAACCGACATAACGAGATGCTCGTTGCGCGTACCGTCCCGCAGCGGATCCTCATACCCCTCATGCGGTACGGAAACAAACAGGAGAAGAATCGGCAGGAGAGCAAACCGGGGAATGGTAGTGTTGATCATGTGATTGCGATTAATCATAATGTTTTGTCCTTGGCCAAATTTCTTCCACGGGCTGCCGCATTCCGCGGCAGACAAAAATTGGAAGATTATTTTCATACGGCATGCTATAGGTGCTGAAGGTTCGGGCGACCTCTTCAACACTTTCAAAAAGCGGCATATGATCTTCCTTCTCACCGCCTACGATCACCACAACAGTATTCATTACGATGTGCTCCCCCGGGCCCCAGAGGAAGTAGTTGTTATGCCCGCTGATCACCGGTGGGATCCCAAATCGCCGGCCGAAGAAGCTGATTGCGCCGGCCTCGCCGTAATTCTGAGTGTAAATCACGCAACGTTCGCGCTCGGCCACCGGAAGATCCTCGTACACAACCACGACCGCCGCAGCAAGTTCCTCCCAGCCGAACATATCCGCATAAAATTGAGGCAATTGTGCCAATTGCTTGTTTTCCGCAGTCGTTGGCGCTACGCCTATTGCCTGGCTGTAACGGATGTAGCTTCCAATGGGAAGAACGTTGATGACGAGCGGCATCAATACGAGCCCGGCGAGCACCGGGAGACCCGCCAGAATCGCTCTCGCCGGCTTCCACGACATTGTTGTGACGGCATGTTCGACCATGACGCCTCCTCCCGCAAAGAGCATTCCGTAGGCGGGCGAGAGATATTCTGCTTTCGTGTTGCCGTTGATGAGAAGAACCAGAAAAGCCGTCGCGTAGACAATTCCCAGGAGCCTGAACGACGACGCAGGGCGATACATGAAAAAATACCAAAGACCTGCAAGCCACAAGTAGAGCGAGGCGGGATTTTGCAGGGCAATTTGATCGATCGCAAACGCCGTTCGCGTGAGCGTTGAATATTTCCCCATGGTGGCGTTACGAATAAACTCCAGGTGCGGAAAATCATTCGAGGCATTCCACGCCATGTAGGGAAGGAAAAGAAGAATCGCAATGCCCGCACCCGCCCACGGCCATATTGTCCGAAGCCATTTTCTCTGAGACGTCGCCAGCAGGCCCGCAAAAATCCCGAGTCCCAGCCACAGTACGCTGATTTTGTTCATCAGGCCCAATCCCAGCACGAAGCCGATCCACAGCCAAAACCGCGGGGATTGGGTCTGGAGAAAGCGAACAAGAAGAAACGCTGTCAGCGTCCAAAACAGAATGTCGAAGCTGTTCATGGAGTAGAACGAGTTCATGGCAAGAAAAATGGGTGAAACGATGACAGCGAGGCATGCCAGCGCTTGAGAGAATTTTCCGCCTCCGAGTTGCTTCGCAATAAGCCCCGACAAATAGACTGTCACCGACCCGGCAAGAGCTGGAAAGAGCCGAAGCGCTACGAGTGAGTCGCCGAACAGAAAGCGGCTGACGGCGAGAAGGGCAATGGAAAGAGGGGGTTGATCAACATACCCCCAGGCGAGATGGTCCGAACAGGCAATATAATAGAGCTCATCCCGGAAGTAGCCGTAGGCGCCAAACACATTGACAACCATATGGAGAACGAGTTTGGCGAAGGCAAACGAGAAGAGAAAAGGGTCAACGGAAAACGGGGTGCGGGATTGCAGCGGGGCGGAATCATTGACCATGGCAAATCCTTGTTATACTCTTTGCGGCCGATAGCCCTCATTCATCCGGAAGAGCTGCAAAGGCCCTGACGGGAAACGTCCCGAATGCTTTGACTTTTACCGGAACGGCAAAAAAACGGAATCCGGAATCGGGAAGGTGACGCAGACCGCGCAAATGCTCGCAAATGGGAATTTCTGCTGCAAGGAGGGTGGAATGAACCGGCCGCTTGCCGTCCGAAGTGTCGTCTATGTTGTATGAGTCGATACCAACGAGGCGGACTTCGCTGCCTGCAAGTTCCTCGGCGGCTTCCTGCGTGAGAAACGGGTGACCTTCAAAATAGTGATCCGTCCGCCAATGGCGGTCCCACCCCGTATGAAAGAGAACTGCTTTCTGCTTGAGATTGAGACCCCGGAATGCCTCCGGCCCGATTGCCCTTCCCTTTTGCCACCGGATAACTTCGCCTTGAAGATTGGCAAGAGATTCAAGGGGAAGCTCTGCCAGGTCTTTCCCGCGTTCATACCGGTGAAACGGGGCGTCGACGTAAGTACCTGTATTCGCCACCATTTCGATTTTACCGATGTGAAATTCCGTCCCTTCGGCGTAGCGGGCTCGTGAAGCTTCCCTGCTCAGAAAATCGCAGATGATCGGCGCTGGAAGTCCTTTGTACGTGATCATTCCGTGTTCCACGGTATGGCTCACATCGATCAACATCAGAGGGATTTCCTGATAATTGGTTTCAGGGCCTGTTCGTAGAATCTTCTCGCCGCTCTTGCAGACACGGAGAGGGGAACCGCCTTCGAGAATAAGGCCCCAAGTTTGTTGATAAGGCCTGGGATAATCACCATTTTTCCAGCCATCAACCCCTCAAAACCGGCCCTCGCTACAACCCTGGAGTCGCTGTAGACGAGCTTCTGGAGCGGGGTTTCACGCATTCCGGCACGCTCCTGGAAACCCGTGTATGTGGGACCGGGGCATAAGACACTGACGGTCACTCCGCTCGAGCGCACTTCTTCTGCCAGCGCGGCTGAAAAGCTCAGTACGTAGGCTTTTGTCGCCGCGTAGTTGCTCATCAAGGGACCGGGGCGAAAGCCTGCGGTTGATGCGACGTTGAGAATTTTTCCTTTTCCCCGCTTCATCATTGAGGGAAGGATCAGCTTGGTGAGGTGGACGACGGCCGTCACATTCAATTGGATCATCCCCAAATCATCCTGCTTCCCTGTGTAGGCGAAGAATCCCAGAAGCCCGTGTCCCGCGTTATTGACCAGCACATCAACTTCGATTCCCTCCTGTTGAAGGACGCGGAAAACTTCGTCGGCAGCTCCGGCCTTTGCAAGATCCTTCTCGATCACTTTGGCAGAAACGCCGAACATCTGCTGTGCCTGATTCGCAAGGGCGAGAAGCTTCTCCTTGTTGCGTGCGATCAGAACGAGATTATATCCGTTTTCCGCAAAAACCGATCCCAGGTCATACCCGATTCCGCTCGAGGCTCCGGTGATGAGTGCGGTCTTACCGTCCTTCCAGCTGTGAGTACGGGGAGTCGTTCTCCCTTGTTGTTTTGGTACGCGCCGTTTCTTTGTTGGCATGAGGAATTTCAAGTATTGAAAATGCGTGAGGTTGTGCAAGGTAGCCAAGGAAAGAGGAAAATGCAATATCATCGGAACTTGCGTTCACGTCGTAATTCTTTGTATACTCCGTTTCAAACGGAAGGATGTATGAAATGAAAATCCTCGCTCTTGCAGATATTCACGGCAGTTTCGACAAGGTCGAACAGATTCTCGCACGCGAGTCAGGGTACAACGCCGTTATTCTCGCCGGAGACATTACAACGCATGGAACGGCTCTCGATGCGCGGAATGCCATCAAACAATTTCAACGCTTCCAGCAGCCGGTGTTCGCCGTCGCCGGAAATATGGATGCGCCCGAATCGGACGAGGCATTCGATGAAATGGGCGTGGGTATCAATGGGCGGGGAATGATGTTTGATCAGGTGGGAATCTTCGGGGTTTCCGCTTCGCCTTTCACACCCATGAACACGCCCTATGAGATTTCCGAAGAGGAGCTTGCTCTCCGAGCGCACGCTGGATGGAAAGACGTACAATCAGCCCGTACAACGATCTTTGTTCCCCATGCACCTCCGTTGAATACCCGGCTGGACGAACTGCCGGGTGGGCGTCACGTCGGGAGCGCTGCCATAAGAAAATTCATAGAGCAGTTTCAACCTGCCGTCGTTATCTGCGGTCACATTCATGAGGCTCGCGGAATTGACACGCTGGGCAGGTCCACGATGGTCAATTGCGGCCCTGCCGGCAAGGGGTATTACGCCCTCATTACACTCGGAAAAGAAATTTCCATCGAGACCAAAGGATGAGCGTTCCGTCCGTACTTTTGTTTGATCTAGGCAGCGTCCTTGTCTCCATCCATCCCGGGGCTTTTACGCGCCACCTCGGGATCGATCCGGCCGTTGCACGGCAGAAGTACCAGAAAGGCATCATGGAGAGAGTCCGACGCTACGAGGGGGGAGTAACAACAACGGGAGAATACTTGAAGGAACTCTCAGAGATCTTCGACCACCGCTATTCTCAAGAACTTCTTCGCGAGGCGATGTTGAAAGTGATCGGAGAACCTGTTGCCGGGATGGAAGATCTGCTCAGGGCCGTGGCAAAACGCACGGAGACCGGACTGGTGAGCAACACGAATGAGCTCCATTATGTCTATTGCATGGAACATTTCGCGTTTCTCCCCCTGTTGCAGAAACATTTTCTTTCCTATCAACTCAAAGCCTTGAAACCGGATCCTGCCTACTACGAAAAGGTCCTTCGCTCGTATGGCAGGCCTCCATCGGAGTTTCTCTTTATAGATGATCTCGAAGAGAATGTCCGCGGCGCTGAAGCAGCAGGCATCTCTGGGATTCTCTTTGCCGGCGCTGAAGACCTGAAGAAAAAGCTCAGCGAACGTTCCTTTCTTTGAAGAAGACCCTGTCGTCGGATCCTACCAGCTTCCCGAGCTTCCACCACCAGAGAAGCTGCCTCCGCCGCCCGAAAACCCTCCCCCTCCGGAGGACCACCCGCCGCCCGAACTCCAGCCGCTGCCGGTTCCGGCCCCGGAAGCCGCCCACTTTTCACCCCATTGTTTCATTGTCGGGTTATTGCGGATATAGAGCTTGATGAGGGGAAATGCTATCGCATAGATGACAAAAGGGACTATCGTGCCGAGAATTGCCAGGGGAAAGGCAATCCAAAAAGGCATGAGAAAGAAATAGAGAAACCAGCTTGTGGCGCCTTTTTGAAAGAGCCCAACGAGTGTGAAAATTCCAACAACAAAGCCGAAAATACCCAATCCGATGAGCTTTTCGCCGATACTGCTGAATCCTTCGTCTGAAGCGAATTCATCAGTGTCTTCCGCTGTATACGTTCCATCGATGGTTCCAAGAATTGCGCTCACACCCGCCTGCACGCCTGCATCATACGCCCCGTTTTTGAAATGAGGAACGATCTCGTGCCGGATAATCTGGCTTGATCGGGCATCGGTGAGCACCCCCTCAAGGCCGTCTCCTACTTCAATCCTCAGTTTTCGATCATCGCGCGAGACAAGGAGGAGAACACCATTGTCTTTTTCTTTCTGGCCCAATTTCCATGTTTCTGCCACCTTCATGGAATATTCCTCGATCGATAATCCTTCCAGGCTTGCGATGGTAAGAACTGCTATCTGATTGGATGTTTTCCGTTCATGCTCTTTGAGTTGATTCTCCAGCTCGAAAACGGTCTGCGATGAGAGGATGCCGGCATAATCATTTACTCGGGCCGAGAGATAGGGTACGACTTGCGGCCGGGCAGCTGACGGAAAGGAACAGATGAGCGCAACAAGAAGGGCTAGGCGTTTCATGGCCGTTTCCTCCTCCCTCCGGAGCGACGTCGTGCGCCTGTCCGCAGCCGGTTGGCTAATTCGTTTGTGTCGTGTCTGCGTCTCTTGACACCATGTTTCTGCAGCAGGCTCCCGCACATTTCAATCGCCTGGATCAGACCGTCCGCAGGGCGTCCTTCATTGATCCCTCGCACCATTGCACCAACAATGCCTTCCCATTCTCCTTGTTTCACTTTTGCATTGATGCCGGAATCTCCGACCACGAGGACCTTGTGCTCGAGATAACTCAGAAACAGGAGAATTCCGGTGCGGTCACGGGTTTGAAAAACCTCTTCTGCGATGAAGGCCTGGGCAGCCCTTTGTGCAACTCTTTGTTCAAGGGTTTCGTTGCCGGCAAAGAGACGCCTCAGCAATGGAACCCAATACACCAGGGCGATTCCGATTCCTGATGCCCCTGCCACAAGAAGAAGCACCTCGATAAGCCCGAACCCGTGCCATTCGTCGCTGAACAGGTGAATGGCCGCGAGAACCAAGGCGCACACCGAGCCGAGAAACGCGCCGCCGCGCCAAAGAGCAATTTCATAGCTGTCGCTCCTTTCGACGAAATACGGTACGATTTCACCGGATGTTTTCTTCTCAGCCTGCCGAACTGCAGCTGAGATCCGATCGAGATCCGATTCGCTGAATAAGCGCTGTTCCATGAATACCTCGGAGTGTGATTGAAGGGCCCCGGAAAGAACGCGAGTTTTTGAAGAAAAGACAAGGGGCCTCGTTTCGTGAACTTCAGTCCTCTCTTGTGTATATTGCCGGAGTTCAACAGGAGAAGAAAATGGAAAAGCCAAATATAGGATTCATCGGATTGGGGCTCATGGGCCACGCGATGGCAACAAGGCTGCAGGCTGCGGGATATCCCCTTACCGTCTATAATAGATCAAAGAAGAAAGGTGAGTCCCTTGTCGAGGGCGGCGCCTCTTGGGCCCGGAATCCCGCGGAGGCGGCACAACGATCCACTATTGTTCTTTCCATGCTTTCGACTCCCGAGGTGCTCCGGGAGGTTTCGCTGGGCGACAACGGAATTCTTTCCGGTTTATCTGAGAATGGAATACACATCGATTGCAGTACGGTCTCTCCATCATTGACCGCGGAATTGGCCCGCGTCTATTCGGCCCGAGACCGCGTTTTTATCCATTGCCCGGTTTTGGGGAGCGTTCCACAAGTGACAGAAGGAACCCTCTTGCTTTTCGTGGGAGGAGCAGGAAAAACTCTTGCCCGCATCGAGCCGGTCCTGCTCACTCTGGGTTCGAAGATCTGGAAATTCCAACAAGCGCAGGATGCGTCGTATGCTAAACTGATTTGCAACCTCTTCATCGCGGGAGCCATTACCACGCTCTGTCAGGGCCTTATCCTTGCAGAAAAATCCTCGGTCAGCCCGCAGACCATTCTGGATATCCTGGGCAACTCGGCCCTTCATTCCCCCACCTATCAGACCAAAGGAAAATCCATCCTCGAGGGAAATTTTGTGCCTCGTTTCTTCACAGAGCATATGCTCAAAGATGTGAACCTCATCATTCAAACAGCTGCGGATCGTGGAGCAAAGGTCCCGACAATCGAAGTTGCCCGGGACCTCCTGACGAATGCAGTGTCAATGGGCTTTGGAAAAGAGGACTATTCGGCGATTTATAAAGTTCTGAAAGGCCATAAGTAGGGTCTGACATGTGAAATTCCTCCAGATTTCCTTTTAAATTTTTCTCCTTTTGGCCGTTTTTGCCAAAGTGGGGAACACCACCGGCAAGCAACTTATCCACCGATTCAACCGATTTATCCACATCCTAAAACCCTTGTATTTGTTGCACTTTGAGCTTGACTTTAACGCGTATTTCCGTAAATTGCAGACCCGTGTGGGGAAAAGTGGGGAATGTGGGAGAGGTGTCTTTACTTCAATAAAATCAAGTACTTCCGGAGGCTGCTCGCGCAATGTCTTCGTTCAAGGGCCGATACGCGTATTCGGTTGACAACAAGGGGCGCATTGCCCTCCCGGCAAAGCTCCGTAAGAGCGTCTCGCCGGCGGCAAATGATACCTTCATCATCACGCGTGGCTTTGAGCAGTGCCTCTTCTTGTATCCCCAGGATGAATGGAACAGACTGGAGGATTCCATCCGCAATCTCTCCCCTTCGAATCCCCAGCACAGGTTCTTCGTGCGAACCCTCCTCCAATGGTCCAGCGATTGCCAACTGGACAGTCAGGCTCGCATCAGTATTCCTCAGGATTTGCAGAAATTCGCAGGAATCGAAAATGAAGTGTTGATTCTCGGTGTCCTTGAAAGAATTGAAATCTGGAATCCCAAGAACTATGAAGAATACATGAATAACCAGCCGGCGACGTACGAAACCGTTGCCGAGTCGGTCCTCAAACCGAATGCCTAAGAGTTGCCCACAGCCCCATTTCATACGCCTGTCCTCCTGCGCGAAGTTCTCTCGCTTCTCGTTACCGCTCCTGAAGGGATCTATGTGGATGCAACCCTCGGCGGAGCCGGGCATGCAGAGGCTTTGCTGCAGCACCTTGCACCCGGAGGCAGGCTCATAGGCATCGATGCCGATGCTGATGCCATCGCTGCCGCCCGTGAACGGCTGACCGATGAGACAGGCCGGTGTGTTCTCGTTCAGTCAGACTTTGGCAGCTTCGGGGCAGTTCTGTCAAAGCTTCGGATCAACTCCGTGAACGGGGTGTTGTTCGATCTGGGAGTTTCGTCGTTTCAGCTGGATCAGGGATCGCGGGGTTTCAGCTTTCGTGCCGACGATCGCCTCGACATGCGCATGGATCGGAGGCGCCCCCGCGACGCAGAGGCTGTGCTTCGTGAAATTTCCGCCGATGAGTTGACACGGCTGCTGAAGGAATATGGAGAAGAAAGACATGCGCGCAGGATTGCAAGAAAGATTATCGAACATCGCCGGCGCACCCCCATCAGGACAACAGGCGATCTTGCGGCAATTGTTCGGGAAGCGGTTGGACAGCGTTTCCTCACAAAATCCCTCGCCCGGGTTTTTCAGTCTCTTCGGATTGCAGTGAACGATGAACTTGGACAACTGGAACGAGGGCTGTCGGAGGCAATTGACCTTGTAGTCCCGGGAGGAAGGATTGTGACGATTTCCTATCACTCGCTCGAGGACAGGATCATCAAACAACAATTCAAGGCGGCTTCCGCAACCTCTGTTCGATCGGAGACCGCATTGCTTCCTGATCGACCCGTCGAACCCCGGCTGAAAATCCTTACCAGAAAACCGGTGGTCGCATCACCCGGTGAGCTTGCAAGAAACCCCCGGGCACGAAGCGCCAAATTGCGGGCGGCGGAACGGATCTGACATGGGACGACTGATCGGACACAATGACGTGAGAGACACAACAGAGCCCTTCCTCCAACAAGCACCGACTCTTCCCCAGCGGCCGGATGTTTATCCGGGCACGGTGGGAACGGTCGCTGCCGAGCGGAGCCAGGCGTCCGGACAGCGGAACCGGCGCATTGTCCGAAGGAGAATCTCTCCTTTTTCCATCGTTCTTCTCCTTATTGGCACAGCCATTGGTACTGTCTTATACATAGGGAACATCATTGCGGTCGACCAGCTGATGAACGAAATCAATTCGCTGGAAACGCAGCACCGGCGCATCTTGATGGAACAGGAAATCATGAAAGCTCAAATCAACAAGATGGCCAGCCTCGAACGCATCCAGGAACTGGCCGAAAGGGAGCTTGATCTCATCGTGCCGAAGGAGCCCCCGGTGTGGCTCACGATCGACCCCGAAAAGGCGAGGAGGGTCGAGGAAGAAGTGCCAAAGCCCTGATTGTATGTCAATTCCGCCCCCCATAGTGCCCGAAAACCCCCAAGAAAGCGCAAAATCGCAGCTTTCCGGCCGGCTTTTCTTTCTTAAGCTGGTCCTTGCTCTTTTCTTTGTCGCTATCGCGGGTCGATTGGTAAAGATTCAGATTCTCGACTCTCCGAAATTCCAGACAATAGCAAAGAAGCAATACGAACAGAAATTCATTCTCCCGGCGGTTCGGGGAAACATCTACGACCGTAACGGAAACGTCCTTGCATCAAATACGATGTTCATGTCGTTTGCTGCTGATCCGAAGATCATCGGCGAGAATGTAGAACGCGTCGCTGAGAGATTTTCGACGGTTTTTGGCCGCCCAAAGTTACAGTATGTCGCAAAGTTGCGCGAGGCGGAATCCGGTCGTCGTTTTGTGTGGCTCGAGCGCCGCGTTCAACCGGAGCTTGCCCGAAAACTCGAGGCTCAAAAGCTTGAGGGCGTTGTAGCAGTCAACGAACCCAAACGCCTCTATCACTACGATGAGCTCGCGGGTGCTCTGATAGGCTTCACGGATATCGATAACAAGGGAATTTCCGGCATCGAGCTCCAGTGTGATGACGAGCTGCGCGGAACCAGCGGATCGGTCACGATGCAGCGCGATGGACTGGGCAGACCACGGCCTTCCGCAGATTATCCTTCAACCAATCCTGTCGACGGACACCACATTTCACTCACCATCGACCTTGCGTATCAGGCGATCGTTGAAGAAGAATTGAAGAAGGGCGTGCTGGCCAACAAGGCGGACGGAGGCCTGGCGGTCATGCTCAATCCGAAGACAGGAGAAATTCTGGCGCTCGCCACCGAGCCCGGCGTCAATCCCAACGAATTCACGCGATACGACGCGCTCATTGCAAAAAACCGCGTCGTGACGGATATATTTGAACCGGGTTCTGTTTTCAAGATCGTTACGGCAAGCGCGGCGTACGAACATGATCTTATCCCCCCTGAAAAACGTTTCAATGCCGAGAACGGCATATTCAAAGTTCCGGTGAGGGGCGGCAAGCCGCGCCTCATTACCGACTCTCATAAACATGACGTTCTCACCTTTCAAGAGGCCATTGAGCAATCCAGCAACATTGTTATGGCCAAAGCCAGTGATATCATAGGGGCGGAGAATCTGTATCGTCAGGCGCGCGATTTTGGTTTCGGCATACCGACCGGTGTCGACCTTCCGGGAGAAGTACGCGGACGCCTCAAGAAGCCTTTTCAGTGGTCGGGCACAACACTCAAGACGCTCTCGTACGGGTACGAAGTTGCTGCAACGCCTCTCCAGATCGCCGCAGCGTATGCAGCCGTCGCCAACAATGGCATCTTGATGAGGCCGTACGTCATTGCGGGCGTTCGGAACACCGAGGGTGAGTTTCTCGCGGAACAATCTCCTCAGCGAATACGCAAGGTTGTTTCGGAAGAAACCTGTGCACTGCTCCGCGACGCATTTGAAGGAGTTGTTGAACGAGGGTCCGCGCGCGAAGTGCGTATCGAAGGCGTGAGAATTGCCGGGAAAACAGGCACCGCACGCCGCATCATCGAGGGAAAATATGAAGCGGGATATTACACAGCATCTTTCGCCGGTTTCTTTCCCGTCGAAGATCCCCAGCTGGTGTGCCTCGTGATGATGGACAATCCCCGGTCGAGGGGATACTATGGCGGCATAACGAGCGGTCCGATTTTCAAGGCGATCGCCGAACGCGTGATTCACACGTCGTGGAAATTCTCGCGGCCCTCCTCGCCACCCGGGGTACCGGATGAAAAAGAAATCATCACCGTCCCCGATGTGCGCAACATCCGCATCGCCATTGCAGAAAAAATTCTTGCAGGCCGCGGACTCAAGGGTGTCCTTTTTGGCAAGGGCGACGTGATCGTCCGGCAAGCGCCAAATCCCGGAACGCGGGTCGAGCGCGGCGACATCATCAAGCTCGCCCTCAACACTGAGCCGGCAAGAGATACGAAAGGCATGATGACCGTTCCTGATGTGCGCACCATGACCATCCGGCGTGCCATCAACAGACTCGTGATAGATGATTTTGATATCGCAATCGAGGGTTCAGGCGTTGTTGTTCGCCAGATCCCGGCCCCGGGGCAAAAGGCGCAATCAGGGTCAAAAGTGCAGCTTCTCTGCGAGCCTCCCGCCCTTGCCACGGCGGTCTTGTACTAAAGAACTATGAAATTGGCTCAGCTTCTTGAAGGTGTCTCCGTCATAAAGATGTTCCAAACAATGTTTGGCCGCATGGTTGTGACACACGATGTGGAGGTCGGAGGCATCCAATATGATTCGAGGAAGGTGCGGAGGGCCGATTGTTTTGTCGCTCTCCGGGGATCGGGCGCGGACGGCCATCGCTTTCTTCAGCAGGCAATCAGTGCCGGGGCAAAGGTGGTCGTTGTCGAACAGGACGATGCCATACCCGATTCTCTCTGTATGCATGCCGGCGTGGTGAAAGTGGTTGTTGCCGATACAAGGAAAACGCTGGCTCTCATATCCGCGAATTATTATGGCCAACCGTCCAGGCATCTGTCGGTCATTGGTGTGACGGGTACGAATGGAAAAACGACTACGACACATTTGATAAAATCGATTCTCGAGGCTGCAGGACAATCTGTGGGACTTGTAGGAACAATAGAATATAGAATAGGGACGGAAGTTGTTCCGGCCACCCATACAACGCCGGAATCTCTTGAATTGAACGAACTCCTGTCGCGCATGATGAAG
This sequence comes from uncultured Ignavibacteriaceae bacterium, assembly GCA_964602055.1. Classification (GTDB taxonomy): domain Bacteria; phylum Bacteroidota; class Ignavibacteria; order UBA10030; family UBA10030; genus JACPLA01. Next base: position 33,076 of record CAZRPU010000010.1, read on the forward strand.
GCGGGATGCTCCTCGGTCTCCATGGAAGTATCGTCCCATGCCCTGCATCAGTCGCGGGTTCATGGAATCGACTTCAGGGTGGGGACATTCACCAACCTGACCCAGGACCATCTTGATTATCACGGTAACATGGAGGAGTACTTCAGATCGAAAAAACTGCTTTTCGACGGCCTTTCCCCCGATGCATGGGCTGTGACCAATTGGGATGACGATTGGGGCCGGCAGGTTTCTTCCGCGTCCCCCGGTAAAACGATTTCCTATGGGTTCGACGCCGGGGCAGATGTTCGTGTCGTCAGCGCGGATCTTTCGGTGCAGGGAACATCGGTGCGGCTGGAGTACCGGGGCCGACAAAGCGCGGTGGAAACGTCCCTGGTCGGCCGGTTTAATGTGTATAACGTCCTGGCCGCGTTCACCACCGGTCTGGCTCTCGATATTCCCGTTGAAACGGTGTGTCTGGGAATATCGCGCCTCGGCAACGTTCGGGGGCGTTTTGAGCGCATTGCCTCCCCAAAAGGATGGACCGCCATTATCGACTATGCCCATACACCGGACGCTCTCGAAAAATGCCTGAAAGCGATCCATGAGGTCATGCCGAAACAACGGCACGGGAAGATCATCACCGTTTTTGGCGCAGGCGGAGACCGGGACAAATCGAAAAGGCCGCTCATGGGAAAGATTGCGGGCGAATTGAGCGATGTCTGTATTGTCACTTCCGATAACCCGCGCACGGAAGACCCTCAGGCAATTATTGATGATATCGTTCGAGGCATGCCATCGGGCAAAACCACGGTTCAGGCCGCCGACCGGCGAAAAGCAATTGAACATGCCCTCGGTCTCGCCGCTACGGGTGATATCGTCCTGATCGCCGGCAAGGGACACGAAGAGTATCAGATCATTGGCACACAGCGGCTGCATTTAAGCGACCGGGAAATCGTCGAGGAATTCCTCACGTGAAACTCTCAAGTGCCGACATACTCAAGGTGACGCATCTCCAATCGGAAGAGCTGGAAGATTCGTCTCTCTCGTTCACCTCGGTCTCCATTGATTCGAGAAATGTCTCGCCGGGAAGTATTTTCTTTGCCCTCCGGGGCGAGCGTTTTGACGGACATAATTTTCTTTCGAACGCCGTAAAAGCGGGAGCCAAGGCCCTCATTGTGGAAAACAAATGGGCGACGATGAATCCTTCGTACTTGAAAGCCCTTCCGGTCCCAAAGCTTGTGGTGGACGACAGTGCCCGTGCCCTCGGTGAACTTGCGAGAAACTGCCGAAGAAAATTCCGCATCCCGGTTCTCGCCGTCGGCGGCAGCAACGGCAAGACCACCACGAAGGAAATGATCAGGGCTGTCCTCTCCGAGAAATTCAACGTCCTCGCAACCGAAGGCAACCTGAATAATCACATTGGCGTGCCGTTGACACTCCTCAGGCTCGAAGAAGGTCATGAAATTGCTGTCATCGAAATAGGCACAAATCACCCCGGAGAAATCGCGTATCTCTGTTCCCTTCTGGAGCCAACCCACGGCCTCATCACGAACATCGGCCGTGAACATCTCGAATTTTTTGGGTCCCTTCAAGGTGTGGCAGAAGCCGAAGCGGAACTCTTCGATTGGCTGAAATTACACCGTCCTCGCGACGGTGCGGTGTTCCTGAATAAAGATGATGCCCTGCTTTCGCGGCGCGGACGGGGGTTTGCAAAAGCGCTTTCCTACGGTTTTGCGCGCAGGGATTTTGATGTACAAGGGACAGACTTGTTGGTGAACGATCAGGGCGCTGCAGAATTTGACGTCAAAACGGGGAAGTCTTCGTTCCATGTTACTCTTGCGGTCCCGGGCATCCACAACGCGAAAAACGCCCTCGCTGCTCTTGCCGTAGGAAGCTTTTTCCACGTACCTGCCGGAAAAATGCAGCATGCGCTTGCCTCGTTTACTGCCGCCAGCAAGAGGATGGAGGTGTTCCGGGTCAATGGCATAACCATTCTGAACGATACCTATAATTCGAATCCCGACTCCGTCAGCGCGGCCCTCGACACGCTGAAGGCAATGAGAACAACCGGAAAGAAAATCGCCGTTCTGGCAGACATGCTCGAACTCGGACCTGCAGCCGCCGACGAACACCGTTTGGTCGGCGAACACGTCCATCTGAGCGGAGTGGAATACCTGCTCACCTACGGCCAGTTGTCAAAGAATACCAATGACGCAGCGACGGTTCCTTTCAAAGCGCACTATGAACAGAAAAACATGCTCTCGGAATACCTCGCCGAGCTTCTAACCCGCGGGGATGTTGTTCTGATCAAGGGATCCCGAGGTATGAAAATGGAAGATGTTGTGACATTCCTGAAGGAGCGGATCTCAAAAGCAGCCTGACCATGCTCTATTATTTTCTGACACATCTCGATAAGCTCTACGATATTCCCGGGTTCGGTGTTTTCCGGTTTATCACGTTCCGCGCCGGCGCTGCGGCTGTGACGGCTCTCCTCATCGCGTTCTGGCTCGGGCCAAAGATCATCGCACGATTGCGGGCAAGGCAAATCGGCGAAGCTGCCAAACTCGAAGCCCCTAAAACCCACCTGACCAAAGCGGGCACTCCGACGATGGGCGGGCTCATTGTCCTGGCGTCCACGGTCATTCCCGCCATCCTGTGGGCTGATGTGAAGAACATGTACGTCATCCTCATTCTTTTTGTCACCATCGCTCTCGGCGCCGTGGGATTTCTGGACGACTATCTCAAAGTCGTCAGGAAAAAACCGAAAGGCCTTATTGGCCGGTACAAGATCATCGGACAGGTCCTGGTTGGCCTCATTGTCGGCAGTGTCATCTTTTTCTATCCGGAATGGATTGATCAGAATCTCTGGAAGCTGAAATCGAGCACCACGGTTCCGTTCTTCAAGAATCTCGAGCTTGATCTCGGATGGCTTTACATTCCTGTCGTCATTTTTATCGTCACCGCAACATCAAACGCTGTCAACCTGACAGACGGACTTGACGGGCTTGCCATCGGAACGGTCGGCATTGTGGGTATGACGCTCGCTGTCATCGCTTATGTCTCGGGACACAGCGAGCTGAGTCAGTACCTGACGATTCCCTATCTTCGCGGGAACGGAGAACTGGCTGTCTATTGTGCCGCCCTTGTTGGGGCCGCACTCGGATTTCTCTGGTTCAATTCATACCCCGCGCAGGTCTTTATGGGGGATACCGGTTCCCTGGCCCTCGGCGGAGCAATAGGCGCAATGTGCGTTCTCATGAAGAAAGAACTTCTGCTGCCGACCCTGGGAGGTGTTTTTCTTCTTGAAACAGCCTCGGTCATTCTCCAGCGGCTCTATTTCAAGTACACCAAGAAGAAGTATGGAGAAGGGCGCCGGATCTTCCGTATGGCTCCCATACACCACCATTTTGAGCTCATGGGATGGCCCGAGCCGAAAATCGTTACGCGATTCTACATACTCGCGATTCTTCTGATGATTCTCAGTCTTGCAACGTTCAAGGTTCGATAAACGCAGTTCCGTCCCCGCGGGGACGCTGAAACGATGAATGTTCATGATCTCCGGTCAACATCGATTACCGTTATCGGCGCGGCCCGGAGCGGCCTCGCCGTGGCAAAACTTGTGGCTTCTCAGGGCGCCCGCGTCCTGCTCAGCGATCAGCAAAAGGCCGATCAGCTTGAACTGCCTGTCGCTGAACTCCGGGAAAACCAAATTTCCCTCGAAACCGGCGGTCACACCGACCGCGTGTTCGATTGTTCTTTGATGATCATCAGCCCCGGGGTACCCAGCGGTGCCCCGGTCGTTCGTAAGGCGCTGGAACGCAACATCCGGGTCGTGAGTGAATTGGAAGCAGCGAGCTGGTACTGCCGCTGCCCGATGATCGCCGTCACCGGAAGCAACGGGAAAACGACCACAACGACGTTGATTGGGAGGATCCTGGGCGATGCAAAAAAGAAACATGCTGTTGCGGGTAACATTGGAACGGCATTTTCATCGGTCGTTTTGGAATTGGCTGAAACGGATCTTGCTGTTCTGGAAGTAAGCAGTTTTCAGCTCGATCACTGCGAGACCTTCAAACCAAGCCTCTCGGTGATCCTGAATATCACGGAAGATCATATGGACCGCTACAACCACTCAATGGAACTCTATGCTGCATCCAAGGCCCGCGTCTTCCGGAATCAGCGCGGTGAGGATGCGGTCATCTACTCCGCGGACGACGAGTGGACGCAAAAAACGGTCCGTTCGGCACAATGTCGGACTATACCCTTTAGCCTCAAGAAATCGCTGAGCGAAGGTGCCTTTGTGGAGAATGGGAAACTCACAATTTCCCTCGCCGGCAAACGCTCCGAGGTTATCCCGTTGGAAGAAATTACGATTAAAGGCATGCATAACGCCTCAAATGCCATGGCAGCGGTACTTGCAGGCGCCTGGGCCGGAGTTCCTCTTGCATCGACACGGAGCACCCTGCGGAATTTCAAAGGGGTGGAGCATCGGCTTGAATTTGTCAGGGAAGTCCATGGCGTGCGCTACGTGAACGATTCCAAGGCAACCAATGTGGATTCCGTCTGGTACGCTTTGCAGGCGTTCGAGGCACCCATCGTGGTGCTCATGGGAGGAAGAGACAAGGGGAACGATTATGGCCGTCTCAGGGAACTCGTTCGCGAACGCGTAAAGGCTGTTGTTGCTCTCGGAGAATCTGCCGAAAAGGTCGACCGCGCCTTCAATGAACTGACACATGTCGTACGGGCGAACTCCATGGAAGAAGCTGTTCGTTTGTCGGCCGGGCTCGCATCGCAGGGAGATGTTGTTCTTCTTTCGCCGGCATGCGCCTCGTTCGATTGGTTTCAAAACTACGAACAACGGGGCCGCATCTTCAAAGAACTTGTGGCAAAACTTTGAACACTGTGACAACTTCACAACGGAATCATATCGATATCCTTACACTTATCGCTGTGTTGACCCTCATGGTGCTAAGCCTTGGGGTCGTCTACAGCGCCTCGGCAACATGGGCCCTGCAAAAATTCGGCGAAAGCAGCCGGCTGCTGAATTCGCATGCACTCAAGATTCTTGTGGGAATTGCAGCTCTTTTCATCGGCATGTCGATCAATTACAGGAAGTACCGCAAACTGACTAAGCCTGCCCTTATTCTTTCTGTTGTCCTTTTGGTGCTCACGCTTGCCCTTGGCGGAGAGTTGAAGGGTGCTGCCCGATGGCTGCGTTTCGGCGGGTTTGGGTTTCAACCTTCGGAATTCGCCAAGTTCGCCCTCCTCTTCCACCTTTGCACGCTGATCTCCGTCAAGGGAGAGACGATCAAAGACTTCAAGCGCGGATTCCTCCCGATGATGATTTGGATTGCCTCCGTTGCGGGTTTGGTCCTGTTGCAGCCAAACTTCAGCTCCGGTGCGATGATTCTTTTGCTGAGTTTTGTCATGCTGTACATCGGCCGCACGCGGTTCATGCACTTGTTCTGGACGGGCCTCGCTGCTCTCCCTGTCATCGCTGCATATATGGTGAGTGCCCCATATCGGATGGCGCGCGTGAAGGCGTTTCTCGCGGGGAATCTCGATGCCGGATCGGTAAACTACCAGCTCTGGCAGGGCATTATCGGGTTTGGCAACGGCGGCTTCCTCGGACTCGGGCCGGGCGAAAGCAAACAGAGAGATTTATTCCTCCCCGAATCGTACGGCGATTTTGTCTTTTCGATTGTCGGTGAAGAGTATGGATTCATCGGCACGATGTTCTTCATGGGCCTTTTTCTGCTCATCATGCTGCGGGGATTCAAAATTGCAAAGTTTGCGCGCGACGAGTTTGGCCGATTGCTGGCAATCGCCATTACGTGTACGACAACGATGTATGCGTTGGTGAACGCGGGGGTAACCCTGGGAATTCTGCCCACAACCGGACTTCCCATGCCCTTCGTCAGCTATGGCGGTTCATCGCTCGTGTTCTCATCGTTCAGCATCGGCGTCCTGCTGAACATTTCGGCGCAAACCGACCTTCACCCGCGAGCTTCGTCGCTCCCGGATGGCGTGATGCCGGTGGAGCCGATGAATTCAACGCAGTCCAGGGTGTATTGAGAGCGGTGTCAGGAAATCGACCGACATTCATCTTTGCGGGAGGAGGTACAGGCGGCCATCTGTATCCCGCTCTTGCAGTTGCCGAGGAGGTTCGCGCATTGCAGCCGACAGCGAACATTGTTTTTGTAGGAACAAAGGACCGGATAGAAGCCCGCATCGTGCCCAAACACGGGTATCCCTTGCACACCATCTGGGCTGCGGGACTACGCAGGGCAATGAGTTTCAAGAATCTCCTTGTTCCCCTCAAAATGGCCGTGTCGCTTATGCAATCTCTGACATTGATAGGCCGTCTGAAGCCTGATGCCGTTCTCGGAACGGGTGGTTATGTCAGCGGACCTGTTCTGCTGGGAGCGCTCATGAAAAGCGTTCCGGTGGTCATACATGAATCGAACAGCCTTCCCGGAAGAACGACGCGCCTTCTGGCATCAAAGGCACAGAAAGTGTTTTGTGGTTTCGAGGATACTGCCCGGCGGCTGAAGCGGAAAGACAACGCGAGGGTTATTGGAACACCGACACGCTCCGGGCTGCCTGCGGCGAATCGGGATGAAGCATGCCACGCGTTTGGTCTTGATAAGAAGAAGACGACTGTTCTCGTTATCGGCGGCAGTCAGGGAACGCGATCACTGAACGATGTTATCCTTTCCATGGCCGGAGTATTGCGGGATTCGCAGACTCAGTTGATCTGGCAGACCGGTCCGGGGCAATATGAAGAGATTCGCCTCGCTCTTGGAGACAAAAAGATGGGATGGATCGGTCCGTTCATCGAGAACATAGGCCATGCGTATGCTGCCGCCGACATTGTGCTGTGTCGGGCCGGTGCGTCAACGCTTGCCGAAGTAACCCGCATCGGAAAACCGGCGATTCTCGTTCCCTATCCCTTTGCGGCGGACGACCACCAGACGCATAACGCTCAATCCCTGGTCGATGCTGGCGCTGCTTTGATGATCCGGGACCGCGACCTCTCTCATCGTCTTGAGGAATCGCTCGCAAGTCTCCTTCGCAACAAGGAGCTCAGAGCTTCGATGACCGCGGCAAGCCGCCGACTCGGTCGCCCCGAGGCGGGAAAAATTGTTGCTGAGTGCCTTTTAGGATTCGCCGGGGCCTCATAATGGAAAGAACCTTCAGATACAAGCTCGACTTCTATTATCAGCAAATGTTGATGTATCTGGTTGCATTGCTCCTCTACGCCGGGATTCGCGGGAGCTTTGTCGAAGATCAGTTTATTCTTATTTACCGGGATCCGATTGTCTACATCATGGTGCTGTTCTTTCTCGTCTCGCTCATCGGACTCTTCCTCAACCGCCTGCGCGACAGAAGGCTGATACTCGAACATGACCGCATTATTTTCCGCTCCCGCAGGAGCGAGAAGGTTATTCCTCTGACAGATATCGAATGGCTTCATATCGGAAGAGAACGCCTCGTTCAGACGGCCGGAAGATTTCAGCTCATCGTCTTCAAGATCAAGAACCGTCGCCGGATTTTCCGCGTCCGCGTCGGGCGATATGAACGAAGCGACGAGCTTGTCGTGGAAATGGAAAAAATCGCTGAACGCGTTCCGCGCGGAAAACGGCGCCGCTTCGGCATGCAACGAAGAAAACCCTGACAGCCGAAGGCTGAGGATCCAGAAAACTCTTAACCGGCATCTGCAATGTTCTCGTCCATTAAAAAAATTCACTTCGTGGGAATCGGCGGCATCGGCATGAGCGGGATTGCGGAAATACTTCTGGATCAGGGTTTCTCCGTGAGCGGTTCCGATCGTGCCCTCTCCGAAGTGACTGAACGCCTCCAGAAGCTGGGAGCCGTTATCATGGAAGGACACGCTGAATCGAATGTTGGAGAGGATGTCGATGCCCTTGTGTATTCGTCGGCCGTTCAGCCGGAGAACCCCGAGCTGGTCGCAGCGCAGCGTCGAAAGATCCCTTTGATCCGCAGGGCCGAGATGCTTGCGGAAATGATGAGACTCAAATACGGCGTCGGTATCGCCGGAACTCACGGAAAAACAACAACGACCTCCATGATCAGCCTTGTCCTTCTGGAGGGAGGTCTCGACCCAACGGTGATTGTAGGCGGAAAGCTGAGCGGCCTTGGAGGAACAAATGCCAGGCTGGGCCATGGCGATTTCATCGTTGTCGAAGCTGATGAATACGACCGCTCGTTTCTTTCGATTACACCCACCGTTGCCATCCTCACAACGCTGGAGACTGACCACCTGGATTGTTACCGCGACCTTGAGGATATCAAAGGTGCTTTCGTTCAATTTGCTTCGAAGGTCCCGTTTTACGGATTCATCGTTCTCTGCGTGGATGAGCCGGCACTCCTCGATATCATGCCTCAGCTCAGCAGGAAGAAAATCATCACCTACGGGATGAATCCGCAAGCCGATATCCAGGCCGTCGACATTCAATACAAGAACAACACATCAACCTTCACGCTGGTCCGATCGGGAAATGATCTTGGCCAGATCACCATCCAGATTCCGGGAAGGCATAATGTGCAAAACGCACTTGCGGCGCTCGCTGTCGGATTGGAGTTGGGCGTCTCGTTTGAAAAGGTCAAAGCCGGCATCGAGCGATTTTCCGGGGTTTACCGGCGTTGGGAGAAGAAGGGTGAGATTGCCGGAATTACCCTCTACGACGATTACGCTCATCATCCCACAGAATGCAAAGCAACGCTGGCCGGAGCCAAAGCCGGATGGCGCCGCAGGGTTATCTGCGTTTTTCAGCCCCATTTGTATTCGCGCACGCGTGATTTCTACGAGGAGTTCGGCAAATCTTTTCTCCTCTCGGACATTCTCATCGTCACGGATGTCTACCCCGCCCGCGAAGAGCCGATTCAGGGAGTAAGCGGTGAATTGATTGTGGATGCGGCCAAACGGTTTGGTCACAAGGATGTGCATTACGTGTCAGATAAGAAACAGGTTCCCGCGTTCTTGAAGACAATGACCCGGAAGGGAGACATTGTCATCACCATGGGTGCCGGTGACATTTGGAAGTACGGCGAGGAATTCCTCAAGATGATGAAGAACTGATTCAATGAAAGAACTGCTCGAAATGATTTCCTCCGACAACATACGGGAGATCTTTCAGGGAACCGTGATCCTGAATCACTCCCTTGCTCCTTATACCTCGATGAAGGTCGGCGGCGTTGCAGACTACTTTCTCGAGCCCAAAAGCAGCGAAGATCTTGTTGCCCTTGTAGCGTTTCTAAAGCAGCAGAATGTTCCGTTTATGGTTATCGGCCGGGGCAGCAATCTTATTGTCAGCGATGACGGTATCCGCGGGGCGGTCATTCATCTTGAGGCGGGCGTGGCGGGTGTTCGCATGGATGGTGATCTCGTCCTGGCTGAGGCCGGGGCCCGGCTGACAAAACTTGTGGATTTTTGCGTGCAAGCCGGCCTCGGTGGCCTTGAATGGGCCGCCGGTATTCCCGGCAGTGTTGGAGGTGCCGTGGTCATGAATGCCGGCGCACATGGTCATGAAATGCAGGATTTTTTTGTGGATGCCGATGTCATCCGCGACGGTTCCGTTGTGCGCGTGCAAAAGAAGGACGCGGCTTTCGCCTATCGAACGTCGGTTTTTGTCCGCGACGTCGTACTCGGAGCGCGTTTTCGCCTTGAAAAGGATTCTCGCGAGGATATTTTGAAGCGAAAGAGTGAGTTGATGGCCCATCGCAATGCGACGCAACCTCTGAATCTCCCTAATTCGGGGAGCATGTTCAAGAATCCGCCCGGTACCTTCGCGGCAAAGCTTATTGAGCAGGCGGGGCTGAAGGGTAAGCGGATCGGCGGTGCTCAGATCTCCGAGAAACATGCGAATTTTATGGTCAACCTCGGCACGGCGCGGGCCGAAGACGTGATTCGGCTGATCGAGTTGGTTCGTCGTACTGTCTATCAGAATGCGGGCGTGTTGCTGGAACTCGAAGTGAAGCTTGTCGGATTTCCCGAGCACGTCATCGTGAATGTTGCGTGAAAAATTCAAGGAAAATACTGGCGGGATTTGTTGCGCTGGTCACCCTCACGCTGACCCTGATCATCGGGGCAACTTATTGGAAATCGGGCCTGGTCGTCACAAAGGTGATTATCGCAGGAAACAGTGTGGTCAATGCTCAGGAGATTCTCCAGCTGGCGCACGTGAAGGCGGGAACGAAAATGTACGACCTGGATCTTATGGTTATTCGGAAAGACGTGGTAAGCCATCATTTTCTGAAAGACGTCGTGATTGAGCGCGATTTGCCGTCAACATTAAAAATTACGGTCGTTGAACGGACCCCCATTGCCATGCTGAACATTGGCGGGCTTCCTTATCTCGACCCGGATGGGGTCGTTTTGCCTCACTCCATTTCCGAGGAACTCTTCGACCTTCCGCTCGTCTCCAACATCCCCCATGACGGGACAATTTCCCCGGGCTCTGTTCTGAAACATCCTGATGTGGCGGAAGCGATCTCCTTGCTGGAAACGGCACGGGTCGTCAACCGGGAACTGTATCATCTTATTTCGGAGATCCGATTGCGTAATGGTGGTGATCTTGTTTTCTACACTACGGACGGCAGCGTCCCGGTGCTCTTTGGCCGGGGAAACGCGGCCGGAAAGCTGGTTCGCTTTGAAGCATTCTGGAATGAGGTCGTGCGCAGGCGCGGGGCGGCACAACTGCGGTATGTTGATCTCCGGTACGATGACCAGGTGGTCGTTCGCTGGAATACCTCGAAACAATCATAGATCTCTTTGGTGAGAAAAGGAACAACATGAGTAACGAAATTGCAGTCGGTCTCGACATTGGCACGACGAAAGTATGCGCCATTGTCGCTGCTCCCGACGAAAATAATCCCGGTAAGCTCAGCATTCTCGGAATAGGCCGAAGCCCTTCGGACGGGCTGACACGCGGCGTGGTGACAAACATCGAAAAGACTGTTCGTTCGATTCAGCAGGCCGTTCAGGATGCACAGGCGCAGTCGGGAGTGAAAATTACGGCAGTCACGGTTGGCATTGCCGGGGATCATATCCAGAGCTTTCAAAGCAGGGGTGTGGTCGCAATCAGCCGTCCAGACAATGAAATTACCCAGGACGATGTGGAGAGACTCATCGAAGATACAAAACGGGTCGCACTCCCCTCCGACCGAAAAATTATCCATGTCATACCTCAACAGTTCATTGTCGACGGTCAGGACGGTATTTATGACCCGGTGGGCATGTCCGGTGTTCGTATGGAGGCGATGGTCCATATTATCACAGGATTGGTCACCGCCGCACAGAATATCTACAAGTGTGTACAGCGGGCCGGGATCCAGGTCAATGATATGGTCCTTGAGCCTCTTGCGTCGAGCTATGCCGTGCTGGACGACGAAGAAAAAGAGGTGGGCGTTGCTCTCCTGGATATCGGCGGGGGCACAACCGATCTCGCTGTCTTCGAGGAGCGCACCATTCGCCATACGGCTGTTATCGGAGTGGCAGGAAAGAAAGTAACGGACGATATCCGGAAAGGGTTCGGCATTCTTACTGATCAGGCCGAAAAATTGAAGATCGAGCATGGCTTTGCCTTCATGTCTGCCATTGCAGACAACGGCCCGATCATTCTGCCTGGAATTGGTGGCCGTCCTCCGATCGAAATTGACAAGAAGCTCTTGTGCCAGGTCATTCAACCGAGGATGGAGGAAATCCTCGAAATCTCTGCGATGGAGATCAAACGCTCCGGGTATTCCAAACATCTCTCCGCTGGCGTGGTTCTCACAGGCGGTGGATCGCTCATCAAGGGTACCGCCGACCTCGCACGCGAAGTTCTGGGCATGCCGGTGAAAATCGGCATCCCGTCGGGATTCAGTTCGGGGCTGATCAGGGAAATAGAAAATCCGATCTATGCAACAGGGGTCGGGCTTGTGGTCCATGAACTCAGACATCGCGACCGCTCCGTCATTACGCACGCCATGCAAAACGGCAAGGGCAAGGGATCGGTGAAGAACATCTTTAATCGTATGAAAACCTGGTTTGATGAACTCTGAAGATTCGTTTCGCACAAAGTATGAACCGTCGTTTATTCCATTACCCAATCACCAAGGGAGGATTACACCGTGATAGAACTCGATACCCTTACTGACCGCGGCGCGAAAATTCGCGTTGTTGGAGTTGGAGGAGGAGGAGGAAACGCGATCAGCAGTATGATCGACAAGGGTCTGGTTGGCGTTGATTTTGTAACAATCAACACCGACATGCAGGCTCTCGACAGAAACAAAGCCACGCATAAAGTTCAGATTGGCAAGAACCTCACCCGCGGCCTCGGTGCCGGCGCCGACCCCACAATCGGGCAGCGAGCCGTCGAAGAGGACCGTGATGAAATCTCCCGCTGTCTTGCCGGAAGCGACATGGTATTTGTCACCGCCGGCATGGGTGGCGGCACAGGCACAGGAGGAGCGCCGGGCGTGGCGAATATTGCCAAGAGCCTCGGAGCTCTCGTGGTGGGCATTGTGACAAGGCCCTTCCACAGCGAAGGAAAGAAACGGATGACCCAGGCCGATTGGGGAATCGAAGAGCTGAAAAAACAGGTCGACACGCTCATTGCCATCCCCAACCAAAGGCTTCTGGATATCATCGACCGTCGGACCCCTTTGCTTGAGGCTTTTGAGATTGCGAATCAGGTTCTGTACAATGCAACGCGCGGAATCTCTGAAGTCATCACTGTCCCGGGCCTGATCAATGTCGATTTCGCGGATATCAGAACCATCATGCGCGAAATGGGCGATGCCCTGATGGGAACCGGATATGCCAACGGTGAAAACCGCGCCGTGGAGGCCGCCAATGCCGCTATCTCCAGCCCCCTGCTCGAAGGTGTCTCTATTACAGGAGCACAGGGCATTCTCGTGAACATCACGGGAGGCAAAGACCTGAGCCTGGTTGAAGTCGATGAAGCGACCAGCATTATCCACGAAGCCGCAGGAGATGATGCCAATGTCATCCTCGGTACGGTCATTGACGAGAATATGTCCGACCAGGTCATGGTCACAGTTATTGCAACCGGGTTCAACAAGAAGGCTGCATCCAGGCCCGTGAAGCCGGTGACAAAGCTGATTGACCGCATTCCCTCGGGACCGACCGATTTGCAGAAACTCGACGAGCCCTCGTTCGTTCGCCGGGGGGTCGAGCTTCCCTTTAACGCTCTGAAGGAGAGCTCCGAGGAGAAAGAGAAGATCGACAAATCAGATCCGGACAAACCGGCATTTCTCCGGAAAATCATGGACTGATGTTTTTTCTTGTTCGTGCCCTTTGTGATGTGACATAACGACCAACAGCCCCGGAGATTCTGTTCGAACATTCGTCACGGGATGTTCCTCCCTTGGATCTCCGGGTGCTCAACAACACCTGGGGAAGAGAGAAGAAAGACGCTATGGACAAGAAGGAAGATATTACCAGCCTTCCGGGTGCAAAGAAGTATTTTCGCATAGGCGAGACCATCGTTCGCGAGGGCGACCCCAGCGAAGGATGGTTCGTTCTTCTCAATGGCCGCGTTGGTGTTGTGAAAAGGGATCTCTCCATAACCGAGTTCGGCCAGCCGGGAACAATTTTTGGCGAGCTTGGCTGCTTCCTCAACATTCCGCGCACTGCAACCCTTCAGGCGCTGGAACCTACTTCGCTCCTCTTTGTGCAAATGAACCTCGATGAGCTGGTTCGCAAGCATCCGGACATTGCAAAGCAAATCATCATCAGTCTGGCGGGCCGGATCGCTTCAACCACCGACGCCTGGTGGACTACTGCTCATGAGGGGAATCCCTAGTCCCCGTTTGTTTCTGGTTCCCTGTTTTTCTACCTTGAATGACACTATGCCGAAGGATGTGGAGCGCGAAAAAGATGAAGATCTTTCTCTTGTGTACGGCCTTTACCCTGATGGTTGCCGAATCTCTTTCGCAACCCCGCATCGAAAGTCAGTTTCGCATCGCACGATTGAAATATAGTGGAGGCGGCGATTGGTACAACGACCCCTCGGCAGAGGTCAACCTCCTGAGCTTTGTGCGTGAATCGACGGGAATGGACGTCGACCCGCGGTATGAATTCGTTGACCTCTCCAGCGAGAAACTCTTTTCCTATCCTTTCCTCTTTCTCACAGGACACGGCAATATCGTTCTCTCCGAGGCCGAAGTGCGGCGACTCCGCGAATATCTTCTTGCCGGGGGATTCCTTTATGCCGACGACGACTATGGGCTCGATCGGGCCTTTCGACGGGAAATGAAAAAAGTGTTCCCCGAACAGGATTTTGTTGAACTCCCCTTCAGCTACGGGCTTTACCATTGTAAATTCGAATTCCCCAACGGCGTTCCTAAGACCCACGAACACGATAAGAAACCGCCGGGAGGATTCGGGCTTTTTTCAGAGGGACGATTGATCGTCTACTATACCGTTGAATCGAATCCCAGCGATGGCTGGGCAGATCCTCAAATCCACGGAGACCCCGATCCCGTTCGCATCCAGGCGCTCCAATTTGGAACAAACATTGTTGTTTGGGCGTTGACTCAGTAGCAACCAAAGGCTCCCGTGACGGCGAGAAACTCCATAGCGGCAGAGATTCGCAAGAGATTGGCCGATGTGCGATCTGCGCGGCTTGGAGTGGAGATTCGTTCACAAGTTCTTCTTTTCCTCGCCCTCGCTTTGATCCTGGCATTGACAGGCCTTCTGACTGAATTGCTCCTCGAGCTCAGCTCTTTTGCCCGAACTATTCTTGCTGTTTCCTATCTTATTTCCCTGGCGGTGTTTGCTTCCTGGTTTGTTCTTCGACCCACCCTTCAGTTTTTCGGATTTCTTTCGGCCGCAAATGACTACTCCATTGCGAGGCAAGTGGGCGATTTTTTTCCCGCCATCCGCGATCGTCTGTTGAACCTTCTTCAGCTTCACGACGAAGCTTCCGCCGGTACGAAATATTCGCCTGAGCTGATAGATGCCTCGTTTGCCGATCTCGCTCAGGATCTTCAGGAGACCGATTTTCTCAATTCTGTGGACCGCTCTCCCTTACGGCATTCCAGGAGTCTCTTCCTTGCGGCGTTCATGATGGTCGGCCTGCCCTCCCTCTTTCTCCCTGATTCCGTCGGAAGTGCATTCTACCGGCTCGTTCATTTCACTCAAGACTTTTCGCCCCCGGCGCTTGTGACCTTCGAACTGATTCCGGGGAATAGCGAGGTGATGAAGGGGGAGAATGTTTCCGTTTTCGTTCGCGTGCACACAAACCAGCTGATCTCCGGAAATCCGGCTCTTCTGTTCCGCTGGAGGCCGGAAGGGCAGGTGAAGTTTGAGGAAATGAAGCTCTTTCCCGATTCCGCAGGACTCGCGGGCACGGTCCTCCCTGCCGTGCGCTTCTCCACAGAATACTACGCGGAATATCTTGGTGAGCAGAGCGGGCGTTTCCTCCTTACGGTGGTGGACCGGCCTGTGATCCGATCGCTCAGGGTCCGTCTTGACTATCCCGCGTACTCCCGCCTTCCATCAAAGATGCAGGATGAATTTGTCGGCGATGTGACAGCGCTGGTCGGCACACGAATTACCGTCACGGGCACCGCCAGCAAACCGCTCGCATCGGGTGCCCTTATCATTGGAAGCGATTCCTCCGGCCGCCTTTCCATTCAGGGCAGGCAGTTTTCTTCCAGATTGTTCCTTCTCAGAGACGACTCGTATTTGATCAGTCTTGTCGATGCAGAAGGTCTCGCAAATGCCGATCCTGTTTCCTATCAGCTGCGTGCGATACCCGATGAATTTCCCCAGGTTATCATTGCCCGTCCACAACAAAACCTGGACATCACCGATGCGGCCTCTGTTCCGCTGCTCCTGCAAATCAAAGATGATTTTGGTTTTACGAAACTCCGCATCGGTTACCGGCTCGCCCAGTCGCGGTATGAACCGATTGCAGAAGATCATCGCTTCTTCGAGATCTCTCTTTCACCCGCATCACGCCCGGCCGAAGAGATCGCGCATTCCTGGAATGTCCTTCCCCTCAAGCTCGCTCCGGAAGACGTGGTCGAGTACTTCGCGGAGGTTTTTGATAATGACGCCGTCCATGGCCCGAAAAGCGCCCGAACCGCGTTTTTCTACCTTCGCCTTCCTTCTCTCGAAGAAGTTTTTACCGATCTCGATAAGGGCCATAAGGAAACAATGGAAGACGTGGCCGAGTCCGTTGAAGAAGCAAAAAAGCTCAAGGAGAAAATCGAGTCAATCGGCGAGGACCTGAAGAAGAACAAAGACCCTGACTGGCAGCAGCAGAAGAACATGGAGGAAACCGCAAAGCGATATCGCGAGCTCCAGGAAAAAATGGAAGACGTTCGGGAAAAACTGGATGCTCTGGTCCAACAGATGAACGACCAGAGGGTTCTTTCCCCGGAAACGCTCGAAAAATATCTCGAGCTCCAGCAAATGCTGGAACAGATCGATTCTGCTGAACTGCAAAACGCGCTTCAACAGCTCCAACAGGCAATGCAGAATATGAATCGCGAGCAGCTTCAGCAGGCTCTCCAAAAAGTGAACTTCTCCGAAGAACACTTTCGGGAAAGCATCGAGCGGACGATGAATCTCCTGAAGAGGATACAGATCGAGCAGAAACTGGATGAAGTAAAAAAACGCGCGCAGCAGATCTTATCGGAGCAGCAGAACCTTGCAGAGAAAACCGCTTCCGACTCTTCGAAAGACGCAGATCTCGCGAAGAAGCAGGAGGATCTCGCGCGCAACATGAAGAACTTGCTCGACGCAACCGGGGATGTGGAACGGCGAATGGAGGAATTCTTCACCGAAATGCCGGAGGAGGAAATTCGCGAAGCGCGTGAAGCGCTGGAGCAGAAGCAAACAGCTGAGAATATGCAGAAGAGCGCCAGACAGCTTAAAGCCGGAGAGAAGGGGGCATCCCGACAGCTTCAAATGCAGATTCAAAGGGACCTCCAGACCTTTTCTGAAAACCTTGATCAGATACAACAGCAGATGCTTGAGGCACAGCAGCAGCACATCTTGAATGCTCTTCGCCGCGCAACAAACGACCTTTTGGAACTCTCCAAAAAGGAAGAAGCACTGAAAGAGGGGTCAAAATCAGCCCCCGCGAATTCCTCGCAGCTCAGGCAGAATGCGCAAGAGCAACTCAGTGTGATCAATGATCTCGGGAACGTGATCGACGGACTTCATGAGCTCGGGAAGCGGTCTTTCGTTACAACGCCTGAAATGGGAAAGGCTATTGGAGAGGCGGCCGCACGTATGCAGGCCGCAATGCGATCGCTGGATGTTCGCAGCGGCTCGATGGCCTCTCAGGAACAGGGAAGGGCCATGGGGGCTTTGAACCGAGCTGCGATGGAGGTGCAGAACGCTCTGCAATCAATGATGCAGCAGGCTCAGGGACAAGGCGGCGGAGGACTTCTTGGACAACTGCAGTCGATGGCCGGTCAACAAATGTCCATCAATATGAGGACTGGAACAGAGGCGGCGGCCCGCCTTGCCGCTGAACAGGATGCCCTGAGGAAGTCTCTTGAACAATTGCGCGCTGAAGCTCAGACAAACGCCGAGAGGGACCGCATTCTCGGGGATCTCGACCGGATTGCTTCTGAAATGAAGGAGGTTGTCCGGAATATGGAGCAAAACAACGTTAGCCAGGAAACGATCCAAAAACAGGAGAGGATACTTTCCCGGCTCCTCGATGCTGCTCGGTCGACACAGGAGCGCGATTTTGAGAAGAAACGAAAGGCCCAAACCGGAACACAATTCGCCCGGAAGAGCCCGTCCGAGCTGGACCCCGCGACCCTTGAAGGAAGAAACCGGCTCAAGGAAGACCTGCTCAAAGCCATCGAACAGGGCTACTCAAAAGACTACCTGGACTTGATTCGGAAGTACTTCGACGAGCTTCAGAAATCACGCGGCAACTAACCCGCTCCTAGAGCGTGTAGCCGCTCTCACCATGCTGGCTCAAGTCCAATCCTTCATATTCCTGTTCGTCGTTCACCCGTAGCCCCATTGTCCGATCGAGGAGTTTGAGAAGAAGAGAAGTGGCGAGAAACGAATACGCCGATGCTGCAACGACACTGATTGCCTGCGTCTTCAGCAGGCCGACGTTTCCGTAGAATGCGCCCTCCGCACCGGCTGCATTCACTGCTGTGGTCGCAAAAAGCCCTGTCGCAAGAGCCCCCCAAACACCTCCGACACCGTGAATTCCTACCGCATCGAGAGAATCGTCGTAACCGAGTCTCGGCTTCATGCTCACTGCATAGTAGCACAACGCTCCGCCGGCGAACCCAATCGCCATTGCCGCCATGGGAGTAACGAATCCTGATGCGGGGGTAATGGAGACGAGCCCCGCAATCGCCCCTGATGCCGCGCCGAGAACCGTCGGCTTTCCCGATCGGTACCATTCAGCACCAATCCATCCAAACGCGGCAGCGGCGGTTGCTATATGCGTTGTCACAAACGCGGCTGTTGCCAGGCCTCCGGATGCAAGAGCGCTTCCACCGTTGAAACCGAACCATCCAAACCAGAGGAGCGCGGCTCCTGTCAGTGTCATTGTCAGATTGTGCGGAGGCATGATTTCGTTTCCATACCCTCGTCTCTTGCCTACGATGAGAGCTGCCGCTAACGCAGCAATACCTGAACTCAAATGTACGACGAGTCCCCCGGCAAAATCGAGCGCTCCCATTGCCCGAATCCACCCTCCAACCCCCCAAACCCAGTGAGCAATGGGACAGTAGACGATCGTTGACCAAAGGAGTACAAAGACAAGATAGGTCCTGAAGTTGAACCTCTCGGCGATAGCGCCTGTAATGAGCGCTGGGGTGATCACCGCAAACATCATTTGAAAGACCATGAATGCCTGATGGGGTATTGATGCCGCGTAATCCGGATTGGGATCCAGCCCCACGCCATTCAGCCCTGCCCATGACAGGTTTCCGATGAATCCCCCGATGTCCGGACCGAATGCAAGGCTGTAGCCGAAGAGAACCCATTGAATTGTCACGATTCCCAGGGCAATAAAACTTTGCATGATCGTTCCCAGTACATTCTTCCTTCTGACCATCCCCCCATAGAATAGAGCAAGCCCCGGGGTCATAAGCATCACCAGGGCGGCAGAAACAAGGATCCATGCGGTATCGCCCCTTGCGGCCGCCCCGTCATCTGCCGTAGCCGTGGAAACAGGCATGACAAGAAGCACAGCGACAGCGAAGAAAACCCAGAGAGTCTTGCCTCTTTTAAAGCGCATCTTCTCCCACCTCCTCCGTCCTCACACGAATGACCTCGTCCACTGGGAAAATGAAAATCTTCCCGTCACCGACATTTCCCGTCTTTGCAGCTCTGATAATGGTTGCAACGATCGTCTCCACCTTCTCATCAGGGAGGACGATCTCAACCTTCACTTTTTTGGCAAGAAGTCGATCTTGTACTCCGAACCGCGGTATACTTCCGTGTGGCCCTTTTGTCTTCCGATTCCCTTTACTTCGCTGAATGTCATTCCCCGCACTCCTGCCTCCATTAGCAACTCCCTCACCTCGTCAATTTTGTGCGGACGGATAATTGCCTCGATCTTCTTCATCGGCCCTCCTTAGTAATCACGGATATTGACTGCCAACGCCTAAATAATGTAGGTAATATGGCTAGTGTGCCTAAATATATTAGGAGTTGGACCTAAAAGTCAAGTGAGGTTTTGGAGCGAGACGGCGTCATCGGAAGGAGTTTCTTGGCATGCTTCTTGGAATCGGAGTCTTTTCCGTCAGTTGGTCGGCTTGGTTGAAGATCTAACCGAGGGTCTTCACGTTGGTCGGGCAGCTTGCCAACCGCATGAGAAGTCGAGGCGCGTGAGGAGGTCGGGAACTATTTCCGCGCCTGCTTGCGGATGTTCAAACGTTGGGCCTAGAAGGCCGTCAAAATCACATATGGTTCCCTTTCGCCGGCGGCTTCAAGCGGAGGTCGTCCACCAACGACTACTGCCCGACCGGACACGAGACCATAGTCCTTCTTGACGCCATTCACTGTGATCCACAGCCTGACAACAATTCTATCTTCGTCGTTTTCAACTTTTATCAACGCATATGTCCCCCATCCATCGGACGAGATCTCAAAGGGGGCTTTCTGGACAACGAATTCCATTTCACGATTGTGATTATTAGAGAGGTAGGCAGTCTTTACGCGGACGGGAGAATTATCCCCCGACCCGGACCTGCCCTCAACTTCAATGGTGACCGAAACTTCCTTGCCGCTTTTTGGACTCTCTGCGGGTTTGGCAATTTTGAAGCGAATTGGAATCGCCAGTCTTACCTTTACCGGCTTCCCTTTTTGCGTCCCGGGGTAAATCGGGATAATGCAACAGCTTTCACCGCAGATGAATCTAAGGCTGGATGACCGGCCGATCTGACGATGGCCGTGCGATCAACACGTCCATCCTCGTTTATGAATACCTCGACATATGCCGTTCCTTCGATTCCTGCCCGCCTCACTATTTCCGGGTATGTAACGTTTTGGAGAATCGCATTTATCCCCCCAATCGGCTCCGGCAAATTCTCCACGACAACAAAATAGATAGACGTATCTTTTAGATCCTGATCCTTTTTCTGCGCTGTGAAGATTTCTTTCCGGTCTTTTCGTTCCAGTTCCAGCTCAAAATCGAGTTGAAGGTCTTCTCCTTCCTTCACCGTGATTGTTTTTTCCTGTGACGCATATGACAGATGCGACACCTTTACTTTCCACGTTCCGGGCGGGATATTCGTAATCATATAAAATCCGTTCGGCATGGAAGCTCCGCCGAGCTCTGTTCCAACAATTGTCACGTTGCTTCCCGCTACACCCATTTCCTTGTTTCTTGCATCGACGATCGTCCCTTTCAGTTTCGCTCCCTTTCTTTCCTTGAGGGCAATATCTTTTTGAAAACCAGTTGCGGGAACAACCAGCACTCCAACAAACAAAAATATGAATATCCTTTTCATAATCGCTCCTTATTGCTTCGCTTGTTTGTCTGGAACATACATCCCCTGCACTTCGACTGTGGGCAGACTTGTGACATAGACAACCTCTCTTTCGGGAGTGCGAGTATCCTTGTCGTTGACCCCGCCGGAAATCAGCGCGGTCAGAATAACAATCAAAACCGTAAGACCGGTAGCGAGCGCCGGGGAGATGGACAATTTTTTCCTGAAGAACGCTAGGGCCGGTTTGGGAG
>CAZRPU010000011.1:0-49914 GCA_964602055.1 uncultured Ignavibacteriaceae bacterium
AACAGACTCAAAGATGTGATGAAGAAGTATAACAGGCTGAAACAATGAAAAAAGCGAGCCTCGGAAAACCGTCGCAGAATTCTTTTTTTTCCGCTGTGTCCTCTGCTCTTCTGCCTTCTCTGCGCCATCTTTTTCCTCAAGAGGGTCAATGGAACTGAGACCTTTTTCCCTTGAGCGGTATTTCGCCAAGTACGAATTCAAGGCAAGACATCTTCTGAGCTCGTCCGATTGTGAGACACTCAGCCAGCAGGAATTGGTCGCTCTGGCCGATTCGGCCACGGGTGAGCTGTGGAAGAATCTGCGCCTTGGCTACACTGAATCCTCGGGACATCCCCTGTTGCGCCGCGAAATAGCCAATTTGTACAAGACTGTTTGGCCGGACGATGTTCTTGTTGTTACTCCGGAAGAGGGCATCTTTCTTGCTTTGAACGTTCTTCTCAAACCGGGCGACCATGTCGTCATACTTTCTCCCTCGTATCAGTCTCTGTATGAAGTGGCCGCCGGCACCGGTGCCGATGTGACTCGATGGATGCTGGAAATCGACGGGATCAAATGGAAACTCGATCTTTCCTTCCTTCAGCGATCCGTCCGCAGTTCGACGAAACTGCTCGTCATCAATTTTCCTCATAATCCTTCAGGCTATCATCCGGACCAAGAAACATTCGGTGCTCTTCTCGATTTCGCACAAGAGAGAAAAATCTCAGTGTTCTCCGACGAAATGTATCGATTTGCAGAGTACAATCCCCGGCACCGGCTCCCTTCAGCCGCAGATACTTATGAAGGAGGAGTCACTCTCGGGGGGCTTTCAAAGTCTTTTGGCCTCCCGGGGCTTCGCATCGGATGGCTTGCGACCAAAAACAAGGACATCATGCGGCGGTTTGTTCACCTGAAAGACTACACGACCATTTGCAGCAGCGCGCCCAGCGAAATTCTCGGTATCATCGCCTTGCGCGCGCGTGATATTATCCTCGATCGCACTCGGGGGATCGTCCAAACGAACCTCGACCATGCCGAGCGGTTCTTCGCCACTCACCACACATTCTTTGAATGGATCCGCCCGCTTGCGGGACCCGTTGCCTTTCCCCGATTGAAATTCCCGGAATCCATCGATCATTTCTGTCAACACCTGGTCGAAACGCACGGCGTCATGCTTGTGCCGGGGTCTCATTTCGATTTCCCGGGGAATCATTTTCGGATGGGACTGGGAAAAAGGGATTTTCCGGAGGCCCTGGGAGTGCTGGATCAGTACTTGCGCGATCGGAGTTCAGAAGGCTGATATTCGGCCAACGCTCGGGCAAGCTTCCGGTTTCCCGCCTCCTCTCTGCTCATCATTTTTGTTTTGATCCTGAAAAGAGCCTGCTTTTCAGGAGTTCAGAGCCATTTTTCTCCCAACGTTTCATCCCCCTGCGGCATCAAAGAAACGATGGGAACCGTTATGGCCAGACACATTCCTGCGGAGCCACTGTTGGAGCGTAGGGAATCACCTGAACCCCACATACCCGACCTCGTTCGTCTTGCCCAGGAGGGCGACGTACGGGCGTTTGAACAGTTGTACCGTGAGAACGTGGGCCGCGTATTTGCCGTATGCGTGCGCATGGTGGGCAGCGCGCAGCGGGCCGAGGAGCTGACGCAAGACACGTTTGTCCGCGTATGGGAGATGCTCTCGAGCTTTCGGGGAGAAAGCGCCTTTTCTTCCTGGGTGCACCGAGTCGCCGTCAACATTGTTCTCGTTGATTTCCGTTCGGCAAAAAGATACCACTCCCGGGTGGAATCGACCGACGACATGACGCGTCACGACAGGGAAGGTGCGCCGGGATTCCCCGGAGAGCGCCTCGATCTTGAGAAGGCCATTGCAGGCCTTCCTCCGCAGGCGCGTGCAATCTTCGTCCTTCACGATATCGAAGGCTTCAAACATGAAGAAATCGCAGAACAGATGGGCCTGGCTGTTGGTACGAGCAAGGCTCAGCTTCACAGGGCCCGGAAACTTCTGCGGGAGGTATTGGAACAATGAACCATATCCGTGATCTCTTGAACGACTACGCCGACGGGACGCTGAGTGCTCACGAACGTCAACGGGCTGATCAGCACCTGTCGGATTGCACCGAATGCAGCAAGGAACTCGACAGCATAAGATCTCTCAAATCGAGAGCCGCCGGGCTTCCAAGAAGCCTCCAGCCAAAGACAGATCTCTGGAGCGGAATCGAGTCGAGAATTACTTCAAAAAAGCGCCCCCCGGTGATACTTTCCCTTCGAAGAACTGAAACGGGATCGGGGAGAGGCGGAATGATTCGCTGGATTCGGTACCCCCTTGCCGCTGCTGCGGTTCTTGCTGTTGCCATCTTCGCTGCGGTTTGGATCCGTTCCTCTTCTTCGTCCTGGAGAATGCAACTCGTGGAAAGCAATTCCGGGGACGGTCTGGTCAAACAGGAAGAATTCCATGTAGGGGAAACGCTGGAAACCGGCGCGTCGACGACAGCGACCATCCAGGTCGGCACCATCGGTTATGTCCAGGTTGAACCGAATTCCACCGTCCGACTCCTTGAGGCGACAGTCGCCGACCACCGTCTGGCGCTCGACAAAGGAACCCTGCACGCGAAGATCTTTGCTCCCCCGCGGCTGTTTTTCGTCGAAACCCCGTCTGCCCTTGCGGTCGATTTGGGGTGCGCATACACCATGACCGTCGATGCTTCGGGCGGCAGCTTCCTCGAGGTTACATCCGGCTGGGTCGCGCTGGAGTACGGCGGAAGGGAATCCATCGTCCCTGCAGGTGCCAAGTGTGCCACCAGGCCCGGTTTCGGACCCGGCACACCCTTCCAACAGGACGCCTCGCCGGAGCTGCGCGAAGCACTCATCGCGTTCGATTTTGGACTGGCCGATTCTGTTTCGCTTGGTGTTGTACTGGATCATGCCCGGAATATTGACTCCATTACGCTCTGGCACCTGCTCTTCAGAACCGTCGGCACCCAGCGTGCAAGAGTCTACGACCGGCTTGCTTTCCTCGTGCCTCCCCCGGAAGGGGTCAATCGCTCAGGAATGCTCGCCGGCAATCCGGAGATGATCAACCGCTGGCAAAAGTATCTCAACCTTGGCACGTCGCCCTGGTGGAAATTCTGGAATGAGCCGATTCCGTCTTCGACCGGCTCGTGACATCACGTGCTGGTATTCTCTAATCCTGACCCGATGAAGAAAAACATAGGATTCCTCTTCTCCTTCCTCCTGTCTTCCTTTTCTCTCTCCCAGACTTCTCTTCAGTATATCTGCCCCATGTATTGTACGGGCCTGATTTCCGACAAGCCCGGAACATGCCCCGAATGCCGGATGGAACTTGAAGACAAAGCCGTCGTTGAAAATCCTTCGACTCATAAGTTGATTCAACCGCGGAACGCCTGGGCACTCGCCTCCGACACGAACTACGTTTTCCTTGATGTCCGGACGCACGGCGAATTCTCTGGAAAGAACGGGCACATCGAAAATGCGCTCAACATTCCGATAGACGATTTATCCGGAAGGTCCACCGAACTCAAAAAACATCAGTCACGAACGATTCTCGCTTACTGCAGCCACGGTATCCGCAGCGCCCGCGCAACAAGACTCCTGCAGGAAAAAGGATATACGATCTTCAGCATTATTGGTGGAACAACAAAATGGACCCGTGATGGCCTCCCGCTTGTTGTGAGACCGAAGTAACAATTCCGTGCTCTTCACCAAGACCTCGTCTGCAATTTGATTTTCTCTTCCGATTCCGTACATTGAGCGGAATTCGGTAACCGCTTTTCTCATTTCTTGCTTTCCAATGTTTGTTCGAACCTGGCCTTTTTTCATACCTCATGAAGGAAAACCACGATGAAGAGAATAATTCTTGTAATGGTCTGTTTCTCCGCGTTCTCCGGACAGCTCTTTGCCCAGGAACGGGAAGATAGAACCCTTCTTCCCTGGGACCAGTTGCGTGCAATCATCAATGAAGCTTCTGGCGAAAGGGCCATGCATCATGTGCTCGAATTGGTCCCCTATCCGCGTGTGCGCCCCGCATCGGAGTATCAGAACACATTCCGCGAAACAGACGTGATGGTGAAATTTGCCAGGGAGTACGGCTTCAGCGGGGTTGAGGTTGAGTCATTCCCCAGCCAGGGACAGCTCTGGCAGCCTTCGCAGGGCGAACTGTGGATGGTGGAACCGGAAGTACGGAAGCTCTACGACATCTATGACGTCGCCATTTCCCTTGCAGGAAACAGCGAATCGGGCGAAATGACAGCAGAAGTGGTGGACGTTGGGATGGGAGCGCGAAAAGAAGATTACGACGGAAAAGATCTTCTGGGAAAAATCGTGCTGGGATCCGCAGGCCCGGGCACCCTTCAGCGCTTCGGGGTTTTTGAGCGCGGGGCCGTCGGCGTCCTGAGTTTTACATCGCTCCGACCGGATGATGACCCCGATCAAATTCTCTCATCGGGAATTTCTTCCACAGCTCCAGAAGGCAAGAAACCGGGATTCGGATGGGTGGTTGCCCCAAGGGTTGCCCGCGAACTCTCCGCCATTCTGGGCTCGGGCCGTAAAGTAGTCCTGAAGTCGATTGTGAAGGCACAGACATTTCCGGGAGAGCTCGAAGTCGTCCACGCCGTCATTCCCGGCGACGGCAGCACCGATCAGGCAGTTGCGATTTCGGCCCATCTCTATGAAGGATATATCAAGCAGGGCGCCAACGACGACAACTCGGGTTGCGCTCTCACGCTTGAAATGGGACGAGCGTACATCCGTCTCATCAACGAAGGAAAGCTTCCCCGGCCGAAGCGGACGATCCATTTTCTGTGGGTACCCGAGATCAGCGGAACCAATGCCTGGCTGAACAAGCATAAGGACATCGAACAAAAAATCATCGCAAACCTGAATTTCGACATGGAGGGGATTCGGCTTTCCACCAGCTCCAGTTTCTGGGTCCTCCACCGGACACCGGATACATTTCCGACGTTCCTGAACGACCTTGGCCAGAGCATGATGGAGTTTGTTGCGGAGACCAACCGGGAGCGCGTTCGATATCGTGCGAATGGTTATCGCTTCACCCTTCCTATTCTCTCACCCCGGGGAAGCCGGGATCCCTTCTCTATTAAGATCGACAAGCACTACGGCGCCAGCGATCACGTGACCTACATGCAGCACGGAATTCCCTCCCTGATGTTCATCACATGGCCCGACATGTGGTATCATTCCTCGGAAGACACGCCGGACAAGCTGGACCCGACCCAGTTCAAACGCGCGGCCGTGGTGGGTATCGGATGTATGAGCGTTCTCGCATCGGCCCGGGACGCCATGGCGCACACGGTGGCAGCGGAATCCTTCGCACGGGGAACGGAGAGAATGGGCGATTCCCAGCGCAAGGGGATGGGCTATCTGGCCGACGCAACCGATGCACAGGCTCTTGCGGAAGCGTACAAAGAAGCAAAGAACGCACTCCGTCATCAGGCGTCGGTGGAGCAGAGTGTCGTCCGCTCCGTGGCAGTTCTTTTCGATAATCCGGCAGAAGGAAGAAAAACATTGGAGCCTCTGGCTGCACTGATCGAAGAGAGGTCTTCGACACTCCAGGACGAAGCTGCCGCTTTCTACAAAGTGCGGGCAGACTTCATGAAGACCAAGGTTGTGGAGAGGAAGATGACTGCCGAAGAGAAGCAGGCATCGCGCACGTATGTCGATCGTCCCGAAGGACAGGCGGGGTTCGGAAGAATGCGGGCTGCCATGGAAACCCTTGGCGATGCTGACCGTGCCGCGCTGGGAAAGGTCCCTCAACACATGACCGCTGAGGTGAATATTCTCATCGGGCAGAAGAAGTCCGTTCTGGAGATTCGTGATTTTGTTTCGGGAGAATTCGAACCTTTGCCATTGAATGACCTGATGGTGTATGTGACCGTCATGGAAAAGATCGGCATGCTGAAGACCACGACAAAGTGACGGCTTCTCCGCAACTCGCCCGCCCTTCCCGTTCTTCGGTCTCAAAGGCCGGAGCGCTTTCTGTCCTCTCCGTTGCAGAGCTTCTGGCGATGTCCGTCTGGTTCTCCGCTTCCGCGGTCGTGCCTGCACTTGCCCGCGATTGGTCTCTGGATGCAGCCGGGCAAGCCTGGATCACTATGGCGGTACAGGCAGGCTTCGTCGCCGGGGCTCTCGGCTCGGCCATACTGAACCTCGCCGACCGCCTCCCCGCTCCCAGGTTGATCGCTGTTTCCTCCCTCTTGGCTTCCGCCTCGACTCTTGCCATCCCTCTCATCGCCGGCGGCCTTGCAACAGCGATCCCGCTCCGGTTTCTCACCGGGGTTTTTCTCGCGGGAGTCTATCCCGTGGGGATGAAAGTCGTCGCCACATGGACAAAGGAAGACCGGGGACTCGGGATCGGCATTCTGGTGGGAGCTCTCACCATCGGCTCCGCTTCACCACACCTGATCAACACATTTGGGGAAATCACCAACTGGCAGGCGGCCTTGTACGCAGCCGGATTCTCGGCTCTTGGAGGAGGAATCCTCGCAGGCATGTTCGTCCAGGAAGGGCCCTTCTCCTCGTCAGTACCCCCCTTTAATTGGAAATACGCCCTTGCGATCATTCGTCAAAAGGATATCGCCCTCGCGAACCTTGGCTACCTCGGGCATATGTGGGAGCTCTATGCCATGTGGGCATGGATTCCGTTGTTCATCCTCGCAAGCTTCACACACACCGGGATCGAACCTGTATGGGCCAGGCTCGCCTCCTTCGGGGTTATCGGCGCCGGAGGCATCGGGTCGCTCCTGGCAGGCGTTCTTGCTGATCGATGGGGACGAACAACGATCACCATTTTCTCTCTTGTTGTCAGCGGTCTGTGTTCGCTGATCGTGGGATTCCTCTTTGGCGGCAACCCATTTGTTCTCCTCGTTGTCTGCTTTGTGTGGGGAATGACGATCGTTGCGGATTCTGCACAATTCTCTGCCTGCATCAGCGAGCTTTGTAACCCGGAATATGTCGGTACAGCGCTGACCATTCAGACGAGTCTCGGATTCCTGCTGACCCTCCTGACCATCCGGCTGATCCCGTTGACGGAAGGCTCCTTCGGCTGGGAAAACGCCTTTGTCGTTCTGGCCATCGGGCCGGCCATCGGAATTTGGGCAATGTACCGGCTTCGCCGCTCTCCCTCGGCAATCAAACTGGCCGGCGGACGCAGGTAGCTGCAAACCTCTCTTCTGTTGACGCAGTACTTGAAATCTCCTATCTTAGCGGCAAAATCTCACATTTCCTTAACAAGAAGGAGTCCAGCCATGTTCAAGAACATGAACTTCTCACGATGGGTATTTCTCATTGCCGGAGCTTATGGGATACTCCTTATGGCTCCCATGTATTTTTTTGAAACTCAGATTGGGATCGACTACCCGCCTCCCATCACCCACCCCGAACATTTTTACGGATTCATCGGGGTAACCCTTGCCTGGCAACTGGCATTTCTCGTCATCAGCACAGATCCCGGACGCTACAGACTGTTAATCATCCCCGCAATGATTGAAAAACTATCCTATACCGTTGCATTGTTCGTCCTCTTACTGCAGGACCGGGTGCCGGCAATGGTCATGTGGTTCGGGGGCATTGACCTTGTTTTTGCAATCATGTTTTCCCTGGTATTTTTCCGGACGCCGAAAACAATCTGAGCGGGTTCTGGTGACCATAGAAGAACTGAAAAGAAGCCTCACAGCGGCAACTCAGCCTCCCGGCTTGAGCCCCGCACTGCAGGCCTTGTGGCATGAGGCACGAGGGAATTGGGAGGAAGCACACAGCCTCATCCAGAACGAGTCGGATTCATCGGCAGCCTGGGTTCACGCCTATCTTCACCGCAGAGAGGGAGACTCTTCCAATGCCCGGTACTGGTACTCCCGTGCAGGAAGAAGTGTTTCCGATACCGACCTCGACAAGGAATGGGAAGCCATTGTTCGGACGCTCCTGGCCGTGCACGGAGTGTAACTCCGGCTTTCCATACTCCCTTTTTCATTTTTCTTGCGGCTCCACCGTTCAAACGTTCGGCATTCCTCCGGAATCGTATGTGTGTCTTTCTTTCATCCGGAGGAATCATGAATCGCTCTTTCCTACTGCTCCTGCTGCTGACCATATCGGTCGCAGGAGAGCTCTTGAGTCAACCCCTGCTGTTCCGCATTCGGCAGGAAGACAGTCATTTTGGGTTTTCCATCAACAAATGGGGGGTGTTCAAGGAAGAAGGACGTTTCCGTGATTTTGACGGAAGCGTCGAGTTTGATCCGAAGAATCCTGCTGCCACAAAAGTGGACGTTGTCATCAACGCATCCAGCATCGACAGCAGGAATGAAGGACGAGACAGGGCGCTTCGTTCTGAGGAATTCTTCCATGTGACCCGTTATCCAAACTTGCGATTCAAGAGCACCTCGGTGACTCCGAAAGACAAGAGTACTCTCCTTGTCGAGGGTGATTTGACCATCAAGGGCGTCACGAAGCGGATATCGGTACCGGTAACCATTTCAGGGGTGAATCACATTGGAGGTGAACTGGGAACCCTCGTTGGATTCGAGGCGGAATTTGTGATCAATCGTGCGGATTTTCGCGTTGGAGAGAGTTGGGCTCTTATTGATAAAGAAGCGCGTATTCATCTCCTCATCGGAGCGAGTTCGCGATCAACAGCGGGTAAATGACGGAGGATCTTATGATCATGCGCCGACCACTCATGATACCGTTTCTTGCAGCGTTGTACTTTGTCCCCTGTCATGCTCAGGACGAGGCTCCTTTCCCTGCCCCTCCTGACACTCTCTCATCCCGGGCGGCCATTGTTTCAGCAGATGAGCCGGGGGAGAAACTCGTCATCAGCGGAACCGTATACGCGTCAGACGGAAAAACGCCTTTCGCGGGATTGATTCTGTATTTCTATCAGACCGACCTTTCGGGAGTCTACAATCGTACCACAGGAAGCTGGAGGTCTCCAAGACTGCACGGCTGGATCAGGACCGATGCAAACGGACGCTACGAGCTCATGACGATAAAACCCGGATCGTATCCCAACAGGCGCGATCCCGCCCATATTCACGTAACCGTGAAATTACCCGGAGCCGGCGCCCGATGGCTCGACGCCTACCTTTTCGAAGGGGATCCCTTTCTGAGCGACGCCGAGAAAAAGCAGGCCCGCAATGAGGGAAATTTCTCGCCGGTCTTGAAGCTCAGAAAGTCTGACGATGGCGTCCTTACCGCCCGCCGGGATATTATTCTTCCTGCGCCTCGTTAAGTCAGAAGGAGACAGCCCGTGAGAGCATGGATCGTGTTGACAGTTCAGCTGGCGTTGTCGATTCCGCATCCCTTTGGAGGAGATCATCCATACCATTGGAAAAAAGCCATAGAAAGCGGAACGGGGCGTGAAGAAAGTGATTGGAAAGAAGGATCATGGCCCAGAATCTATGTCGAGCCACTTGTTTCAGGAGACACACTATTGATGATCGGCAGCGACCGAACATGGAGGTCTGTGGATGGCATTCGTTGGAAAGCTTCTCCTCACAACGGAAGATGGGGAAAACGGTACGGCGCATCCTACACCCTTTTCAAAGGGAGGATGTGGATCATGGGGGGGATGAAGACGTGGGATGACTTTGCGAATGACGTTTGGGCATCCGAAAATGGCACGGAGTGGACGCTCGTGACGGCGTCGGCTCCCTGGACGAAGCGGCGAGGCCATGCAACGCTTGTCCATGAAGGCAAGATGTGGCTCGTCGGTGGAGCGGAAAGCTCCGGCGCCTCAGATATGCTCCCGAAAAAAAGTCTGGGCGAGGTCTGGGTTACCGCCGACGGCATGACATGGGAGAAAGTCACCGATAGAGGCCCCTGGCAGGCTGAATTCTCAAAAGAGTTTTTCAGTACGAACACTCCGGCACATCAGTTTGCAGGAAAGATATGGGTTATGGGCGGACCCCTCAGGAACAGTGTATGGTCATCTGCTGACGGGCGTCACTGGATGATGGAGGCAGAGCATGCGCCATGGCCCGGCCGTTATGCCGGAGGCACTGCTGTCTTCGACAACAGGCTCTGGATCTTCGGCGGAGCCGGTCATCATGATGTTTGGTTTTCCATCAATGGGAAAGCCTGGGAGCAGCTCACCGCCCAAGCACCCTGGTCTCCCCGAGCACCCGGTCCCGTTGTTGCTTTTCACGATCGCTTATGGATGTTCGGAGGGAAGACCGGGAAGTCGAACGACCCTGGTGACGATGTGTGGTATTTGGAGCCCAACAGAACGCACAGGCAAAAAGAGGGCCCTCTTAAGAAAACCACAAATTAACGTTCTCGCCTCCCAATAACGCCGCACTACGTCAACGCCCCACCTTGCACGTAAAATCTTTCACCGAGAGTGGAAATTTTCGGAAGAAAAGGCTTTATTCTGAAGAATAGGTTTCCGACACAGAAAGGAGTATGCCCATGAAGAAAGTGCTCCAATGGACTGGATTGTTCCTTACCGTCGCGTTTCTGGGAATGCAGCTTTTCCGTCCCGACCGGACCAATCCCCCTGTCGATGAAAGCCGAACTTTCTTTGCGAGTCTTCCTGTGCCGGAGGATGTCAAGGCAATCGTAGACCGCTCCTGCAGCGATTGTCATTCCTACAACACCCGTTGGCCGTGGTACAGCAATGTCGCTCCCGTGTCCTGGCTTGTGGCAAACGACGTGGTCGAAGCGAGGAAGCATCTGAATCTTTCCGATTTCGCTCAGTACCCTCCACTGCGTGCCCTTGGGAAACTGGATATGATGTGTGAAAACATGCAGGATGGTGTCATGCCTCTCCCGAACTACGTGACCATGCACCCGGAAGCAAAACTCTCCCAAGGGGATATCGATCGTTTTTGCGATTGGGTTGAGTCGGTACGTGACTCGCTCGGAAACGAAGAATAGCATCGAAGCCGCGCCATTTCTCCATCATCCCATACCCCTTGTATGACAAAGGGGCACGCACTGTTCCCTCGAAAAACTTCATCTCCTTTTCATTGTTTTCTTCTACCATGGGGAAAAAAACCATGAAAGCCCTTTTTGCATTTCTCTTCCTGATGTATTTCTCCTTCCCCGCCTCCGCCCAGCAAGATACCCTTCTTGCTCCGGGAGTCTGGTTCCATAATGTCGTTGCCGGCTTGACGATGACGCAGGTCGCATTCAAGGATTGGACGCAGGGCGGGGAGAATGCCCTCTCGTACACGGTTTCCCTTGACGGAAAATCGCTGATGAAGGAAACCGTTTTGGAGTGGATCAACAGCTACAAGATAGCCTTTGGCCAAACAAGGCTTGGAACTCAGGGACTTCGGAAAACGGACGACAAAATTGACCTCGAGTCGGTTTTGACGTATAAGCTGGGCCCCAACGTTAATCCGTATGGAGCGGCAACCTTGAAGTCCCAGTTCGCGACCGGCTACAAGTATGACCAGCAATCAGGAATCAAGACGCCCCTTTCCCGCTTTTTCGATCCGGCATATCTCACTCAGAGCCTGGGTGTGGTCTACCAGCCATACCCGGAAGTGAAGACCCGGATCGGGGCCGGCTTTCGCGAGGTCATTACATCATTGTACACTCAATTTGCCGACGACCCAAGAACGCCACAAATTGAAAAGACAAGCGTCAGCGGAGGTTTTGAATCAGTGACAAATATTGAGTGGAAGTTTGCCGATAACCTTCTGTTCACTGCGAAACTCGAGCTGTTCTCCCCTTTTCAGAAACTCAATGAGGCTGTTGTGCGCAGCGACAACAGTATTACGGCAAAAGTGAACAAGTATGTTTCTGTTATCGTCAATGTTCAGTTCATCAATGATCGAAGAGTGAATCTCCGCACACAGGTCAAAGAAACTCTGGGCCTGGGTCTGACGTACACTGTATTATAACCGATGGAAATGATGATGCTTGTTTCTTCCACGAATCTGAAAACAATCAAGCAATGATCGAACGCCCCGTACTCCGGCTTACCCGCTCGATTGGAGAAATGCTCCTGGACGGAGTAGCCCTGGGACTCTTTGGGTTCCTTTGCATCACCTTCATCACGAATTGGTCCAATGTCCCTGATTCGGCTCCTGTTCATTTTGGACTTGCCGGAAAAGCTGATGCGATGGGCAGCAAGTGGGTACTTCTCATCCTCCCCGTGTTCGCATGCTGCTTCTTCATTGCTTTCTTCTTTATCCGCCGCATCCCCCATCGCTTTAATTACCTTTGGCCCATCACGGAGAGAAATGCCGAAAGCCAATATCGCAACGCCCGGCTCATGATGGCGTGGATAGGCGCAGAAATCGTCTGTACCTTTTCGTTCCTGGGATGGAGCTCGATTCAGGCGGCGTTGGGAATCTCGGAGGGTGTTTCCCCCTTCTTTCTTCCAGTCATGTTCGCCGGGCTCATTGGGACCGTTGGTTTCTTTCTTTTTCGGGCATATAAGCTCCGATAAGGCGTTGGGAACCAAACAGCCGGTGCAGGAGTTCTTGTAAAGTCGGTTCAAGACTTCTTTCCGATTTCTCCATCCACAATGCGCGTCACACTAAAAGGAGGTTCATATGGTCAGAGTCAATCTTCGCGTGGGAATCGTGCCGTTCCTGCTTCTCGTGATTATTGCCGCGGGCGCTGCGGCTCAGGGAATGGACGACATGAAAATGATGAAGGGAGTGAAGGGCTCTTTTGTGCGCCTGTCGTCCGCCACGGAACAGCAATTCGTTTCCCTCATGAACGCGGTTCCGCAGGAGAAATACAATTGGCGCCCGGCGGAAGGCGTGAGGTCGGTGGGCGAGTCGTTTCTTCATGTTGCCTCCGGCAACTACATCACTCTCATGACGATGGGTGGCAAGCTCCCGGAAGGCATCGATCCGATGAAGCTGGAAAAATCCACGACCGAGAGGGCGAAAATTGTGGAAGAAGTCAAGAAATCCTTCAAAGCAGTGAACGACTATGTCGCGTCGCTGCCGGAATCGGATCTCACGCGTGAAGTCGATTTCTTCGGCATGAAAATGAATGTCGGCGACATGATCATGTTTGCTTCGAATCATCAACATGAGACGCTCGGACAGTCCATTGCGTACGCCAGGATGAATAACATCGTGCCTCCCTGGACGGCAGAGCGCCAGGAAAGAATGAAACAAGCCCCGAAAAAGTAAGCGGCCGCTGTACTGATCCCCCAAGCCCGGCTCATGACGAGTCGGGCTTTTTCTTTCTCAAATTGACCTTCTGAGGGATGTTCTCTATCTTCCTCCGCATTCAGAATCGCAAGACCTCCGATGACTGCTCCCCCGATAGTACCGTCAGAATTGCGGATCGACCCTCTTGAGCGGGCCGAGACCATTCCTTCGGCGTGGTATACCGATCCTTCCTTCCACCAGTGGGATCTGCGCACGGTGTTTGCCAAAACCTGGCAGCATGTCGGGCATGAATCGAGAGTTTCGGGGGCCGGAGACCAGCTCATAGCACAGGTTGCCGGAAATCCCATCATCCTTGTCAGGGGACAGGATCTCCAGCTTCGGTCGTTTTACAACGTTTGCCGGCACCGCGGAGGCCCTCTTGCCACCGAAGACTGCAATACAAAAGTCCTTCAGTGCAAATATCACGGATGGACTTATCTCCTCGACGGTTCCCTCCGCGGTACTCCCCGCTTTGACAGAACGGAACTCTTTGACAAGAAGGATTACGGGCTGGTTCCCGTCCGTTCAGGCCTCTGGGAGCGAATGGCCTTCGTTCATTTGTCGGAAGACGGAGAACCGCTGGAAAAGGTCTTCCGGGGCATCCGTGAGCGGATCGGCCCTCCCGGCCTGGGTGCCATGCACTTTTACAAACGAGTCACATACGAAGTGCAGTGCAACTGGAAAGTCTATGTGGACAATTATCTTGAGGGGTACCACCTGCCGTATGTTCATCCCGAACTCTGTACGCTGCTCGATTATCAGCAGTATGTGACGGAAACTTTTGAATTCTCCTCTCTCCAGCAAAGCCCGCTGCAAAAGAACGATTCTCCTTACCAGGGAGATGGTCCGGCTTTTTACTTTTTCGTTTGGCCGAATTTCATGTTGAATATCCTCCCTGGCCGCCTTCAGACGAATACCGTCGTACCACTTTCTTCGAAGAGCTGTCAGGTCCGGTTCGACTACTATTACAGCAATCTCGATTCGCCGAAAGACCTTGATGCCGCAGAGGACGACATTCGTTACAGCGACAGGATTCAACAGGAAGACATTGAGATTTGCGAGCATGTTCAGCGCGGCCTCGAATCGCAGGCCTATGACAAGGGAAGGTTCTCTCCCGAATGCGAAAATGGGGTGTACCATTTTCAGTGTCTTCTGAAGAAAGCCTACGAAAGGGCCATGAACGGCAGCCGCTGATGAACATTCCTCCTCATTTCCTCTTTCTGGCGGTTTTCACCGTGTGGTGCTATTTCGGCCTGGTGTGGTTCGAGGTTCCGCCGCAATGGAGATTCATGAGGGCGGTGACCTTTGGCCTTATCCGTTTCGTTCTCTTTTTTACTTTTCGTTTCCTTCTGTTCTACGTCGGCATGATGATCGAAGGGCTCCTCATCGGCGTGACGGCACAGCGAATCCTGACGTATGTCTTCTTGTATCTTCCGTCGATCTGGGTTGAATGGTGCATTGTCGCTGCGTTGATGACAACCCGCTGGACCGGCATTCGTTCCTTTCTTCTCGGTCCCTGGAAACCGTTTCTGAGGTGGAAACTCTACGGTTCCCTCATGACCGTCGCCCTCGAGTTTCCTCAATCGTTCCTTTGGCAGGCCCTCCTCCGGTCGTTCCCACCCTCTTCATGAAAGCCTACAGCGATTCCCTCGAGCTGCGGCGCGAACTGACCCTGCTGGATTCGACGATGATGAATGTCGGCAGCATGATCGGCTCCGCTATTTTCCTCGTCCCGGCAACGATTGCTCTCTGGCTTCAGTCGAGTACGCTGATTCTTCTCGTTTGGGTGGTGGGGGGAACGGTCAGCCTCTTCGGTGCGCTCGCTATTGCGGAACTGGGAGGGATGATGCCCCGTGCGGGGGGACAATACGTGTTCCTCAAGGAAATCTACGGCCCGCTTTGGGGATTCCTGTACGGGTGGGCCGGCTTCATCGTCATTATCAGCGGCTCAATTTCTGCCATCGCTGTGGCGTTTGCCACCTATCTCGGCCACTTCTTTCCGCTGGACAATGCAAGCATTAAGATCGTCGCCATTGCTTCGATTGTACTTCTGACCTTCGTTAATTGCTTCGGCGTGAAATTCGGCGCGGTGATCCAGAACGGATTGACCTTCATCAAGATCGGCTCACTCATCCTGCTGACATTCCTCAGCTTTCTCCTCAGCGGAAACGAAGGCGATCTCCTGCCGCTCGCGGCACCGTCTCTCTCCGTTTCGTTGATCGGACCGATTGTACTGTCGATGGTTGCGGTTCTCTGGGCGTACGACGGCTGGATTGAAATAACATATGTCGCCGGAGAAGTGAAGGACCCGGATCGGAACATTCACCGATCACTGATCCTTTCAACGGCCATGGTCATGATCCTCTACGCGGCTGTAAACGCAGGGTATCTTGCGGTTCTCTCACTCGAGGCAATGTCGGGCTCGACGCTTGTCGCTTCAGACGCCGTCACATCCATTTTGGGTTCCCCGGGAGCTTCTGTCATCGCAGGGGCCGTCGTGATTTCGACCTTCGGGGCCAACAACGGTTTTGTAATCACCGGAGCCCGCATCTATTATGCGATGGCGAGGGAGAATCTGTTCTTCTCTTCTTTCGGCCAGGTGCATGCACATTTCGCCACGCCCATTCCTTCCCTCCTGGGACAGGGTTTTTGGGCAAGCCTGCTTGTCCTCACGGGAACCTATGAGCAGCTCTTTACGTATGTTGTGTTTGCTTCCTGGATTTTCTATTCCCTCTCTGCAGCAGGCGTCTTCGTCATGCGCAAACGGAAACCCGATCTTCACCGTCCCTACCGAACATGGGGATATCCGTTTACTCCTGCTGTTTTTATCCTCTTTGCGCTCCTCCTCGTCATCCTTTCGGTTCTCGAAAACCCGGCAGATACCCTTGTCGGCCTGGCCATGATTCTCTCGGGAGTCCCCGCGTATTTTTATTGGTCCCGAAAACGGTCGATCGCGGGCCCTCCCGCTGAACGCCAAGATCCCTGAGAATCGTGCTCTTTCTTTTCGAAGTTACTTTTGAGTGCTAAGACGAGAGAAGCTCGTCAACGTGCCGGGCAATCGCCAATGATGCGGTCAATCCGGGTGAATCAATGCCAATCAGATTGACAAAACCCTCAAGGCCCCTTTCCTTCTCGTGAACAATCAAGAAGTCCCTTGCGGGTTCACCTTTCCGCTGGAGCTTCGGTCGAATGCCGCTCATATCGGGCGTGATATCTTCGTCTGCTATTTGGGGAAGGATCTTCCTGATGGATTCGCCGAATTCCTTTCGCTTCCCCTCATCAACCGTGTAGTCTACTTCCCGGCCTGGGAGGTACTCGACATCCGGTCCGAACTTCAGTCTTCCCCCCCAATCAAGAACCGCATGAACGCCGATTCCCTCATTCTGCGGAACAGGATAGACAAGGCGTGAAACAAGCCCGGCCTTTGACGGCGCAACCACGAAGTAACTTCCCTTGGCATATACCATTCTATACTTCTCGGCATCGATGTCAATTCCCGCCATCTCTGCAACGATATCCGATTGGAGTCCGGCTGCATTGATGAGTCGTTCTGTCGTAAACGAGGATTCCTTCCCGTCCTCCTGGACAGTCAGTGTATATCCTTGCGAATCTTTTGTAATGCCCGTGAGTTCACACCGCTGCTGCAGAGTCACGCCGTTTGCCATTGCCCGATGATGAAGATACTCCATGAGCTCATGAACGCTGACGATGCCTGTACTCGGAGAGTAAATGGCTCCGACGGAAACAATATTGGGTTCGAGGGCCCGCGCTTGCTTCCCCGAGAGCATCTCCAGCTCCACGCCGTTGCTCCGGCCGTTCCTCAGAATGGATTCGAGGCGCTCGAGCTCCGCTTCCGTCGTGGCCGTGATAAGTTTGCCGCAGCGCTTATGAGCAATCCCGTGAGCACTGCACAGCTCATACAGACGGTCGCGGCCTTCAACGCAAAGAAGAGCCTTGAGGGATTCCGGTTGATAGTAGATTCCCGCATGAATCACTTCGCTGTTTCGACTCGAAGTTTCTGTCCCGTACTTCCTGTTCTTTTCCAGGAGCACGATCCCCTGCTGCTTTTCCGACAAGCGGGCAGCAAGGGCAAGCCCCACCACTCCAGCACCGACAATCGCTACATTCGCATCTGGCATAGGTGAACCAAGGAGGATGATTATTATTCGCTTCGAAGGTACGACCTTTTGGCGCAAAAATCTTGCATTCTGACTTCTGTCTCCTTAAGTTTATCACACTCTCCACCGTTTCTTGCTCACTCAGAGGAATCACTCATGACAGCATTTCTCACCGGCATTCGTGCGCTCTTCTTTATGACGGCTGTTCTTTCAATTCTCACCGCCCAGACAAAAAACCCGGGCGGGACAAAAAAGGATACCGCAGCATCTGCGTGGGAGGTCACCGCACCTCATGGCCCCTCCACACCCATTCAATTCGAAACGACCGAGGGAACCTGGGTGGCCCTCGACGTCAGTCCCGACGGCAAGCGCATTGTGTTCGACCTCCTGGGCGATATCTACGTCATGCCTTTTGCGGGAGGGGAAGCAGTGGCTTTGACATCCGGTTCAGCATACGACGTTCAGCCCCGCTTCAGTCCCGATGGGTCGAGAATCTCCTTCACGAGCGACAGGGATGGGATCGATAATCTGTGGATCATGAATGCCGACGGGTCGAAACTGAAGCAGGTAACAAAGGAAAAAGAACGGCAGGTCAACAACGCTGTGTGGACCCCCGATGGAAATTACCTCATCGGCCGCAAGCATTATCGAAACACAAGATCGCTCGGGGCAGGAGAAATGTGGCTCTATCATGTCAGCGGCGGTGGAGGTCTTCAGCTGACAAAAAGGAAAAACTGGCAGCAGGATGCCGGTGAACCTTCTGTGTCCCCCGATGGCCGCTATCTCTATTGGAGTGAGGACGTTACACCAAGCGGGTTTTTCGAATACAACAAAGACCCTCACGGCATCATTTACGCCATTCAGCGCCTGGACCGTGAAACCGGCCAGACAGAGTCGTTTGTGCGCGAAGAAGGCGGCTCGGCGCGGCCTCAGATATCCAGAGATGGAAAAACGCTTGCGTTTGTGCGGAGGGTAGGAATGAAAACGGCGCTGTACCTGTACGACATCGAAAGCGGAAAAGAAACGGAACTCTCCACGGACCTCGATCACGACCAGCAGGAAGCATGGGCCGTTTTTGGCGTTTATCCGGGTTTCTCATGGACGCCCGACAACAAGAGTATTGTCGTTTGGGCAAAAGGAAAGATCTGGAACATCGATATTCGTTCGAAACAGGCGCGTGAAATTCCTTTTCGTGCCACTGTCAAACAGACGATCACGGAAGCAGTTCGTTTCCCGCAGGACGTGGCACCGGAGCGATTTGATCTCAAGATGCTTCGGTGGGTTACGGTCGCACCCGATCAGAAATCGGTTGTCTATAATGCACTGGGAAAACTCTGGATTCGCGGTCTTCCTCAGGGAACTCCTTCCCGCCTTACGAGCGATGAAAAGAATCTGGAACTGTATCCCTCATTTTCGCCAGACGGCAAATGGGTGGTCTATGCGACGTGGAATGAAAACGACCTTGGAGCTCTCTACAAGGTGCAGTTGAACGGACGCGGCCAGACAAAACTCACTCCCGACAAAGGGACGTACAGCGAGCCCTCCTTTTCAAGAGACGGCAGGCGGATTGTCTTTCGTAAGACCGGAGGAGACGATCTTCGCGGCAGGCTTTACAGCAAGAACCGGGGAATCTATTGGATCTCATCTGAAGGGGGCAAGCCGGCGCTCATCACGGAAGAGGGATCATCCCCTTCGTTCAGCAAGTCGGGGGAAAGGATTTTTCTCACGGGAAGCGAAACAGGAAAAACTGCCCTTATCAGCATGGGCTTGAAGGGAGAAGAGCGTCGGGTGCACTTCCTGTCAGAAAATGCCCAGGAAATTGTGCCGTCCCCCGATGAAGAATGGGTCGCCCTGGTAGAACGGTACAACGGGTATGTTGGCGTTTTTCCGAAAACGGGCCAGCCGGTGAACATCAGTCCTTCGACGAATGATTATCCCTTGAAGCGAGTCACACGGGACGCTGCGACAAACATGCAATGGTCTTCTGAAAGCAAAAAGGTTTTCTGGTCTCTCGGCCCTGAACTCTTTTCACGAGAATTGACGAACACGTTTTCCTTCGTCGAAGGGGCACCGGATTCTCTTCAGGAGAAGCCGGATTCCGTGGGCATGAACATCTCCTTCACGGTGAACACAGACAGGCCAAAGGGATCAGTTGCATTGGTCGGCGCAACAGTCATTTCCATGAAGGGGGACGAGGTTCTCCGTAATGCCACGATCGTGGTCGATCAGAATCGGATCATCGCCCTTGGACCTTCTTCGACGACCCCCGTGCCATCTGGTTCGCGGAAAATTGACGTCTCTGGAATGACCATCATGCCCGGCATCATCGATGTCCATGCGCATGCGAATTTCGGGTCCTGGTCTCCCCTGACGAACTGGCGATACTATGCCAACCTTGCGTACGGCGTGACGACAATGCATGATCCCTCGGCCAGCACAGAATACGTGTTTTCGAATTCCGAAATGATCAAAGCAGGAATCATGATCGGCCCCCGCGTCTATTCGACCGGGACGATTCTCTATGGGGCAGAAGGATCGTTCAAGGCGATCGTCAATAA
This sequence comes from uncultured Ignavibacteriaceae bacterium, assembly GCA_964602055.1. Taxonomy (GTDB): domain Bacteria; phylum Bacteroidota; class Ignavibacteria; order UBA10030; family UBA10030; genus JACPLA01. Next base: position 19,810 of record CAZRPU010000011.1, read on the forward strand.
TTTCGATGATGCCATGTCTCATCTTCGGCGACTGAAGGCCGTCGGAGCCTTTTCGGTAAAAAGCTACAACCAGCCCCGCCGCGATCAGCGGCAGCAAATTATTGAGGCCGCCCGGAATCTGAAGATGCTGGTCGTACCCGAGGGGGGATCGACATTCTTTTGGAACATGACCATGGTGTTGGACGGCCACACCGGCATCGAACACAATATTCCCATTGCGCCGGTGTACAAAGATGTCGTCGAATTGGTCTCGCGTTCCCGCACCGGCCTCACGCCGACCCTTATTGTCAACTACGCCGGTCTTTCGGGAGAATATTACTGGTATCAGCATTTCAATGTGTGGGAAAACAAAAGGCTACTCTCCTTTACTCCCCGTGAAATCATCGATGCCCGATCTCGGAGAAGACAAATGGCCAGTGATGACGACTATCATTACATTGAGACCTCGAAGGCTCTCAAGAAAATACTGGACAGCGGCGGGTCGGTACAGCTTGGAGCTCATGGCCAATTGCAGGGGCTCGGGGCCCACTGGGAGCTGTGGATGCTCCAGCAGGGAGGCATGACTCCCCTGGAAGCATTGCGGTGCGCTACGATTGCCGGGGCGCGGTATCTGGGCCTTGATCAGGACCTCGGTTCACTGGAACCGGGCAAACTGGCTGATCTCATCATCCTCGAGAAGAACCCGCTGGACAACATTCGCAACAGCGACTCGGTGCGATATGTGATGATCAACGGGCGCCTGTACGATGCCTCGACTATGAATGAAGTCGGCAATAATCCGAAGACGAGGCCGTTGTTTCATTGGGAGAGGGAATAAAACACGCCCCGGAAGTTTGATTGCGACGTCTGAGAGGTCACTCTCTTGATCCCGGTTCGAGAGAGGCGAATCATGCATTGTTCATCGTTCACCATTCACCAATCACCATTTGCGCCGTAGGCGCATGCGCCTTTGGCGCACACCATTCACTTTTTTTCAAAGGGAGTCTCTATGGGTAGAGGCGATCGCCGTTCACGGCGGAGTAAAATTTGGCGCGGAACGTATGGGAAGTCCCGACTGAGCAACAAACGGAAACGGCGCCGCCGCCGCGACCGGAGAAAGCAGAGCGCCTGATTTCAGCCCTCGGGCGCAGTCCGTGTATCACGATCAGGGGAGGTTCCATGATTGCTCGCGAATGGCGCGGAACAACGGAAGCCGCGCATGCCGATGAATATCTCGATTACCTCAATCGGACGGGAGTCGCGGATTATCGCTCCACTCCGGGAAACCGGGGAGTCTTCGTTTTGAGAAGAATCGAGGGTGAACGGGCTCATTTTCTTCTTCTGTCGTTATGGGACGACGTAGAGTCCATCAAGAGGTTCGCCGGTGAAGATTACGAGAAGGCTCATTACTATCCTGACGATGCCCGGTGGCTCCTGGCTTTCGAGACGAAGGCGCTGCACTACGAAGTCTGCGTGAAGCCGTGAACAACGGGGCCCGCGTCCCCCTCTGGGGGACTATTCCGTTTCTTCTGTTCGCTGTTCTCGTTTCACAGACTGCAGACCGCGGCGAAATCAAAATCATGAGTTTCAACATTCGCTATGGCACTGCCAATGACGGGGAGAACAGTTGGAGCTTCCGGAAGAACCCACTCCTCGATGTTCTTCGGTCCGAGGCTCCGCACGTTCTTGGAATCCAGGAAGGATTGCGGTTTCAACTTGATGAAATACGTGCCGCCTTTCCCCGCTATGCGGAAGCAGGGCGGGGAAGAGACGACGGACGCACGGACGGCGAATATGCTGCCATCCTTTTCGATACCAATTGCTTTTCCCTGGAACGCCAGGAGACATTTTGGTTTTCCGACACACCTTCGATCCCCGGATCAACAAACTGGGGGAATACCATTCCGAGAATCTGCACATGGGCTCGCTTGCGCGAAAGAGGGATGAACAGCATCATCGACATCTATAACGTCCACCTGGATCATGAATCGCAGCGTTCCAGAGAGCGAAGCGCAGCAGCGCTGATTGATACCATCAGGAGCAAGTCAACTACCAACCCCGTTTTTCTCCTGGGCGATTTTAATGCCGGGGAGAGGAATGCGGCGATACGCTCCATACGAGGCGCCGGTTTTCTTGACACCTACCGCATCATCCACTCGCAGGATTCTCTTGCAGGAACTTTCCATGCATTCAACGGATCGCGGTCCGGAGAAAAAATCGACTATATTTTCACGGATTCAACCGTTTCGGTTATCGGGGCGGACATTCTGCACGATCAGTTCAAGGGCCGGTTTCCCTCCGATCATTTTCCTGTAACAGCGCGTGTACGGATCAACAACCCGAGGTGAACCAATGTCCCAACCCGACGCATTCCGTTTGCTGACCGATCTTCTCAACGAATCGTACCGCGCGCGGGCGTGGCACGGCACGAACCTCCGCGGATCCATCCGCGGCTTGACGGCACGGGAGGCAGCGCGCAGGCCGGCCAGCGGCCGGCACAACATATGGGAAATTGTCATACATTGTGCTTATTGGAAGTACGTTGTGCGGAGAAGGATTCTCGGGGAAAAGAAGGGGTCCTTCTATCGAAAAGGAAGCAACTGGTTTAAGAGCCCGTCGGCATCGAACGCCCGTGAATGGAAGCATGATGTCATGATGCTCAACCTGTATCATGAAAAACTCATGGAAGTATTGCCAATGCTCCGCGCAGCCGATTTGCCGAAAACACCCGCGGGAAGCAGCGTCAGCACTGCCGCAATCCTTCGCGGCATCGCTTCGCACGACGTCTATCACGCAGGACAGATTCAACTGCTGAAGCGGCTCGTTCGATAAACCCATGTTCCAGGAAACTCCCGAAATTGCGATCATTTGTGTGGCGTCGGGTATTCTCCTCATATCCCGGGGCTGGTATGCATTGAAGCAAAAAACCATCAAGGTGAGAAAAACGATTGGATTCCCCTGGCAGTACAATGACGTGACCCTCGAGGAAAAACCCAGGCTCTTCTATCTCACTGCATGGAGCTTCATTGTCCTCGGCGTGTTCTTTCTGATGTTCCCGTTTCTTGTCGAGTATCTTGTCTAACCGAGAAAGGAGCGCACCCATGGCAAATCACATCTATAAACACCTTGAATTGACCGGGACCTCTTCTGCAGGGATTGAGGATGCCGTGCAAAGCGCCGTTGCCCGCGCAGCAAAAACGGTGAGAAACATGCGGTGGCTCGAGGTAACGGAAACCCGGGGACATATCGAAAACGGCAAAGTGAGCCAATGGCAGGTGACCATCAAAGTTGGCTTCACCTTGGACGAATAGTCGCAGGAGCAATCCTCGATGGATATTCGTCCGGTTACCCTCGAAGGACGTACTGTCCGCCTCGACCCCCTCACAAGGGAACATCATGCTCCTCTCTGCGCCGTGGGCCTCGATCCCGAGCTGTGGCGCATGACGACCACGCATGTCCGATCTCCCGATGACATGACCGCCTATATCGATACGGCTCTGCAATGGCAGGCGGCAGGAACGGCGCTTCCATTCGCCATCACGGACAAAAACTCGAATACCCTCGTGGGCTCCACACGCTACGCTGCAATCGATCCGACCCATCGCCGGCTTGAAATCGGCTGGACATGGGTGGCGCGTGCGTGGCAGAGAACCTCTGTCAACACTGAAACAAAGTATCTCTTGTTGAACCACGCGTTTGAGAAGCTTGGATGCATTCGGGTCGAGTTCAAGACCGACTCTCTCAACGAGCAGTCGCGCAAAGCACTTCTTCGCATAGGCGCAAAGGAAGAAGGGATTCTGCGGAATCATATGATCACGGCTTCGGGAAGATACCGGCATTCCGTCTATTTCAGCATTCTCGATACGGAATGGCCCGCCGTGAAGGAGCGCCTAAGAGGATTTCTCAGTTCCAGCGCCGGCCATCAGCGTTTGAAGTGAACAAAAAGGAAACACGCATGGATGAACCAATCAGAGGTTCTGATACTTCAAAAAGGGGGATCAAGATGATTCGCCGGGAAATTTTCCTCATGCTCTTCCTTTCATCGTTCCTTGCTGCTCAGGAGCTGGAAGAGAAAACCACGCCACAGCATGAATTCCTCATTGCGGGAGGTACCGGCTGGTCATCCGAGCGGTCTGTCTTCAACGTGACGGCAGGCGATGTTCCGGCCGAGCCGGGCTTTGTCTATTACGCCGGATATTTCCTCAACTTTACGGATCAGATCGCCGTCGGGTCGCAGTTCTATGGCTCGTTTCAGAGCATCCCCAACGTGGGTGTGACTGACGCTTCCAGTAATTTCAGGATCGTGACATTCGATCTCTCGATACTTCACATCGGACTCAAAGGGCGCTATCTGTTTTTTCCGCCTCCCGTTCAGCCCTACCTTCTGGTCGCAATCAATCTCGTGAGCGGCTCTTTAGAAAACAAAGACTTTGGAAACGTCTCATTGCTCGGCTTCAGCGTGGCGGCTGCGGCAGGGTTCCGGTTCAAAGTTCTCGAGTCAGTCTCGTTTTCAATCCAAGGGCTTACCTCGTTCGGATCCGCTTCGTTCAAGAGCAACCCGTTTACGAACTCCACCGGGAAGGACTTCAATCCTTCAATGACTGCGGTAACCATTGGAGTCGCATATCATTGGGATTCATGAAAGCATTGCGAACCTTTTGGTGTTTGAGGCGGACGATTGTTGCCGGCTTCGCGCTGCTTCCGGCGCTATACGGATGCTCCCCCGCGCCCCGCGAACTATCGGATGAAGCACTCAGGAATATGTCGTACACGTCGGACAGTTTTGAAGGACTGACGGTACAACTGGAGAACGGCAGGTATCGCGGCCGCCTCGCGACGGATGAATCGATGGAGTTTGAGGTTGGCATGTTGCCGGAAAAAGCGCTCGGAACGCTTGACAACCGGCGCGCGGCCGCTGTGATCCTCTGGAGCAATAGCGGCGGCACAGGAACCTTTATCGACCTGGCCATTGTAACATCCGAGAACGGTGTGATCGCAAATGTGGCCACAGTGAATCTTGGGGACCGGGTCAAGATCGACCATGTTGCCTTCGAAAGCGATACGGTCGTGGTGAAGATGATCTCGCACGGGCCGGATGATGCTATGTGTTGCCCCACCCTCGAAACGACGCGAAAGTTCACTCTGCGGGATTCGCTGCTGAGGGAAGAACGCGCTGAGGGAACGACCGCTCCCGTTGAATCTCCTGATTCCTTCTAGCAAGGGCGCTCAACAGCCATGAAAACAAAAATTCCTTCGAATGCCGCCAAGCGATCAAAGATTCTTCCGCTGCCGGGAGATTTCAATTCTGCGAACGTGCAGCTCTTTCTCCTTGCGGTCATTGCGGTCTTTGTCTTCGGCGTCATCCTCCATGAACTTCGATCTGTGCTGATTCCCTTTGTCATCGCAGTCCTGTTGTCCATTATTTTCAGTCCCATGGTCATTGCACTGAAATCCCGTGGTGCACCGACGGTCCTTGCGCTCGTGGTGGTTCTTCTGGCATTCGCCCTTATCCTCGTCCTGCTCTCTCTGCTGGTGTACTCCAGCACCGATTCCTTTGTCCGCGAAATACCGAAATATGAGAGAAAACTCACGGCCCTTGTCAACAATGTGTTTCATTCCATTACCGAAACCGCTGCGAGGATGAACATTCAACTGGAAGATTTTCAGTGGTCTCAGGCCGTTCAGCTTTCTTCCATTACAGGTGCTTTTACCGCAGGTGTCGGGACGTTCCTCAATTTTCTGAGCAATCTCTTTCTTGTCCTCTTGTTTATGCTTTTTATTCTTGCCGGCAGCGGGGATCTGGCCGACAAGATCCGCTCCGCATTTCCTCAGAATCAGTCGGAGCGCATGGCGGCAATCATCAGAAACATTGAATCGCAGGTTCGTCAGTACCTTCTTGCCAAGACCCTCATCAGCGCCGCGACCGGCCTGGTCGCATTTGTCATCCTGTGGATCTTCGGCGTCGATTTTCCCCTCGTGTGGGCCATCTTGACCTTTCTGCTGAATTTTATTCCCAACATCGGATCGCTGATTGCCGTCATCTTCCCCGCGGCCCTCTCGTTTCTCCAGTTCGATTCTGCAGGCCAGTCTCTGCTGCTGCTTGTTCTGCTGACCGTTATGCAAACCATTATGGGCAACGTTGTTGAACCGCGACTCATGGCGTTTCGCCTCAATCTCAGCGCGCTTGTTGTCCTTGCCTCCTTGATTTTCTGGGGATGGCTCTGGGGAATTCTCGGCATGATCCTCGCGGTGCCCCTGATGGCAACAGTCAAGATTGTCCTTGAAAACATCAGGCAGCTTCAGCCTCTTTCCGTTCTCATGGGTGGTTCGATACAGCAGAACGGCTGAAAACACAAACGCCCGGCCACAAAGCCGGGCGCCGATGCACACGCTGTTGCGTACCGTCAGCTTCCTCGCGCAGCCAGCTGCCTGTCGAGCATCACCAACCCCGCGGGCGCGTCCCCTATCATCTTGAGCGTGCTGATGATATCTTCAGCCGACCTCTCCTCCTCCACCTGCTCATTGATAAACCACTCCAGCATGATTTGCGTCGGATAATCTTTCTCTTTCACGGCAAGTTCATACACAGCATTGATGGAAGCAGTCACTTTCTTCTCGTGTTCAAGCACGAGCTTCATCACATCAAGGGGTGTCTTGAATTCTGAAGGGGGTTTTTCCACGGATTCCAAAACAACCCTTCCTCCACGCTCGGCCACGAAATCCAGAATCTTCATGGCGTGAGCTGTTTCTTCCTGATACTGTTTTCTCATCCAATGGGCAAATCCGTTGAGATTTGAAGACTGAAAGTGAACACCCATCGCGAGATAGTAATACGCCGAAAAAAGTTCTTTCTGAATCTGTTGATTGAGTGCATCCAAGACAGGTTTCGGAATCATATGATACTCCTTCGTTATTGTGTTCCCAGCAACGTAACAAGCCAAAGACTCAGATCGGGTACGTAGGTTATCACGAGAAGGGCGATGGCCATTAACCCCATGAACACCAGAACAGACTTCGTAATGTGAAGAATCGGTTTCTCGAAACGAAGACTGGACAAGAAGAGGTTCAATCCGACCGGCGGAGTCAAATAACCGATCTCTAAATTGGTAAGAAAAATAATCCCAAGATGCAACGGGTTCACACCGAATTCTCCGGCAATCGGAAGGATCAGAGGAACAACGACAATGATCGCCGAAAAGATGTCCATCATCATTCCTACGAGAAGAAGGAAGAGATTCAGGATCAACAGAAATGTGATGCGGCTGTCGATGTTGGAGCGAACAAGTTCGAACAGCTTTTGAGGCACCTGCTCGTCGATCAGGTAATTGGTCAAACCCAGAGCGGTTCCCAGGATTGCCAGGATAGCGCCCACGAGAATCATGCTTTCTTTCATCACTCTCGGAATGTCCGTCGTTAATCGCATATCCCGGTACACGAACACGACAATGAAGAACACATAGAAAGCCGTTATGGCTGATGCTTCCGTTGCCGTGAAGGACCCCGAGTAAATGCCGCCGATAATAATAAAAGGAAGAGGAATTTCCCACGCTGCTTCCTTCATGGCAGAAAGGAGATTGTTCCAGGAAAAAGGAATACGTGGAACGCGCTTCAGGTATCCCACCCTGATACTATAGAGCGCCACAATGCTCACGAGCAGCAGTCCGGGAAGGATACCCGAGACGAACAACTGGTCGACGCTCACCTTAGCGATGATGGCGTACAGGATGATGGGAAGGCTTGGCGGGAACAAAAGCCCGATACTCCCCGATGCGGTTACCAGTCCAAGCGAAAACTGCTCCGGATAGGACTCGCGGATAAGAATGGGATAGAGAATTCCCCCCAAAGCAACGATGGTCACGCCCGAGGCGCCCGTGAACGCCGTAAAGAACGCGCAGGTGACAACCACGACGATTGCAAGACCGCCCGGAATCCAGCCAAACAGTGCCTGGGCCAACGACACCAGTCTCTTCGGCGAATTGCTTTCCGCCAGAAGATATCCGGCAAACGTGAACAGTGGAATCGCAATGAGCGTCGGAGTATCTGCGATGCGGTAGAGGTCAATGATCACCGCGGATGTGTCGATTTCCGCAGTGTGAAAAGCGTAGAGGGCAATTCCCCCGATGATCGAAAAGAGCGGTGCACCGAGAAGAGCAAGAACAACAAGCAGGAAGACAATCACCCACACCTTCATGCAGGGTTCCTTGTCAAGAGACCATGGATGCCGGCGACAACACGGACAAGGAAATGAAAAATAATCGTGGCAAAGCCGACGGGGATGATGATTTGAGAGTATATCGCAGGTATTTCACCGTAGACCGTACTGCCATCGGAGAGTTCGTTTCCCAGAAACGTCAAGGAGGCCTGAAAGAGGAAGTAACACACCGCCGCAGCAAACAAATTTGTGACGATCTTGGACGCTGCCTTGAGGGTCGGTGTGAGAAAACGCGTCAAGGCATCAATATTGATATGCCGGTCCTTGCTCGTGGCCAAAGCCGCACCGACAAATCCGATCCAAAGCACCAAATGACGCAGAAGAATGTCCCCCCAGAGAAGGTTTTCGGCTAACGCGTTTCTCAGAATAACCTGTACAAAGGAGAGAATAATCATGACGGACAGAAAGAGAACCAGTAATGCTCCTTCAATACGCGTCAGGAAATCATCTATGCGAAGAAGAATCTTCACGGAGAAACCTTGTGGTTGCGCCGGTATTCGTCAACCGTTTTCTCCACGCGGTCCAGAAAATCCTGGGTGTAGACTTTTCCCACAAGCTTCCTGCGCGCAACCTTACAGACGTCCACATAGTATTGGTAATCTTCGGGCGAGGCCTTGATGGGTGTGATGCCGCGCTTCTTCATGATTTCAATCGCCTCTGCATTATCCCTCCTGCTGAGCTCCGTGAGGCGTTTGAAGTACACTCTGCCGTTCCGAAGGAGAATCTCCTGAAGGTCAGGGGGAAGCTTGTCGAAATATTTCTTAGAGACGAGGACCGCCCCGGCGGCGTCTGCAAGCCTCACATCAACAAGGTATTTCGCCCTCGTGTACCATTGGAGGGTCAACGCTGCATATGCCGACGCGTAAAACGCATCCACGAGCCCCGTCTGGAGCGACGTGAGAACATCCGGTAAAGAAAGAGGAATGGGATTCACGTCCAGCTCGCGAAACAATGCTTCGGCAATCGGATCCCCTTCCCACGTCCACATTTTCAAGTTCTTGAGATCCTGCGGCTTGGTGATCATGGAGTTCGTGAAGACATGCACGAAGCCGACCTCCGCCCAGCCAAGGAGAACATATCCGCCGTCTTCGAATGCCTTTCGAAACTCGGCATCGTACTGCTCATAGATATGGTCGACTTCTTGAAAGGAGCGGAAAAGAAACGGCGAGTCAAGTATGCGGACCTGAGGAGCTATTTCGCCCATCGCGACTCCTGTAAAGCCGCCTGAATGGAGCTGCCCCGCTCTGATCTTCCTTAAGACGACCTTTTCGTCCCCTTGAACGCTGTTTCCGTAAATCCGAAATCCCACGCGTCCCCCGCTTTCTTTTCGCACGGCGGCGTCATATTCTTTCATGACGTTCATCCACGAAGTCCCTTCCGGAGCAAGAGTGGCGAATTTGATGGTAAATTCCTGCCCTGTCAGGCTCGACACCGCAACAACCATGGACAGCACGCCGGCAAAAAATCTCTTCACGGCAGACTCCTGAAAAGTAGTGGTGATCTAAAAAAGATCCGTCGCGAGACGGCGCAACAGTGCAGCCTTCTTCTTGGCAACGGCATTCGGCAGCCGGGCCTCCGGAAGGATGTCAATGGAAGCATCTTCGACGTTCTTCAGGAGCTTTTCAAAGAGCTCCTGATCCAGCATTTGAACGGCATACGTTTTCGCGTAATACACGTGCGTCATGAGAAACTTTCCCCCGTTAAGTTGCAGGGCCTTTTCAAAATGCGCTTTTGCTGCCTCCGGTTTGCCCCCCAGTGCCGGGGGTACACTGCCCTCGATGGCACCAAGAAAGAGGTGGGCTCCCCCAAAATAATACCCCGGGTCCTCACGCAGAACGAAGTTCATCATGGCCAGGACTTTCGAAAGGTCCGCCATTGCCTCCAGGTCGGTCCTGGTGATGTTAATATACCCGCCCCAGGCAAAAGCCGTCCAGAAGACGGCCGGAACATCATCCCGCGTCAAGGACGCAAGGGCTGACTCAAACGAGCGCGTATCCTTCCCGAGAGCCTCTCTGATGCTTGCGTTCTGCATCAGAATTCGAAGCCCATAGTCTCTCCCCCGCGCATAGAAGATCCTTGCCCGCTCCACGCTGTCGTCCTCCGCAAAAGCGAGCGCGTAGGAACTATATCCCTGCGATGCGAGAAGCAGCAGATGCTCGTTTTCGGGATCACCGTCGACGAGAGCTTCCAGGAGTTTCAGGTTTCCGGCCAGTCCCTCGCGGGCGAAATCGAGGTCGGATTCACGAAAATATGCCCGAAATCCGTTGTCCATGATTCCTGACATGGATCGGATGGCAATCGTTTGAACGCATCCCTGAAGCACCAAGGCCGCTATCAGCATCATTGCTCTGACACTCATGGAAAAAATATACCCAAAAAAAGGCGAGATTCAAACCCGGCGCTTCAATTGATACTCAGGACAATTAGAAGTACTTTTTGAAAAAATGGGAGTCCCTGAAGGCCCGATATGAATATCCTTCTTATTGAAGATGAAGAAAAGGTCGCGCGCTTCATACAGAAGGGATTAGAGGGGGAACAGTTTTCTGTGACGGTAGCGCACGAAGGGAAAAAGGGGGAGCAGGAGGCCCGTTCGGGAAAGTACGATTTGCTGATCCTTGATGTCCTTCTTCCTGAGAAAAACGGATTCGAGATCTTGAAGTCCCTGCGGAAAGAGAGAAACGAAATCCCGGTTCTGATGCTGACCGCCCGCAGTACCACGGAAGACATTGTGCGAGGGCTCGACATCGGCGCCGATGATTATTTGACAAAGCCGTTTGCCTTCGACGAGCTCCTTGCGCGGGTCCGCTCGCTCCTGCGACGGAACGCCCTCGCCAGTACCACCTTAACTCTGGGCGACCTGAGCCTGGATACTGTGTCCCGCGTGGCTACTCGCGGCGGAAACCCCATCGAACTGACCTCCCGGGAATACGCTTTACTCGATTTTCTCATGCGAAATCCCAACACGCCGTTTTCCCGCCAGCAGCTGGCCGAAAAGGTGTGGGGCTATAAGTTCGACCCCGGAACGAATATTATTGATGTCTACGTCAATCACCTGAGGAAGAAGATCGACCTCAATTCACCCAAAAAACTTCTCCATACCATCCGCGGGAAGGGGTACGCTCTTGCGGAGCATATCAGCCGCGTGGGACGTTCGTGAAATTCTTTCGATCCATAAGGACGAAGCTGACGCTCTGGCATACGGCCTGGCTTGCCGCAATTCTTCTGGCTTTCGGTGCAAGTGTGTATTTGTACACCAGGTCCGTACTCTCCGACAACCTGGACCTGACCCTCCGTAACGAGGTGAAATGGGTCAATGAGTTCATCGAGCCGAAAGCCCGCAAGGTGCGGCTGAAACGGTCGGCGGTGCGGGAACTGCAGCAGTTGAAGAAAACCGCTGCCGAGGAACAGAGGGAGGAGGAAAAAGAGCAGGCCGAAATCGACGAGATTTGGAATCAAATCTATCAGCATACGCTCCTGGGTCCACGGAGACATTTTATACAGATTCTCGACCGCAACAACGACCTCCTCTACAGGTCCCCCAGCCTTGGGAAACAGCTGATTCACTACGACCAGGTGCCGTACAAATCCATCAATCTGGTGACCATCCATGACGAAACGGGCCGTGAAATGCGGCTTGCCGTAACGCAGAACGACTATGTGAAGATTATTGTCGGTTATCCCCTGGAAGATCTGCAGGACGTGGTAGGAAATCTTTTCTCGACCTTCCTTTTCCTTGCGCCGCTTGCCCTGGTCGGTTCCCTGATCGGCGGATGGTTCCTGGCCCATCAGTCGCTCAAGCCGGTTGACGCCATCACCAGGACAGCCAGGCAGATCTCGCTGCAAAACCTCAGCCAGAGACTCCCTGTTCAGTCCGTCGATGATGAACTCGGGCGACTCAGTTCCACGTTCAACGACATGATCGGTGGGCTGCAGGCTTCCTTCGATCAGGTGCAGAAGTTCTCGGCTGATGCTTCCCACGAACTCAGGACTCCGCTCACGATCATGCGGGGGGAAATCGAAGTGGCTTTGCGAAACACCAAGCTCCCCCGGGAATCCCGTGAGCTCATGACAAGTGTTCATGACGAGTTGGTTCGGCTCTCGAGCATCGTCGAGAGCCTCATGTCTCTCGTCAAGGCCGACGACAGCCGCATGTCGTTCCAGTTCCAGCAGATTGAACTGGATAAGCTTCTGCGCGGCATCGGCGAGGATACTCAGATTCTGGGAGAGCAAAAGGAGATTACAGTAACATTCGACAGGGTCGAGCAGGTTCAGCTCAAAGGCGACCCTTCGAGGCTGCAGCAATTGTTTCTGAACCTCGCGGAGAACGCCGTAAAATATACGCCGCCGAAAGGAACGATTACCTTTTCCCTGGAACGGAACAATGGCAACGCCATTGTGCAGGTAAGCGATACGGGTATCGGGATCCCCTCAAAGGAACAATCGAAAATCTTTGAACGCTTTTATCGCGTTGAGCGCCAGGGTGGAACTGCTGTCGGCGGAAGCGGTCTCGGTCTTGCGATCGCCCGGTGGATAGCCGAGGCCCATCACGGAACCATTGAAGTCCGGAGCCGCGTGCGCAGGGGCAGCACGTTTATCGTTACCCTTCCCATCTCCGAGGCATCACCGTCGTAGCGCGGCAGAGCAGGCATTCTTGCTTTTCCAGGTTTTTTTGCCCTAATTGATTTTGTTTCATTCCACGCAGCACAATGCAACTACTTCCCACTGGCTGTCACTCATGAGCCCTCGAAAACGCACAACCCCGGGCAAGAAAACGTACTTCTTTTCCGATGCCCATCTCGGGCTGGGATCCAAGGAAGAGGACCGCGCAAAAGAAGAACGCATTATCACGTTTCTGCATCACATCCGTGCCGATGCCGAACATCTCTTCATCCTGGGGGATCTGTTCGACTATTGGTTTGAGTATCGCACGGTGGTTCCAAAGGGCTATGCCCGGCTTTTTGCTGCCCTGGCGGAGCTTGTCCGGAGAAAGATCGGTATTACCTATCTGGCGGGAAACCACGATTTTTGGATGAAAGGATACCTCACCGAAGAATTTGGGATCGAAGTACTGGCCGACCCCGTCGAACGAATTATCGGGGGAAAACGTTTCTATCTGCATCACGGGGATGGACTTGTCAAAGACGATGCGGGGTATCGGCTGCTGAAGCGTATTCTCAGGAATAAATTCAACATCTGGCTTTTTTCCTGGGTTCACCCTGATGTTACTGCCGGCATTGCCCGTTGGTCGTCCAGAACCAGCCGGCAGCATACAAGTGGCAGAAAGTATGAAGCAACGGATATGATTGACTTTGCGGCAAAAAAAATATCTGCCGGCTATGACTATGTGATCATGGGTCACAACCACCATTCCCAACGGAAGAGCCTGGGGCGGGGCCAGTATGTCAACCTCGGTGATTGGATCGAGGAGAATACCTACGCGGTGTTCGACGGCCGCAAGCTGGAGCTGAAACAATGGAACGGAACGTAAAGCATGGCTGATCCGAAGGGCTACAGTTCAAAAAAGATGGAGCGGTACTTCAATGACCCGGAATATCGTCGCGCAATTCTTGCGGCGCAGCGCGGATTTTTCAGACGTCACAAGGCGAAATTTTTGGGTGGTTTGATCCTCCTTTGCGCGTTCTTTCTGTGGTATGGTTATTACGTCATCGACGGACTCCCATCCCTCGAACAACTCGAAAACCCCCGCCTCGAACTTTCAACAAAGATTTATTCCATCGACGGCGAGGTCCTCGATCAGTTTTCCATCAAGAACCGCACTCCCGTCAACCTTGAGAAGCTTCCCCCTGGGCTCGCACAGGCCCTCATTGCCACGGAAGACAAGCGGTTCTACGACCATTGGGGCGTCAATGCCTCCCGGTTTCTCCGGCAAATGGTGATCAATGTGGTCACGCTTCGGGCGGCCGGAGCGAGTACCATTACGCAGCAGCTTGCCAGAAATCTGTACAAGCTCAAAGGCTCTGAGGAATCCATTTTCGACAAGATCACCAGAAAGATCCGTGAATTTATCACCTCGGTCCAAATTGAACGAAACTTCACGAAGAGGGAAATCCTTGAACTCTATCTGAACGAATCGTACTTCGGGCGATCCGCCTATGGCATCGAGTCAGCTGCCCAAGCGTACTTCGGGAAATTCGCGTCGCAATTGCAGCCGGCCGAGTATACGCTCCTCATAGGGATGCTCAAGGGCCCGAATTTCTACGATCCCATTAATAATACCGAACGATCACTCCAACGCAGGGACCTCGTGATAACCCAGATGGAACGCGATGGTATTCTCACCCCCGAAGATGCCATGGGGATCCGATCCGATACCCTCAACTTCCATCTGCCCGATGCGGACATGCGTCAGGGCATTGCGCCCCATTTTGTCGAATGGGTGCGGCAGCAGCTTGTGAGAAAGTCGTCAGAGTACGGATTCAATTACCTGAGAGATGGCTTGAAGATCTACACGACGCTCGACTCTCGCATGCAGCGCTACGCGAACAGGGCGGTTGAGGAACACATGAAGGAGTTCCAGGCGAAATGGGATACTCTGTGGAACTGGGACGCATATCCAGACATACTCGAGGGAAATATCGAGAAATATGTCACTGACGGAGAGCCGTACAAAAGGGCAAAGACACAGGAGGCAAAAGACAGCGTGGCATTCCTCCTAAAAAATGATCCATCGTTCATCGATTCCGTCAAGCGGCTGGCAAAAACCATTGAGGTCGGGTTCGTGGTCATCAACCCTCACAACGGCAATATTGTTGCGCTGGTGGGAGGAGCCAATTTTCGCTCATTCAAGTACGGACTGAATCACGTTACACAGATCAAACGTCAACCAGGGTCGGCTTTTAAACCGTTTGTCTATACCGTGGCGATCGATAATGGCTTTCCACCGTGTTTTGAGCTCATGAATCAGCCCGTAACCATTCCAATGCCCGACGGTACCCGATGGACTCCGTCGAACTATGATGGTGGTTTCGGGGGAAAATATACACTTCGGGAAGGCCTCAAGAATTCCATCAATCTGATTGCCGTTCGGGCCATTCTGGACATCGCTCCGGCAAAACAAGTGGTGCTCTATGCCAATCGGATGGGCATCAATTCTCGTATCCGGCCCTATGAATCGATTGCGCTGGGATCGGTGGAAGTGTCGCCCCTTGAACTGACGACTGCCTACGGGGTTCTCGCGAACGAAGGCGTCCTGGTCGAACCGCTTTCCATCCTCCGCATCGAAGACAAGGATGGAAACATCATCGAACAGAACACCCCGCAAAAGAAAGAGGCATTGAGCAGGGAGACTGCGTACATCATGACCGACTTGCTCGAGGGAGTGGTGAATGAAGGGACGGCAACCCGGGTCCGCAACTACTACCATTACCCCGCGGCAGGAAAAACCGGTACAACCAATGACTACGGCGATGCCTGGTTCGTGGGTTTTACTCCTCAATTGGCCGCAGGAGCATGGGTGGGATTTGATGATAACCGCATCAAGTTCGGATATTCCGAGGGTCAGGGAGGCAGAGCCGCAGCACCTATTTGGGGAAAATTCATGAGGTACACCTATCAGGATTCAACAATCGGAATGACACTCGAGTATTTCAAGCGCCCTGATGGCGTTGTCACTGATACCATTTGTGTGGACACGAAGAAGAAAGCGAGAGAATTCTGCCCTTCAAAGATGGAAGAAATCTTCAACGCAAAATACCCGCTCGGGCTTTGCGACAAGCACACGAGCGCGAATTGGAACGACCAGCAGCAAACCCCCAGCAAGATTAACTGGTAGCTTCAGTACAGCAGCGTCCGCTTCTCTCTCCCCGCCTCTCCCGGCAAAACACCAAGACCCCCGGTGAAACACACCTGAAACCGTTCGCGGAATTGGGTTCTATCGAGAGGGCAGGCTCTTCCGCACATTCGAGAGCGCAGAACGGATGAGCGAGGCAGGAACCGTATCCACAACAACCGTTTCCCCTATTCTCACGGGAAGGACGAACCGCTTCTTGCCCTTCAATGACTTCTTGTCCCGACCCATAAGGGAAAGAAGCGAAGAGGGGCGCAATTCTCCTGCTCTGTGCCGCAGAGGAACCCTTCGGAGCAATTCCAGAATACGATCATGATCAGTGGAAGAAAGGAGATTCAGCTCGCGGGCTATGAAACTCTCGCACGCCATGCCGAGAAGAACCGCTTCTCCATGCTTGAGCAACCGATAGTTTCCTGCCGCTTCGAAGGCATGTCCAACCGTGTGACCGAAATTGAGGATAATACGCTTCCCGTTCTCTCGTTCGTCCTCGGAAACCAGGGCGGCCTTCAGGGAACTGCACGCTCCCTGGACATGCAGAACCGATTGTTCGTTCAGATGCAGAATGTCATCGAGGTGTTTCTCAAGAAATGAGAAAAGGGACGGATCGAGGATCACGCCATATTTGATGATCTCTCCCAACCCGCAAATGATTTCTCTCTTTGGCAGGGTTCTGAGAAATCGCGTGTCGGTCCATACAAACACCGGCTGATGAAATGCTCCGATCATGTTCTTCCCCAGCGGATGATTTACCGCCGTTTTTCCTCCGATCGAACTGTCAACCTGCGAGAGGAGGGTTGTGGGGATTTGCACCAGCGGCAGTCCCCTATGATAAGTGGCGGCAATGAATCCCGACAGATCGCCTATCACGCCGCCCCCGAACGCCACCACGGCTGCCTTTCTGCCAACTCCCTCCTTCAGCATGGCTGTGTAGAGGGCGCTTGCTCGTCCGAGATTCTTTTCTTTTTCGCCCGCGGGAACAACCAGCGATGTTACCTTGAAACCTGCCGCTGTGAAAAGACCTTCTATCGTACGAAGGTAGAGAGCCGCTACGTTTCGATCCGTGATTATCACAATGCGCTCGGGAAGGCCCACGTGCCTGCACTGCGGGCCCAGTTCCGCATCCATCTCGGTACCGACGTAAATGGAGTATGACCGCTCTGCCAGTGCGACCTTGATTTCACGGTGCATCATCACGACCCTCAGACATGAATAAATTGCTTCAGCTTTCGCACAATGGTGTCGACCGTAACACCGACATTATGCTTCTCCGTCGGCACGACAATATCGGCCCTTTGATAAAAAACTTCCCGCAGGGCAAGCAGATCCCGCACACGCTGTTCGAGCATATCCGCTGGAAGCGGATTACCCTCGGAGTCTTTGAGGAGCGGCCGGTCGGTTTTATGCTTCATTCGCCGGACTGCCTCTTCGGGGGAGAGATGGAGATACACGATGATTCCGCTCGATCGGATCAGCCGGAAATTGTCTTCGTGCGCAACTGTTCCACCCCCCAGAGACACAACAGTGTCGTCCATTCCACTCACCTGCGTAAGAATGGCTCGTTCAACCGTGCGAAATGCCTTCTCTCCCTCCTCTTTGAAAATCGATGACACCGATTTTCCTTTTTCCTGCTCGATCCTCCGATCAACGTCGACAAACTGATATCCGAGCGTGTTTGCAAGGATTGGGCCAATAGTGCTCTTGCCGCTGCCCATGAATCCCGCCAGATAAATCAGTCTTTTACGGGCTGAGGGCTTTTCATCCATGGTTTGTGGGGAGAACGAATTCAGAGAGGGGATTACCGGATTTCTACGACGATGCCGAGTCCCAGGGTCATGCCGTCAACATTGATACGGGAATGCACGTCGCCGGATGGAAACGTGAGAACATCGTTTCCATAGATCGCCGTCGGTGAATCGAATTTGTTGTACACGTCGATTTCAGGATCGCGGAACTTCATCGTTGCGATGACCGATACTCCGGAAAGAATGGCGTACTCTGCGTGGAGGGCGACATGAATACCAAACCCCAGGGGATTGCCAACAGAACTCGCATTGACGCCGGCAACCTTCAGAATCCTTTGTGAATAGTAACCGCCCACACCGCCCCCCATGGAGAGTTTCCATGATTGCGATCCAACAGGGACATACACTTGCATCCCCGCTTCAACAGGGATGACGCGGTATCCGTCCTCGAAGGGAACCCGGCGGGGTGGATTGAGCGACCCGTCGAGCTTGAGAGCAGATTGAGCGTCAGATAAATATTCCGTGGAGAGATAGAAGAAGAAGCTGTCGTCACGCCATTTTGCGCGGACTTCCAGACCTCCGCTGATGACGGAATTGAACGGAGTGTTCAGTACCTGCAGATCGTTGGAGGAAGCTTCTGGATTGGGGTAAATGCGCGACGTTGTGGTAAAATTACCGCGGGCAAGGAAGGCGAACCTCCACTCATGATTCTGGGCTGCCGATGAAAGCGGAAAGGAAACCGCGACCAAGAGTCCTAAGAATCTCCAACCCATCAGCAAAAACCTCCTATCGATAAAACCGATTCCGATAGTCTTCGATTTCCGCCTTTTCCTTCAGAGCATTCAGCCACTCTGAGGCAAAAGAACTCCGCTTTTCCTGAAGCATCTGGTCTCTCATCGACTTTCGTTGAACCGAAAATGCAGCTGAATCAAACGGAGACCTGGCAGTGAGCTTCAGAACATAATAACCTCTGGCACCCTCGAATGGCCTGGAGATCTCACCCGGTTTGAGGCTCGAGGCGGCACCGAGAAAGGCAAAGTCCCTGCCAACACCGACGGGGGAATCGCTTCCCTTAAAGGGCCCTGTTCTTTGCGTGACAATGTTCCTGATCGAAGCTGCCGCGGAAAGAATGTCGGATGAAGGCTGAAGCTTCTGGGCAAAAGCGTTTGCCATTTCGCGCACACGTTCCATTTTCTTCCTGCGGAGCACAGCGGGGCGAATATTGGTCTTCACGTCGGCAAAAGGTCGAATGCCCTCCTCGCGAACAAGCGTCACTTCACACACCACGATGCCTCCAGACACGGAGATTGGGTCGCTCACTGCATCAACGTCGTGATCGAATGAAAAGTTCGCCAGCGCTTCATTGAAGCCTATCCCCGGGATCATTCCTCCCTTTTGAAACTCCGGAGTTTCCCGGACCTGATAAGAGCTGTTTTGAGCGGCCTTCTCGAATCCCTCTGATTTTGCAAGGTAGGAGAAATCCTGCGCATGCTGATATGCCTCGTCAATCGACTGCGAACTTGCCTTGATACCCAGGTTCAAATCGACCAATTTAAGCTCTCTGTTGTCGCGGGCATGGACCTTGATCAAATGCCATCCAAACTGTGTCCTGACCGGGCCCACAACCGTTCCAACCTTTGCTCGGAACGCTGCATCGGAAAACGGCTTCACCCACGTTGTTCTGCTCCCCCAGCCAAGGTCTCCCCCGGCCGGAGCGGTCCCGTCGGAACCGTGCAGGCGGGCCATTGCTGCAAAGTCTGCTCCTTCGCGGATCTGTTTCAGAACGCTTTGAGCTTTTTGAATGGTCGAAGCGCTATCCGCACCGGATGGAAAGAGGATGTGACTCGCATGAACGTATTCTTCCTTCCCCTTCGTTTCATCGAGAACCTTGATCAAGTGATAGCCGTCGGTATCGAGAATCGGCCCTACGATTTCTCCTTTTTTCGCAGCAAAAACAGCGTTTTCCTTGGCTTTGCTCAGCTCTCCATGCTTGTAGAACGCCTCGGTGGCCGGAATCTCTGAATACGTTTTCGCGATGTCGAGAAAGTCGGAACCTCCCTGGGCCTGCTCTTTGAGTCGTTGGATTTCCATTGCGACGTCTGCAGAATCCTGGGCGGATGGGGCGTTGCTGAAGAAAACATACTTGATTTTTCTTGCCGGACGGATCTTAAACTCATCCCTATGGGAGTTGTAGTATTTTTCCAGCTCGTCTTCGGCGATGATAATCATGGAATCCGGGACTAATCGGGAAGGATCGAAAAGGACATACTCCCCTTCCATGGTGACGTTCTGATCCGCAAACCGCTGATGTAATTCGGCTTCGCTTACGCGGATGGTGGCAAAGAGATAGCTCTGCAGCTTCTGCTGGAGAACCTGTTGACGTAGCTGCTGTTCAACCTGAATCCATGCAGTTCGGTTTTGCGGATCTGCAATGGCCCGGTCATATGCCGCCCGGTTGAATCTTCCGGTCGAATCCCTGAACATGCTCACGAGCTGTTCCGGAGGGTTTGGTCCGTGGACGAGGTCCACGATTTCCTTGTCCGTGACGGTGATCCCCATCCGCTCAATTTCTTCTTCGATCAGCAATTGCGTTACGACCGTATTCCATACCTGGGAACGAATTTGCCGCTCGGTTTCTTCGTCAACCTCCGTCCCTGATTGCGATTTCTGCGCTTCGGTAGCCCGTCGCAGGAGGTCCGAGAAATCTTTATAGGAGATCTCCTGGCCGTTGACCTCACCTATCGTATCTCCCTGCCCTCCGGGGCGCAGGCTCGGGAGGTCCATCCCCCAATCGAGCATGATATAGGCGATGAAGAGGACTGCGAAAACTGCAAAAAGTTTCGCAAGGTTGTTTCGGATTTGCGTCATCAACGGCATGAGAAGATCGACTCCTTTAAGGCGAACGTGGTCAAAGACGAAAGTTAAAATATAGGCCTGAAGAGGCTGAAAAGCAACGTTTTTTGTTGACTTTGAGGCCACATTGGCTTATATTTTTCGTCGCTTTCGTATGCAACTTTCCCTCGTTCTAATCCTCCTTTTTCAACTTCTACTTGGAGCCGATCGTCTTGGTTAGAACTGGCGCGTGTGTTGTTTTAGCTATGGAGATATCCTGGTGAAAAATCAACTATCCCGATTTGTCCTCATCGCCGCGGCGATCATCATGTCCGTGTTTTTCCTCTGGCCTACCTATCAGGACTACACGTATCGTCAGGAACTGAACCGGCTCCATGGTCAGGACAGCGTGTCCTACGTCGAACAGAATCAGGATCGGATGTTGGAGGCACGCCTGAAGAGAATCAAGCTCGGCCTCGACCTTCAGGGGGGAATGCGGGTGGTTCTCGAAGTCGATCTCCTTCAGCTTCTGGATGATCTTGCAAAGAACAAGGACGAGAACTTCAAAGCCATAATCGCCGAAGTACGAACTGAGGCCGCTGCCGCAGAAATCGATGTTATTCCCTCATTTGCCGGCAAGTTCAAGGAGCGGGGGATTCGGATGAGCCGCTACTATGGCAATATTCGGGACGATGATGCGAGAATAGCGGACAACCTCGAAAGCGAATCAGAGAAAGCGGTTGATCGGGCGGTGGAAATTGTGAGGAACCGGATTGACCAGTACGGGCTGACCGAACCCGGAATCCAGAAACAAGGGGGGCGGAGAATCATCGTCGAACTGCCCGGTGTCAAGGATGAAGCGGAGGTCCGCCAGCTCCTGCAAGGAACAGCGAAACTCGAGTTCCTCCTCGTGCGCGACGCCGACATCAGCTATAAGGTGATGGAGTCCATCGACAAATACCTTGCAGGCAAAGGGGAAGTCGACACGACAAGGCCGGCCGGAAGAGCTCCGGAACAACCTGCGGATGCACTCACCGAACTCCTCGGCAGCTCCGAACCAAGCAAGACCGACACAACCGAGGAAACCCAATTTCTTCGCGAACATCCCTTCTTCACATACGTTCTCCCTGACCAGCGCGGAACAGGGGAAGGGTATGTGGCTGAAAAGAACCGCGACCGTGTGAAGGCCCTGCTCGCGCGGCCTGAGATTCGGCGCCTCATGCCTTCAGATTTTGAATTTCGCTGGTCGGCAAAAGCGTTTGCCGATCAACAACAAGGGGTTCGATATTATTCTCTCTATGCAGTACGGCCCCAGCCGGTTCTCACCGGGGGAGTCATTGTTAATGCGCAGGCGAGCGTCAATCCCGACGACAGCCGTCCGATTGTCAATATGGAAATGAATAGCGAAGGATCACGTGAATGGGCTCGCATTACCGGCGCGAATGTCGGGAAGCGCATCGCCATTTCCCTTGACAACAGCATCTTTTCCGCCCCAGTGATTGAAGAGAAAATCCCAGGTGGCCGATCTCGAATCACAGGAGCCGATTCCCCCAACGAGGCGCGCTTGCTCGAAATCGTTCTCAAAGCCGGCGCTCTCCCGGCGCCCGTCTCAATCATTGAGCAAAGGACGGTCGGACCCTCTCTGGGAGAAGACTCGATTCGTTCAGGCCTCTCGGCTACCGCCCTGGCGTTTATCTTCACAGTGCTCTTCATGATTCTGTACTATTCGTTCTCCGGGGTTGTCGCTGATATTGCGCTGTTCTTCAACGTGCTCTTTATTCTCGGCGTACTCGCCGGTTTTCAGGCGACGCTCACACTCCCCGGCATCGCAGGCATTATCCTCACGATCGGAATGGCGGTAGACGCGAATGTCCTCATCTATGAGCGCGTGCGTGAGGAACTTCTCGGAGGGAAAACCATGCGTGCGGCCATCGACGCAGGTTATACCAAGGCTCTCAGCGCAATCATCGACTCGAATATCACGACATTCCTGACAGGTGTTATCCTCTATCAGTTCGGGACAGGCCCCGTGCAGGGGTTTGCCCTCACCCTGATGATCGGTATCATCGCCAGTATGTTCAGCGCGATCATTATTACGCGCGTCATCTTCAACTATCTCTCAGATCGCGGCATCTCGCCAAGCTTCGGATAGCCAGTTGCCTGGCATAGAGGAGTAGAAAAATCATGCGGTTCTTCGGAAAAACGAATATCAACTTTCTTGCGATCCGGCTGCGGATGTACACCCTCTCGGGGCTTGTGATCCTCGCGGGGATCATATCTCTTGTGATCAAAGGGATCGATTATGGGATCGATTTCCGGGGCGGGACGGAAGTCACTCTTCACTTTGACCGCAGGCTCGAGATCTCCGATGTTCGGAATGCCCTCGGTGCTATCGGACTCAGCAACAGCGAAATCAAATCGTTCGGCGGCGAGGGAGACCTCCTCATCCGCACCATAGAGCAGGCAGAAGGCACAGTCGTCGCGGAACGGATCAAGCAGGCGATTGCCCAGGCTTTCCCCGATGTGAAATTCGAAGTTCTCAAACAATACAAGATAAGCCCAAAAATCAGCATAGAACTCCGCCGCGACGCCCTCTATGCAATCATTGCCTCACTGGTTGTCATTCTGATGTACATCGGCCTGCGGTTCAAATTCATCTACGGAGTCGGAGCGGTGATGGCACTGTTTCACGACGTTGCAGTAACGCTCGGCGTGCTTTCCCTGCTCGACGGTGTTTTTCCCCAGCTGAACATCGAGATTACCCAGGAAGTCATCGCCGCCTTTCTCACCATCATCGGAGTCTCTGTCAACGATACCGTCGTGATTTTCGATCGAATCCGTGAAAACCTCAAGATTTACCGCAGTATGTCACTCTTCGATATCATGAACAAGAGCATCAACGAAACGCTCAGCCGGACGATTATTACGAACGGAACGGTCTTTTTAGTATTGCTGACTTTACTTATCTTTGGTGGCGAAGTCACGCGGGGCTTTGCTTTTACCCTCTGCGTAGGAATGATCACCGGTACCTACTCAACGGTCTATATCGCTAGTGCCGTGGTGATTGACTGGACAAACCGAAAAAGCAGAAAATCATAAGTCGACCACTCTCAACCTTCACGAAGAAGGAAACTTCTATGAAATTCAAAACCAAAGAAGTCAAGGAAGTTACGGTGATTGAGTTGAACGGCAATGTCATGGGCGGACCGGATGCCACTGAATTGAACGAAGAACTTCATAAGCTCGTCGAAGCTGGCAAAACAAGGGTGGTCGTCGACCTCGGTGATGTCAAATTCATGAACAGCTCTGGGTTGGGGATGCTCATTCGTGCACTCAGCACCATGCGCAACGCGGGAGGAGATATGAAACTGGCGCGGGCTTCCGAAAAGATTGAAAGCCTTTTGATGGTCACAAAACTGATAACCGTTTTTGATCACCATGAAACGGTGGTAAAAGCCGTTGATTCGTTCAAGTAAGATATCCCGCGATACGAGGGAAGGGGAGGCAATGGTCTCCCCTTTTTTTTGTACTCTCCACATAATTCTTTTCTACTTCCTTTCTGCGTATGTCTTTTTGGCGGCCGCGTCTTGTTCTCCTCCGCAGCAGCAGCCTGTTTCCGTCATCTCCGTCACAGACGATCTTGGACGCACCGTTTCTCTCTCTGCTGAGCCCCGGCGGATTGTTTCTCTTGCCCCCAGCCATACAGAGACTCTGTTTGCCCTCGGTCTTGACTCTTCAATCGTCGGGGTAACGAACTACTGCGATTTCCCCGAAAGAGCAGGAGCGAAAACCCGGGTAGGCGGAATGACGAGTCCCGATTTCGAGACGATCGTGAGCTTGCAGCCGGATCTCGTTGTCGTCACCACGGCGGGGAACTCCCGGAAAGACTTTGAAACGCTTCTCTCCCTCGGCCTCACCGTCTTTGTTTCAAATCCTCAGACTCTTGAAGATATCTACCGCTCGGTACGCACATTGGGGACTCTTTGTCGTCACGACGAAGAGGCAGACATTCTCGTTCAGAAGATGCAATCAATTCGTGATTCTCTGGTTCGCCGATCAGCGGCAGCCCCAGCGAAGAGGGTCCTGTTGCTTGTTTCCGTGCGGCCCCTTGTTTCCGCTGCACGAGGAACCTTTATTGATGAACTCCTGCGCATGGCCAATTTGAACAACGTCATCCAGAATTCGGCGACCGCCTATCCGATCCTGAGCAGAGAAGAAGTGCTCTCGCTCCGGCCGGACTGGATTGTTGGAACAAGTGAGATTGTTCATTCCCGGGACGACCTCCTCGCCGTTTTTCCTGAATGGAAAGCTCTTCCGGCACTTCGTGAGGGCAACGTCGTTTCGGTTGATCCAAGTCTCATCAGCCGTCCCGGACCGAGGATTGTTCTGGGACTCGAAGCTCTCGTGAACGCAATTCATCGTTGAAGGTGTCTTGCTTCTCAGCACCTCACCGAATATATTAGCGCGGTCCTGACTCTCGCTCATCCTAGCATGAAATCCCCTTCTTCGTTATTTGTCGCTGTTGCAGGAAATATCGGCGCCGGAAAATCCTCGTTAACGCGCCTCCTTGCCGATCATTTCGGTTGGAACCCCTACTTTGAATCCGTTGACGATAATCCCTATCTGAAGGATTTCTACGGAGACATGAAACGCTGGTCATTCCATTTGCAGATGTATTTCCTGGCTAATCGCTTCAAGAATCACAAACAGATGGTGGAGTCGGGGAAGCCGGTCATACAAGATCGCTCCATTTATGAAGACGCCGAGATCTTTGCGAGGAATCTCTATGAAATGGGCAACATGGAAAAGAGGGACTATACGAATTATGTCTCCTTGTTTCATGTCATGATGGATTATCTCAAAGCTCCTGATCTCATGATCTACCTGCGCGCATCAGTCGACACGCTCATGAAGCAAATCAGCCGTCGCGGCCGCTCCTTCGAGCAAGGGATTCAGCGCGATTATCTGGAGCTTCTTCACCGTCATTACGAGGATTGGATCGGCCGGTACTCCATAGGTCCCTTACTCGTTATCGAAAGCGACAAGCTCGATTTTGTGAATCGTCCCGAAGACTTCAAGTTTGTCATAGACGAAATTTCCCGCAAGCTCAGCCTCCAAAAATAGAAACGGCGCCTCGTGGCGCCGTTGGTCCTTCAACGTTCGTCCTGATTCTAATTCTTGCCCGAGAGGATCAGGTCATACGTTTTTCGTTTGGCGACGAGCGCG
The DNA here is from genome assembly GCA_964602055.1 of uncultured Ignavibacteriaceae bacterium. Taxonomy (GTDB): domain Bacteria; phylum Bacteroidota; class Ignavibacteria; order UBA10030; family UBA10030; genus JACPLA01. The sequence continues at coordinate 45,608 of CAZRPU010000011.1, forward strand.
ACCGCCGTCTGGAGCTGCCGGTCATCCGCAAACCCTGCTTCGATCTTCAACTTCTCGTCTTGAATCCTCCCCACAAGCTCGATCTTCAGCGCTTTCCTGACCTCCTCGCGATGCCGGTCAAAGACCCGTACCTTTTCTTTCTCCATCACCGATGCAACTTGGTCCAGGTGGTCAAAGAATTCTTTTCCATAACGACTTCGCGTTGCTGTTTCCCGAAGCTCCGCCAGTTTTTGTTCTCCCTCCTCCTGATATGCGAACCCCTTTGCACGAACAAAGCTCTCGAAATCCGAAAGCAAGGCTGCAGATACTCCGGTCGCAGGAAGAGTTTTTTTCTCCGCGACAAACTTATTGGCGTATTTGAAGAACATAGCTTTACGGTGGAGTTCAACCAACAGGCGGCTCGGTTCAGCCGAGGCAATAATGGAATCTGGTTGAATTCCTCCGCCTTCATAGACCTTCCTGTTATGAACCGTGCGGTATGAGCGCCTGAGACTATCGGGAAGAACGGTTACTCCGCCCTCGCTCGTTCGATGGAAGTAGTCGATTTCCTGAATGCTCCGGCCGCTCGGCGTAAAGTAACGCCCCGTGGTGATTTTCAGTGATGATCTCTCGGACAGGCGCGTGATTGTTTGAACCAATCCCTTGCCAAACGTTCTTTCACCAACGATGATCCCCCGGTCAAGATCCTGAACAGCACCTGCAACAATCTCACTGGCACTCGCACTCCCGCGGTCGACAAGAACGGCGAGGGGAACTTCTGCCAGCATCGGCTTTTCGGTGGTTCGGTAACTCCGTTCAGAATCTTCACGGCGGCCTTTCGTGGTCACAACAAGACTGCTTTCGGGGAGAAACTTCGAAACAACGTCTACAGCCATATCAAGCAGCCCGCCGGGATTGTCGCGCAGATCGAGAACAATTCCTTTCACCTCGCCTTGCGATTTCAGATCACGAATAGCTAACCGCACGTCGTCTCCTGCCGTCCGGGAGAAGCGCTCAAGCTTGATATAACCGATCCCCCTTTCCGGAAAACCGGCGTACGTGACATTCCGGACAGAAATTTCCTCCCGAATCAGAACAAATTCCAGCGGCTGATTTTCACCCTCCCGCTCCACTTTCATTCTCACTTCGGTCCCCGGAGCCCCCCGCACCAGTGAACGCACGAAATCAAAGCCATCCTCGGCAAGGGGTTTTCCGTCCACTTCAAGAATACGGTCCCCTACTCGGATCCCCTGTTTCGCTGCGGAAAATCCGTCCAGAAGATTCACTACGGTGATCATGCCGTCCCGGATCCCTATGGTGATGCCGATACCGCCGTACTTCCCGCTGGTGACGAGATCGATTTCGTCCTTTTCCCTATCCCCGATGTAAACGGTGTAGGGATCCAGGGTCTTGAGCATTCCATCAATCCCTGCACGCATGAACCGGTCCGGGTCAATCTCATCGACATAGTTGGTAGAGACTTCTTTGTAGACTTTCCCGAAGGTGTCAATGCCGCGGTAGATCTTCAGGTAGAGATCCTGATCCGATAGCGCAAGAAATCCCAAAGCCATAAGTGACCCGGCCGCAACCACCAGACCAATAACCATTCGCTTCATACGCATATCCTCGACTAGGGAAGTGCTCCCTTTCGGAGCCTCTCGATGAGTTGTACCCAGATTTGTTGATGAAGCACATCCACAGATTGCATCCCGTCCATCGCTCTGAATCTCTCTTCGGTTTTTGCCAGGTCCAGATAACCGTCTCTGACACGCCGGTAAAATTGCAGCCCATTGGATTCCATGCGGTCCTTTCCGGACCCCGAAGCTTTCAATCGGCGCTCGATTTCATCAACCGGTATGTCCAGAAAGAACGTGAGATCGGGGACCAGTCCGAATGTGGCCGTCGTATTGATCGCCCGCACCGCTTCGATTGGGATTCCGCGACCCCAGCCCTGATAGGCGGTGGTCGAATCGTAGAACCGATCGCAGACGACAACGGTTCCCGACTTCAGGGCGGGCTGGATAATGTCGGCCACGAGTTGCGCCCTGCTCGCCGAGAATAACATCAATTCGCTGATCTCAGTCATTCCCTGCGATGCCTTGTCCAATAAGAGAGAACGGATCTTCTCTCCCAGCGCCGTTCCACCCGGTTCACGAACCAACAGAACGGAATGATTCTCCCGGGAAAGTCGCTCGACCACGCGCGTTACTTGAGTGGACTTTCCTGAATAATCAAGACCTTCAAAGGTTACGAACATAGATTGCAGAGTTTCGGCCGGCGCTTGTGTCTCGCCAAAGTAACCAAAAGTGAAATCTGAAGCAAACGAACCGCAACAAGTTCCATGGCGTACGTTGCGGCTCTCTTTTTTTTTCCATACTTTGCGAACTGTTAATTCCGTTTTCCCCGATCGTTTTGACGAGGTTCCCCGACCCTTCAGGATGCCGTCCAAAAAAAAGAAACATACGCCACCCCCCGGACGATCCTCACCTCCTCCTTCTCCCGACAAAGCAGAACAGCGGCGGCTCGAATCCCGAAACGAAGATACCTCGCTTATCCAGCTTGCATTGAAGGGGGACCAGAACGCTTTTGCAAAGCTCCGGCATAAGTACCACGACGCTATTTTCAACCTTATCTATCGGATGATCCGGGAAAAAGACGAGGTGGAAGATCTTACCCAGGAGGCTTTTATCAAGGCCTTTGCTTCGCTTTCCACGTTCAACGACGAGTATGCCTTTTCCACCTGGCTGTATAAGATCGCCACAAACAACTGCATCGATTACATACGCCGGAAAAAACTCCAAACGTTTTCCATCGACAAGCCCATCGAGTCCAAAGAAAGTGATTTCAAGTTTGAACTTCCTGATACAAGTTTCGAACCCGATCAGGAATTGATTACCTCTCAACGAAAGAAGCTCCTCGAAGACGCCATCAATTCTCTTCCGCCCAAATATCGCCAGGTCATCGTCATGCGGCACCAGGAAGAGCTGGAATATCAGGAAATTGCACGGATTTTGAAGCTTCCGCTGGGCACCGTCAAGGCACACATCTTCCGAGCACGGGAAATCCTCTACAAATACCTTCGCGACAAACTCCGTAATTATTAGCCCATTCCTGTAACTTCCCGGTTCAAAACCACGTAAACAAAGCCATAATGCGCCCTTTCATCGCCCATATTGCGGCATGCTGCCTGCTTTCCAGCTCAATGACTGTTCCCATGTTGGCCCAGGGAACCGTTCACAAAGAAATTACCCGCGGGCGCGAGAAAGAGCTGTTTGTCACGATCGACGTGTCTTTTGGCAGGGTCAATGTTTCCAGAGGTGAATCCTCAAAGATCGTTACCGCCGATGTGAGAGCCCCCAGAGAAGCCGACCCTAACGAATTTCAGATTGAGTACAAGATTCGGGACGGTCGGGGAGAACTGGTCGTGAGGTCGAAGGAGCGTAGTCGTTTCTGGAAGACCTCGCGCAACGATAATGATGAGGAAGATCGTGAGTGGAATCTGCGGTTTACGGACGCAATTCCCATCACCCTTAGGATGGAACTCGGAGCGGGAAAAGGAGAATTGGATCTTTCCGGACTGCAGATCAAGGATCTGAAGGTGTCTTCCGGGGCAAGCGCAGTTGATATGTATTGTGATCAGCCGAATGTCATCGAAGCGGAAAATATCATCATTGAATCCGGCGTGAGCAAGTTTACGGCGATGAACCTCACCAACACGAATTTCAGAAAGCTGCGATTCAGCGGCGGTGTTGGCGCCTACAAGCTGGACTTTGGGGGAAAACTCCGGCAGGATGCGGATGTGAAGATCGAGGTGGGGCTCGGAGCGGTTACGGTCAATCTTCCCCGCGGAGTTCAGGCCCGGGTCATGTACGACGACAGTTGGTTCTCCAGTTTTGATCTTGACGGCGATTTTACGCACCGGAGAAGCGGCGAGTACGAAACTGAAGGCTACCGTTCAAACGAACCAACGATCTCGATCAAGATTGAATCAGGCCTCGGCAGCGTGAAAGTGCGTCGCCGGTAGCAGCGCCCCCTCCCTTCACCGTTCAACCAATCCCGTAGTGAAAGAACTGACCCCAGGAAAAGGGGTGGCTCACGTCTTTTGTCTGAATGAGATTGAGAAGAGCTTGCCGATACGCATCTCCGGGCGCGAGTCCGTTGGCAAGATGCGTAAAGAAAAATTCGCTGAAGAACTTCGCCGCCTTTCTCTCTGAACCCCATGCATTATAAAAAACGTCCGAAGTTCCATTCAATCTCAGGAGCTGCGCATGGAGAGGCGTTAACCCCGTCCCCTGTCCGAGCGTATTTGAAAGGAGTATGACTGGGAC
>CAZRPU010000012.1:0-43358 GCA_964602055.1 uncultured Ignavibacteriaceae bacterium
TTTGATACACCGCACAGTGTCTCGTGCAATCAGCAATTCCTCGTTCGTCGGTATGACAAACATGCGGATGGTTGAGCCGGGTTCCCCTATCTCCCCCTCTTTCCCTCCCGTCAGAGAAGCGTTAAGCTTGTCATTCAGCTTGATGCCGAGAAACTCAAGGCCCGCAGTCACGCGTTGCCGGATGACCGGCGAATTTTCTCCGATGCCCCCTGTGAAAACGAGCGCGTCCATCCCGCCCATCTCGGCCATATAGGCGCCGATGTATCCTTTCACCCTGTGACAGAATATATCGACAGCAAGCGTGGCTCTTCGATCCTGGTGCTCGCGTTCCTCGTCGAGAAGATCACGCATGTCATTCGTAAGCCCCGACAGCCCAAGCAGCCCAGATTGTTTGTTGAGAAGCGTGTCCACTTCCTGGATCGACATCCCCTCTTTATGCATCAGAAATTCGTGCACGGAGGGATCAATGTCCCCCGATCGCGTGCCCATGAGAAGACCGGCCAGCGGGGTCATGCCCATGGACGTGTCAATCGAATTTCCTCCTTTGATGGCGCACACCGAGCAACCGTTCCCCAGGTGAAGAGTGATGATATCGACTTCCTCGCGTTTCTTTTTTGTCAGTTGCCGGTAGCGGTAAGCCACGTAGCGATGCGAGGTACCGTGAAAACCGTACCGCCTGATTTTGTGTCTTCGATACAGCTGGTACGGAATCGCATAGAGATAAGAAACCTCCGGCATGGTTGTATGAAAGGATGTGTCGAACACGGCCACCTGAGGTATTCCCGTGCCAAAAAGTTCTCGTGCTGCCTGAATTCCCTTGAGATTGGCCGGATTGTGGAGGGGAGCAAGATCGATACAATCTTCTATGCCTTTCAGGACTTCCTCGTCGATCACCAGCGATCGCGTAAATTTTTCCCCTCCATGAACGACCCGGTGGCCCACGGCATGAAGATCACCCAGCGATCGTATCCCGGCAATGTTCGCCTCGGGAGAAACCACCCAGCGGAGCAGATAATCGAGAGCGGTGCGGTGATCTCGCAGAGGGGCGGCCTGTTTTACATGAGGCCTCCCGTTCGCCTGCACCGTGATGAGTGCCTGGCCGCCGATGCGCTCAATGATACCTTTTGCTAGCTGCCGATCGGTATCGGATTTGATGCGCTCGAGATCGGTCTCGATAATTTGAAACTTGAGAGAAGAGGAACCGCAATTGAGGACAAGAATGTTCATGGAAAAGGGGTCAAGCGTGAAAAATGAAGTGCGAAGCGGTTTAGAGAACGTATGAGTTTATTTCTGGAATCTCAACGTTTCACTGGCTACCTTTCTTTTTCACCGCCCGACAGCCGGGGAATCAAGCAAAAAAGTGAATCCCGTGTTCGTCAGTCGTTTCAGCGTCACCCGACCGCAACTGCATCTATGAAGAAATTCACCCTGAAGCCGCTTCCGCACGACAACCTCCAGATGGTGCACCCCCAGCGGTTCACCATTAACTACAAGCAGGAATTGAATCCCGCCCAGTATGAGGCCGTTACCTCAGTCAACGGCCCGCATCTCATTATCGCGGGTGCCGGGACCGGCAAGACACGCACGGTGGTTTACCGGGTGGCCTACCTGGTGGAATTGGGTGTCAAACCGGATCATATTCTCCTGATGACCTTCACCCGCAAAGCTGCCCAGGACATGATGAGACGCGCGGCCCTCCTGCTCGACAGCAGGTGCGAGAGAATCTCGGGGGGGACCTTCCATTCGTTCGCGAATTTTATTCTCCGCAAACATGCGCCACTCCTTCAGTACGAGACAAACTTCACCATTCTCGACCAAACCGACGCAGAAGATGTTCTCAATCTCATCCGCACACGGCTGAAATTCGATACAAAAGAAAGACGCTTTCCGCGGAAGGAGGCTCTTTACGATCTCTACAGCCGCGGGCTGAATACCATTACGCCGCTGGCGGAGCTTCTGGGGACGGATTATCCGCAATATCTTGACGCCGAGCCTGACATTCTCAAGGTCCATCAGTCCTATGTCTCCTACAAGAAAAAACACCAGCTTATGGACTACGACGATCTCCTGTTCATGCTGGCGACCTTGCTTCGGGAACATGAGGCAGTCCGGGCGGCATTGTCCGAGCGTTACAAATACATCATGGTGGACGAATATCAGGACACCAACAAAATACAGGCTGAAATAGTCCGCCTTCTGGCGTACAAGCATCAGAATGTCATGGTGGTCGGGGATGATGCTCAATCGATCTACTCTTTCCGCGGATCGACCATCAAAAACATCCTTTCCTTCCCCGACGAATTCGCGGGCACAAGAATCATCAAACTTGAAGAAAATTTCAGAAGCACACAGCCGATTCTTACCCTTGCAAATGAAATCCTCAGGAGAGGGGCGCCTGAACCTGAAGAGAGGACCGGTTGAACGCTGCAAGTTCATTCTTCTGAATTCTCCATTTTAATCCGAACAATCATGTACTCAAAAGAACTCTACACAAAGAAAGCGGGCGGGGAACTTCCGCAACTGGTCATTGCTGAAAGCGAGAACCTTCAGTCCCGCTTCGTGGTGCAAAAAGTTCTTGAGCTCCGCGAGCAGGGGATTGCCCTCGAAGAAATGGCCGTGCTTTTCCGATCTTCCTTTCACTCGTTCGACCTGGAAATCGAATTGACCAAGGCGAACATCCCGTTCGTCAAGTTCGGCGGCTTTAAGTTCATTGAGACAGCGCATGTCAAGGACATGATTGCCTATCTGCGCGTTCTGGAAAACCCACGCGATATCGTGTCTTGGAATCGCATTCTCCTTCTCGTTGACGGGGTTGGCCCGAGAACTGCCGAGAAAGTGATCGATGATATCGTGAATCGCCGCCTCGCTGCGGGAAGCGCCGACAGCGGCCCGACGCATCGCTTCTGGTCGGATTTCGGGGGATACCCTGACCAGATTCAGGTTCTCTTCAAGACCCTGGGGGAAACCACTCACGCCACCATGTCCCCTGCCGACAAAACCTTTCGCCTTCTGCAGTACTACGAGCCGATTCTCCGTGCCCGGTACGACGATCATCTGAAGAGGAAAAAAGATCTGGACATGTTCCAAACCATTACAGAGCGCTACAATGAAATTGGAACCCTGTTGACGGATCTTGCATTGGAACCGCCGAACGAGAGTGTCGCAGACGTTGAATCACCCGGCCCTGAAACGGAATACCTGACCCTCTCGACCATCCACAGCGCCAAAGGACTCGAATGGAACACTGTCTTCGTGATTTACGCCCTTGAAGGGAGGTTTCCGGCTATGCGGTCGGTGGGCACGGACGAAGAACTGGAAGAAGAACGGCGGCTGATGTACGTCGCGTGCACCCGTGCGAAGGAGCACCTATTTGTCACCTATCCGATCAACATTTATGACAGAGATTCAGGGATGATACTCAGCAAGCCATCGCGGTTTATTCAGGGAATTGGAGAACATTTGCTCGAACCATGGGTGATCGAATGACGAAGCAGAGCAGTCGGTCATTCGTTGAACGCTCGCGCTCCGGGTTTTCAGCATGAAACAACTCCTCCTCGATAGAAACGAAAACCTGTACGGGCCTGCCCCGAAGTGTTTCGACGCTCTGGGACACATGACCCTCGAAGAGCTCAGCATCTACTCGCGCGATTTTGCGCGCGGAGTGAAGAGCAGGCTCTCCGAGCGGCTCGCCCGGGAGCTCGGGATTCCCGAGCCGCAGGTACTCCTGAGCGAAGGAAGTGAGGACATGCTGAAGCAAGCGGTACATTGTTACCTCGGGCCGGGAGAAAAGATTCTCTGTCCCGATCAATCGTGGTGGTATTACCGGGCGGTCGCATCGGAGGTGGGAGGAGAAACGATTACCTATCAATTGAAAGAACAGGGAAATCGCTTTTCCTACGATGTCGACGACATGATCGGCCTGTATCAAAAAGAATCGCCACGCGTCGTTCTTATCGCCTCGCCCAATAACCCCACCGGCAACTCTTTTCGGGACAAAGATCTCAGCAGACTCACTGAGGCCTTCCGCGAAAGCATTGTCATCCTGGACGAAGCATATTGGGGTTTCGCGGAACACGAAAGTGACCGCATAGGGTCTCTAGTGGGACAGTACCGTAATCTTCTCGTCCTGCGTACATTTTCAAAATTCTATGCTTTGGCCGGAGCCCGGATAGGATACGCTGCGGCCGGCTCGAGCCTCAGCAGGCTAACGAAATTTTCTTCACGGTATCTCGGATACAATAGAATCTCCGAAGAACTCGCTCTCGCAGCCCTCGACTCGCGGGAATATTATATGACCATCAATAGTCGGATTCGTGAAGACCGGGAACAATGGTACGAATTCTTCGATCGTCTTCCCGGCTGGGTGTGCTTCCGGTCCGATGCCAACTTTGTTCTTGTCCGGATGCCGAGCGAGAGAAAAGAGCCGCTGCAGCGATTCTGTCAGGCACGGGGCGTGGCCATCAAATTTTTTTCAGAGGCAGGATTTTCCGATTGTATCCGCATTACCCTCGGCACCATGGAGCAGAACAAACAGGTTCGCACCCTTTTCAAGTCATTCATCGAATGACCACGTCATGAAATGCGTGATTCTGGCCGCAGGAAGAGGGAAACGCCTGCGACCGCTGACCAACAAAACGCCTAAGTGCCTGCTCACCGTAGGCGGCATTCCACTTTTGGCAAGAACGCTGCAGAATCTAACGGCCAACGGCATAAACGACATCGCCGTTGTCACCGGATTCATGGGAGAAAAAATCGGGGCGTTTGTCTCAAAGAATTTCTCCTCGACCCGGGTGACCCTTATCCACAACACCCGTTTTGCCTCAACCAACAACGCCTTTTCTCTTCTTCAGGCCCGGCCTTTTGTCGGCGAAGGTCCCATGTTGCTGCTCGATGGAGACATTTTCTTTGGAAAGGAACTGCTGACGCATTTTCTCAAGGCACGACGGAAGCCGAACCGGGCCGCTGTGCGGGTGCGTGGTACGCACAATGATGAAGAGATCAAGGTTCGCATCAATCGGTGGGATCATGTCCTGGAAATCGGGAAGCATGTTCCTCTTCAAGAGGCATACGGTGAATCGATCGGCATCGAGCTGTTTTCCGGCGAGGCAACGGGTCATCTCTTTCGTATTCTCGCGAGCCGCATGAAACAGCGCGAACACCGCACGGAATTCTATGAAGCCTCTTTCCAGCAGTTTATTGACGAGGGAAACCGCCTGTGGGCGGATGACATCGGCAGCTATCCCGTAGTGGAAATCGACACGCCGAGCGATCTCGCCGCGGCGGAGCGCATGAACCTCGCAGGCACCAGCCATGCCTGAGCAATACCGATATGACACATCCATCAAGTCGCCGCTCTCCGACGAACTTCTCAATACCTATGTTCTCCGGCCTCTCGCGGGCGTCATCGTCCGGATGCTTTTTCGAACCCCCGTCACACCGAATCATGTGACGATTGCCGCGGTTATTGTGGGAATTGCAGCAGCATGGTTCTACGCACAGGGAAGCGCCGCAACGGTTGCCGCGGCAGGCCTGCTGATGACGTTGAAAGACATCCTCGATTCGGCTGATGGACAGCTTGCCCGTGCGAAATCGATTTACAGCAGAGCGGGAAGATTTCTCGATTCGATCGGCGATGTGCTGGTCAACATCCTGGTGTTTGCCGCCATTGGATGGACGCTTTCGGCGGAAGGTGGGGTCGGGTCTCTTGTGCTTTCCCTCGCAGGCCTCGTGGGTATCACCATCAGAGTTTCATACCATGTCTTTTATCAGACCTCGTATCTTCATCTCGAAGGAGCCTACGAGCGGAACAGAATTACAGAAGAAATCACGGAAGAAGACCGGCGGGGAGATCCCGTTGTTCTCATGCTCCAGAAAGTTTTTCTCTTTCTCTACGGCTGGCAGGATCGCTTCATGCTTCGAATGGACGCCTGGTGCAGGCGGGGGAAGTCCGAGGAGGATTTTCGCCGGCGCTGGTACGGCGATGCCGCGGGGCTGAGAATTTCGGGGTTCCTGGGATTTGGAACAGAGTTCTTGGTCCTGACCATCTGTTCACTTCTTAACAAGCTGGAATTGTATCTCGTCTTGAATCTTGTACTGATGAACGGCATCATGCTGGTCAGCATTATCTACCGTCGGTGGGTCTTGTTCCCGAGGCTCACTGTTTCTGGCGTGCTTTCCTGAGCTGCCGATACCGTTTGAGTTTTCCTTTGATGGTCGCTATAAGCGATTCGTCTGAGAACGGTTTGGTCAAATAGTCGTCCACTCCCATTTCTTTCCCCGTTCGCACAAGCACTTCGTCTGTCAAGCCGCTGAGAAAAATGAACGGAATCTCATGGAGTCGTTCAATTTCCCTCACTTTTTCATAAAACGTGAATCCCCCCATGGTCGAGGTTTCCAGATTAATATCGGAGAGGATCAGGTCCGGCGTATTTTCTTTGAGAAACCGGAACGCCTCGTCGCTTGTCGTAAAGGCCACTGTCTGATAGCCTGCATCCTGAAGGGTGTCAGCGATGATGCGGAGGAGCTTTTCGTCATCATCGATCACGACGAGCTGTGCTTTTTGACTGCTCGACCGAAGATCCCACAGAAGCTTTGTTTCAATTTGTTCATGCTCTTCGATATTGATTTTGAACTTTTTTCGCAGTTCAGCCAGGGAAGATGCCGATTCCGGCGAAATGGCGCCGCTGGACCATGCCCGGCGGAACGCTTGTCCATACGCCTCGATCTTTGCATCCCTCTCAAGTCTTTCGTGATCCTCCGGGCGTATCATGAGGGAAGCGCGAAGGCTCTTCAACTGTTCTTCTTCTGTCGGCGTTGTGGCTCCGTCGGACCAGGCCTCGACCAGGACCCGATGGTAAATATCAAGCCCTTCCTCATAGGGATGCTTGAAAGTTTTTGAACGATCGGCTTCGATTTCGCTCAAGCCTTTCCCTTTGCGGCTTTCCAGGATGGCTTGTTTTGTCTGCTCAAGCACGTCGCGCGAGATTTGTGGAATGCCCTTGCCCCCATGTTCCTGCTCGGCTTCCCTCACCCTTCCTTTTTCCGTTTCCCTCTTCTTCTGTTCCTCCGCTTCCGCTTTTCTCCGCTCTTCTTCTTTCTTCCGTCGTTCCTCTTCAGCCTTTCTCCTTACTTCCTCCTGCGCCCGGTGTTTCTCTTCTTCGACCTTTCGTCTGGCTTCTTCCTCTTTCCTGCGGGCCTCTTCTTCCTGCCTGCGTTTCGCCTCGGTGGCTTCCGTTTCCTTCCGCGCTTCCAACATCACATTCATTCGCTCTTCATAAGCGTGAATGTAGACGTTTTTCGGATCGACCTCTTTTGCATGCCCAATCTGCTGAATGGCCTGATCCAGTTCGCCTGCCTTCAGGAGCTGATCCACCCGCTTCAGAATTTCACTGACCTTTTTCTTCGTATCGTCGCGTGGTGTGAGGTCTGCCATGACTTAGTGCATCGCGGTCTGTGGTGCGTACTTGTGTGATCGCTGAATCGGAAGAACGACAGATAATATACGATAAAGGCTCATCCCGCACCAGTGCAAGAGCTGAGGAAGGATCGTCATTGCGCGGAGTTCCGATGAATCAGCGGATTGCTTCCAAAATCTGAGGAACGATATCGTATTTCTTGAACGGGGGCATCAGGTAGGCTCCGGCAACGAGGCTTTTTGCCTCACGGAGAAACTTCTTTGCGTTCTCAATACCGGCGGCAGCAGCTTTTTCTCCCGCGGTGCGCAGCTGTTCACGGATCTTGTCGGGAATGACCATGCCGGGAATCTCATTGTGCAGGAATTCCGCATGCTTGTATCCCCGCAATGGGAGAACTCCCACCATCACGGGAATCTTCCACCGCTCGATGCGCTTGAGGAACTGCTCAAGCGTCCGCAGTTCGTAGATCGGCTGCGTGAAGATGATATCCACGCCGGCATCCGCCTTCTTCTCCATCTTGGCGATCTCGCGGTCCATATTGTCCGCCATCGGATTTGCCGCGCAGGCAACGAGGAACGATGTTCGCTGTTCGATGGTATTCCCCATCAGGTCTCTTCCTTCATTCATTGCCTTTGCGGCCCGGATAAGTCCCGAGGAATCAATGTCAAAGACGGATGTTGCCTGAGGATAGTCGCCGATATTCGTGGGATCGCCGGTGATACAGAGAATATTTCTCAGTCCCATCACGTGAGCGCTCATGAGTTCGCTCTGGAGGCTGATCATGTTCCTGTCCCGCGTCGTGAGATGGGTCATCGCTTCCATGCCCGTCGCGGACTGAATCTGATAACTCAGCGTAACGGAGCTGAGACGCAGCCGGGCGCGTGCGCCATCTGTGATGTTGATGGCATCGATTCCGTGGCCCTTGAGGTATCGTGCGCCGTCGATGAGCGAAGACATGTCGAGCCCCCGCGGAATATCGAGCTCGACGGTGGTCAAAAATTTCTTTCCGATGTTCTCTGCGAACGCCGATCGCCTCGAGAATCCCGGCGCCGCTTCGGCGGAAGCAGGAACGGCGTCAGGCCGGTCCTTTCTGGATTTCGCTTTCGGCTCGTGTACTCTGACCTCAGGCTTCCGGCCGGAGAAGTCATCCAAAACCAATTTCATCGCCCTGATATGGGCTGGTGTCGATCCACAGCAGGCACCGACAATGGTCACTCCCGCCTGCAGCAATTCCTTCGCATACTGTGCAAGATACTCCGGCGTTGTGTGATAGATCGACCGTCCGTCCAAGAGCGTCGGAATCCCGGCCGCCGGTTGTGCCGACATCACCACGCCGTCCTTATACATGCTGCGGATAATGCTGAACATCCGCTGCGGACCGACGGTACAATTGGCCCCAACCACATCCACCCCCTTGTTGATGAGGTGATCTGCCACTTCCAGGGGGAAGGTTCCCGAAAGGATTGCTCCGTCCTCGGGAAATGTCTTTTGGGCAACGAGGGGAATCGAGGTAAGGGACTTGACAGCGTCGATGGCCGCATCGAGCTCGCTGAGGCTGACAAAAGTCTCGAGCATGAGCAGATCGACACCAGCTTCGAGGAGTATCGCTATTTGTTCTTTGAAGACCTCGCGTGCCTCGGCAAGGCTCACCTTCCCGAGCGGCTCCAGGAGTTTTCCGGTGGGCCCGACCGATCCTGCAACATAAACATTCTCCCCCGCAGCCCGACGCGCAATCTCGACTCCCGCCTTGTTGACATCGCGTACCTTGTTCTCAAGATGAAACTGCGCCAATCGCAGCCTGTTCCCCGAAAAGGTGTTGGTTTGGATAATCTCCGCCCCGGCCGCGATATATTCCCGATGAATGCGTTCGACAATTTCGGGATTCTGGACATTCTGCACTTCGTGGGGCAGATCAGGATACTCGTAGAGATCGAGGAGCGTTCCCATGGCTCCGTCGCACAGTATCGGCCCCTCTTTGAGTCTTTGCCGAAAGTCCTTTTTCACGGCACATACCTGCGCATTCTGGCTATCGCCCTTGTATGGTTTTGACCATGATATTCCTGAGATCTGCAGGAGTCCACTCATTCCCCCTGTAGATTTCCCGCAGGATGCCGTTTTGATCTATCACGGCCGTCCGAAGGTTATGGGCAATCAACCCTCCTTCATCATCTTCCGTCACCAATTCCAATCCATCCGCCAGCTCAAGAATCGTCTTCATGCTGTCAGTCACGAAATCCCAGGTCGAAAGATCCTTCGTATAAGCCTTTCCATAGTTCTTCAGGACAGCTGGCTTGTCGAATGCAGGATCGAAACTGATCGTGATAAGGTGCCACTTCCCCGCAAGGAGCTTGTCCGCCGAAAGTTCTTTCTGTACTCGGGCGAAATGAGAGCTCATGCGGATACAAAAATCGGGAAGGGGGCACCGCGAATAGATGAACGTGATCGCCACAACCTTTCCCCGATAATCGCTGAACCGAATGCGGCGGCCCTCGTGATTGACAAACGAAAAATCGGGAAGCTTCTCACCGATCGCGTACAGACGTCGAAACATCGCATCGGCTGCCGAGGAACGATCGAGCGCTTCTCCCCTGCTCACCACGGCGATGCTTTCGAGCCAGCTCTCCGAGCGGGAAACGGCGAGGATCCCCTGAACGGTGTCTCCCGGCTGAACCCGAAACAACAGGGTGGTGTCCTTCACCTTGAACGGCATGGTCATTGCCATCATGTAGTTGGGGATTTCCTCGTGGTCGATCACGATGCGTTTCTGCGGAACATTGACGGAAACCACCACTCCTTTGACATCAAACGTTACGCGGTCAGTTGCATTTTTTTCTTTCGCGCATCCTCCCAGCAACAGAAGGAGCACAAGGGCAGGTACCACTCGTTTCACGCGTCCTCCATCTGGTCTAGAGTTGTTCATTCGTCTGGCGCGCCCGTATGACCCTGACTTTGTCTCCGTTGACCAGCACCTCTGCTGGTCTGAGCCGGGCGTTATAGTTCGAAGTGTTGACAAAACCGTATGCACCTGTTGTCAATATGGCGAGCAGTTCTTTTTGTTTCACTTTCGCAAGCATCCGGTCTCTTGCAAGAAAATCCCCCGTTTCGCAGACCGGACCAACGACATCCACTTTTTCATGTTCATACGTTTCAAGAGACGCCGGTACGATTTGATGATAAGCGTCGTACAAGCTCGGTCTCAGGAGATCGTTCATAGCCGCATCGACGATGACGAATTTTTTTTGAGAGGATTCTTTTGTATAGAGAACCTGTGTCAGGAGCGCTCCCGCATCCGCAATGACGGCACGGCCCGGTTCCAGCCATATACTGCATCCGGTTTGTTTCAGCTCAGGCAGGATGGCATCCAAAAACTCGCTGACAGCAGGCGTTGCGTGCTCATGCTGTTCCTCCGCCAGCGCCTCATGTTTCAGCGCATTGTGGTACTGAACGCCAAAACCACCGCCAAAATCGACGTGGGAGATTGCGATTCCGCCCTCCCGCAACTGGCGAACAAGGCCCGCAACGAACGCCGCCGCTTCCGCATAGGGAGCAACGCTGGTGATTTGCGAGCCGATGTGCGTATGAACACCGATGACCTCAAGACTGGGAAGTCCCGCAGCAAAGCGAAATGCCTCCAACGCGTGTTCCGCCTCGATGCCGAATTTATGCTGTTTCAGACCGGTGGAAATATAGGGATGACTTTCGGCGTCAATATTCGGATTGATGCGGAGAGCGACTCTTGCCTTTTTCTGCAGGCGCAGCGCAACGAGCGAAAGAAGCTGAAGCTCCTGAAGCGACTCGGCGTTGAAGCAGTGAATGCCTTCCTGCAGCGCATATTCAATCTCATCTTCCCTCTTACCGACGCCCGCAAAGACAATATGCTCGGGCTTAAACCCCGCTTTGAGAGCAAGATAGAGCTCGCCTCCTGAAACCACATCGGCTCCAGCTCCCTCGTCGGCAAGAATACGAAGAAGAAACGGGTTTGCATTCGCTTTGAGCGCATAGCATGTTCTATGTTCAAGATCCCGCAGGGGATCGTCTATGGCATGGAAATTTTCGACCACCTGATTGCGGCTGTAGACATACAGCGGTGTTCCGAACTCTTCGGCCATTTCTTTGACGGACACTTCCTCACAATACAGGCTGTTTTCTCGATAGTGAAAGTACTTCACGCAGTCATCCTTTTCTTTCATCAAAATACCTGAGAAGTGCATCAACGATGGGGGCTGCGCCGAACCGAAATGCATCCACAGCCGGGAGCCGCGTCTCTTGTTCGATTTTCCTGGCGGCCTCGCGGGACTCACCGTCGGAAAGCCCCACAGAATTGATCCCGATCGCAAGAACACGGGATTCCCTGAAGAACCCTATCGTTTCTTCGTGATAACGGATCAGGCGATTCAGGTCGGGCAGGGGGAGCCCGTAATCATCCTTGATCCTCGCCGGCTGGTGGCAGAGAATCATTGCATCCGGCATTACGCCGTGCATTAATCCCATGGTCACGCCTGAGTACCCCATATGCGTAAGGGCACCCTGTCCTTCAACGAGGATGTAGTCGAATCCTTCGGCAGCCGAGCGATCGACTTCCCGTTCAATAGAGCCTGCAATATAATCGCTGATAATCGCATCAACAGCAATCCCTCGCCCCCGGATCATGATACCCGTCTGACCTGTTGCTACGAAGTCGGCCTTCAGGCCTCGCCGTGTGAGTTCCTTTTCCACTTCAAGAATCGTTGTCATCTTCCCGATGTTGCAGTCGGTGCCAACCGTCAGAATCACTTTGGCTGTTCGCGTCCGCCAGGATCCCTTCGAAACGACTTCCGCTTCAGAGGGGATTTTTCGGTAGTCCAGAATTTCTACGCCGTGTTTGCGGGCAAGACTCGTAAACTCCTGATCATCCGACAGAATTGAATGCAGACCGCTCAGGATGTGAAGCTTGAGCGTGATCGCTTCTTTGATGGTGTCCCTCCACGCATCAGGAAGCCTCCCGCCCGTTGGGGCGATGCCAATAAGCAGATGCGTGGGACGATGCCTCATTCCCTCGCCAAGATCCTTCACCACGGGAATGGCCCCGCCGTACCCCAGCACATCCTGGGCAGTCATTCCTGCTTTCGTGCTGTCAATGACCGCAGCAACCCGTTCAGGGTGATAGATAATCGCACCATTGGCGGTCTTCGATTTGAGGGGACTGAATCTCCCTTCGGCCAGAATAAGAAGTCGTTGTTCTTGCATCAAAGAAAGAGTTGAATGATGGAATGATACGGAATTTCGATAGTTCTGACCAGCGTGGTCATCGCGTTGCGGATAAACGGAACCTGCATGAGGAAGAGGATCAGGATGATGCCTGCGAAGCCGATCTGTCGGTAGCGGGCGCCGAGTTCCGGCGGCAAAAGCGATGCAACAACATGGGAACCATCCAAAGGAGGCACAGGGAGCAGGTTGAAAACAGCGAGAAAAATATTCATCGTGATACCAAACGAGAACATCTTCAGGAGAAAGAGAACTATTTCTCTTTCCGCCCCTTCCGGCATCGTGTTCACGGAACCAAAGACGGAAAGAGTCAAGCCGTACAGAAAGGCACATGCAGCGGCGACAAGGAGATTGGAAACCGGACCGACCACCGAGACCAGGATATCATCGCGGCGTACATTCTTGAAATTACCGGGATTCACAGGTACGGGCTTCGCCCAAGCTATGAAGACTGTTCCGGACGCCAGAATCGACAATGCCGGAACAATAAGAGAACCGAAGAGATCAAGATGGGGAATGGGATTCAGCGTCAATCGCCCAAGGTCGCGGGCCGTCGGATCCCCCAGGCGGAGGGCCATCCATCCATGAGACACTTCGTGAAGAATCACGGAAATCAGGAGAACCGGAAGAAGAGGAAGGTATTCCATACTTTATCACAGAAAAAACTCCCCAAACGGGGAGTTTCCGTAGAGGATTTCAACAAACGGTTTCCATCAGAGTACCGAAAAATGACGTCAAACTCAAGAATTCTGCTTCCCATAAATTACGGGGAGGAGAAGAGAAATGTGACGAGGCGCTCATTTCTTTTTCCCGGGAGTTTTGTATATTACGCAACGACTTTTTGTTGCAGCCATCCATCCACTATTATCAAAGGGGATACTCGTATGAAGAGAACGTTCTTTGCCCTTCTTGGCGGCTTGCTGTTTCTCGTTTTGACGGCAGGTGATTGCAAGAAGACATCCACCGAACCGGGCGGCGGAGCTCCGACGGTCCCAACAGTCACATTCAGTTCGCCGGGCCAGCAGGACCAATGTTCCCAAACGGCGTGGTCAATTATTCAGTTCGCCAACGCGTATTCGATGCAGTTTTCAATATTTGCTTCCCTGCAGCCGACCACGAGCGGGAGCGATTACAATTGGCAGGTAACATTGGACAGCCTCACCATTTCCGTCAAGGCAACTCGTCAGGGGGACGGTTCGTTTGTATGGGAAATCCGATATAACGGAACAGAGGATGGAGTCACCTATTCAAACAAGGTCATGGCATCCGGGTCCACCTCGGCCGACGGGAAAACCGGCAGTTTCACAGCCTATGACGATTCATCACCCGGAGTTGTCGGAACCTTCTCGTGGTCGACATCAGCGAGCAATGTTCTGACCGGAACGTTCCTTGAGAAGGACACCCCGGGCGGTGCTGATGTGTACAAGATCGAAATCGTTTCGAACGCCAACGGATCGGGCGAGGTTACAACCTCCACCTGGAGCGGCAGTGCGTGGGTAGTAGAATTTCACGCAACTTGGGCTTCCTCGGGCGGCCAAGCCACCTGCAGCTAAGACCGTATTAAGATCTTCCCTCAGAGCCCCGCTTCCAGCGGGGCTTTTTTTGTCCATCTTTTCAACAGTCCGCGCTGAGATACTCATCACTTCGCAACTCCTTTCACGATAGGGAATTCAACGCCTTTCGCCGAACCGCTGTAAGAGAATTCAACGGAGCGGTAACCGCCGGCGAGATGCGAGTAACCTCCGATTTTTTCGCTCCTCCATGTCGTGACATTGCAACAACTTACGAGTCCCCCTCCGGGCACTTTCCTGAAAACCGTGGCATGATACTTGGAACATGCGGCTTGGCATCCGCACCACCATTTGCCATTGTTACCCTGACAATTCGAGGAGATTCTACCATGGTTGCGATCTTTGTTCTTGTCTCGATACTCCTTTTCGTCCTGATCGATCTCATCCTTCAGCGTACGCAGCGCCGCAAGGAAGCCCTTGCCCCCCAGAGCATAAGGCCCCCCGTGGCCGACCGCTTTCTCATTCCGCGGGGATATTTTCTCAGCCGCGGTCATTCATGGATTGAGCTGATGTTCTCGGGAAATGCCCGCGTGGGAATCGATGATTTCGTTCAGAAACTGGTTGGCCCTGTTGAAAGCCTTCAAAGCGTCCCGCTGCACGCGGAGGTCAGGAAAGGCGACCCCTTGTTCACGATGGTCAGTCGCGGACGCAGCCTTTCAATCCCATCGCCTCTCTCGGGAACGGTGGTTGAGGTCAATGCGGATCTTCTCCGGCAACCCTCTGTCCTCAACAGCGATCCCTACGTTTCCGGATGGGGAGTCATCATACGGCCGACCCGGCTCGCCAGCGAGCTTCGCCTCTTCTCGATTGCCGAAGGCGCCGCAACATGGCTCAAAGGCGAAGTGTCTCGATTCCGGGATTTCATCAAGGATTCCGCTTCCAGAATGACCTCGGCCCCGCTGCCCGCGGGAGCGACGTTGCTTGATGGCGGGACGCCGGTTTCCGGTGTTTTGCAGATGACGGACGAGAAGACGTGGGAAGACTTCCAGCAGGAATTCCTCTCGCTCTAATGTGCACGTTCTCAAGCCAAACACATTACAACGATAAAGGAATACTGCAATGCAACGAAACGGAATTCTTATTGACATCACACGCTGTGTAGGATGCTACGCCTGCGAAGAAGCTTGCAGCGAGCGGTGGGGAAATGCGCCATCGGACGTCCATGCGCTTTCCGCTACAAAGAACACCGCAATTTTGCAGGTCGGCGACGTCTATGTTCCCCGGCTCTGTATGCATTGCGCTGACCCGACGTGCGTCTCCGTGTGCCCTGTCGGCGCGTTCACGAAAACTCCCGAAGGACCCGTGATTTATGAAGCCGACAAGTGCATGGGGTGCCGCTACTGCATGCAGGCGTGTCCGTTCGATATCCCAAAATATGAATGGGACAGCCTGAATCCGGAAGTCCGCAAATGCGATATGTGCCATGAACGCATACAGCGCGGAGAAAAGCCGGCCTGCGTCGAATCTTGCCCGGCAGAAGCTAGAACCTTCGGGGCGTTGGATGACCTTCTGGTCGAAGCCAACAAGCGGATCCAGGAAAATCCCGGCATGTACGAAAGCCACATCTACGGCGTTCGCGAGGCCGGTGGCACTTCGATTCTTTTCCTCTCACCGAAGCCGTTTGACCAACTTGGCATGAAAACCAGTATCCCGGAACATCCGCTCCCGACCCTCACATGGGCCGTCCTTTCCAAGATCCCGAATTATGTTTTCTGGGGAAGCACGCTCATGGCGGGCATCTGGTGGATTACCAACCGACGCAAAGAAGTTCAAGCGTATGAAACTGCTTTACGAAAGCTCGAACAACGGAACGATAATGGGAACCAAACACAGAACGGGAGGATGTCATGACTGCCATTCGATTACCCCGGTTGACTTTCTGGAGCGGGGCATTCTGGCTCGTCATGCTCCTGGGTGCCGCTGCGACGATTCTTCGCTTCACGCAAGGCCTGGGCGCTTCAACAAATCTGAGCGATGAGTTTCCCTGGGGCCTGTGGATCGGCTTCGATATCCTCTGTGGTGTCGGACTCGCTGCGGGAGGATTCGTTGTCGCCGCCTCCGTCTACCTGTTCAATCTCGAACGCTACCGGCCCATTCTTCGTCCAGCGATTCTGACGGCTTTTTTGGGCTATTTATTGGTCATTTTCGCCCTGCTCTTCGACCTCGGACGACCATGGAACGTGTGGCATCCGATCATCATGTGGAATCCACGGTCGGTCATGTTTGAAGTGGGCTGGTGTGTCATGCTTTATACGACTGTCCTTGCCCTCGAATTCAGCCCTATCGTGTTCGAGAGGTTTCGACTCAACAGGCTGAAGAAGATTCTGCATGTTGTCACCATTCCCCTTGTCATCATGGGCGTCATGCTTTCTTCTCTCCATCAGTCGTCGTTGGGCTCGCTGTTTCTGATCGTACCCGAGAAGGTGTATCCCCTCTGGTATTCCGCCAGCCTGCCCTATCTCTTCTTCCTGTCGGCTGTTGCTGTCGGGCCTGCGATGGTCATCATCGAATCGTTCCTGAGTTTCAGAGCCTTTAAGCGCGAGATTGAGCTTCCGATCCTGGGTACGCTGGCGAAGGTGACGGCGGTCGCTCTCGCCATCTATCTCGTTTTGAAGATTCAGGACATCCTCGCCTATCAGTTGACGCCGTACTTGTTCATCGTCAACACGGAGTCTCTCCTCTATTGGGCGGAGATTCTTCTTGGTGTTGCAGTGCCGATTGTTTTACTCGTGACGCCTTCCATTCGGGCAAGCAAGCGCGGGCTCTTTCTCAGCGCACTGTTCGTTGTATCGGGGTTTATCCTGAACCGGCTGAATATCAGCATGACGGCTATCGAGCGCTATTCGGGAACGACATACTTTCCCTCATGGTCGGAGATTGCCGTTACGCTCATGGTAGTTGCCGTCGGTTTTGCTGCGTTCAGGCTCGCTGTGAAACATCTTCCCATCTTTTCTCACAACGGTCACGAAGCTGCCCCTGTTCGCGACATACAGTACGACGTAGTTTCATTTCATGAAGCAATGAACTAGCGGATCACTCCGAAGCAAAGGAGAACGTTTATGGCGAATCAGCTGGCGCAACACGATCCGCCCCATTGCATCTGGATGGATGCAGGTGTCGTAGGCTACAAACTGTGTGACAGGGATTTTCAATGCGATCACTGCCCTTTCGACGGCACCATGCACCGCGGAAACCGGTCTGCAGGAAAACCAGGCACGCCCCGCCCCGCCGGAGTCTCAGCCGATTCGATGTCTCCGGCGGACAACAGGCTGTCGATTCTTCTGACAGCCCTCGGTCAGGGCGACTTTCCCGAGGATCGCTTGTATCATCACGGACACGCGTGGGTGAAAACCCTGGCACACGCAGTCGTCGAAGTCGGTATAGACCACATGGCAGCTTCGCTCCTCGGATCGCTCGCAAGCATTGTTCTTCCTTCACCGCAATCGCGTATCATTCACAGGATGCCCTGGTGCTGGTTGATTCATCGCGAAGGAGCCCTCTCGTTATATTCGCCCGTGCATGGAATTGTCGGGACCGTGAATGAGCGGCTGATCGAGCATCCGGAGCTGCTTATTCAAGAGCCGTATGACGACGGCTGGCTTGTCCGCGTCCAGACGGAAAGTTCTGTTCCTGAAGCAAACACTCTGTCCACCGCATCGCAACACAGAGCGCGTGTGCATCAGGAAGCGGAGGAGCTCAGAACCTCCATTCTGCACTCATTGAAGAAAGCACCCGATATAGGCGAGACCATGCACGATGGCGGACAAGCAGCGGATACGCTCTCTGCAATGCTCGGGCCAAAACTGTTCCTCCAGATCGCAACCACGATGTTCGGGCCGTAACCAATAATCATTCTTATTGTCAGGATTGGGACGGGATGCTCAAAAATGAGAGCATCATCGGCCAGAAAAGGGAAAACGGTGAGTTTTCCCTTTGTTTTTATAAGTCGTGGATGGCATAAGAGTTGAAGTTTTCAACATAACTCCGGACAGAACACGATGAAGTTCACCCGCCTCCTTGCATTCCGCCTCTTTCTTATTGTCCTGATCGTGATGGCCCTCGGAACAGCGTTCGTGACCACGTTGACCGTCGAGTGGCAGACAAATAACCACATGGATACTGCCATCAAGACCGCCGCCAGCGTCAGCGACATTATCAAACGATCAACGCACTACAGCATGCTCCTCAACCGGAGAGAGGACATCTATCAGATCATCAACACCACGGGGCACGAACCGAGCATCGAAGGGATCAGGATTTACAACAAGCAGGGCATTGTGTCTTTCTCCACCAATGAACAGGAAGTAGGAAACAGGGTCAACATGGATGCAGAGGCTTGCACTGCCTGCCATGGCGAGAATCTTCCCCCTCTCCTTCCAACGCCCGAGAACCTCAGCCGCATTTTCACATCGCCCAAGGGGTATCGCATCCTGGGCATGATTACTCCTATATATAACGAGCTCAGTTGTTCCAGCGGCTCTTGTCATGCGCATCCTCCGACACAGACTGTCCTGGGCGTGCTCGATGTGATGCTTCCCCTCTCAGATCTTGATCGTGCCGTCGCCGAGTCGACACGCGATCAGTACATCGGCGGACTTCTCCTCTTTTTTCTCGTGAGCATGGTAACGGGCCTCTTCATTTGGTTCATGGTGAACGTTCCGGTGCGGCGGCTGAGCCGTGGTACCGAGGAAATCGTCAAGGGCAATCTGGCGCACCGCATTCCCAAGCACTCCACCGATGAGATCGGGGAACTCGCCGAGTCTTTCAATCTTATGTCCGAAGAGCTCCAGCGGGCCCGCAACGAAATCGTTGGCTGGACGCGTACGCTGGAACAGCGCGTCGAAGAAAAAACCAGGGAACTCCAGAGGGCCCAGCAGAACATGATTCACGTGGAAAAGATGGCATCGCTGGGGGAACTCGCCGCCACCGTTGCCCATGAACTGAACAATCCTCTCGAAGGCGTTCTGACGTACTCAAAACTTCTCAAGAAAAGGATCAGAGCAGAGGCGCTCACGGACGCTCAGGTCGAAGAAATACAGAACGAGCTCACCCTGATCGCCGATGAAACTTCCCGCTGCGGGAGCATCGTCAAGAACCTCCTCCTCTTTTCCCGGCAGAAGATCGGCGAAATGCGCCTGGAAGACCTCCGCTCCATCGTTCACCGGAGTTTCCAACTGATTCAGCATCACCTGCAGATCCACAACATCAAACCGGTACTCAGCCTGGGTGAAAATCCTGTCTCCGTGTATTGCGATCCCCAGCAAATAGAGCAGGCTCTCCTTGCTCTTGAAATCAATTCCGTGGAAGCAATGCCGCAAGGGGGCACCATCCAGTTCCGGCTGGAGGAGGAGCGGGGGGGAGAGCATATACGCCTCATCATCAGCGACACGGGCTGCGGCATCAGGCCGGTCGACCTTCCTCATATCTTCGAGCCCTTTTTTACAACCAAGGAAGGCGGGAAGGGAACCGGTCTTGGACTAGCTGTTGCCTACGGCATTGTGAAACGGCACAACGGCACTATTGAAGTTGAGTCAGACGTGCGGTCGGGAACAACTTTCACCATCACTCTTCCGGCAAAAGAGCCCAGCACGGCAGCTTTGCCTCTTCAGCCCATCATTAGAACGGATGACTCCCATGACTCGAAATCATAAAAACAGTATTCTCGTCGTCGATGATGAATTCGTCGTCCGAGACTCTTTGACGAAATGGTTTCGCCAAGACGGATACAGAACGGAATCGGCCCAGGATGCCTCGTGCGCGCTGAAGCAAATGGAGCAGGGCCCGTGGGACATTATTCTCCTGGACATCAAAATGCCGGGAATGAGCGGACTCGATCTTCAGAAGCGCCTGCGGGATATTGACCGCTCGGCAATCATCATCATGATCACCGCCTTTGCTTCTGTCGAGAGCGCCGTGCAGGCATTGAAGGAGGGCGCCTTTGACTACGTTACCAAGCCCGTGGACCCCGACCATCTCTCCCATTTGATCCAGAACGCCCTTCAGCAAAAACACCTTTCGGACGAAAACGTCAGGCTTCGGGAGCACCTGACCACGCTCATCAGTCCGGATGAACTGATTGGGGACAGCCCGTCACTCAGGAAAGTCATCGAGCTCGCCAAAACGGTGGCCCAGACTGATACCACCGTCATGATACGCGGCGAAAGCGGAACGGGAAAGGAGCTTATTGCACGAACGATCCATATCAACTCGAATCGTCAGTTCTTCCCCATCATTCCAGTCAACTGTGGGGCTGTTCCTGAAAGCCTCCTCGAAAGCGAGCTCTTTGGTCATGAGAAGGGGGCATTCACCGGAGCTCAATACAAGAGGAAGGGGAAATTCGAGATGGCTGACGGAGGGACGATCTTTCTCGATGAAATCGGAACCATCAGCCCAAAGATGCAGGTGCAGTTGCTGCGCGTCATCGAGAGCAAACAGTTCACGAGAGTAGGGGGAAACGATCAGATCAAGAGTGATTTCCGGGTCATTTGCGCAACCAATCGCGATTTGGAGGCTGCTCTCAAGGAAGGCACGTTCCGGGAAGACCTCTATTATCGTCTGAATGTCTTCACCGTCTCTATCCCTCCCTTGCGCGAACGACGCAGCGACATCCCGCCGATGGTGCAACATTTTATCAAGAAATACTCAACTGCGATGAACAAGCAGGTCACCGAAATTGACCCCACAGCACTCGACCTCCTGGTGAAGTACCCGTGGCCCGGGAATGTGCGGGAGCTGGAAAACGTTATCGAGCGGGCCATGGTGCTGGCCAGTCCGCCCTCAGTCCGGCCGGACGACCTGCCGTTTCAGCTCGGACAAAGCAACCGACCTCCGGCCAACGACACGCTCGAGGCCATAGAGCGCATGCACGTGGAGACGATTCTTCATAAAGCGGGTTGGAATATCACCAAAGCGGCGGGAATTCTCGATATTGACCGCGTAACCCTGTACAACAAGATTGCCAAGTACGGACTGAAGAAGCCCTGAGCAATGCAGTCGATTATGCTCGTGCCCATTTCTCCTGCGCCGCTCGATTGTCTCGGGGGAATTCAACAGCGTCTCGGTGACCGGTTTCGGCTTCCTGTGACCGTTCTGCAGAATCATGGCCTCGATCCTTCTCCCTCCTACGACCCCTCGCGCAACCAATTCTATTCCTCCTCCCTTCTGGCCGCCCTCCTGAAATTACTCCCCCGACATGAAGGGAAGATCCTTGCCATCACGGCGGGCGATCTCTATGTCCCTGTTCTGACATATGTCTTCGGCGAAGCCCAGCTCGACGGAACAGCTGCCCTTATTTCTTCTCATCGGCTTGATGAGAGATTCTACGGCCTCCCTCAGAATGATGCACTGTTCCGTGAACGTATAGTCAAGGAAGCGGTCCATGAACTTGGCCATACCTTCGGCCTTGTGCATTGCCGGAGCTTTGAATGCGTCATGCATTCCTCCACGGCTGTGGAGGAGATCGATGTGAAGTCGGAGAGATTTTGTGAAGCCTGTGAAAGGCTCCTACGGGCCGCGATCGGGCCGGAGAGTCACCCTCGGGGATGAAACGTCTTGTGCACTTCTTTCAGATACTCCCGGTCGACATGGGTGTAAATCTGTGTCGTTGAGATATCGGCATGCCCAAGCATTTCCTGTACTGCCCTCAGGTCGGCGCCCCCCTCAAGCAGATGTGTCGCGAAGGAGTGTCGGAAAGTATGGGGATGGACCTCGCTTTTGATTCCCGCGGCAGCGGCATACTTGGAGACCATTCCCCAGATCGCCGTCCGGGAAAGGGGCTTCCCCCGGGCGTTCAGAAACACGATATCCTTCGATCGCCCTGTCTGCGCCAACGTACCCCGCACTTTCTCCTTATACACCTTGATCCATTTGATCGCCGATTGTCCAATCGGCACCAAACGTTCCTTTGATCCTTTGCCGTAGACCAGAACGAGGTCTTCGTCAAAAAGAAGATTCGCCTGCGTCAAAGCGAGAAGCTCGGAAACTCTCATTCCGGTGGCATAGAGAGTTTCGAGGATTGCCCGGTCTCTGATACCCAATGGCGCCGCTACATCGGGTTGTTTCAGGATCGAGTCGATTTCCGCAATGCTGAGAACCCCCGGAAGCTCCTTGGTTCTTTTGGGCGGATCAACATTCACGGTAGGATCGTCGGCCGCAAGCCCTTCTCCTACAAGAAAGCGGTGGAACCCCCGAATGGCGGAAAAAGCCCTCGCTCGTGACCGCGAAGAAAGTCCGTGCCTGTGCAGTTCCTGAAGAAATGCGCTGACGGACGTTTCCTGTACTTTCACGCCGTCGCGAATACGCGCCCTTACCAGGAAGTCATAGTACTTCTTCAGGTCGAAAACGTAGGACGCATAGGAGTTGACAGCGATTCCTTTTTCGAGAAGAAGAAAATCGCAATACTGTTTGAGTTGTCGATCAAGCTTGCTTTTCAGCGGCTCGGGGGGAAAAGAGGTCTGGGCCAAAGCCATAGGAAGCTACCGGGATTGACCTTCCGGCTCTTTTGGTGTAAGCCTGCTGAGCAGGCCGCCGATGATGAGTGTTGCAGCAACGCCAATGAGAGTGAACCAGGTCCATGCGACAAGTTTCAGGGCGATGACGGTAATCATGACGAGAATGCCGCCGACGAATCCGGCAAGCGCGTCTTCCTGACGCGCCGATTTCAGCAACACGCCGAGAAGGAATGTCCCCAACAGGCCGCCATAGGTGAAGGAGGCAATGCTCAGCGCGAGCTCGACAACAGTTTGGTCCGTTTCCATGAAAAAGACAGCGGCTCCGACGAGGAGGATCGCAATCCCGGCGGTCGCAAATCGGGAGACCTTCAATTCTGCAATTCCGGAGAGCGCTCTCTTGGCCATGGGTTTGTACAGGTCCAGCACCGTCGAAGAAGCCATGGAACTCATCGATCCAGCCAAAGTCGAAAGGGCCGCGGCCATAAGACCGGCGATGATAAATCCGGAGAGCCCCGGTGGAAGCCCCTCGATGATAAACTTGGGAAAGATCTTGTCGCTTCGGTCGACACCGAGTTGAGCCAACGTCGCCCCATGGTAATGATCATACAGGAGAAGACCGACGACCAGAAAGAGGGCAAACTGGAAGATAATGAGCACGCCGCTCCCGATCAGTGCTTTCTGGCCGTCGCGGAGGCTCTTCGTGGTCAGGACCCGCTGTACGATAAGCTGATCAGTACCGTGGGAAGCCATTGAGAGAAACGCTCCTCCCAACAAACCCGCAATGAGTGTGTAGGGTTGTTGGAAAAAGTCGGCCGAAAAGCCGAATTGAATCAGGTCGAATTTGCCATCGGCGAGCGACTGCGACAACGCCGTGCCGAGCCCACCCGAGGAGCCTGAAACCAGCACAACCGCAGACGCACAAGCCCCCCCGAGATACACGAGCATTTGAACCGCATCGACCCAGATAACCCCCCTTACTCCGCCTGCATAGGTATAGAAGAAGGCGACCACGGCAAGAACAACGATTGCAACGGGATAGCTCACATCTGCAATCAGTTGGAGGGGAATGGCCGTTGCGAAAAGCCTGACACCATCAGCGGCGAGGCGAGTGAAGAGGAAGACGCCGGATGCAAAGCGGCGCGTCTTTGCTCCGAATCGTTTTTCAAGAAACGCGTAAGCGGTTGAAAGTTCTCCCTGATAGTAGGCAGGAAGAAGAATCATGCTAGCAACGATTCGTCCAAGAAGGTAGCCAAACGTAACTTGGAGGAAGTTCAGATTCGTCAGGTATGCGAGGCCCGGAATGCTGATGAAGGTGAGAGTGCTGGTTTCAGCGGCAACGATGGAAAAACAGACGATCCACCAGGGAATCGTCTCTTTTCCGAGGAAATAATCTCTGGCGGAACTCTGCCTTCCGCCTCTCAGGTACCCGAAGAGAGCGATGCCGGCCAGGTAGAGGGCGACAATGGCATAATCAAGGGGAGTAAAGCCCATCAGGATTGTCCATTGGAGGCCAACGTGGTCAGGAAGAATCGGGATCGGGAACTGCTAGACTTTGAGGGCTTTCGCAACGGTGTCGTAGATGGGGAACGCTCGGTCAAGGTGCGATATCTTGATCAGCGCCATGACTTTTTTTTGAAGTCCAACGAGTTTCACCGAGCCTCCGCTTTCTCTCATTTTCCGTTCTGCAATGAGGAGGGCGCTCAGTCCGCTGCTGTCGCAGAACTCCACGTCTGAGAGATCAAGGATCAGGTTCTTGGTCTTCCCATCGCAGAGAATCAGGAATTCGCCTTTCAGCTCGGGCGAAATCGTTGCATCGAGCTTCCGTTCTTTGAGACGGAAGATCGTTGCATCACCGTTCTTCTTCGCTTCAAACTCCATACACATCCTTCCAGGACTTCTTTCAGAACATTTCCAGACAGCGAACAAGGTTCCGGTATGCAACCGCGAGGCTGTTGACGGACTTCGTGCTGACCTGGAAATTATAGAACTCGTCCGAGTAGCTCTTCTGAAAGCTCACGCGCAGCGGGGCATTGGATTCACGGCAGAGAAAAGCGCCGGGAAGAGCAAACGTCGTATTGAGGTCAAACGCCACATCGAATGTACTTCTTTTCATCTTTCCAAGCAAATCCTGGCGGGGAACAAACCATACGCTGATGTCGTCGTGCGAGTACGTGAGAATCTGAAAACGGTTGTCCCCTTTCATCCACTGCACCTGTTCATTGGTTGCCACAACCGTGAGGGAACCCGACGAGAAGCGCTCCGAGAGATTCCGTACGATCCATTGCACCGACGCAATATCCCGCGTCGATTGCGGCAGTACCACGAGTGCTCTGCGCGCGTGGGAGACCGCCTCGGTAAATCGGAGAGTCGGATCCTTCAGTTTCCTGAAATGAAACCGGGCGTACACGAGACCGACTTTCAGCCGTAGTCCGTTCAGCATGAATTATTTGTATCGCTCTTCGAGAGCCTTCAGCATGCGCGTCAGGAATTCTTGATCAAAGAAATAGTACTTGATGCCCAGCGAGATGCGCTGATAGGAATCCTTTTTTGTTCCATTGATAAATCCGTCAAGGCGATCCGTATACGGCAATGCCATTTCGCCCGCAACGGTAAAGGAGACGAACTCGCTGACAAAATAATCAAAGCCGACGCCGCCGACAACGGTCCCTTTCAACCGTTTCGAGGTGACACCATCCGTACGGAGTGTTCCCGTGCCGGTTCGGGCATCGAAGTAGATTCCGCTGCCGCCGACAAAGATGAACGGATTAAATTCGCCGTTGGGAGAAAGGTCTGCGGTGAGATAGAGATTTCCAAAGATAAGAGTGGTTTGCGCCGAAGGGAGAGTTCCGGATTTTGCCTCCAGGAGCCCCAACCCGAGCGAAGAGCGCAAGCTGAAATTCTCCATAAGCGAATAGCTCATGTCAACGCCTCCGCCGATCGAGAGCTTCGAGGTGAAGTCCGCCTGCAGGAGGAAGTAGGATCCGCTGACTCCTACGCCGAATTTGTTTGTGCGCATCTGACCCGCTGCTGTCGCCGTCAGAACAACAAGCACGGCAATGGTTGTCACAATGCGCGTAATGATGTTTTTCATGTCCCCTCCGGGAAGTAGTTGTTACGGTTTCATTAGTTTAATGAATTCATCTTCGTTCAGCAAGTTCAATCCGAGTTTCTTTGCTTTTTGGAGCTTTGTACCGGCTTCTTTGCCCACAATGACGTAGTCCGTGTTTCCACTGACGCTCGACGTCACTTTCCCTCCCACCTGTTCGATTATGGCCTTTGCTTCCTCGCGCGTCATTGCGTCGAGGGTTCCCGTCACCACGAATGTCTTTCCGGCGAACTTCTGGGAACCTTTCGATACAACTTTCTCCTCGAACGGAAGCCCAGCCTTCTTCAGACGTTCGAGCAGCTTACGATTATGACTATCCGAGAAAAACCTCTGAATACTCTCCGCGATCTGAGGACCAATGCCTTCCACTCCTTCCAGTTCGACAGCCGACGCTTCTTTCAAAGCGTCCATAGACAGAAAGTGCTTTGTCAGAAGCTGGGCAACCCCTTCGCCGACATGCCGGATCCCCAAAGCGAAGAGCAGTCGCGCAAAGGGCCTTTTCTTGCTCTCCTCAATCGCCTTCAGGAGGTTTTCAACACTCTTGCTTCCCCAACGGTCCAGTTCGAGAAGAGCCGGTTTTTTCCGATAGAGTTCGTACAGGTCGGCATAGTTTTTCACAAAACCCATTGAAACGAACTGATCGACAACTGCTTCCCCCAGGCCCTCGATGTCCATGGCACCGCGTCGGGCAAAGTGCTCGATGCGTCCCCTCACCTGGGCCGGACACTCGGAGTTCTCACAATAGTAGTTCGCTTCCTGTTCCGGCCTCGAAATGGAAGATCCGCATTCGGGGCAGGTCGCCGGCATTCGAAACGGACGCAGCCCGGGCTTCCTTTTTTCTGCGACGGCAGCAGTAATTTTCGGTATCACATCGCCCCCCTTCTCCACAATAACGACATCGCCCGGCCTGATGTCCAGCTCCCTGATATAATCCTCATTGTGGAGCGTTGCCCGAGAGACCGTTGATCCCCCCACAAAAACCGGATCGAGCTCAGCCACGGGCGTTATTGTTCCCGTCCGGCCAACCTGCAGGAGGATATTGCGAAGAACGGTTTCCTGCTTCCGGCCCGCGAACTTGAAGGCGATGGCCCATCGGGGGCTCTTTGCAATCGACCCGAGTTTTTCTTGCTGGCGAAGGCTGTCAACTTTGACGACAATCCCGTCGATATCGTACGGAAGTTCATCCCGCCGCCGCTCCCATTCTTTCCAGTAGGCTATAACCTGTTCAATTGTCGGGCAATGCCGTGTGTGCTCGCTCACAGGAACGCCAAGTTCCTTCAGAATCCCAAGGTTTTCGTAGTGACTCGACAGCTTTGTTTCGCGTGAACTCAGATAGTAGGCAATAAACTTGAGAGGACGCTGCGCCACCGTGCTTGGGTCCAGGAGTTTCAAGGTGCCCGCGGCAGAATTTCTCGGATTAACGAACAAGCGCTCTCCTTGGCGAGCTCGCGCTTCGTTCATCCTTTCAAAATCCGTTCTTGTCATGAACACTTCTCCGCGGACCTCGAAGTCTTTCAAACCCTTCTTTGAACCGTGGACGGAGAGAGGTATGGAACGAATGGTTTTGAGGTTCTGCGTAATGTCGTCACCCTGAACTCCATCTCCTCTGGTAGCGCCGCGCACCAGCATGCCATCCCGATAGACAAGGCTGACAGCGACACCGTCCACTTTCAATTCTCCCACATACTGATACGCATCGTCCAGTCCCCCGCGTATCCGCTGGTCGAATTCCCGTACGTCCTCTTCACTGTACGTATTCGAGAGGCTCAGCATCGGAACTGCGTGAGTGACCGTCTGGAATTCCCGTGTTGGACTTCCCCCCACTCTCTGTGTCGGGCTGTCCGGCGTTTTGAGAGCGGGATATCGTTGTTCGAGGTCCGAGAGTTCCGCCATGAGGCGGTCGTATTCCTCATCGGAAATCACGGGCTCAGCAAGCACATAGTACCGGTAATCATGGTCACGCAAGCGGGCGCGGATGCTTTCGGCCTGCTTCTGATGCGTCACATTTCCACGATCAGAGGACATGGTTAACAGCGGTTTATTGCTTCGGGAGATTGGCTTCTGAAATGAGCACGTTGCGAACTACTGCGCCGCGTTTCCCGAGTGCTCCAATTTCATGGCCATTGAGGGAAAAGACCGCCCCGCCGGCGTTTCCCATGGTGAGGGAAAACTTCTCTTTTGCTTTCCACGAGCCGCGGCGATTGGGAGGAAAGAGGTATTCGTGTGTTGCACCGCCGTCGACGGTAACAATCATCCATACAGAATCGGAGGTCACCATGTCCAGCTTCAGGCTATCAACGGTGACGAGCCTGCTGACAGTAGGGAGAGGGATCGCTTCCAGCTGCTGCGGCGGGACAGCGGCCTGGTTTTCCTGAACAACCTTGTCAAACGGCGTTTCGGCAATCTCCTGGACAGCTGTCGTATCGCCGACGGGTCGCGTCAGATAAATGATAAAAACTGCGACGACCACAATGACGCCGATGAACAGCGCGTTTTGGCGCGCAAATCCCATGATCCGGTTTTCGTGCGATGGAGGAGCCTGTTTTGAAGGCAAGCCTGCTGCCGCTTCGGCGCGGTCAGACTGCTTGGGTTGCCGAAGAATATCGTACTTCTTCATTGCCTCCCGGGGATCGTAGCCCACGGCTTCCGCGTATTCCCGGATGAACGCCCGGACATACGTCTGCGGAAGTACGGCAAAATTCCCCTCTTCGAGAGCTTCGAGAAATTTCATGTTGATGCGCGTCGAAGCGGAGATATCCATCAACGAGATCTGTTTCTCGATACGTGCCTTCTTCAGTTCTGCTGCAAACGACTCAAACGTCATAGAGTGTCACACCTGTATGCGGTGTCGAAACGTGCAATTATGGTACCGATTATTTGGTGGAGTTGCAAGGGAGGCAAAGCGAAGGGATGCCGACGGTGACGCAGAACAAACTAAAGAGTTTTACGTCGGCTCAAAACATCACGAAGGGTTTTTGAAAGCTCTTCCATCTGATACGGTTTTTGCAGAAAGCCTTCAATGGCGTGCTGCAGCGGAGTGCCCTCGATGCTTGTATTGCTATAACCGGTCGAGACAATCACGCGAACATCGGGATCGATTTCTTTGATACGATAAAAAGTCTCTCTCCCCCCCATCTCCGGCATGTTCATGTCGAGTACGATCACGGCGAATCGCTGGCCCTCCCGGTACGCCGCTATTGCTTCCCGCCCACTTCGCACGACTGTTGCTTCATATCCGAGGTTCGTCAGCATGCCACTGATCACTTCGCCGACATGTTCTTCATCATCGATCACCAGTACGGTTTCTTTTCCCCGCGGGAGGGACTGCTTCTTTCCTCCCCGCGCAAGCACGCTGCCTCCTCCCAGAAGCGGGAAGCAGAGAGTAAATTCTGACCCCTTGCCGGGTTCGCTGCGTACTGTAATAAAACCGTTATGTGAATTCACAACGCCGTACACCACGGAGAGCCCCAGTCCGGTGCCTTTTCCCTGATCTTTGGTTGTAAAGAACGGTTCGAAGATCCGCTGCTGCACCGACCGATCCATTCCTATGCCTTCATCGCGGATTGAGACGGCAACGAATTCGCCCGACCTCTGCTCTCCCATCGCATCCGTGAGTTTCGTGTCAACATCAATCGTGTCGGTGGTGATCCAGATGGACCCGCCTTCAGGCATGGCATCGCGGGCATTAATCAGAAGATTGAGTATTGCCTGCTGAATCTGGCCGTCATCCCCGTTGATCACACACGCCTCATCATGGAGATTCTTTTCCACCACAATGGTTTTGTCAATGCTTCGTTCGAACAGGTGCAAGGTCTCATCGACAATGTCATTGATCACCACGGGCTTGAACTGGATCGAGCCTTTACGGGCGAAGGTAAGAAGCTGGCGCGTGAGGGCAGCTCCGCGCTTGGCCGCTGTTTCAATAATATCGGCAAAGCGATACCATTGCTCGGTTTTCTTCATCTTTCGCTTCATAATGGCTGTCGAACCGAGAATTGAAGTGAGGATGTTGTTGAAATCATGCGAAATACCCCCGGCCAGATTCCCTATGCTGTCGATGCGCTGCGCGTGGAGGATCTTTGCCTCGAGTTTCTTCTTCTCGGTAATGTCACGGGCGACAACACGCATCAGGACCGGGCGTCCTTCTTCATTGTAAATAATGGAGGTATTGACGCTGACATCGATCAATTCTCCCTTGCTGTCCACCATCTGTTCTTCCAGCCCCTGGACTCCGCGCCCCTTTTCGAAAATCTGCTCGAGCATCGTTCTAGCATGATCGTGGTAGTCGAGCGGATAGAGCTTGAGAATGGAATGGCCGACCAGATCCTCTTTCCGATAACCAAGGAGGCCCGCTTCCGTCTGATTGCAGCTCACGATGGTTCCGTCCCTGTTGACCAAGTGGTACATATCCGGCGAGTTCTCGAACAGGTCCATGTACCGTTCTTCGGATCGTCTCAGGCGGTCGAACAATGTTGCGTTTTCCAGCGCCACGCCGATCTGGTTGGCAAACGCAGCCACAAGCTCGAGCTGCTTATCCGACAGTACGGTTTTGTTCTTGCTGGCGACAATAATAAGACCGGAAAACGTATCCTTCATCATGATGGGGACCGAGGCCCAGGCATGAATGCCATGCACGCCGGTGCGGTTTTCCGCTTCCCCCGAAGGAATCCGCACTATCCGCGGGGCTTGAATCCAGGAAAGCGAGGGGTCGTCGACGGGCGATCCCGAGGGGAGGATGGGCTTGGAGAGGTCTTCCGTGCCGCGAAATGTCTTGAGGATCAGTTTCTCCCCTTCCACGAGATAGATCCAGCCAAATTCCGCCGGAAGGACGCGTTGGACGCTCAGAAGAGCATTCTGGAGAAGATAGGTTATCTCGACGGCCCTGTTCACCGCCTCGGCAATAGAATTCAGCGCAATGACTTCTTGCTTCTGTTCTTCCAGCAGGCGGCCGTAATTAAGGGTAAAATAGACAATGAGGAATCCGAAAATACCGACGGTAATGACGCTCAGGAAATCATACCATCCGAGTTTGTAACCGCTGAACACCCGGACAAGAACGATGGTCACCATCGCAACCACAACGGCGGTCGATGCAACGATCTGAGCCTGTTCGACGGGACCGAGGGTTGCACGGAATTTCCTTATGTTGCCGATGATGTTCATACGGTGATGATTCGTGTACGCGCGGAACGGCCGGGGAAACTACCGGGGGAGGAATTTTGCGAGAACGGAATTCACTTCCTTTTCGTCCAGGGGCTTCAACAGATAGTCAGCGGCCCCCAGCTCGCGTGCGACTCTCTTGGCGTGAAAGTCGTCCATGGCCGAAACAAAGACGACAGGCTTGGAGGCCAGTTTCGGCAGCTGTTTGATGTGATCGAGGAGATCGAATCCGTTCATATCCGGCATCCGGACATCCAAAAGAATAAGATCGGGCTCGTAATTCTTGAGCGTCTTAAGTGCATCTGCACCGCTTGCTGCCTCTTTCACCACATACCCTTTGGTTTCAAGCATGTGCTTAAGGACTTTGAGCCACACGGGCTCATCATCAACGATCAGTATTTGCTGCAGATTCTTCATGACCCTCGGACCACCAATATGGGAGCAAGATACAAAGTGCCATGATTGAATGCAATACGCCCTTTTCCGTGCAAAAAGTCGCACCAGGGGCGGCATTGCGACCTGCTGAATCAGCCTGCTATCCAGAAGCAGATCTGCGCCACTGCGAGCCCAAGGGCTGTTCCCATGACATTCCCCATCACCGCCATCAGCAAGCCGACCGCCGCCAGTGAGCTTTGGTACACCGATGCGATAATCGGAGCAGTCACCGGCCCGCCGATGTTCGCCTGGCTGGCTGTTGCCATCAGAAACATGGGCGACTTCAGAAACCGGCCGCCGAAGAACAGGCATGAGGCATGAATGAGAATGATAATGATTCCGGCGAGAAGGAAGAGCGGTGCATCAGCTATGCCTTTGATGTCAGCCCTCGCACCGATCGATGCAAGGAGCAGGTAAAACAGAAAGCTCCCGACAGCAGATGCGCCCGCGTATTCGAGTTGTGAAAGCTTTGTGAACGAAAGGAGGACTCCGGCGAGCGTCGCCAGGATAATAGCCCAACCGTACGAATTCAGCACGGCCCCCACGTCGGGCATGATGGTACCCATCTGCAGCATGAGGTATCCGATGCCGAAAGCAACAGCCAGCATGGCGGTGAAATCGATAAGCTTTAGCGGCCTTCGGTGCGCGGCGTCGATCTCGCGCATCCTGACGTTCAATCCGTCGACCACCGTTCTGTCAACGCCGTTGCGCCTGTCGAGACGGTCCTGAAAGATTGCCAGAGCGATCACCACGCCCATCCATCCGTATCCGACGACGGTATCGACAACGATGAGAGGGCCCAGCATTGAATCGGGTGTCCCCACGCTTGTGGCGACAGCAACCATGTTTGCACTCCCGCCGATCCAGCTTCCCGTCAGGGCGCCGAAACCCTTCCATGTCTCGGGAGGGAGCCATGGATGAAGAATGGTAAACGATGTCACAGCACCTGCTACGATGCCGAAGGTTCCCACCATCATGGTGAGAATTGCCTTTCCACCGAGTTTGAGGAGCGCTGGGACGTTTGAGGCGAGTAACATCAGAACGAGGGCTGCCGGGAGGAGATACTGGCGGATCCAGTCGTACGCAGGGCTGCTTTGAGGAAGGAGTCCCGCGTTGGAAAGAAGCATGGGGAGAAAGTAAACCCAGATGACCGGCGGAAGGTACCGAAAGAACCCCGCGAGGAATTTCCATTCACTTACCCAGTGGAGCACTCCTATCAGCACAATGAGAGCGATCGCAACAGCGGACGGATCATTGATGATGGACATTGCTCAGCCTACTTCCGGGATGGAAGGAAGACCGATGACGCGTTTTGCGCGTACGAAGGTCTTCAGCCTGTCTTCATCAAAATTCGGAGCCGTGGGATCGAGACTGTTGATTCTCACGCGGCCGGCGCAATGGATGAACTCTTTTTTTCCGAGATAAATGCCAACGTGCCAGATCCTCTCCGGCCTCTCTTCCGTCGCCTTCCGCCCGAAGAAGAGAAGATCCCCTTTCTTCAGACCCTGGAGGTCGGACCCGACGGCAACATCTTCTCCCATGGTTGCCTGTTGATTTGCATCGCGGTTCAGTTCAAGGCCGTTGAGCCGGAATACCGTCTTCGTGTAACCGGAGCAGTCGAACCCCTTGGGTGACGTCCCTCCCCAGAGGTACGGGACTCCGACAAACAGCTTCGACGCTCTCTCGACGTTTTCCGCAGTCAGCTTCCGCGATGATCTCCATTGCTGATACGACTCAACCATTCGCCGCTCCACAAAACCCCTCTGCTCGTTCGGCAGAAACACTTCCTGCCATGCGCCTTTCACGGCGCCACGGCGCATCAGAATTCCCGGGATTGCATCGCTCACGGGCAGCGCTTGTGCATTTGGTTCTGTCCGGACAACCGCGAAATAGTCGGTCGCAATGACCTTCGGGGCCTGAACCCATTGATCGACGCCGGCCTTATCCGTTATGACCATCGATTCCCCTTCGATCCATCCGAGGTATTGGTCATGCGATTGCACGTAGTACCATCCTCCTCTCTGTTTCAGGATTTTGACCACCATTCCCATGAGAACCTGGGTGGCCAGTTCTTCCGGGTGTCCCGGCTTGCTCCTCATATTCCCTACACTGACGGAGATGATCCCAAATTGCCGCTCACCAAACTTCGGATCGGGAAGAATCATGATGCTGTCCACAGGATCGACGGCGGCTGCCTCGCGGAGGACTCGAAGAGCCTCTGATTTTGCCTCGGCGTTGTCCACATCTCCCTTGGCTACAAGAATGCTGTTCTGCCACTCGGGCATCACGGAGAACACCGCAACCCTCCGGTCGGGAGCAAACCGATCGCGCACGGGAACCAGCGCCTGAACAAGTCGTTCATCCGGGCTGGTATCGGTGGAACAGGATATGAGTGCAAGCGAGCACGCGAGGAGAAGGATGATAAGAAGTCGTTGCTTCATAATTTTCTCAAGTTGTTGATGCATTAGAGTGTTTCCTGGGAATTGCATGGCCTACGGTTCCAGCCTTTTCTCCGCCAAACGAACATATTCAGGATTTTTCTCATATCCAATAAAATGCCGGCCTGCGTTTCGGGCAGCCAGGCATGTTGTTCCGCTTCCGGAAAACGGATCGAGGACGACGTCCTGTTCGAAACTGTAGAGTTGAATCAGCCTGCGCGGTAGCTCGAGCGGAAACGGGGCCGGATGTCCGATTCGTCGCGCTGACTCGGCAGGAAAATCCCAAATGCTCTTGGTGTATTCGAGAAATTCATCTCTCGAAATTGTGCTGCGCCCCTCTCCGCGGCCATTGCGGGAAAACGAACCTTTGGAAAAGACAAGAACATATTCGTGCACGTCGCGCAAGGTCGGATTGGATGCCGATTGCCAGCTGCCCCAGGCCGTCGAGGGGCCCGCACTCGAACTCTTGTTCCAGATAATCTCGCCCCGCATCACAAACCCCAGGGACAGCATGTCCTGCAGGAGAAATGCATGCAGAGGGATATACGGCTTTCGGCCGATGTTTGCGATGTTGATGCATGCTCTTCCGCCGTTCACGAGCACCCTGAATGTCTCGCCGAACACTCTTCGCATCAGCGCGCGATATTCGTCGAGCGTGTAATCCTCGTCATATTCTTTCGAAACGTTGTACGGAGGCGATGTGATCATGAGGTGAACTGATCGGTCGGGGAGAGCCAGCTGCTCGCTGCTCGCACACACGATCTTGTCGAGGGCTTCGGGGGGAACCGGGTTTTCTGTTTCATCATGCGGCCCTGAGGCAACGTCCCGGTAGAGCCGGCTTGCATAGAACTTTGATGCATCATGGCTCACGCGGCCCGAAGTGCCGAATCGGGAGGTTTCTGTTCGTTTGCGTCCTTTCGCTCCCAAGGTCAGGAATCCTTTTCGATGAGGCCGTGAAGCCATTGGGAAAAATCCTGTACGCTTTCCTCGCTCATACTGTGCGGAAGGGCATATTCGTGATATGCCACAGTGGCCTCTGTTTTCGAAAGTAATTGACGCGCCCGCCGTGCGAACTCGACTCCGATGACCGGATCCTCCGTGCCATGAGCAACAAAGAAGCTCTTTCCCTTCAGACGGTCCCAGGCAAACGAGAGGGGGGTATCTTCCGGCACATAGCCGCTGTGCGCGACTACTCCGCGAACCGCTTCAGGATGGGTCAGGGCGTAGGCATAGGACATAACGGTTCCCATGCTGAAGCCGAGAAGATACAATTGATGAGGATCAACGGGATAGAATCGTTTGACATCATCGACAAACTGAACCAATTTTTCATAACTTTCCATGAATTGGCGCGGCTCGGGCGATCCGACCGTCAGCATGTCGTACCAGGTTGCACCGCCGTGCGGGAAGAGGAATGGCGCACGGGCCGCCACCACAAAGAATCTGGGATCAAGAAATGGGGCCAGGCCCAGAAGGTCATCCTCGTTCGCCCCTCTGCCGTGGAGGAGGATAATGGCTGGCTTCGGTTTGTTGAAATCTGTGGAGGCAGGTGCTATCTTGTGAAGAAGGGTCGATTGTCGAACATCCATTGTTGCGCGGGCTTCTTTCAGGAAACGTGACTATGAATGTACAGTCTCAAAGGATAAGACTCAATACGAAACTTCCGGGATAAAAGCACTGTTGTAGGTTCATCGCTTGAAAAAGAGAGATCCGTTTTTGAATCATTGAAGGAATATTCATGAGAACGATTGTACTCCCGATCTTGACCGTCGTTTTTCTCACTTCAGGTTGTTCTGATTTGGGAACACCGGTGACGACACCCTCAACTCCGGCAGCGCCATTCGTCCCGGGGCCGCAGTCCTTCGCCGCCGATATTCATCCCATCCTCCTGGCGCATTGTGCGACAACCGGATGCCACGCCGGAGGAGCCCCTTCCAGCGGCTTCAACCAGTCCACGTATGCGGGCGTACGTGCCGGAGGAGTGAATTACAGTTCCAACGTTATTGTTCCCGGTGATTCTTCCAACAGTGGTATCATGAAGGAACTGCGGGGGACGGGCATTGTCGGCCGCATGCCCTTCGGGGGCCTGTTTGCCTCAACGGGACTTCCTGACACAATGATTGTGAAGATCGGACTGTGGATTCAGCAGGGCGCCCTTGACAACTGAGCGCCTTGTCCGCTGCATGCCAAAAGAAAAAGGCCCCGGAAGAACCGGGACCTTTTTTTTACGGGATCGCAAAGGCCGTTACCGAATGAGCACCATTCTTCTTGTCACACCAGCGCCACCTTCCGGCGTAAGTTTGTAGAAATAAACGCCGCTCGGCATGGCGGCGGCATTGAACGTGAGGGTGTACGTTCCTGCTTCCTTCACATCATCGAGAAGGGTCGCAACGACCTGGCCAAGCAGATTGTAGATCCTCAAAGATACTCTCCCCCGTTCCGTTACAGAAAAGCTAATCGCTGTCGAGGGGTTGAACGGGTTGGGGTAATTCTGCTCGAGGACATAGGAGGTCGGGATGCGGCCCGATGTTTGCTCAACCTGGACATCGGTAACCACGCCGGAAGCGAATTTCAGGTTACCGCGTATCTCCCCCGCTGAAAACGCATTGGAGTGAATATTGACGTACAGCTCCCCCTTGATCAGCT
Organism: uncultured Ignavibacteriaceae bacterium; assembly: GCA_964602055.1. Lineage (GTDB taxonomy): Bacteria > Bacteroidota > Ignavibacteria > UBA10030 > UBA10030 > JACPLA01. Next base: position 36,466 of record CAZRPU010000012.1, read on the forward strand.
GGAGCATGACGCTGTCGGGTCGGAATGCGATTGCGGTCCCGGTACTGTCAACGAAGGTGATCGGGAAGAGCACTCCACCGTTTGACGCGTGAACATGGGCCGCCGTGTAGGAGGAAGTGAGTCCTGACCTTGTGACACGGACTCTCACACTATCGTCTTGATAGAGCGTCAACCATGCAGTTCCTCTTCCCGTGGAGGGCGTACTGGCCTGCGTCCCGTCGAGTTTCGCTGTCCACACCGCTTCCTCTTCAGAGCTGAATTTCACGTTGCCGCGTATCTCTCCGTTGGGCAAATTAGCACTGTGAATGTTGATATATACATTCCCCTTTAAGATATCCCGAAGGTGCTGGTCGGTAAGACCCGTCCATTCGCCGTCGGCGGTTGCCCCGGTAAATGTGATTGCCTGGAGAATTGCCCCGCCGGGTGCCACATGAAAATGGGCATTGGTGAATGCGCTCCCGAGCCCGGCGTAGGTCATGTGATATTTCAGTTTCGTAGCAAATCGGTCGAGCGTTGCCCATGCTGTTCCCTTTGCAAGAGAAGCCGTTGAGGCTTGCGCTCCATCAATTGCAACAGCAAACGACATTTCACCGTACGGAACGACTGCTCCCCGGATTTCTCCCCCAGTAGCAAAAGAGGTATGGATGTTGACGTAGAGCTCGCCTTTGATCAGGAGATTCAGCGCCGTATCGGGAAGGGTCCATGTACCCGAGGCGGAACTATCCATAAACGTAATTCCCTGAACCACTCCAAGATTCCTCGCCGAATGGAAATGCGCATCGGTGATGGGAGCGTTGAGGCCGGCATAGGTCATTTGATAACGGACTTTCGCCGACGCGCTGTCCCAATCGACCCAAGCCGTTCCCTTTCCATTCGAGGCCTGTCCTGCCTGAGCCCCGTCCATTTTGACGCCGAACGCATGAGCCCTCGCTCCGGTGTACCCTTTTATTTCTCCCGCGCCGAACGAAGAGGTATGTACATTCACATAAATTCGCTGGTTGACAAGTTTTACGACCACGGAATCGTGAATATTGGACCAGACTCCTGAAGCTGTCTTGCCGGAAAAGGTGATTGCCTGCAGTACCGCGGTATTCTCGTCGTGGAAGTGTGCATTGGTAATATTCCCCACCAGTTTGTTGACTGTTACCTGATACGTCAGGGATTTCGCCGCGGCATCGAATACACCAAAGAATGTTCCCTGACCGGTGGAACCGGTACCGGCGCCTGTCGAATCAAGGCGCGCAATAATCGGGATGGTCTGTGCCGTCACTGTAAGGGTTATCAGCACAGAAGCAAGAAACAAAGCGGTGAGCAATGACTTCATAGGTCCTCCTTTGAAGGTTGATAGATTACACGAAGGCTTTCAGTATTTTGGAAGGTCAAGATGTGCGGCAGAATTTTTTGGCGCGAGACTGGAGTTCACCAAGACAACATGACCGAATCTGATTCCGTTCCGCCGGCGATTTTGGGGAGGCGGGAGTTCCGGGTCATGCTAAGACGGAAGGTTTGTTCTTTGTGTGATAAATATCAAAAGGCCGGTTCTAGGCCGGCCTTTTTTGAAGTGGGGGGTCCTGAGATCAGACGGCCTGCTTTGCGGCGGGCACACAGAATTGATCAAATGCCGAGGTCAGTTGCGCTGCAATCTGATTTGGCGAATGTCCTTCGATATTGTGTCGATGAATCATGTGGACAAATTTGCCATCCTTCATGAACGCAAAACTTGGCGATGACGGCGGGATTCCTTCGAAATATTCCCGAGCACGGGCAGTCGCATCTTTGTCCTGGCCGGCAAACACCGTTACAATCTGGTCCGGCTTGCGGGGATGTTCCAGTGCCATGGCGAGACCAGGCCTTGCGGCACCGGCTGCACAGCCGCATGTTGAATTCACGACGACGAGGACGGTTCCCTTTGAAGCAGGGAGTGTTGCATCAACTTCCTCAGGGGTTCGCAGTTCTTTTGCCCCGAGCCGTGTCACTTCATCACGCATGCGTTGAATCAGAATATCGTACATTTTGCCTCCTTTGTTGGCGCTGTTGTAGTAGAACACATTGCCGCTTGAAATTGTTCCCTATGGTCCCGTCTCGGCGCGGCGGGGCGGTTGAAAACCGCGATAGGTATCGTAGCGGGAATCATAGAACAGAAGCTGAAACTCCTCGTCCCTCAGAGTTCCCCCCGACGGATACAAATAGAACACTTTTGTTTTCTCAGTCTTCTTCTTCGCTGGTTTTCCGTTTTCCTCAGTGTAGAATTCCAGAATGTAGTAGCCATTCTTGAATTCAGCTGTTTCGAGCTGTTTGAGGACATTCTGATGGGAAAACTCGCGGAGATCGGCGTTCTCCATCCTTACGATCGGAGCCCTTCGAATTCGTTTCTGCGCACGAGCATGAGAATCGAAGAATGAGAAACAATGAGGTACTTCGTGTTGTCGTATTCGATTTCAATTGCGGAATCCCGCAGGAAGACTGCCACGTCCCCTTCTTCCGCCTGGAGAGGAATGTATTTGACGGGATCTTTCGGTGTCGTTGACCACGATTCCTGATCCATGAAGTGGGGGTTCGGCACACCGTAGCCGGGTCCCACCTGGACGACAATGCCGCTCTGGACCTTATCTTTTTCCTTCACGCCCGGCGGCAAATAGAGCCCGTGCTGTGTCCGTTCCTGATCCCGGTCCGGTGCGATCAGAACTTTGTCTGCAACCAGGATGATTTTCTTTCGGAGTTTGATTTCAGCCATGGTTCAATATAGTCAATGGTCAATTCTTCGGCAAGAAGCATTCCACCGAGAATATCCATGGGAAACCAACAAGACACTTACTTCACAAGCATGAGTTTCATTGTCTTCCTGAATTCTCCCGCTGTCATGGAGAGAAGATACGTGCCTGACGGGACACCCGAAGCATCCCAGTGTGCAGTGGATGTTCTTTTGAACCTTATCCCTCTCTTTCACACCGGATGGGAGAAAGAGTCCATGTTAGGTCCGTTCCTGATCGCGATCGGGGGAGAGAGGACCTTGGTGTCAGCGAGAATGACCATCTTTTTTGAGTTTTATCTCAGGCATGGACCTTTGATTTGAGGCAACGAGTGGTTCTACAAGTTTGCTTCCGCAGCATAAGCTCGTTCTGCAACAAAAGATAGGAAGTGAAGACAGCCTTCAACAGGAATGATTCTCATCATTGGAATTCTCTTTCTTGAAACTCGTGGGAATTCTGTTTTATTGATAAGAAGGAACTCCAATCAAGATCGCGACCCTCGTGATTCGATTCATTCGCATCCTGTCTTTCCTTCTTCTTTTCGTTGCTCAGGGACTCTCTCAATCCTCGAACGGAAGGATCCTGATCGTCTATGGATCCGACACGTCTGTCAACGGTGGATTGGATGTAGGCAGGCGGCACCCGACCGTTGTGACTTCCCTCTACACACAACCGGGATTCAATGCCCACCACATCATGGATCCGGCGTATCGAGAGACTCTCCTCGATTCGTACGGGCACCCTTTGATCATGACATGGTGGATGCTGACAGGAAGTATCTTCCGGGCAGCAACCAACACGAATGTTCCCTATCCAAGCCCTCTTTCGCTTCATCTGATGCGGAAATATCACGGAGGTGCGTTGGCATCATTCGGGGATGAGCTCACCCTCCATTATCACACGTGGGTCTGGAGCGACTACGACAATGATGGTGTTGCCTACTGGAACCAGGCGCGTTCGTTCAAGGAATGCCAGGAAGATTTTGTTACGGTTCTTGCCGAGAATCTTCTGGAGGAAGAAAATTTTCCCGTTTCCTTCCGCAGCGGCTGGCATTACATGGACAACGACTGGCAGGTTTTCCTGGACCGATGGATTCCTTTCAGCCTTCATGACGATTGGCCCTCGAAGCGCATCGATGAAACGGAACCGATCGACAATGTTTTCGACTGGTCCCGGGCGAGTTCCGACTGGATCCCTTTCCACCCATCCCTGACAGATTATCAGGTCCCCGGGAATGCACGCGGATGGAACGTGCGGTCCAAATCGATCGAGCGAGTCTCCAGGGAAGCTCTGGAGCAGGCCTTCGTTCAGGCCTCTCAGGGAAAAGACCAGGTCCTGTGTCTCTGGGACCACCTCGCCGACGACAACATTTTTCCATCTCTCACGAGAGTGAACGGATTGCTCCATGAACTCTCGAACCAGTACGGGATTCCGTTCGAGTTCAAGGGTGCGACTGAGGCAATGCAAATTTGGCTCGGATCAACGGACTCTGTTGCTCCTGAGCTTTTCTTCTCTGAAAACCGGATCGGCGGGACCGTGACTTTTTCCGTCGAAACAAACGAACCTATTTTTCAAATCCAGCCGTTTGTTGCTGTCAAAACCGTTGAAGAGCGCTATCATTTGGTCGAGATGACGGCAACCGGCCCCATGTCCTGGGTTTCAGCCTCAGCCTATCCTCTCGCAACCCTCGCAAAAGCCGCTGCGGCCGTAACGGATACCGTCGGCAATCTCTCAAAAGGTTTTTTGCAGTATCTCCCGGACGATGCCTTTGTCGATAACCGTGATACCGGCTATCAGGAATTGCGCGGGTCCTGGTCGACCATTCCTTCGTCGACTTGGGGAGCAGATTACCGGACTGCTGCTCTCGCTGCCGGAGATTCCGCCATTGCGACATGGACGTTCACGGCATCGGAAACCCTCCCCTACAAGTCCTTTATCCAGCTCCCCGGTGTGGCGAACCGGGCCCAACGCTTTAGAATGCGGATTCTCACACAAGCGACCATCGTTGAGAGGGAATTCCGCGAGCCTCTCCCGAACAGTTCGTGGATCTACGTTGGTACTGCCGACGTCACCGCGGGGACGGACATCACCCTCGAAATGACTTCATACAACGAAACCGGCGCGAGCGCGAGTGTCGGGGCCGATGTAGTGAAATTCTCCCCGCTCATTCGCGAATATGACCTTGCACTGTTCCCAGGTGACACCAACTTCGGGTATGTCTCGGTGGGCGATACGGCGGCCGCGGCTATTATCCTGGAAAACCAGGGGACCACCGCGCAGACAATCGTTAACATTGGGGCAGGGGCGATTTCCGTTGCATCCGATGCAGTTTTTCCAGTCACTCTGGCGCAAGGAGAACGTATCCGTCTCGCTGTGCTTGTCGTTTTTCCGGATTCGGGAACAGTACAAGATACGATCCGGTTTTCCACGCTGGATCATCCAAACGATCCCATCCGCTTTCCCGTTTCGGCCATTGTGGAACGAGTTGTACGGGTCCTCGACAATGACAACCCGGCAGTCTACGCCGAAAGCGGCGCTTGGAACACCAGTGTTGCCACGGCGTACGGGAATAGTTCCCGTTTTTCCAACCTGGCAACCGGCCCCGGTCAATACGCGGCCTATCACACTTCCGTACCGCTGGAAGGATACTACAATGTCTTTCAGCTCATCCCTTCTTCGACCAATGCCACAGACAGGGCGCTCTTGACTACAATGCAAGGCGGGAGAATCCTCGATTCGGCATATGTCAACCAACAGGAGGCTTCAGGCTGGGCCTTTGTTGGCATTCAGAGGTTTGCCGCGTCCGAGCCAATCGAGATCAGAATCATTAACGACGGGACATTCACTTCCGGAGTCGTGTTGCGCGCCGACGCGATGCGCGTTTCGTGGAAAGGAGCAAGCGTGCAAACGGGGTTCACCATTGACAACGATGGTCCGGGGTACACGGAGGTCGGGTCATGGAATCAAAGTGTGGCTCAGGCGTATGGACCGACAAGCAGGTTTGCGCCCCTCAACCCGGTCGGCCAATACGCGACCTTTTCCACCCGCGTGATCCTGGCGGGACAATACGAAATTGACCAAATTGTTCCCGCCTCTCAGAACGCCACCAACCATGCCCTCTATACCATTTCTGCAAACGGGGGAATTGTTGATTCCGTCTATCTCGATCAGACCGCAGGAGGCGGGCAATGGGTGAATGTGGGCCGCTACGGCTTTTCACCGAACACACTTGTGGAGGTGCGTGTGATCAATGCCGGCGGCTTCACATCCGGATCCGTCCTTCGCGCCGATGCCATTCGGCTCTCACTTGACCTCGCAACGTCTGTTCAATCAATCGATCCACCGATGGGATTTCGATTGGAGCAGAGCTATCCGAATCCGTTCAATAGTGTTTCCACCATCGTTGTTCGCATCCCTGAAGCGGGACAAGTCTCTTTGGGCGTGTATGACCTCCTTGGTCGAAAAGTCGCCACGCTCATGGACGAGGTCATGTCGCCGGGAGCCTATTCGATTCCGTGGGACGCCGGGTCTCTACCGACCGGGATGTATCTTTATAGATTGGAGGCTGGTGGATTTGCAGCGGTCAGAAAGATGTTGTTAGTGAAATGAGAGAGGTTCAGCTGAACGTGTTCACTCCAAACTGTCTGGAACAATGGACTTTCTTGTTTCTTAAGCCTCTCTTTCATATCTTGTCGCTTCCATTCACGGCACTTGAGAAGTCTGAAAAGAAGCGAAGGTATATCGAAAAGCTTATCTCGGAACGTAGCGCAGTCCCGTCCCCGTTCCGGGACGAACCAAGGACGGGGACGAGGATCCTCGTCACGCCAAGAGCGTGACGGGACCCGGTAGCGCAAGGGGGGAAGGATGTTCACCGTCTATATCTTGAAAAGTCTGATAAACGGTTCATACTACATCGGGCAGACGAGTGATTGTAACCGAAGGCTAGCGGAACACAATAGCGGCGAAGTGATGTCCACAAGATTCAGTCGCCCTTGGATTTTGGTCTACTCGGAAGAATTTGACACACGGAACAAAGCAATAGGGCGTGAAAAAGAGATAAAGAGGAGAAAGAAGCGAAGGTATATCGAAAAGCTTATCTCGGAACGTAGCGCAGCCCGGTAGCGCACTTGCTTGGGGTGCAAG
>CAZRPU010000013.1:0-29740 GCA_964602055.1 uncultured Ignavibacteriaceae bacterium
GCATGATCGTAGTAGAAATCCAGGCCGATTTCCCCCACGGCAACCACTTTGGGATGCCTGCTCAGCTTCTCTATCTCGACGAGGTTTTCGTCAGTTGCTGCGGCGGCATCATGGGGGTGGTATCCAACACACGCAAAGAGTCCTTCGTGTTCTTCCGCAAGGGCAATCGCCTTCCTGCTCGTCTCAAGAGTTGTCCCCGGCACAATGATGGTTGAAACGCCGGCTTCCCTCGAACGACGAAGCACGTCCTGGATGTCGGCCGTGAATTCATCAAAAAACATGTGTGCGTGAGAATCAATGTACATGGAAACCGGCGATCGGTGAGAATGCTCGAATTGAAAAATACGGTAATCCTCTCTGATATTCAAGAAATCCTCAGAGAGCCCCCTCCACAACGACGAGGAACGACCGCACGGGGGCGAGATTACCCACCAACTCAACGTACTGATAGTTCAAGAGATTGGTTACATTGACGCCGACGCGCAGCGGAAGTCCGAGGCCTGTGAGCGTTGATGACATCCTCGCATCGAGGACATGGACAGGAACGCGGTATTCACCATGAATAATGGGTGCAAGGCGGACAAGGTTGTCGTCGATGCGATCAACCCTGCTCATGAAACGGTAGTCCAGCGAGAATTTGACGATGTCGAGTGAAACGGCGAGACTGGTATAGAGAAGGTGCCGCGGCCTGAATTTCATGATCTTCTTTTCCACGAGATCTTTCGCCCACACGTAGGTGTAGCCGAGATCCGTCGTCAGGTTCTCCCACCAGGCTATCTTGACTCCCACCTCGCCCCCCTGAATGCGTGCCCGCGTGACATTCTCGAATTCCGCCACCGCACGATCCGCCCCGACGCTGTCCGAAGGCCCGGAGAATATCCTCTTGATTTTCACGCTTGGTTCAATGAGGTCCTCAAAGTCATTCGAGAAAAGCGCTGCGTCGAACACCATGAACTCCTCTATCGAATGTGCAACCCCCACCTCATAGGTCAGGCTTCTTTCCGGCCGCAAATTGACGTTTGGAATAATCAACAGCTGGCTCACGTTCGTCGAACTGGAAACATAGAGTTCGCCGATAGCGGGATAACGAAACCCCCATCCGATGGATCCCCTCAGCGAAGTCTTCTCCGACATGAGGTAGACAAGCCCCACCTTGGGACTTACCCGCGAGGCAGAAGAAAGAACGGAGGCTTTTTGCATGTCAAACCGAAGACCTCCCGTCAGTTTGAAATTTTCCAAAAGCGTCAATTCATCCTGTGCATACGCTGCAAGGCCGAATCCCGGGTGATTGCCGAAAAGATTCGATCGGACACGGTCGTAATTGCCGGAAACACCGAAGGTGAGAATGTTGTCAGGAGTCAGTTCAGAGGTGACCTGGAGATCCCCCTGGAAGATGGAGGACGAAGAAACATTGTTGACATGGCCAAGACTGTCATCCTTCCAGTAATTTCCAAAATACATCGCTTTCACCGTATAGAAGAGCTTGTCGGAAATAAACTCTTTGTACGCAAGGCTGACATTCCCGCGTCTGCTTGCGACCGCACCGTTTCGCTGAATCTCGGCGGGGATGGTTGCTTCCCGAAGATTCTTCCACCAGAAAAAATTCCCATGATGCCTGTGAAGCCAGTTCACTACCAGAGAGAGGGATCGCCGCTCGGAAAGCTCGAAGCGCACCTTTGAAAAGAGGTTCCACCGGTGATACGCATCATTTTCACGATAGCTCTCGTCGACTGTTCGGGTTGCGCTGGCAAGATATTGGACCGGGCCGACGCTGTTCGCATAACTCAACGTCAGGCCGCTGTTGAACCGCGGTTTTTCCGACCATCGCCACTCTTCGTACGGAGGCAGGTCATAGAGGGCCGAAAAGGCTCTGAAGCGGAATTCAGGCTGTTCGGGCATATCGCGCGTGATAACGTTAATGACGCCCCCTAGTGCGCTTGACCCGTAGAGGGCAGATCCTGCACCTTTCACGACCTCAACTCTTTCGATTTCCCCCACGGGTATTGTCTCCCAATTAATTTCGCCCGTATCGCCTGTCAGCATCGGTAGACCATCGAGCAGGAGCAGAACCCTGCTGCCCACACCCCTGCTGTAGCCGCTCGACCCGCGTACGTTGATTTGATCTTGCGTCATGTTGACCCCCGGAACATAGCGCAGAGCATCATCGAGAGTAACGTTCACCCTTTGGGCGAGCATTGCGGCGGTAACGGTCGAGACGGTGACGGGCACCTCCCGGGAGCTCTGCTCCCGCCTGCTTGCCGTCACGACGATGGGGTCTGTTTCAATTGCAGCAGGCCTGAGGATAAAATCGATGGTGACGGAATCGCCGGCTTCTAATCGAACACCCTCCCGTATTTCCGCCTTGAATCCGATCATCGAAGCCTTCAACGTATAATGCCCCGGGCTGAGCGGACGGAGCCTGTAGGCTCCCTCTTTATTTGATGCCGCGCCTGCATAGGTGCCGCGAACAACGATGTTGGCCCCTGCCAGCGGCTGTCCCGTTTCGGCGTCTTTCACCGATCCGGTGATGATCCCGCTCTGGGGCTGTCCCATCAGGATGCCGGAAACGAGCATTCCAGCAATGCTATGGAGAGTATACCGTCTCAAAACGGTTGCGGCGGAAGGTTGTAAAAATCGATGACAATGTTCACGCCGGTCACAACTTCAAAATCCCTCACTTCCACGATCCTGGGAAATCCGACGCCGGACGTGTCGCTGAAAACCCCCACCACCCGGTAACTCTTAGGATCCAGCAGGTTATCGCCAAAGCGCTGCAGCACGCCGATATAGTAATAGGTAGCAGGAGGAAGAGCAAAGTTGAACGGCCGGACGGTGATGTTGTAGGGAAGGGATTCGGCAATGGAAGGATATAAGAGAATCTTGTTCGTAAGAATACCCGTTGCGACTTTGGAAGAATCAATGGGGAAAATCTGCGAAGCGAAGACCCATAATGTCTTTACGCTGTCGGGAGGGGGCCAGGGTCCCTGAACGGTCAACACCCCTGCGATCCCCGGCTCGACGTCGGGGGGCAAGGCCAGACCGCCGTCGCACGACGAGAGAAGGATTGGAGTGATGGCGAGAAAAAGGAGAAACAATTTCATCAGTGCAGAAAGTAGCGTTTGCGTGAGTGAAATGCAACGACGAGGAAGTTTTTTCCATTGGAATTCTAGGCGATCCTTGTTATATTGGACTTCATTTTCACCGCCACCGATTCGACGATAACCCCGCATCGATCAAAAACCGTGCAACGACAGGCAGCACTTACCACAGGGAAAAGCTTCCAGGTCCCCGGAAGAAAGGAACCGGCCGCTCCTCGCCGTACAACGTACAGCGACGACTACGTCCGCTCGCTTTTTGACCGCATTGCCCCGCGTTACGACCTCCTGAATCATGTTTTGAGCTCCGGCATTGATATACTCTGGAGAAAGAGGGCAATATCGCTGCTCGAGCCGTACATGCCCACATTCATCCTCGATGTCGCAACAGGCACAGGGGACATGGCAATAGAAGCGGCTCGTCTCCGCCCGAAACGCATTGTGGGCGTGGACCTCGCTCCAGCCATGCTTTCGCTCGCAAAGAGGAAGACATCAAAGAAGGGTCTCGGCCATCTCATCAGCTATGAAGAGGCTTCCGTCGATCGACTGCCGTATAAAGACGCGTCATTCGATGCGGTCACCGTGGCGTTCGGTGTCAGGAATTTTCCGAACCTCGAATCGGGTCTGGCCGAACTGGCCCGTGTTGTTCGTCCGGGCGGTTCTGCGGTCATTCTGGAGTTTTCACGCCCGCGCCCGGGTTTGACGCGAACACTGTACAATGTGTACTCGCGCAGGATCCTGCCGCTGGTCGGAGGAATCCTCTCAAACAGAGAGGCATACGAATACCTGCCAAAGAGCATCCGGGAATTTCCCGACGGCGAGGACTTTGCTGCAATCCTCGGGGAAGCAGGATTCGGCGATATACGTATTCAACCACTCACTCTTGGCATCGCGACTCTTTATCATGGCATACGGATTGGCAGACGCAACCATCGCACGAGGAACTGAAACGGACCGCCTCATCCGGGTCGGACACAGCCCCGATCCTGATGACGCCTTCATGTTCTACGGGCTTTCCAGCGGGAAGGTCAAACTGGACGGGATCCGGATCGAGCATCTCCTCGAAGACATTCAGTCCTTGAATCTCCGCGCGATGAAAGGGGAACTTGAGGTAACGGCCATTTCTGCCCATGCCTACGCATCAGTGGCAGAGCAGTATTGGATCATGGCGACGGGAGCCAGCATGGGGGAGGGTTACGGTCCCGTGCTTGTATCCAAGAAGTACCGCTCTCTTGAGGAAATCAAGGGCAAGACCGTCGCAACGCCCGGACAGCTGACCACCGCGACTCTTCTTTTCAAGATCTTCACCGAGGGCATTGCGCATGTGGACATACCTTTCGACCAGATCATGGACCGTGTTGCGGAAGGGGAATTCGATGCAGGCCTGCTGATCCATGAGGGCCAGATTACCTATCGGGACCTTGGGTTCAACAAACTGCTCGATTTCGGAGAACTTTGGTCAAAGCTGTATGACGGCCTGCCCCTGCCTCTCGGACTCGATGTTGTACGCAAGGACCTCGGTGAGGACCTTGCACGCAGGCTTTCACGCGGACTGAAAGAGAGCATACACTACGGCTACACGCATCAGAGGGAAGCAATACCCTATGCTCTCCGCTACGGGCGGGGCATCAACGAGGAGCTTGGCGAGCGTTTTGTGAAAATGTATGTGAGCGAACTCACCGTGGACATGGGTGTAAAGGGAAAGAAAGCTCTTGAGCTGCTTTTCGATTTGGGATCGAAGCGCGGTTTGATACCCGCCATACCCGAGGTGCGCCTCTTCTGACATGATCGGCCTCTTCAAAATATTCGACGCACACGTCCATTTCTATTCGAATTCCTTCTTCCGCTTTCTCGTGAAGCAGAAACCGAATCGCGCCGATATCAACACCGAGCTCAAGAATGTTGCCATGAAGGGCCACATCGAAATTCCGGGAGAAGACCCCGTTCAGCTCGCAAAACGCTGGGTCGATATTATCGACAAATGGAAGATCGAGAGGCTGGTGTTGATTGGAAGCATGCCGGGAGACGAAGAGTCTGTCGCAAAAGCTGTGCAGGCATTCCCCAACCGCTTCACGGGGTTTTTCACCGTGGATCCGAATTCCAACCTCCTGATGGAGAATGCCCAGAAGCGCCTTCAGGAAGACAAGTTCCGGGGAATCTTTCTGTATCCTTCCCTTTCCCAGATCAGCGTAGCGGACGAGTGGCTTTTTCCGCTCTACAATCTCCTTCAGGAATCGAGAGGCCTGGTGTTTGTACAGTTTGGAAAGCTCCTCATTCGTCCGCGGGAGTATGCCGGGGTTCCGACCGTGACCAACGAGTCGTTTGCCGATCCGACTGCGCTGATCCCCGTTGCCAAGAAATTTCCCAAACTTCCTTTCATCATTCCGAATTTTGGAGCGGGCAGACTTACCGAGGTGCTCGAGGTGGGCAAACAATGTCCGAATGTGTTCGTCGATTCGGCGGGATCGAATTCATGGATGGCACATCATCCCGACAAGCCGGATCTGAGAATGGTGTTCCAGAAATGTCTCCAGGCCTTCGGACCGGGAAGGATTTTGTTCGGGTCGGATTCGGGAATGATGCCGCGGGGGTATCGCTACGACATTCTGGATAATCAGATCAAACTGGTGCAGGAGATGCGGGTCCCCACTCCCGACGCAAAAAAGATTTTCTACGAAAACCTCGCTGCACTCATCGACGGCTAAACCTACGCCGCCGCCTCCTCTTTTTCCACGTTCAGGATCTCATACAGAGTCGTTCTCTGGGCAGGTGTAAATCCCGACTCGCGTATGAGCTGTTTGCATTCCTCGGTGTTGGTCTTGTTGACGAAATTTGCCGCTGCATGGACATTCTCCTCCAGCAGGGTTCCCCCAAAATCATCTGCACCGAAATGCAGCGCAATCTGTCCCGTCTTCTTCCCCTCCGAAAACCACGATGCCTGTATGTGGGGCACATTGTCAAGATAGATGCGGGCAAAGGCAATCATCTGCAAATAGCGCGTCGGCGTTGCGTAATGAGGTATGATTTTCTCCAACGGCGTATTGCCGGGCTTGAACGACCAGGGAATAAAAGCCGTGAATCCTCCGGTCTCATCCTGAAGGCTCCGGACCTGGTCAAGGTGTTCCACGATATCTTCATCCGTTTCCAGGTGGCCGTACATCATGGTCGCCGTGGATTTGTAGCCAAGGTTGTGGGCGACCCTCATGACCGAGAGCCAGTCAGCCGAGGTTCCCTTTTTGCTGCTGATCTTCTTCTTCACTTTGTCTGAGAGAATCTCCGCTCCACCGCCCGGGATCGACCTCAACCCGGCCTTCCACAACCGTTCCAACACCTCCCGAACCGTCAGATTTGCCACCTGAGCCATGCCGATGATTTCAGAAGTCGAAAAGAAATGAGGATAGATTTCGGGAACCTCCGAAACCGTCCGCCGGACCATCTCCTCATAGTACTCGAACGGCAGTGCGGGATTCACTCCCCCCTGCAGCAGGACTGTCGTCACTCCCTTTGCGGCCGATTCCTTGAACTTCCTGATCATGTGATCGACGGAGTAGGTGTACTCGCCCTCTTCTCCCGGATGCCGGTAGAACGCGCAGAAAATACAGTCCACTGTGCAGACATTCGTATAATTGGGATTCGTATCTACAACAAACGTCACCCAGGGACGGGGATTCTTCCGAAAACGGATTTCATTCGCGAGATCGGCAAGGTCGAGAAGCTCGGCATTCCGAAGCATGAAGACACCCTCCGCCGCAGAGAGGCGTTCTCCTGACCGAACTTTTTGAAAAAGAGATTCCAGGCGCATCAGAGTTCCTTTACAACGAGATGTGATACCCGATCGACTTCAATTCCTTCAAGATGCTCAAGCTTGCCTCCTCCAGCTTCACGACGATGGGCCGTGTCACAATCCCCGGAACGTTCTTCGGAAAATCCACATCCGTCATGTGCAGGACAGTGACATGACCGGCGCCCAATTTGCCGACAAAGTGTCCGAGTTCGAACATCGCGTAGGCCAGGTCATCGGAATTAAAAACAAAGAACGCGTACTTGATGTCATCGCTGTGCTGGATCTTTTCCAGGGGGAGCATCTTCCCGTGCTCTCGGTTGAGGCCCACTTCGTCGAGGCCGATCTCCGAGAGAAACTGTGACAGCTGCTGACGCAAGGGATCCATTTCCTCCCCGACGACATAGACCTTTTTTCCTCCGCCCCCAGCGGGCTTTGCCGGAGCGCTTGTTGCTGCACCTGCCGGTTTGGGAGGAGGTTTCAAGACCCGTGCGCCTCCCGTTGGGGCAGTCGAAGCAGACGCTGCAGAGGCTTCCTGGGCAACCGGGGCAGCACCGCCTCCGGAAGCGAGCTCCGGAGAAGCTTTGAGTTTCTCAAACAGTTCCTTCAGCTGATTGACAATCAGTTGCGCGGAAGCCTGAAAAAAGAATCCGCCATTCCCGTCTCCCAGTACTTTCGTCTTGTGAGGAAAGCCGATCGGCCCGACTTGTTCCAGGGTCTCGAGACACTTCTTTCTCCATTCTAGATACTTGTTCTGGAGCCTTGCGTTGTAGCCCGAAAACTCGAATCCACCCTGAGGAATCAGTTGATTCCCTTCCTGCAGGAGGTTTTCCAACGTTGTAAGAATCTTATCAGCCATGAATGCTAATTGCCTTGTTTCAGAATGGTATTCGATTGCTGCAGTAACGTTTCAAACATGCGCAGTGCTTCCATCTCCCGTTCCCCGAGACGGTAGTTGAATCCTCCCAAATACTCCGCCGATTCTCCCGGCGTCAACCCGATTCGGCCCGCGTGAACCGCACCGATCTGTTCGAAGTCCGTCTCTCCCCGGTCAAGGGCGTGGGTAATCATCTCGCGTAATTCGGCCCTCTCTTCAGCGCCCAGAGACTTTCGAACAGCCCACACGGCAAACACAAACGGCAGTTTCTTCCAGTCGTACCACTCTTTTGCAAGGTCATAGACGAGTTCGAATCCGCGTAGGCCGGTCTTGTTTGACCGAAGGGCAGAATCTCCGATCAACAGTACCGCGTCATATTGATCGAGATCGTTGATGCCGCTGTGCATCCTTTCGACAACAGCCTGGACATTGTATTTTTGTTCCAGGAGCAGCTTCAAAAGAAGTACCGATGTTGCTGTGTCGTCCGTGACGCCTATCTTCTTTCCTTCCAGGTCCCTCCATCCGTGATTCGAAAACAACATCACGCTTTTCACCTGGTCGCGGGTAGCGATGCCAAAGTTGAGGGCCTCCAACGATTCTTGCTGATGCAGATAGTCAGCCACCGAAAAAAGGCCTGCATCGATCTGTCCTTGAGATGACAGCACACCCATCCGACGCGGTGATATGGGCATCACCTTGAACCGCCGCTGTTCAAAATGTTCATAAAACGGAACCGAATTCAAATAGGGAATCTTGCCGATGACATGGTGCGTGTGAAGATTCAGGGGATTATAGTATACGTCCCGCTCGACAGGGATTTTTCCTGCATCCCGAATCATCTTGATAAGATGCTCTTTTGCAAGATTCATGGGACTTATTGCTCCGGCGTCGTGGGCGATCTTCTCCCCCCCGACGGTGCCGTCCATGTCGTCGGCTCCAAAGTGCAGAGCGACCGACGCTACTTCTTCCGTGAGCATGACCCAGTACGCCTTGATGTGCGGAAAGTTGTCGAGCATGAGCCTTGAAACCGCGATCATCTTCAAGTCGTCAATTGCCGAAGTGAACCGATTGCGCGGTTTGATGCCGGTATCCCCCGGCTGAAAGGCCAGCGGAATAAAGGAAAGAAATCCGCCCGTTTCATCCTGAGCTCTGCGCAGCTTGAGAAGATGATCAACTCGCTCTTCAATCGTCTCAATGTGACCGTAGAGAATGGTGCTGTTGCTCGGGATGCCCAGCCGATGGGCTGTCTTGTGCACTTCAAACCAGGTCTTTGCGCCGATTTTCTGGTTGAAGAGAAGCTTCCGGACCCGTTCGGAAAACACTTCCGCTCCTCCACCCGGCATGGTCTTCAGCCCCGCATCCTTCAATTGTTTCAACACTTCTTCGATGGGAATTCTGAACTTCTTGTGAAAGAAGTCGATTTCGACCGCGGTGAAAGCTTTGATATCGGCATTCGGGGCATGATTCCGGATCTTCCGAAGCATCTCGAGATAATACTCCCACTCCCAATCGGGATGGAGGCCGCCCGTGATATGAACTTCGTGGATCTCCGGGGTCAGCTTTCCGACGATCTCGTCGATGGTCATTTCATAAGCATCAGGACGGCTTTGCTTCGTGGCAAAGTCGCAAAACTTGCACGCAAGGACACACACATTGGTCGGCTCAATTTTTTGATTGAGGACGAAATAGACGGCATCACCGCTTCGCTGCCTCTGGACGGCATGTGCCATCTTCCCGAGTGAGGGAATATCGGTAGTCGCAAAGAGCGTCAAGCCATCGCTCATCGTGAGCCGTTCACCTTTTTGCACCTTCTCCCAAATCGGCCGAAGCTTCTCGTCTCTGAAATGTATGCTCTCGTTCATTTACGATTTCCAGTAATCATTCCAACGTCGATCAACAAGCCTTATAACATCATCATTCATCACCAGCGGTTCCGGATATCCCTTTTTCCATGTGGCATCGATACCCAGCACGCCTTTGTAAATCGGAGCAGCTCCCATGAGCTTTTGTTCCGAAAAGAGAATGTCTCGTTCGCAATCGAAACGCGTGAAAACACCCCAAAGGGAATTTTCCTGGTTCCTGATATCGATATCCTCGCTGACGGCTGCTACGATCTTGAGATGCTGAATTTCCTTTTTCGCCAGAAGTGCTGCGATCACGCCCTTTCCGTCTCTCTTCACTTTCACGAGGGCCATGGCATCATCGATAATATTCGCATCGATTATTCTCCGGTCAAGAGAACGGAGACCCGGCCCATCCATGCGCTT
Source organism: uncultured Ignavibacteriaceae bacterium (assembly GCA_964602055.1). GTDB lineage: Bacteria > Bacteroidota > Ignavibacteria > UBA10030 > UBA10030 > JACPLA01. Next base: position 10,021 of record CAZRPU010000013.1, read on the forward strand.
CCCTTTCGGTGACTTCTTCGAGGGCGCTTTCCGCGTCGCGTCGATAATCATCTTGCTTCCCAGTTCCATGGTAAAGCTCGTGAAATCGAGCGTATCGAGGGGCACTTTGGGAATCAAGAGAAAATCAAAATGCGGATCAAAATGATCTTTGATTTCCCGCAGAACTTCGTCCCATTTCCGCGGATTAACGTGTTCCGAAACAAGGATAAGACACTTCGTCAGTGAAAGCTGGCCCGTGCCGATGAGTCCAAATGCCGCTTTCATCGCTTCCTTGTGGTAACGCTCTTCGACCGAAACGACGAGAAGGTTGTGGAAACCCGCTTCGTAGTATGCCCAGAGGTCCCTGACCTCCTTGTGAATCAAGCGTGCGAGAGGCCCGAGGATCTGCTGTGTTGCATCGCCGAGAAACTTGTCCTCCATCGGCGGAATCCCGACCACCGTTGCCGGATAGATTGCATTCCGGCGATGGGTGATTCTCTTCAGATGGAACACGGGGAACGGCGCCGCATGCGAATAATGTCCAAAATGATCGCCGAAAGGGCCCTCGCTTTTCCTTTCCTTCGCCGGAACAATCCCCTCGAGGACGAATTCCGCATTCGCCGGAACGGCGATCGAGAGCGAGGAAGCTTTCGTGAATTTTGTCGGGCTTCCGCGCAGAAACGAGGCAAAGAGAGCTTCATCGAGACCCTCGGGGAGCGCCGCAATCGTCGCAAGGAGCAGGGCCGGGTCCGATCCCAACGCAACCGCTACTTCGAGAGCATTTCCTCTTTGTTCCGCCCGATAATAATGGAACCCTCCCCCCTTCTGAATTTGCCAATGCATCCCCGTTTGCTTCCCGTCAAACACATGCATGCGATACATACCGATGTTGCGCTTCAAGTCCACGGGATCGTAGGTTACCACCTGACCCTGGGTAATGAATCGGCCGCCGTCACCGGGCCAGCACACCTGAATGGGGAGGTCATCCAGCGTTCCGTCGAAAACAATTTCCTGCGACAAAGCCGCGTGCACCCTAGCGCTGCGGGCCTTCAGCATGCGCAGGAGAATCTTCCGATCATCCCAGAGCGTGCTGATGCGCGGAGGCATCACCCGCTCGGCAAACGAAATCAGGTCTCGACCAATTTCGTCGGGATCGCGTCCCAGAGCCGATATGATCCGCTCTTTCGAAGCATAAAGATTCACCGCAAGAGGAAATCGGGAACCCTTCACATTTTCAAAGAGCAACGCCGGCTTTTGTTCCCTCAGCGCCCTGACAGCAATTTCGGTTACCTCCCAACGCGGGTCCACTTGCGCACGCACCCTGTGGAGTTCCCCTCTTGTTTCCAAATACCGTACGAATTCACCAAGAGCGGGGAACGTCATCGAACGTTATTCCAACTCTCCGGAACGCCACCCCTGCGGCGTTCTCGCTCCAATAACGCCAAGAGCCTTGTCGACAAAAGCGCCGACGTATTCATCGACGGTCTTCGGCACAAAATAGAGAGGCGGAGCAATAGGCATGATCGTGACACCGTCGCGCGAGAGCCGTGCACACTGGTCAAGGGTGATGGTTGAAAGCGGAGTCTCGCGAACGCAGAGGACAAGTTTGAACCTCTCCTTCAATGCCACCTGGGCGGTCCGCGTAATCAGCGAATCTCCTATGCCCGACGCAATTTTTCCCAACGTTGACGTCGAACAAGGGAGAATGATGCAGGCATCAATGCGATTCGATCCGGAGGCTATCGGAGCCGTCAGATCATCATCCGCGAATTGTCTTTTGACAAACGGAAGCAAGTCTTTCTCGGATATCCCCAGCTCATCCTTCAACAGCACCTTCCCCCACTTGCTGACGACAAGAAATTTGTCGCCCGGACATTCCTTGAGAAATTGTCGTGCATAAACCGCCCCCGAGGATCCTGTGATGCCAATGACGATTCTCATCCGAAATACACCCAGCTCACAACCATTCCCAGCACCGCAAAGCCCACCACTGCATTGATTTTGAAGAACGCCAGCTCCACATCACTCGACTTCCTGTGCTCAAGGAAGAGAAGGGCGCCTGAAGCCAGCAGGAACAGAAACGATCCAATGGCGCGTACGTAGGTCGCGAACAAGACAGCGAGAACAACAAAAGCCGCTATGTGGAGAAATCCCGATATCCTGAGCGCAGTCGCTTTGCCGTAACGGGAAGAAAACGAATAAAGGTTCTCCTGCCGATCAAAGAGTTCATCGAGTGTCGAGTAGATAATATCGAACCCTGCGACCCAAAGAAGGGTAAAAAGCGTCAGAAGTGCCGCAGGGAGAATGTTCTCGAACGACTGTTGAACTGCGAACCATCCCCCGAGAGGTGCCATCGCGAGACCCAGACCGACACCGAAATGGGCGAGCGGAGTGAACCGCTTCATGTAAGGATATGCCGTAAAAATGAGCAGGGGTATTGGCGAGAGGAGCAGGCAAAAAGTGGAAATCAGCGCCGCAGAAGCAACATACAAGCCAATGCCGGCCAGGAGGGTTATGGTACCCTCCCGAATGCTCAATTTGCCGCTTGCCAGCTCCCGTTCTGCAGTCCGGGGGTTCCGGCGGTCAATCTCCCTGTCGATGATGCGGTTCAGGGCAAGGGCAGCGGTTCTTGCTCCAATAGAGGCGGTAAGCACCAGAATCAACAACGAAGGGTCGGGGACTTCCTTCGCGGCCAGAACAACCCCGCTGTAAATAAGCGGAAGGGAGAAAAGGGTGTGCTCAATCTTGATGAAATTCAGAAAATGCTTCAGCCTGGCCAAGAGCGGTTCCTGCATCCCTATGCGAATTTATAATTAAGGTATTTAATATACCCCAATTTTGATATGGATGCAAGAATCGAACGGCAGCGGGGGCGGGACAGCTCCGGGAAGAAAGGCAATCGCGCAACGAAGTGTGATCCGTTGCTCCGGCACTGCATCAGCGAACGATGCTGCCGGTCGGGACCTCCTCGTGTACGCTGACTATCGCGAGTTTTCCATCAGGGGCATTTGCGGCGAGGAGCATTCCCTGGGACTCTTGTCCCATCACGGTCGCCGTCTGGAGATTTGCGACGACGACAATCAGTTTTCCAAGAAGTTCTTCCGGTTTGTACTGCTGGGCAATGCCCGCGACAAGCTGTCTGCGAATTCCCCCGATTTCAACCTGCAGTTTGAGAAGTTTGTTGGACTTCGGGACTTTTTCCGCTTCGATCACCTTTGCAAGGCGAAGGTCTATTTTCTTGAAATCGTCAATGGTGATGACGGGCTTTCCGTCGGATGCAGGCGCGGCATCGCGGGCTCCATCCGGATTGAGGGATTGTGTCATGGTTGTGAGTTCTTTGTCCTCGATTTTATGGATCAGAATGCTTGGTTCGCCGATGCGATGGCCGTCAGGAATGTTCGGTTCGCCCGCAGAATCCCATTCGGCTTCGGAAAGACTCCCTTTGAGGCCTAGCATACGCCACATACCGGCTGCAATATTCGGCACAACAGGCTCGAACAGAACGGCAAGCGTACGGACGGCCTGGATTGACAGATTCAGCGTGGTCGCACACTGATCGCGATCCGCTTTTGACGTCACCCAGGGTTCGCTGTCATTAAAATACTTGTTTGCCGTCCGTGCAAGGTTCATCGCTTCCACAACTCCGTCGCGGAACCTGTACGTTTCGTAGAGCCGCCCTACGCGGTCCGGCGCGGCTTTCATCTGTGCGAGGAATTCCTTATCCCGCGCGGACATCTTGCCGCGCTTGGGCACAGTTCCTTCAAAGGTCCGCTGGACGAACGCGAGAGACCTGTTCACAAAATTGCCGAGAATATCGGCTAATTCATTGTTCGTTCGGGCCTGGAAGTCCTTCAGATAAAAATCTGAATCTCTTGATTCGGGCAGGGTGGCGGCAAGCGCATAGCGCAACGAATCGGGAGGAAAGAAACGAAGAAAATCCCTAACATCGATCCCCCATCCCCTGCTCTTGGAGAATTTCTGCCCCTCGAAGTTCAAGAACTCGTTTGCAGGAACATTTTCCGGCAGGACGAAGGAATCACCGGCTCCGTCGTTCCATGCCATCAGCATTGCCGGAAACACGATGCAATGAAAGACAACGTTGTCCTTCCCGATAAACGCCACATATTTCGAACCTTCATCGTTCCAGTACTGTTTCCACGCGTCCTTTTTCCCGGCCTGTTTGGCCCATTCCTTGGTGGCGGTGATATATCCCAAAACAGCGTCAAACCATACATAAATGACTTTTGTTTCAAATCCGGCAACTGGAACCCGAACGCCCCAGGAAAGATCTCTCGTGACGGCCCGGTCCTCAAGACCCTGCTTGAACCAACTCTGGCAGTACCGCAGAACGTTTTCTTTCCAACCATCCCTGGCATTCCGTTCCTCGACGTACTGTTCAAGGCGTTTCTGGTAATCCCCCAGTGGAAAGTAGAGGTGGGTGGTTTCCCGGACGACAGGCGTCCGGCCGCAAATCTTGCATTTCGGATCGATCAGGTCTGTTTGGTTCAACCAAGATCCGCAGTTTTCACACTGATCGCCGCGCGCCTGCGGTGAACCGCAGGTGGGGCACGTACCTTCGACGTAACGGTCGGCCAGAAACATCTTGTCGAATTCACAATACAGCTGAAGTTCCTTCTTTTCCTTGAGGAGGGACCGTGCGTGGAATTCACGGAAAAATTCCTGAGCGGTCTCGTGATGCGCCGGAATGGACGTCCTGGAATAGTGGTCGAAACTCATGCCGAAATGTTCAAACGCTTCTTGATTCGCCGGATGGAAGCGATCGATGACGTCCTGAGGAGATATTTTTTCCTTTTCGGCGGTAACGGTGATCGCCACCCCATGTTCATCCGAGCCGCAGACAAAGAGGACATCCGTCTTCTTGAGCCGGAGATAGCGCACATACATGTCCGCCGGGAGATACGCTCCCGCAAGGTGGCCTAGATGAATATAGCCGTTGGCATAGGGTAAGGCAGCCGTGACCAGGACGCGCTTCTGTTGATGGTTTTTTTTCATTGGGTCACGGGAGTCGCGGAATAGAGAATTTTCTTCAGCTCGATGGCAAGTGCAAGGAAAATCAGAGGAAGGTAGACATTTTTGCCTATAAGAGCAATTGAACGCTCGACTGCACCCGATGCAAGAAGAAAATCCGATCCCGAAAAACGATCGACAAATTTCTGCAGGTCCTCGTTGTCACGATGTTCTGCTCCCTTCGATCCGGCACGACGCGCCGCCGCGTCGTGAAACCACACTTGAAGCATTCTCAGCCATCGCTCCGCCTGGGGGCGTTCAGCCGATGCCAGTGTCTGCTCAATGCCGGCAAGGAGCGCGACGGGACTGTTGCCCAGTGCCTGGCGGAGAAACCGAACAACATCTTCTCTGATCCGAACCATGTCCTCAGAAACAAGATCACGGGCGGCGGTAAAGCTGCCGTTTGCCATTGTTGCTGCAATCCTTGACTCTGCTTCTGTCCGGCCGTCGCGCTGAACAAGCGCCTGCGTAATTTCTTCCTCCGTCAACGGTTCGCACCGTATTTGCTGGCATCGGGAGAGAATCGTCTCCAGGAGCTGTTCCTTGCGCGCTGTCGTCAGCAGAAGCACCGTATCCCCAGGAGGTTCTTCCAGAGTTTTCAACAGAGAATTGCTTGCTTCCGCGTTCATTGCGTCCGCACCGGAAATGATGAATACCTTTTTTCCACCGAGGAATCCCGAGAGCGACGCTTCACGACGAAGCTCCCTGATGCTGTTCACCTTGATAAAATTCGCTTTCGGCACCGCCACTCGGTAGTACGGGTCCCTGGCTTTTCCTGCGAGCTCCTGGCGCACGGCAGCGACCTGATCTTCAGCCAGAACCGCGACAGGATCGTCCCCGGTTTTCTCTCCCTTCCCGGTAGGAAGGGGAACTACAAATTTCACATTGGGATGCTGGAGAGTGTCCATTCTCCGGCAGCTCGCGCATTCCCCGCACGCCTCGGTTTGACGTTTCTCGCAATTGAGCACGCGGGCAAATTCCAGCGCAAGCGCATCCTTTCCCACTCCCTCATCGCCAAAAAACAAATAGGCATGCGCTACCTGTCCCCCTGAAATCGCCCGCTTCAGGAGTTCCTTCACTCTTTCCTGTCCTATGACGCGGTCCCATGCCATCAGAAAGAATGTCCTATACCGAAATGTACGAGGCTGTACACGTCGTGAAAAAATCTCCTCTGGGTAAACCACTTTCTCTCACTGGTATCGAACGGGTCGTAGACACGGAATCCAAAGTCGATTCTGATGGGCCCTGCAATTGTATCCCATCGGAATCCCAGTCCGGCAGCCATGGCCAATTCGGCTCCTCTCATCAGCTTAATGTCGCTCCAGACGTTTCCCACGTCGTAGAAGCCGACGAGGGAGATGTTCTCCAGATTGACGAACCAGAGCTTGCCGGCGTCGCGAAAGAGGTGCCATCGGGCTTCGATATTCGCTTCCAGGAGGGCGTTTCCTCCTTCGTTCGGGATCGATACCGCTCCCAATTCGCGCGATTTCCACCCGCGGATGCTCTCGCTGCCCCCCGCATAGAACCTGCGCGTGAGGGGAACCGGTGTTCGCTCTTTTGTCGAGTCAGAAGACCCCAGGAAAGATGCGGCGCCGCCGCGTATTCGCGCCGCCCAGATGATCCTTTTACCGGAGGAGAAGTCGCCGTACCATTGTCCCACTCCCGAGAGCTTGATGTAATTTGCATAGGGGAGCCGCGACCCTAAATCGCCAAAAATAGTCGGAATAAGACCAGCTTGTTCAATGGATCCCGAATGGAGGAATCCTTCCGTCGGTGAAAAGATATCGTTCCGCTTATCGCGCTGGATCGTAATCGTGACAATGGTGTTGAACTGGCGCTGAAGATCCGGCCTCTGGGGGATGTTAATGACCGTGTCCTTGCCGCCGACGGGGCTGGGGTCGACCCGCTCAAGGTTGAAGTCGATGAATCCGCGCGTATACCGAGCCAGCTGCGCGGTCACACCGAGGCGTGCCAGATAAATGGGGGCGTAGTAGGACTTTTGTTTTTCCAGTATTGCCGAAAGCGACATGGTGAGGCTCACCTTGTTGGAAAACAGGAATGGCTGTATCACCTGGCTGGTGAGTTCAATTTTCGAGATGAGGGAGCTGTCGTTGATCCCCGTCGTGGTCAATCTGATATCCTGTATCGACTGAAGGCTGATGCGAAACCTTGTCGAGAAGTTTCTGGCGCCCCCGAAGAAATTCCGGTTATTGTAGCCCACGCCGGTAACAAGATTGAATGCGCTGTTTTCGTCGCTCGCGCCGATCTCGGGCGTAAGTTCGTGAAAAGGCCTGGGGCGGACGATGACCCGCATGGGAATAGAGAGCGAATCGAGGGATTCCTTCGTCACCATGGGTTCAATCCTGCTCGCCTCAAACACTCCGAGCCTGTTGAGGTTGCGCTCGCTGTCGATTTTCCGCTCCTCGCTGTAATAATCCCCCTCTTCGAAGTCCAGATGACGCAGGACGATTTCCGTGCTTACCCGTTCAACAACCGTCGTATCGCTTTCAATGCTAATTCGTCCGAAGCTGAACCGTTCATTCGGCCGAAACGCATAGATGACCGTCACATTGTTCGTTGATGCATACCGTGTCGCGCTTGTTGCGGTGTCACGCTCTACTTGCACATAGCCATTGTTGTAGAACAGGGACACAATCCGCCGGAATTCCCCCTCGACCTGTTCGCTCACGTACGGATCGCCGGTTCGCACAAGATGATTGCCTGTTATTTCCTCCTGAAGAACGGAAGGAAGATTCTCGAGACCTTGAAAACGAAGCGTGTCAATAAAAGATCTTCGCCCCTCCGCAATACGAAAGGCGAGATCCACTTTCTTCCCTTCAAGATCAAAACGGCTGAGGGTATCGACGGTCGCTTCGAAGAAGCCCTGGTCCTTATAGAACTCCTTCAGCCGTGTCATGTCGGCTGCGAAGGCAAAGGGATCGTAATACACAGGAGGGGATCCAAGATTGCTGCTGATCTTCGAAAGGAATTGCCAGAACCAGCTTGGCGTTTCCTTCGTGAGGATATGTGTTTCCAGGGTCGTTGAGGAGATGTTGTCGTTGCCGACAAACGCAACGCTCCTCACTTCGAATTCGCCAAGAGGAACCTGGGAGAATGCGGCGACCGAGGGAAGAAGAAGGATTCCGATACACTGCAGGAAACGGTTCATGAGGTTCGATGCAACAAAAAACCCAGCAGCCTTGTGCCGGGTTTACAGAAGAAAGAGAGCGCCCATGCCATCGGGCAACGCCATCCAACGATCAATAATCTTTCTCGTCCTCGTAAAAGAAATCTTCGTCTGTGGGATAATCCGGCCAGATCTCTTCGATACTTTCGTACGGCTCTTCGCTATCTTCGAGCTCTTCGAGGTTCTGAATGACTTCCATGGGAGCACCCGTCCGCACAGCATAGTCCAACAATTCATCCTTCGTTGCCGGCCATGGCGCGTCATCAAGATACGAGGCGAGTTCGATGGTCCAAATCATCTCCTCACATCTCCTCTGCAACTGCCAAGAAAGGTAACATGAACAGCGTCAATCGAGAACAAGTTGCTGATTCTTGTATTCCTGATAATTGACGTTGTCGAAGAAGAAATCGATCGGGTTTTGGCGGATGCCATTGAAGCGTACTTCATAGTGCAGGTGGGGTCCGGTCACAAGTCCTGTCCGTCCGCTCCGGGCAATAAGTTCCCCTCGTTTCACCTTCTGCCCTTCACGAACCAACACTTTGCTGAGGTGTGCGTATGCCGTCGTATAGCCGTAGCCATGATTTAATTCAACAAGATTGCCGTATCCTCCGCCGGTGTGGCCCGAATAATCGACGATGCCATCTGCGGAGGCATAAACGGGGGTTCCGACGTCGTTCGCAATATCCAGCCCTTCGTGAGGTTTGATAATGCGCAGCACAGGATGCAGGCGGGGTCCAAAGCCGTTGGTGGCATAATAGCCATCCATGGGCTTGATCGCCGGGAGATGCGCGAACCGGACCTTGTTGTTATCGTATCTCTTCACCACATCTTCGTAACTGACGGATTGGAGCTGGAGTTCCCTTTCCGCCCTTTGAGCCGTTGCGTGTAGGTTGCGCAACAGCTGGTTCACATCTGCAGACGTACCAAAGTCCACGCGGTTGTCGGTTCCGCCAAAACCCGCCTTACGGGTATCTTCGTCGATTTTGGGAAGGTCAACAAGCATGCGAATTTCATTCCCCCGGTCATTCACACCGGCCAGTTCCCCTTCGAGGGCGTTAAGCTTGACCGACAGGAGGTTCAGTTGTTCCCGGAGAATGGAGTTCTCGGAGGCAAGAACCGATGCTCTCCCGAATCCCAGGCCGAGAGCGTCGTCCATGTATTGATTGACCTCGATGACACCAAAAACCAAAGCCGATCCCACAAGCAACGAGGCGGCGGCGAGCTTCGTTTTTGCCCACCGGGCCTCAACGAACCTGAGCGTCTCATCGGAGTACAGATAGAATTTCAATCGTCCCATTGCGTTCCTGTCGCTTATGTGCAGGATATCCCTTGGCGGGTATCCCAAAATTTCAGTCCGAAAGTAGGAAATTATTCCGGGTTTGTCAAGAAAAACGTCCCCTGCTACTCGAAATCGTGCTCAAAATAGTCTATGACGCGCTTCCCCTTCGATTTCTCGCTTATGGCCGATTCCAGCCGCTTGGAGAACTCTTTGGCGGCATCATAACCATAATGTCGAAGTAAGTAATCCAGAGCAATGACTTCTGTAATGACCGTCACATTCTTGCCCGGGAATATCGGCAGCCGCACATGGGGGATCTCGACGCCCATCAGTGAGACATTTTCGTGATCGAGTCCCGTCCTTGTGTATTCGACATCCTGCTTCCACTCCTGGAGCTCAATGACAATTTCCACCCTCTTCTGATAGCGTATGGATCGAATCCCGAAGATCGACCGCACATCGATCAGACCCAGGCCGCGGATTTCCATAAAGTGCCGGACAACGTCTGTGCCCGCACCCATCAGGATTCCCTCCCCCTTACGGGTCACCATGACAACATCGTCTGCAACAAGCCGATGTCCCCGCTCGATAAGGTCGAGCGCTATCTCACTTTTCCCTATCCCGGAGCGGCCCGTAAGCAAGACTCCGATTCCGTACACATCGATGAACGATCCGTGCACGACGCTTTGCGGAGCAAATTGATCGTCGAGAAAATCACTCAGGAGATAGACGAGCTTTGTGGTTTCGAAGGGAGTCTGTAAAACCGAAACCTGATGTTCTGTCGCTATAGCCACAAGTTCCTTGTCGATGGCATTCGCGTTCGTAATAATAATACACGGAAGATCGAACTGAAAAATGGTTTGAAACGCCTTCACCCGTTCGGGAAGCCCGAGATGCTGGAGATAGCGAACCTCGGTATTACCGAATACCTGGACCCTGTCATACGTAAAGAGTTCAACGTACCCAGCGAGAGCCAGTCCGGGGCGGTGAATACTCCTGTCCCTCACCTCCCGTCCAAAACCTGCTTCGCCGTTGACCATTGTCAAAGCGAGGCGTTCCTTGTTCGCTTCATACATGAATCCGACGGTGACACTCTTTTTTCTGGTCTCTTTCAGATTTTCCAGCGCCATGGTCGCTCTGCCTTTTGGACGTATTAGACTTTTTCCCTTACCCGCCGAACCGTTTTGCGGTCCTTGTCATGCAGCCGATCTTTGTATTTTTTCAATTGGATGAGCACCTTCTGCACGGCAGCGTCAATCGACTTGACGAAATCGTCCGACCGCTCCTCGGACACGATCCTGTGCCTGTAGACTGACAGCTTTACCTCAGCGATCTTGGTGCTCTTGTGTATTTTTTCATAACTCAGAATGACCTCGCATTTGATGATGCCATCGTAGTAGCGCGCAAGACCGTCGACAGAGCGGTGCGCATATTCAACCAAGGATGAATGTGCCTTGAAATGTCGAGACGTCACGGTGATGGTCATTGTCTATTCCTTTCGTGTTGTATCGGCCGCTCTCCTCTCCTCAGGCCTTTGGGTGCGATTGTCTGTACACTTTTTTCATTCTCTCGGTAGACACATGCGTATACACCTGCGTTGTCGAGAGACTCTCATGTCCCAGGAGTTCCTTCACTGCGCGCAGATCGGCCCCTCTGTTGAGCATGTGCGTTGCAAACGAATGCCGTATGACATGGGGGCTCTGTTTCTCTATTTCCGAAATTTGTCCGATGTACCTATGGACAATGCGCGTAATAGCCATGGGGTATGTTCTCTTACCGCCGCTGCTCAGGATTAACGGCTCGTCCCGTGAAACCGCTGCCGATCTGCTCTTCAGATAGCGTTTTACCGCCTTCGCAGCGACTCCGCCCAGCGGAACAATTCTTTCTTTTCTCCCTTTTCCGCGAAGCAACACCGTTTGATTGGCAAAGTCCACGTCCCTGATGTTCAGGCCGACGAGCTCGCTCACACGCATACCTGTGCTGTAGAGCAGTTCCAGGATCGCTGATTCCTTCCTGCCTTCTTGTTCGGAAATATCCGGAAGGGCAAGCATACGCTCGGCAGAACCCTCGTCGAGATACACGGGCAACCGCTTGTCCGGTTTGGGCGTGACGAGAGTGAGTGCCGGGTTTGCCCCGATGACTCCCTTCCTTCGAAGAAACTTAAAGAACGACCGCACGCTTGCGATTTTTCTGGCGATCGAGCGTTTCCCCGATCCTCCCTCGACAAGGATGCGAAGAAACGAACGGAGAACATCTCGATCAACCGATGCGAACGATCCGATGCCGCGTTGCGTGAGGAAGGAGAGCAGCTGATGAAGGTCGTGTTCGTAAGCCTCGATCGTGTGGGAAGAATAATTGCGCTCCCCATCGAGATAGTCCAGGTATGAGCGAATCATCGTGTGCATGAGGGTGCTCCTACCGGCGGGATTTCCTGTCCATTCAGGCGCTTGCAGCCACCTCTTCCCGAACGAATTCCTGCTTGCACTCGGGGCACTTCAGGTACTCCCCTTTGGCCTGGGAGAATTTGGCAACCAAGTAACTGTTTCCGCAATGGGTGCAGACTTCGTTGACGGGTTTGTCCCAGGAAGCAAAATCGCAATTGGGATATCTCGAGCATCCGTAGAACACGCGGGCGCGCTTCTTTGTCTTCCGCTCGATAAGATCTCCCTCTTTGCACTTGGGACATTTTATGCCCATCGAAATCGGCTTTGTATTGGTGCACTTCGGGTAGTTAGAACATCCCAGAAAGGTTCCAAACCGGCCTGCCTTCACCACCATGTCGCCGCCGCATTGATCGCAGATGATTCCGGCAAGATGTTCAGTTTTCTCGCGGTCTTCCGGAAGCGGTTTGGTGTTCTTGCAGGAAGGATAACCGGAGCAGGCCATGAACCTTCCGTTGCGGCCCCATTTGATAATCATCGGTTTGCCGCATACATCACACGGTTCGTCGGTCTTTTCCTGCAGTGACTTCTTGATCCGGGTCGCCATCTTATCGACCTTTTCAAAGGCATGAATGAAGGGATCATAAAAATCCTTCATCACCTTGACATACTCTTCCTTACCGGACGCAATCGTATCCAGCTCCTCTTCCATCCTTGCCGTGAATTTCACATTGACGATTTCGGGGAAATACTCCGTCAAGAGCTTGTTGACCTGCATCCCCAGATCGGTTGCAAACAACTTTCTCTCCCGCTGCTCGACATATTTGCGATCGATCACGGTGGTCACAATGAGGGCATAGGTACTTGGCCTTCCGATCCCGAGGGATTCCAGTTCCTTGACGAGGCTGCTTTCCGCATACCGGGCCGGAGGTTTGGTGAAGTGCTGCCGGGGGAGGAGATTCGTCAGTTGGGCCTTCTGGCCCGCAGCGACGTTTGCCGGGATTTTCGAAACGGGGTCGGCATCCGGATCACCGCCATTTTCTTCGACCATATCGTCGTACACCTGCAAGAACCCGCGGAACACCGGAACCTGATCTGTGGCCCGGAAGAGATACTCTCCGCCGAGAACATCAACAGAGAGCTGATCGAATTGAGCCGGTGACATCTGGCAGGCGACAAATCTGTTCCAGATGAGCTCATACAACGCGAAAATGTCCTTTTCCAGGTATTTCTTGACGAATTTTGGCGTGAATTTTATCGAAGTGGGGCGGATTGCTTCGTGTGCATCCTGGGATGCCTTGCCCTTCTTGAACAGGCGCGGTTCTTTCGGGAGGAATTCCTTCCCGTAATTCTCGTAAATGTATTCCCGTACATGTGAGACCGCTTCCGAACTCAGCCGCGTGGAATCGGTCCTCATGTAGGTGATCAGGCCGGTGAGCCCCTCCTCCCCCAATTCGACGCCTTCATAGAGCTTCTGGGCGAGCATCATGGTTCGCTTGGCAGAAAGCCGGAGGCGACGGGCGGCTTCCTGCTGCAACGTGCTGGTGATGAAAGGGGCGGGAGCATTCCGCTTGACCGGTTTACGGTCGACAGAAGAGATTTCGAACTTCTGCTTCTGGATATCCGCCAGGTAGCCATTGACCGTTGTTTCGTCCGGAATCCGGGGGTCAGAACCTGCCACTTTCACCAGTTTTGCAAGGAAAGCTTCGCCGGAACTGCTGGTAAATTCGCCGGTGACCGACCAGTATTCCTCGGGAACGAACGCCCGAATGGCTTCTTCGCGTTCGCAGATCAGGCGCAAAGCGACCGATTGGACTCTGCCGGCAGACAGGCCGTAATACACCGTTTTCCAGATGAACGGGCTCACTTTATAACCGACGATCCGGTCCATTGCCCGTCTGGCCTGCTGTGACATGACGAGGTTTCGGTTGATCTTATGCGGATGCGCCATTGCATCCTTGACCCCGGATTCGGTGATCTCGTGAAAAAGAACGCGGCGGATGTTCGATGCGACACCTTTGATTTCATCGGCGATGTGGGCAGCAATTGCCTCTCCCTCGCGGTCCGGGTCTGTCGCGATGTAGACCGTGCCTGCTTTTTCCGCTTTGCCCTTCAGCTTTTCAACGACGTCTTCTTTTCCACTGATCGTTTCGTACACCACATCGAAGTCATTTTCCACATCAACGCTCATCTTGCTTTTTGGAAGGTTCTTGATGTGGCCCACCGAGGCCTCGACAACGTATTCCTTTCCAAGGTACTTGTTGATCGTCTTGGCCTTCGCGGGTGATTCTACTATGATAAGTGATTTTTCCATGTCTCTAATGAATCGTATCGTTCCCGTCCAGAGAAATTCTTCCTCCGGTTCCGCGCTGGCTGTCCGTATCGAAAAGCATTCCTGCCATGAAGGATTTCATCTCCAGAATTCCGACTGTGGAAAATCCGGCTGCCATGATGCGCTCGATAATGGTTTCGATATCGCTGTTCGAGAGAATTCCCATTTCGTGCGCCTGCAGCAGGTAGCCATAGGCATCCGGAGCGATAACCATCCGCTCCACTTCGTGCAGAATCCGATGCGATTCTTCGTCGGCCTTCGACTCCTCGGTCATCGACTGGCCCACATTCATTCGCTCAAACAGCCAGGAAAACGCAGTGGAGATCTCGCTTTGGGTGTAACCGTTCTTCGCCAGCACCGTGACATCCACGTCGCTGAGTTGTTTGTTCGATTTCAACTCATTCACCAGAAACATGATAATTTCCACCACTCGTTCGTACATAGACCTTCCTTCTGCTACAGTTTCTTCAGATAGAAGTCTTCGCGCCGTCGCATTTTGCTCTTGAGGGAGGCGCTCGAATCCCGGTAACCCAGGAGGTGCAGGGTACCATGGATAACAAGACGCCGGACTTCCTCGCGGAATGTCACTCCATATTCCCGCGCCTGCCGCTTCGCCTGATCCAGATTGACATAGACTTCTCCATTCACACCGGCTTCATCTCCCAAGGGAAAGGAAATCACATCTGTTACCCTGTCATGCTTGAGATACCGTTTGTTCATGTTCTTTATGAAGCGATCATCGGTAAACACTATTGAAACCGACACCCTTTTGTTTTCCCCTGTTACAACACGTCGGACAGTTCGAAAAGTTTCTTTGTGGGGGAATCGCAGGACCTGGTGTTGGTGTGCTGCCACGATCATCGGGCGGTTCGTCTCGATCTCCGTGCCCCTCTGGGCTTTCTCGGAGAGGATCCCTGCGCTTTGGCTTTCGGCGGTTTGGACCGCTGTCCGAGCTTACCCGGTGAAGGGAGAATCGATTCCGTCAGCGAAAGCGCGATACTGGACAGCATGATCTCCGGACCCAGTGTGGTAAAGTCGCCGGAAAGGATTTCCCGGTCGACGTTGGCGTAGAGGGAACACCCGGCTTCCCTCTCGATGGTCAGCCCGGAGAGTTTTCCGTTCGTTTCCCCGACAAACGTCAGCTCTCCCAACATTTCGCTTATGACATATCCTGTGCAAAAATGCAGCTGCAGATGAGCAGTGGGCGTATAGACGGAGACCAGCGTACCTCTCCGTTTCCCGATCGAGATACTCGGATAAATCTCGAGGGCAAGCCTTCGGTTCTGTTCCTTGTTTTCCAGTTCGAAGCGAACCGTGCGGCCGGTGGTTTTGGGCTCGACACCGAGCACCGCGGCGATTGCCCTGAAATCCTCGTCATGAAATTGGTAGCTCATGCGCGTTCCTTGGCATCGTGCAGAGAATAAAAAACCCCGAACACCTTGACAGGAAACAACGGGGACCGTGAGTCGGGGGAGCAATCAGTTCTTCTTGTGCTATGAAAATCAAGTGCGAAATGCCGATCAGTCCTCCGCGTCATCAGGAATATCCACTTACCTGCCACCAATATAGGGACGTTCCCACTGATTGTCAAGCTACAGGGTGAATTCGGCATTTTCGATCGCTGCTTCACATTCAAAGCGATATCCCCTGCTCTTCACTTCTTTCTTGCACTTTTTGAGGATATCGTCAACCTTCTCGTCGCTGTGATTCTGATCGTGATGAAAAAGAAAGAGCCGTTTGACATTCGCTTCCGCCGCAACCCGAAGGCTGAACAAATAATGCGAATGTCCCCATCCGACACGATCGATGTACTCTTCCGGCGTATACGTGGTGTCATGGACAACAACATCTGCCTCACGGCAGAAATCAAACACTCTTTGATTCGGATCTCCCGTCTGTGCGCTGTATTTTTCTTTCACCACCGACTCAAAATTCGTCAGTGACGGAGCCACCGAACGGTCGAAGGGCTCGTTGTCACTGATATAGACGAGGGACTTGCCTTTGTATTCAAGCCGAAACCCGACGGTGAATCCCGGGTGATTCACGTAGATGAATTTCGCCTTCGCCCCGAATACCTCCAACATCCCTTCTTCCCTGACAGGAACGAACTTGATCGCCGCTTTGAGGTCCTGCAGCTGCACCGGAAAATAGATGCGGTTCATCTGTTCCGCGATAATTTCGCTGAGAGACTTGTCCTTCCGTTCGGTACCGACGATGGTCAGCTCATTGCCGGATATGAATGCAGGTTTAAAGAAGGGAAATCCCTGGATATGGTCCCAATGCGGATGCGTAATGAGAAGAAAAGCGTTGACCGATTCTCCGTTATTGATGAGATGATCTCCCAGGTTTCTGATGCCCGTGCCGGCATCGAGAATGATAAGGGAATCGTCATCAAGCCGGACTTCAAGGCATGGTGTATTTCCCCCATAACGGACCGTTTGTTTTCCCGGCGTTGGAATCGATCCCCGCACCCCCCAGAATTTTACCTTGATCGCGTCATCCATGTTTTTCCCGGTATGTTTTGGCGTATTGGACGTAATTGACGGCGGATTGCTCGATGTGCAGCCGCTCTTCCTTGGTGAGTGCTCGTTTGACGACGGCTGGTACCCCGGCGACCAGCATGCCTTCGGGAATCCGGAAATTCTCACGTACAAGCGAACCCGCAGCGACCAGGCTGTGGTGCCCCACGTGGACGCCGTCCAATAAGACCGCTCCCATGCCGATGAGGCAGGAATCCTCGATGACGGCGCCGTGGATGGTCGCCCTGTGTCCGATGGTCACACCGGAGCCGATTTTCACCGCCAGGTCTTTCGTCACATGCGCAACCGACAGGTCCTGAATGTTCGTTCGTTCCCCGATCTCTATAGCATTGATGTCACCCCGAAGCACGCTATTGAACCAGACACTACTTTCCTTCCCCACACGCACTGCGCCGATGATCACCACCCCTTCTGCAATGTACGCCGTGGGGTGAATCTCAGGAGTCTTTCCGCTATTGGACTTGATCGTTGCCATTCAGTCCTTTTCCACAAAACGCGGCGGTACCCATCCCGGCCGGACCCACCGGTCCAATTCGATACGAATGCTTCCCAAGATGACATTCATTCTGGCAAGGATCGGCACGCTTGCAACGTCATTACTGAAGCGCCCGCGGAAACCCCCAGTAAGGCCAAAGACACCGACAAAATCCGCCCGGCCGTCGAAAAGAACGACCTCGATGGGATACTGCACCGAATCGATTTCTTCTTCATCTAATTCCCTTGAAAAGTTGAAAAACGTGTTCACCTGCGCTTTTTCCACAACAGTGGGAACATTCATGATACCCTTCCTCCTCACGTGGTTCCGCGCAAAGAAGAAGAGCGAAAGGCCGTCCTGGCATTTTTCCGTAATCTTCACTGTATCGGTTTTCTCGACAGCGATCGATCCATCCCTGTTCTTTTTTCCCGTTTCAAAGTACACTCTCGAACTGTCGTAGTCAAACCGGAGACGCCGAACGCCGATTTCCTTGTCCGTGCTGTCTTCCGCAATCCAATCGTACGAATAGAGTTCCTCGTCAAATTCGCCGGTGAACCTGATGTGCACATTGACAAAGGGAAGGCCCGGGGCGGAATCGATAATGGCCCTGGCGCGGTACACCGTCCGGCCGCCCCTCTCGAATTTATCTGTTACCGTTATGATGATTCGGCCCAGGTGGAAGAAGGAGTATCCCACAGTGTAATGCAGTTCCTCCCCCACCATGAGCATGCGTTCGGGCGACTGAGGTAAAACAGAAGACGCCTCATACGAGGCGTTCTTCTGGGCAAATCCCGCTCCCGAAGCAACCACAATCATGATTGTCACGAGGCGGCGCATACGGGCACGCGCGAGCTGATGTTCTGACATTCAGTTCATTTCCAGCCGGGCAATTTTTTCGGCTTCAGGAAACAACGTGAGTGCCTTCTGAAACTGTTTGTCGTTCTCCAGAAAGATGGACAGCAGAGCTTCCCTTCCCCACAGGCTTTGCGCAATATATCCCTTCAATGCATGCCGAATGTACTTTTCGTCCTTCTGAAAATCCTTTTCAACAACCGTAACGCCTTTCGATTCTGCAAAATGCCGGAAATCAGTAATGAACTTGTCGGAAACCGAGTAAGTGTTCTTGAAACGCTTAAAATCGGAACCAAATTGCGTTCGCAAGGACAAGCCCGGGCCCGTCATATAGGAAGAGACGTAGGCGATGAAGAGATCACGCCGCCGGATATTTGCGGTCGTCTGCGTGAGGAGATCATCGGTTACGATGTAATCCGGCGTAATGCCTCCGCCTCCGTAGACCACCCTGCCCCCGTTGGTCTTAAACATTGGCCGGGTGGAATCTGCCGTTGCATCTTTTTCATGCTTCAGGTTGTCCCCTTCTTCCTCGGTGCGTTCATATGCTTCCCGCTGGTATTCCGCTTTTTCTTTCCCTTCGTACGCGCGCTGGATGAGCCGTCCGCTCGGGGTGTAATACCGGGCGATCGTCAACCGCAACGCTGATCCGTCCGTCAAAGGGAACTGCCTTTGGACCAATCCTTTGCCAAAGCTGGTTTCCCCGACAATGAGGCCGCGGTCCCAGTCCTGGATGGCTCCTGCAACGATTTCGCTCGCGCTTGCAGAGCCGTTGTTGATGAGCACGATCACCGGCAGTTTTTCGTATTCGTCACCCGACCGGGCAACAAAAATCTCGTCAAACTCCGATCGCCGGGCCTTCGTGTAGACTATCTTCCTCGGATTCTCCTTTGTGCCTCCGTCGAGGAACAGGTCCACCATGCGCACGGCCTGATCCAGATATCCGCCCGGATTCCACCGAAGATCGAGGACAAGCTTCTTCATCCCTTCACCGCTCAATCTCTTGAGCGACTTGCTGATTTCGTTGTAGGTCTGTTCGTTGAACTTGTTTGCCTGAATGTAGGCAACATCATCCGTGACCATGAACGTAGCGTCGATGCTTGCAAGTGAAATTTCATCCCGGGTAATTTCGTACACCAGGGGTTCACGCGTGCCGGGCCGGATGATCGTCACCGTTACACGCGTTCCTTTCGGGCCTCTCAGGGTCTTCTGGACCATGGTATCGACGAAGCCAATGGCGGACTGGTTGTTGATCTTGACGATGCGATCATTCGAGAGGAGGCCGAGCCTTGCCGAGGGTCCGCCGCCGAGAGTTTCGAGAACGGTGATGGTATCGTTCAGGATGCGGAACGAAATGCCTATACCTTCATACTTTCCCTTGAACTCCTCCGTCACCCGCTCGAAATTTTTTGGTGCAATATAAATAGAGTGAGGATCAAGCTTATCCATCATTCCGTTAATTGCCGCTTCCGTGAGCTGCGTCGTTTTCAGTTCATCGATGTAGTATCGTTCCGCAAACTGAATGACATCGCTGATCTTCCGCATTTGGGAGTAAATATCGTCGCCGGAAATGAGCTGGTTGATTTCCATGCCCGCAAACGTGCTCACGAGGACCAGCACCGCCACCGTCATCAGTGAAAATCTCTTCTTCATCGCTTCTTCCCTTTATG
>CAZRPU010000013.1:29750-39727 GCA_964602055.1 uncultured Ignavibacteriaceae bacterium
TTCAATTGTTTGACGCGCTGGGTGATCCTGCACGTCCATTCCCGGTTCAGAGTAAACTTCCAGTGAGGAATCACCACAGAGCCCTGATAGATGCGTTCAAACCCCGCCTCGGACAGGGAAATGGTCTCTAAAGGAAAACGCCAAAAGGTGGCGGGAGTTCCGCATTCGAACCGTACCTCGACCCCCAGCCATTCATCGCGAAGGCCAAGAATCGAAGTCTTCCTGTGTTCTCCCTTGCTCGCAAGGTTCTTTTCCGTGAATTCGGCGTCGGGGGAAAAGTAATATCGGTCAGGAGCATTGCCGGCCTGCAACCCGATCCCCTGCTCGGATCCGAACCACACCTCGACGGGCCGATCTTCAAGGTTCCGTATGCGGTAATCTACGGTCACATCAGCCGCATCAGCGCGAACTTCCATTGTCTTCTCGACCCTTATCCTGTGCGGAGCGTTGTTGCGCCAAATCGCCCCGTCACGGGAAAGTCTGACCTTCACGGAGCCTTTCGCTTCCGTCGTCGCAACCGCATAGGGCTGGTTGACGAAGTCACCCTCTTCCTGGTAGGCGCATTTCCACGCATCCTCGAGGGTCGTCCCGCCGCCGAAAAAGTGATCGATGAACGATCCGTGCCGATACCAATCGTAGTTCAAATGCTTTTCGAGCCCTGCTTCCTTCGCCACCACGATGTCGTGAATGCTCGCCACATCACCGCCGGAGCTTCCGTGACCGGCTTCGGTAAGTTTATGGTGGTATCCCTCCTGCCTTCTCGACACAATATCGAGTAAATTAAGGGAAATGGGCTTAAAATCAAGCTCGAAGACCGATCCTCCGCGGTGGGGAGCAACATAGCAATTGATGACAGGCGCTTCGATGAGTACTTCCTCTTTTCCATCGCAATCAAAATCGGTTCGTTCGATTCGAACGGTCTTCTTCTTCTCCATGCGATCAAGATCCGCTTCGGCCGAAATCAGGTTGTGATACACCGGATAGCGGAGAACGGGAAGATACAGACCTCCGAACACACCATGCCAGTACGGATCGTTGCATTGCGATGACCAGATTTTTTCGAATGTCCGTTTCGGGATCTTCTTGCCCTCGTCCACCAATCTGTGAGCCCTGTCCGAGACCCGCATCATTTTTTTATGCATGTTATTTGTTTCTTCGTACTTCACAAGAAAATTGCGCCAGAATCCGCCTTTGAAGAACGACTCGTATTTCTCCAACACGCCCTGGTTCTTCAGAAAGGCTTCGAACTCCTCGTAGAGCGTGACGTGATGCGAGGGAAGAGCCCAGTGCATCATTTCAGCATACGAGGCATTCGGCAAATATGTTCGTCCCGCGGAAGGGATGTTCTTCAGAATTTCGCTGAAATGGCTGATTTTGATCCAGTCACTGTTGTCGGACAGGGCTTTAAAGAAATCGGCGAGCCATCCGTTCTTGTAGACGTGATCGAAGGTTTTCGGCCAGACACCAAACTTTTCTCCGTCGTCTGCGAACACGGCGATCCGCGTTCCGTCCTCGGTGGCGATCCCTTTGAGATAATCGATCGTCCGTTGGACCGGCTGGAAGGGCATCGTGTATCTCAGCATTTTGCTGATCGGAAAGATTGCCACTGTGCTGCCTTGTTCTTCCGTGCGGTAGTAACCGAGGAGTTCTTCGTCGGAAAAGCCTGCGTACTTGAAGTGGGTATCGTCGATAACGATGTATTCCATTCCGGCTTCTGCAATGAACCGCGTCAGGTGTTGTTCCCACACGCGCTCGGCCAGCCACAATCCCGACGGGCGCTTTCCGAATTCCTTTCTCACCGCAGCGCTCAACTTTTCCATCTGGCTCAGTTTGTCGGCATCCGGAATAACCGAGAGGATGGCCTCGTAATACGCTCCGCCCATGATTTCGACCTGGCCCGATGTGACGAGCCTCCTGATTTGGCGGAGAATCTCGGGACGTTTGATGCGAAACCAATCCAGCAGAATTCCGCTGTAGTGCTGGGCGCATTTGATTTTGGGAAACCGTTCGAGAGTGTCAAGAAACGGTTGGTACGAATGGTCAAACGCATGCGCGAAAACCGAATCGAAGTTCCCTACGGGCTGGTGATTATGAGTTCCAAGGACAAGATTGATCGTTTTCATAGAACAAGAACTTGATGCCTTTCGATAGCGAGTAGTTTCTCAAACGGCCGCACAAACCCCTCCATCGGTTGTTACAGTTTTTCTGCTCAAGGTACATTTCAACTTCATCCGGATCAGAATTCCACGCGAGCGCCGATGCGGATGCGGCGCGGATCGTAATACGCTCCGGGGTCGTTGAGTTCTCCCCCGACCACGCCGTTTGAGCTGATCCACCTGACATTGTATTTGTTCAGAACATTGCGCGCATCTGCATAGAGAGACAAGCGAATCTGTTTTGCATCACCAAAGTAGAATGTTTTGGAGATCTTCGCATTGACAATGATGACATCTTCCATCCTCCGATTGTTGGGTACGAAGGACTTCGCAGAATCAATCGGGGTTTGGCCATCCCGTGTCGGGAAATAGGTGTAGGGCCTGGCGGAGTTGTACAAGAGTACAAGGTCGAGGAGAAAATCGGTGCTCAGCTTGAATTCTCCGTCCACCTTGACCGTGTGCCGCTGGTCCCAGCTTAACGGAAAGGCAACGGTCGCAACCGGGAAGCCCCATTGTGCAAACTGAAGGCCCTGGGTCGCCTCCTGGCTCACTCCTTCGGTGGTCATTATGGAATACGAAATCGTTCCGGTGAGCTGTTCATCGCGTTCCCTGCTGAGGACGATTTCAAAACCGCTTGCGTTTGCTTCGGCATTGTTCACATAGTTCGCAAATCCGTAGTCACCCGCAGATTTACTGTCGAAGGGAACGAGCGTTTTCGTGTCGATCTGATTCTTGAACGACTTTCTGAAATAGGTAAACGATGTCACAAGATTTTCATTGACACCGTATTTCAGGCCGAGCTCCCAGGCCACCACGCGCTCCGGTTCAAGGTCCGGATTTCCCGTCAGCACGCTCCTCGTTCCGCCTCTGAGCTGAGACGGGTTGATTCCCGAATAGAGGTAGTCGAACAGCGGAAACTGGAAATAGAAGCCAAAATTCGTGAAGAAAAATGTCGAAGGGCCCGCCGGTAATGCTGCCGAGACCCGGGGACTGAGCTGTTGTTTGAACCTCGCCTTCTGTTTTCCTTTCAGCACCTGCTGATACTCGTTGGAATTGATCGGGACATACCCGACGATCGGCCTTTCGGCAGTCGGATCGAGAAAATCCCATCGGAGCCCCACCGTGACGATCGATCCATCGCGAGCCAGTTCAATCTTATCTTGAATAAACACTCCCCCTGACCGCGGTTGATAGTTATAGCTGTTGCTGTAATTCAGCAAGGGGGCTCCTGCGATCGGCTTGCCGAAGTACGACGTCTGGGGTTCGTATTTCAAGACATCGGAAAAGATATCGTATTGATTCAACTCTGCCCCGACTTTCAGGAGGTGCCGGCCTGCGATGGTTTGGGTGAAGTCTCCTTTCGCCGTGTAGATGGTATGCTTTGAGTCCGCCCACCAGTTTCTCTCGCCATTGACAATATATCGGAGAAAGAAATCGTATTCATACGGCTGGAGGATCAGGGCATCTTTCGGGCCTTCGCCGATTCGGTTCCTGAGATGGTAGATGCTTCCCGTCAACGAGTAATACGAATTTTCCGAAAGAGTGTGAGAAAGGATGGCCGCTGCGCGGTAAGAGTAGCGACCCCGAGGGGGCAGGCCTCCGAGATTGAATCTCCAGCTGAATTCATAATCATGCCATTCGTGGATCGAATAAATGATTTGTGTCGAAAGGCGCATAGTGGGAGCAAGGACATACATCAGTTTCGCAAATCCGGTGAATTCCCTGCTGGCCGGCGAAAGGAAGAAATGGTCGAAGTCCTGCCACCATCGCGTGTCCGTTGCAAGAATGTTGTTGGCGGAGAAATAGAACAGCTTGTCGCGAATGACAGGCCCGCTGAACGCAATTTCTGCTTCGGTCGCACGGTCTTGCTGTTGATTCCAGCGGTCAGGAAGCCAGCTGTCGCGTTCATAACGCACGAAGATGGTGCTTTCATTGCTCCCCCCTTTTGTGACCACATTCACCACACCCGACATCGCATTGCCGTACTCGGCTTCAAAACCGCCGGTGTTGATGGTCAGCCCCGTGATGGCGCTTTTTGGCAGACTTGTTCCAAGCCCTCCGGCAACGACATCCTGCACAGGGAGTCCATCGACGAGAAAAAGAACTTCTTCGGTCTTTCCTCCCCGGACATTGCCTTCGAGCGTCGTACTTGGCTGGAGGACCACAACATCCCGAAAGGAAGAGATCGGCAATTTTTCAAGCTTCATTTCGCCTACGGAAAAAGCGGTCTGTGCGAGGTCCGTTTGAATAAGGGGCCTTTCGACACGAACCTCGATCGTTTCGAAATCGATGCTTGCCTCCTCCATATCCAAATTCAGCTTCGTCCGGAGGTCGGGCAGAATGGTGACGGATTTCACCATGACGGTCTTGTATCCGATGATGCTGAAGCGTACCTCATATACACCGGCGCGGATATTGTTCACCCTGTAATAACCCTCGGCATCCGTCGCACTGCCCAGGTGTGTCCCTACCACAAGGACATTCACTCCCACGAGAGGCTCTTTTGTTTCCTTATCCAGTACTCGCCCCTCCAGCGATCCGTTCGTTCCCCGGAGCATGCCTCCGGCCGAAGACACGACCGTGAAAAGGGCAAAGGCAATCACTGAGAGGCTCGACCGAACACGGTGCAGCCCGGCCACGCGTCGTATTCGAAGGGTTTCTCCGCAGTTTCGCACTATATGGATTCCCCGGCTCATTTCGTTGTTACACCTGGCGAATGTGATTCTATCGGAGTACTCGGTCGCACTGTCGGCGTGCAATGACTTGGACTGAAGTAGTTCAGCACATGACGCATCGGGTACTGCACGGTTATTCCCTTTGCCAAGGGAATCTTTTCAAAGACCTTGATTTCCCCGAGCAGACTAAACACCTCTTCCTTCGCAATAAGACGCTGGGTGCATTGAGGGTCCGTAGAGTATTGAAATGTTCCGGTCCGCAGGTCCGTGCCGTTGTCATCCACGAAATTCCAGCTCACACGAAAACGGAGAGTATCGCCCGGATCAATACGCATGGTATTCTCCGAGGGATTGTAGTTTCCTCCAGAAATCAGATTGCTCGCAGACAGCGCAAAAGTCTTTTTTACGAGAGGATCCTTCAGGAAGACAATCTCAATTGTTCCGCCCACGACAACGGGCCCTTCAAAGGTTTCATCATATGCATTCACCACAACGATGTAGACCTTCAGCGAATTGTCGCTGATGGTTAAAACATACGATCCCTGGAGGCGAACGTCGAACACATTGCGGGGGTCGTGATACGAGGGAAGATTCTCCTTGCACGAGACGAGGGCGAGGATCAGAAGCGCGATGCCTGCCGCCTGTTTCTTCCAATTGACCTTATGGTCAGTGTGATGGGGTTGTGTCACGTTTTTTGGTCTTGACAAGCCGGACGAACCAGCAATCTATCCGCGTTGCGGGCCCGAGCCAACGTTTCATTTCCCTTATTTCTCCGGCTTCATCTGGGGGAAGAAGATCACATCGCGAATCGAATCTCTGCCTGTCAGGAGCATCGTGAGGCGATCCATGCCGATCCCCAGTCCGGCTGTCGGAGGCATTCCGTATTCCAGTGCCCGCAGAAAGTCTTCATCCGCCACCTGAGCCTCTTCGTCACCCCGCGCTTTCAGCTTCATCTGATCCTCGAATCTCGCACGTTGATCCAGAGGGTCGTTCAATTCAGAGAAGGCATTACAGACCTCCTGGCCGTTGACGATGAGCTCGAACCGCTCGACAAGTCCGGGTTCCGACCTGTGTTTCTTCGCAAGCGGAGACATCTCGATAGGATAGTCTGTGATAAAGGTCGGCGCGGTCAGATGAGGCTCGACGCGTCCGCTGAACACTTCGTCGATGATGGCGCCGACGCCCATATCCTTTTCCAATTCCAGATGCAGGTCCTTGGCAACCTTTCTCAACTCCTGCTCGGTTTTTCCCCTGAGATCGCGACCCGTATATTCCTTGATGGCGTCAAACATGGAAATGCGCTTCCACGGAGGAGTCAGGTCGATTTCCTTCTTTCCTGCCCACGCGATTTTCCTCCCGTTCACCGCCATTGCAACGTGGACAATCAACTCTTCAACGAGATCCATCATCCAGCGGTAATCCTTGTAGGCGACGTACAGTTCAAGCATGGTGAACTCTGGATTATGCGACCGGTCCATCCCTTCATTCCGGAAATCTTTGGCAATCTCATAGACCCCATCGTATCCCCCCACAATCAGGCGCTTGAGATAGAGCTCGTCGGCGATGCGGAGAAAGAGGTCAATGTCGAGCGCGTTGTGGTGGGTGACAAAAGGCCTTGCTGAGGCACCACCGTACACTGGCTGGAGCACCGGCGTCTCGACTTCGATGTATCCACGGGAGTCAAGAAACGCGCGTATGGCCGAAATGACGCGGGCACGCTTGATAAAGACCTCCCTCACATCGGGGTTCACGACGAGATCGACATAGCGCTGTCTGTAGCGAAGCTCTTTGTCGGAAAAGGGATCATACACAGTCTTGTTCCCCTGTTCATCCGTTTTTTCTTTCACGACGGGCAGCGGGCGGAGGGATTTGGCAAGCAAGACGAGATCCCGTGCATGGACCGAAACTTCTCCCATTTTTGTGCGAAACACGAATCCATGCACGCCAACGATGTCTCCGATGTCCATCAGCTTGAAAGCATCGTAGGCAGCGCCAATGTCATCCTTTTTGAGATAAATCTGAATCTTCCCTGTGGAGTCCTGGATATGGCAAAAAGACGCCTTCCCCATCCTCCTCATGGTCATGATTCTTCCGGCAACAGCAACGTCCTTTTGCGGCGCATCGTCTTTGAACGCAGCAAGAATGTCCCGCGAGGAGTCGGTCCTCTCAAAGGCATGAGGATAGGGATCGATACCCATTGTTTTCAGGTGGCTCAGCTCTTCGCGCCTCCGGACCATGAGAACATTCAGATCTTCATGCTCCTCTTGCCGGGGTGGGTTGTTGTCAGACATTGCTGTGTTCACCTTCACGTTCGTGAGTTTTGTTTTTTCCGAGGGATTTCAGAAATCGAATTTCCTGCCTGTTGAGGAATCGCCATTTCCCCCTGGCAACACCGTCTGTCGTGAGGCCGGCAAATGCGACTCGTTCGAGCTTCTTCACGGAGTAGCCCATTGCTTCGAACATGCGCTTCACAAGATGATTTCTCCCCTCCGTCACTGTCACAACGGCCTCCGCTTTCCGAGTGCCGGGCAGGATCGCCGCATACAGCGTCCGCGCAGCTCCATCGGATAAACGAATCCCCTTCATGAGTTTCCGTACGTCATTCTCGGACAGAACCTTGTCCACGCGCACCCTGTACGTTTTTTCGACTTCGCTGCTTGGGTGCGTCAGGGCGTGGGCCAATGCGCCGTCGTTGGTCAGAAGCAGGACACCCGTGGTATCCCTGTCGAGCCTGCCGACCGGATAGATCCGATCTCGGACCTTGACGTAATCCATGATCGTCGTTCGCCCCCGTTCATCGCTCACGGTGGTAATGCAATCCTTGGGCTTGTTGAAGAGAATGTACTGTTCCTTCTCAACCGGAGCTACCGGTTTGCCGTTGACGGTTACGCGATCCTTGGAAGGGTCGATCTTCGTCCCGAGTTCTTTGACGACTTTCCCATTGATTTTGACAACCCCCGACAGGATCAGATCATCATTCTTGCGGCGGGAACCAACACCGGAAAGTGCGAGGAACTTGTTCAGCCGAACAGCTTCTTGATGAAGGTTTGCACCTTCTCTTTCCAGACGGTCCATCGTTTCCTCCGAGGCTGAGACATCTCAGGCTCTGGTTTTTGTAGCGGAATGAGGGGAATTTCGCTCTTCTCAACATCGTGTGATTGAACATCATTTGCAAGGGGAACTTCTACCGGAACAAATTCATCCTCCGGGACTTCCACTGCTTCTTCCACGGATGACATTCCGGTCGTCTCGAGGCCACTTTCCCCGCTCTCTTCCGTCTTGTCGTCCGTGATGTCCGGCTGCATGAGAGGCACCTTTTCTACCACGTCATTGTGCTCTTCTACGGCCACGGAGTCAGCGATTGCCGGAGGTTCGGGCACTTCTGCCCTGGGAAGCTCTTCCCCGATGGACGTTGCAGCCCCGGCGGCTGGTTCTTGCGGTGTTTCATCAACTTCCGCAGTGGGGTTCTCGAAGGCAATCTGCTCCTGTTCCGGGGGCTCGTTGCTTTCTGGAGCAGACTCGCGCACGTTGATGGTGCGGGATCGTTTTTTATGGAGAATATGTACCGCGTCGTCGAGTTCGGGCTTCTTCTTGGGGATATGCGGCAGACGGGACTTGAAGTCCTCTTCTTCCTTCTTCATCTGCTCAGCGCCCGCCTGCGCTTCAAGCATTCTCCGTTCGGTTTCGAACTGGCTTTCACCAAGAATTTCTTCGATCTCCCGCGGGCGCGGAAGATCCGTCACATCATTGAGTCCGAAGTGCTGCAGGAATTCCCTTGTTGTTCCGTACAGAAGCGGCCTGCCGACGGTCTGGGCCCTTCCGACGATGGTGACCAATTCTTTTTCCAGAAGCGTCTTCAAAACATAGTCGCAGTTTACTCCGCGGATAGACTCGATCTCAGGTTTTGAGATTGGCTGCTTATACGCAATGATGGCAAGGCTTTCGAGGGACGATTGCGAGAGTTTCCGGCGCGACTGCTCCTTATACAGTCTTCCTATCCATTCCGCGTACTCCTTCACCGTAGCGAACTGGAAGCCGCCGGCAATGGCGATAATCCTGTACGCCTTGTCGTTCTTCTGATATTCCGCGTTAAGCTCCTGGATAATCTGCTGAACCTCCGCCTGTTCGATGTGACGCTCCTCGCCGCCGGGAACCTGCTGCTCATAGATGGCTTTTATCTGACGCACCGTCAAAGGCTCATCCGCAGCGAAGATCAATCCTTCGATCAGCTGCTTCATGGCTGAAGGCACGGCCAGCTGATTCTGAGAAGCGGTCATGGTCTGTTGTTCTTCCATGGTTCCCTTACGCTACTGTTCGCATGATCGAGAGCTCCCCGAACGGATCGCTCTGCCGGACAATAAGGTGCCTGCTGCGAATGAGATCGAGCAAGGCAAGAAATGTCACAACGATGCGGACTTTTTCTTCCATTGTTGCCATCAGTTCCGCGAACGTTGCTTCGGAACGATGAGCGAAGAAGTTTCGCAGGAATTCAATCTGCTCATCGATCGTGACGTTGATGCGAATGACTTCATGGACAAACTTCTTGGGCACGCGGTCCATCGCAAACTTGAATGATGCAATGAGATCAAACAATGAAACATCCCGCAGGAGATTTTCTTCTCCCGTTTCGGTCATGATCTTCGGATCCGACTCACGGTACCCTCGTGCGTAGACGTGGCGACGCTCCTCTTCGAGCACGGACAATTCCCCTGCCATTTCCTTGAACCGTTTGTACTCGACCAGCCGCTTGACAAGATTCGCACGCGGATCCTCCTCTTCACCTTCTCCCGGCTCGGGAGGAAGGAGGAGCTTGACTTTGATCTGCATCAGTTCCGCAGCCATGACCAGAAACTCGCCGGCAACCTCAAGATCGAGCGATTCCATGAAGTGGACGTAATCGAAAAACTCCCTCGTAATCTTCGAGATCGGGATGTCATAGATATCCAGCTCGTCTCTCTTGATAAAGAAGAGCAAGAGATCAAGGGGGCCTTCGAAGTCCGAGAGTTTGATGGTGTACATGGGTTACGGGTTACGGGTTTAGGGTTTCAGGGTTCAAGGTTCAAGGTTCAAGGTTCAAGGTTCAGGGTTCAAGGTTCAGGGTTCAAGGTTCAAGGTTCAAGGTTCAGGGTTCAAGGTTCAAGGTTCA
>CAZRPU010000014.1:0-2945 GCA_964602055.1 uncultured Ignavibacteriaceae bacterium
ATCCGGTGCACGTGGTCGAGGCCGCAATGATCGGAGCAGAGATCTGTACCATGCCCTTCAAAGTGATCGAACACTTGATCAAACATCCGCTCACGGACATAGGGCTGGAGCGTTTTCTCGCAGATTGGAACAAGGTTCAGGAAGGGAAGAAATGAAGAGGACTCCATTTCATAGGATCCACCAATCGCTCGGTGCGAAGCTTATTGAATTTGGCGGCTATGAAATGCCTGTTCAGTATCCTGCAGGCATTGTGAAAGAACACATGAGCGTGAGGACCGGTGTGGGAGTGTTCGATGTTTCGCATATGGGCGAGTTCGAGGTACGGGGAAGCGATGCCTTGGATTTTCTTCAACGCGTGTCCATCAACGACGCCTCGAGACTCACCGAGGGGAAAGCTCAGTATTCTGCCATGTGCTATGAAGATGGCGGGATCGTTGACGACTTGCTGGTGTATCACTGCGGATCATATTACATGCTTGTCGTCAATGCATCGAATATCGAGAAGGACTTTGCCTGGCTGGATTCTCACCGGAGGGGAGATGTGACGCTTGAGAATGTGAGCGAAGCGACAGCCCTGCTGGCGATCCAAGGGCCCCGGTCCCTCGCAACGTTGAGAAAAATTACCGACATCGACCTTGAAGGGATTGCCTACTATCGATATGTGCGGGGAACGGTTGCCGGAATCCCCATGATGATTTCGAGGACCGGATATACGGGCGAGCTTGGATTCGAACTCTATTGCGACGCCGATATCTCCCAGGGTGAAAAGCTCTGGAACGCGTTGTTTGAGGCCGGCAAGGAATTCGGGATTGCTCCCGTCGGACTGGGTGCCCGAGACACCTTGAGGCTCGAAATGGGATACTGCCTCTACGGCAACGACATCGATAAGACAACGCATCCACTCGAAGCAGGCCTTGGCTGGATCACGAAACTCGACAAGCCGGATTTCATCGGAAAGTCCGTCCTTGTACAGGCCAAGAAGCAGGGGCTGAAGAGAAAGCTTGTTGGATTTACTCTGCCGGAGCGGAATATGCCGCGCCACGGCTATGAAATCAAAGCAAAAAACATGAAGACCGGAGAGGTTACCAGCGGCACGTTTTCCCCCAGTCTTCAGCAGGGAATCGGCCTTGGGTATGTTGCTGCTGCCCATGCCTCGGCAGGTACGGAATTGACCGTCGATGTTCGCGGGAAAGATGTACGGGCAACAGTGGTAGCCACTCCATTTCTCCAGAAACGCTGACCGTATGAAGATCGATTTGTGTTTTTCGCAGTCACAGCTTGACGAAATGCAATTGCGGGATCGGAACGTGGTTGTTATCGACGTTCTTCGTTCCAGCACGACGATTATCACCGCGCTGCAGAATGGCGCGCGCGAAATCATTCCTGTCGGGAGCATCGAGTCGGCCGTGAAAATTTCCGGGAGCCTCTTCGGTGATGTCACGCTGCGGGGGGGCGAACGGAACGGAAAAATCATCCAGGGGTTCAATCTCGGTAACTCTCCGCTGGAGTACTCCGATGCCATGGTTCGCGGGAAATCCATCATTTTTTGCACTACGAATGGCTCCGTCGCCATGGCAAAGAGTCGTTATGCCCGGACGATGGTTGTCGGAGGGTTTGTCAACTTATCGGCTGTTGTGGATTTTATTCGTACTCTGCAGTCGGATGTACTCATTCTCTGCGCAGGAAGGCCTCCGGGTACGGGAGGATTCAGCCTGGAAGATGCAGTGTGTGCCGGCATGTTGATTCAAAACCTCGCGGGAGAAAAATCCGACGCAGTTGAGTTGACGGACGCTTCTCTAGCTGCTCAGAGCCTTGCGAAGAACTTCGGCAGGTCGATTCTGAAAATGCTCAAGAATACGGACCATGGACGATATTTGGCCGAGATTGGTTTTGAGGAAGACATTAAGCTTTGTGCGCAGGTTGATGCAATACCGGTTATTCCCATGCTCATTGGCACATCGATCAAGCTCAGAAAAGACGGCGCCGCTGCACCGGACAAAGAGGCTGCCAAGCCATCCGCATGACATTGCCGAAGAAGGAGAACGTCATGGAAGATCCGAGAGCTGTTCTCACCCCAAAGAAGCAGAAAAGCCGGCGGCAGCAGCTTGCCAGCGTCGCAGGGATTCTCCTCTCTTTGATGCTCTTGCTGAGCCTTCTCTCTTACAGTTCCGAGGATCAGGCAAGCGGCGACATTCGCTTTACGGACCTGTGGAAAGTGGCGACGAATGATGAACTGATACAGGCGAAAGCGCAGCAAACAGGGAATCTGCTGGGGCTTCTGGGAGCGCTCCTCTCCAATTGGCTTATCAACGGCACCATCGGTTACTCGGTGCTGCTCCTGCCGCTGCTGGGGCTCTCGTGGTCGTTTGCATGGCTGCGAAAAAGGAATCTTCAGAAACTGCTCATCGCGACCAACTATGTGGTCGCGCTGGGAGTGCTCTTTGCCGCCCTCAACGGTCTCCTGCGTCTGACCTCGCCCGAACCTATCATTCCCATGGAGTGGAGCGGTGCTGCCGGGGATTTCCTTGCAAGTGTTCTTTCGAAACTCATCGGCATGACCGGGGCATTTATCTTCCTCGTCGGAATGTTCCTTTCCGTCGCCATTCTGCTGTTTGACCTTGACCTTCAACAAACCTATGAGCGCCTGAAATTATGGTCCGTGAGGGCCGGCCGATGGATTGCCTCATCTTCCTTGACCGTCAGCGCCGCGCTGACAAAGAGCTTTCAAAAACTGCGGCGAAACGCCAAGGTTCATGTCAGCGTACGATCGACGGAAGAGCACGATCGTCCTGTCGCACATCCGGCGGGCGAGCGTCGGGCGGGTGGCGCTGGAGAACACGCATCCCTTCGTGCGCGAGCTGTGGGGGCGGTTCTGGGTCTTCGCGCACAACGGCAAGGTCGCCGAGGTGAAGAAGCGGCCCCTGCGTGGATTCCAGCCGGTGGGC
>CAZRPU010000014.1:2955-11158 GCA_964602055.1 uncultured Ignavibacteriaceae bacterium
TACCTTCGACTGGTCAGGGAAGACTGGAAGCACAGACCTCATTCCCGCCTGCAGCAAGGGAGCCTCGCGACACGCCTCCCGATGCCGACGAAACAGAGCTTCAGCTGGACATCAAAGAAGCACTGAAGGAAGAAGAAGTGGATTTCGACGAACACCGGCAATCGCTCGATGGGGCCGAGGAAGAAATAGATTATGTGCCCCCGTCGGTGGATTTGCTCGACCCCGTGAGGGCGAGCGAACAGGTTGACGAGCAGGAACTAAAAGCGAATGCTGAACTACTTCGTTCCAAGCTGGCCGATTTCGGCGTGGCCATCGAAAGTGTGTCGGTAACCCCGGGCCCTGTTGTCACTCTTTATGAGCTGGTACCGGCCACAGGCGTAAAGATCAGCAAGATCGAGAGCCTCGAAGACGACATTGCACTGGCCATGAAGGCCAAAGGAATCCGCATTATAGCTCCCATTCCCGGCAAGGGAACCGTGGGTGTGGAGATTCCGAATCATCATCCTTCTCTCGTGACGATCCGAAGTGTCATCAACTCGACAAAATTCCGTGACGCGAAAGCCGCACTTCCCCTGGCGCTGGGAAAAACCATCGCAGGCGAAGTTTTTGTCGATGATCTCTCCAGA
The DNA here is from genome assembly GCA_964602055.1 of uncultured Ignavibacteriaceae bacterium. Lineage (GTDB taxonomy): Bacteria > Bacteroidota > Ignavibacteria > UBA10030 > UBA10030 > JACPLA01. The sequence continues at coordinate 3,582 of CAZRPU010000014.1, forward strand.
ATGCCTCATCTCCTCATCGCCGGAGCGACGGGCTCGGGAAAGAGCGTCGGTATCAACACGATCCTGGCGAGCTTCATCTACCGGCTCCATCCAAGCGATGTCAAATTCGTCATCATTGACCCGAAGAAGATCGAGCTTTCGCTGTTTAAGCGCCTCAAGCACCATTATCTCGGTGTTTCGCCCGACATCGAGGAAGACATTGTGACCACGCCTCAGAACGCCGTGATGGTTCTGAAGAGCGTTGAAATCGAGATGGAGAAGCGCTACGACCGACTTGCCGCTGCCGGAGTGCGCAATATTGCCGACTATAATGAAAAGGTCCGCAGCGGTCGTACGCACGATACCGAAACGATCAAGCATAGGAAAATTCCCTATCTCATCGTTGTCATTGATGAACTTGCCGATCTGATGATCACGGCCGCCCGCGAAGTGGAGGAACCGATTGCGCGGCTCGCGCAACTGGCTCGTGCCGTCGGGATCCACCTTGTGCTGGCCACCCAGCGTCCCTCGGTGGATGTTATCACCGGAGTCATCAAAGCGAACTTTCCGGCGCGGATTGCATATCAGGTGGCGACGAAAATTGACTCCCGGACCATCCTTGATATGAACGGTGCCGAGCAGCTGCTGGGAAACGGCGACATGCTCTATTTTCCTCCCGGAACGCCCAAACCCATCAGGCTGCAGAACGCTTTTATTTCGACCGATGAAGTTGAGTCGATCACCAATCACATTGAGCGGCAAAAAGGATACAGCCAGCCCATGACCCTCCCGTCGGCGTTCGAGAAGAAGCGTTCCGCTTCAGGTTCCGGGGACGGTTCACGCGATGAATTGTTTGAGGAAGCTGCAAAGATTATCGTGCGCCATCAGCAGGGCTCTGTTTCGCTGCTCCAGCGAAGGCTCAAAGTGGGATATTCCCGGGCAGCGAGGCTTGTCGACGAACTCGAATCAGCGGGGATTGTGGGCCCATTTGACGGCAGCAAAGCAAGGGAAGTATTGATCGACAATGAAGCCGAACTGGAAGTTCTCCTGAAGAGCATGGCATGACGAGAAAGCTTTATGCGTTCATTCTGCTTGCAGCTGCGGTTCAAATCGGCGGCGCCCAGCAAAGGACGATTGCCGAGGTGACGGAAAAAATGCAGCGGCGCTATGACATGACCGATAACATCGTTGCCCAATTCACGCAGCAGGTCAAGTTCGGCTTTTCGACGCTCCAGCAAAAGTTCAGCGGTACCCTCACCATGAAGAAGCCGAAGATGTACAAAGTGGAGTCGGAACATCAAACGCTCGTCACGGACGGCTCTACGGTGTGGGCGTATTCGCCGGTCAACAAACAAGTCGTCATTGACCGTTACAAGGAAAACCAGAACTCGATTTCGCCCGACCACTTTCTGCTCAATCTTCCCCAAAACTATTATTCCACGCTGCTGGGAACAGAAACTGACAGCTCCGGAAAACTCGTTCTGCTGAAATTGGTTCCAAAGGACGACCGTTCCTTTGTCAAGTCTGTCAAGCTGTGGGTGGTCGAAGGAGCCTGGGAAGTCCGCCGTATCACGATTATCGATGTCAATGACACCGAAACGACGTACAACATCGATCGCCTCACCCTGAACACAACCATTGCCGACGCTGTTTTTTCCTTCACTCCGCCTGCAGGGACGGAAATAGTCGATCTCCGCTAGGCACAGACGACCGCATGGCGCACCGAATCAAGACAGTTGTCCGATCCCTCCTGAGTCTCCTGCTTGCCGTTGTTTTTCTGTATGTCGCCTTTCGAGGCGTCGCGTTTTCCGACCTGTGGCAGTCGCTGAAGGAGGTCCGCTACTTCTGGATTGTCCTCCTCATTCCTATCGGGCTTGCCAGCCACTACATCCGGGCTCTTCGCTGGAAATTTCTCCTCGGGCACGTCAAACGGGATATTTCCACTTCCAACCTTTTTTCCGCCGTGATGATTGGATACATGGTGAACAACGTCCTCCCGAGGGTCGGTGAGCTTGTGCGCCCCTACGTTGCCGGGAAGCTTGAGGGCATTTCCAAAAGTACTGCACTCGGCACGGTGGTCATCGAGCGCATCATCGACATGATGACCTTCTTTTTTCTTCTCTGCCTCGTCTTATTTCTGTATCCCGAAACTCTCACGGCGTTTTGGGAAAACGCAGCGGATCTCCGGCCCCTCTTTCTTGCCGGGTCGGTCGGTTCCTTTGTCCTCTTTGTTCTGATTTTCCTGAAAAGCGAATCGATCTTCAGGCTGGTGAAATATCTCAAACCGATCATGCCCGTTGCATACCGGGAAAGAATCGACTCGCTGATTGAATCATTACTCTAGGGATTCAAGATATCGTCGATGAAGGAAAAGTTGCCTCACGTTGTGTTGCTGAGTCTGGCCATATGGTTTTTCTACGGGCTTGGGCTCTACGTTCCGTTTTTTGCGTTTGGCCCGATTGTGGAACTGAATCTCGGCTTCAGCGCATCCATGGTTCTTCTCACCGTCACCTCCATCGCCTTTGTTCTCCCGGCCCCCGGGGCGTTCGGGACATATCATTCCTTTCTCAGGTTTGCGCTCGTCCGCCTGTACGGCGTTGACGATGTGACGGCGCTGAGCTATACGCTCGTCACCCATGAAGTCAATTACGTCGTTATCATGGTGGTGGGTGTCTTCTATTTTCTCAAAGATCATCTCAAAGTCTCTGAAGTGCGCAGAGAGGCAAGCCAGGCAGGGAATGAAGCGTGAAAATGACGAGGGAGGTGATTGTCGGATTCTTGCTCATGCTCCCTCTCCCGGTGGCGGCACAAACGGGGAGCTGGCCTTCGTGGGTCGGAGTCTCGGCCGCCATGGGAATCAGCGCCATGACGGCGCCCGGGACAATCGACTATATGAATGCTGTCGGCCAGGCAACATCAGCCGAGAGAGTCTCGGAATTTACATCGATAACGGATTTCACCATAACGCCGGAGATCAGGATACTCGAAGAATGGTCGGCAGGCGTCGAGTACAGTTACCGGGTCACAACGTTCACTGTCAACAGTTCGGGCGGCCGGTCTCAATTCGACTATTCGGCTCATCATGGGGGGATCGTTGCACATTATCTCATTGAGGGACGAGGCTCTCTCGTGAGGTTGGGAGGCGGAGTCTCTGCTGTCCTGGGAAAGTTCTCGCAGGCACTCTTCGGAAGCTCGGTGTTCTCCGATTTCCAGGCGAGTGGCGGAAGCATAAAACTGGAAGCAATCGGCGACACGGCCTTCGATGACCATTTGTCTGGAACTATCGGTGGAAACATGCTCTGGGTGTTTGGAGGGCCTTTTCATCGGGGGGCCCAGCAGGCAGCAGCAGGGCAGCGGAAAGCCGGTCTTTCTTCATTTTCCTTCGGCCTGAAGCTGGGCGTGACCGTTCGGTTGTAACGCATGATGTTGGACATTCGAGAAAAGGGAATATGACGTTACTGCAGGCGATCATCCTGGGAATCGTGCAAGGCTTGACGGAGTTCCTTCCCGTCAGCAGCTCCGGGCATCTTGTCCTTGTGGAACATCTTCTCCAGGTTCCGGCTTCCACGGATATCACCTTCGAAGTGTTCGTCCATTTTGGAACGCTTCTGAGCGTGGTGGTGGTTCTGCGGGATGAAATTGTGCGCATGACGCGTTCGTTTTTCGAGGCGGTGCGCGACCGCCAGCTGGTAAAGCAATACCGCGAGAACGATTACTTCAGGCTCGGCATTTTTATTGTGGTCGGCTCGGTCCCGGCGGCCTTCATTGGCCTGCGGTTTGAAGACGACGTTTCGGCGGCTTTTACAGACCCGAAGCTCGTGGCTGTCATGCTGGTCATTACCGGGCTGATTCTCTTTCTTACGCGGCTGGCGGCGCCTTCAGCCGGCAAACGTATGGGGATCATCTCCGCTTTGATCATCGGTATGGCTCAGGCATTCGCCATCATTCCGGGAATCTCACGGTCCGGCTCAACGATCAGCACGGGGATGTATCTGAGGGTCTCCCCCCTTCAGGCTGCCCGGTTTTCATTTCTCCTATCCGTTCCTGTCATTGGCGGCGCAACACTTCTCAAGACGAAGGAAATCTACGAACAGGGGGTTTCGCTGGAATATTTTCTGCCCGTCGTTGTCGGAACACTCGCAGCATTTGCCTCCGGATATCTCGCAATCAAAGTGTTGCTCAGAATTGTCGAACAGGGAAAATTCAGTCTCTTTGCGTTTTATTGCCTTTTTGTTGGTACAATAGGAATCATATTTCTTTGATCATCAAGAGGAGGATTTGCGGTATGAAACAGATGGTGACAGCATTTCTGATCATTGCACTCTATGGGTGTGGGAAACAATCGAACGATTCTCTTGCCAAACAATCAGCGAAAGAAGAAACCATGGATCAAAAAGGACAGGTGTTTGCCACAATAGAGACCTCGATGGGAACCATCAAGGTGGAGTTGTATGAGCAGGCGGTTCCTAAAACGGTCAAGAATTTTACGGGATTGGCGGAAAAGGGATATTACAATGGAGTCACGTTTCACCGAGTGATCGAAAATTTCATGATTCAGGGGGGAGACCCCACCGGTACGGGCCGCGGGGGTGAAAGCATCTATGGCGCACCGTTTCAGGACGAGATTGTGGACACCCTTCGGCACACAGGGGCGGGCATACTTTCAATGGCCAATGCCGGCCCGAATACGAATGGCAGCCAGTTCTTCATAACACTCGTTCCCACACCGTGGCTGGACGGAAAACACACGGTCTTTGGAAAAGTCGTGGATGGAATGGATGTCCTCCGATCGATCGGCAGGGCCAAGACGACAAAGCCGTTTGACAAGCCGGTTGAAGCGATCGTTATGAAGAAAGTGACGGTTACCCGCAACTAGTTGTTCGTTCATTATCCGAAAGGGAGGCTATGACGGACAAGAAAGAATTCTTTACATCGCGATGGGGTATGATCCTTTCCGTGATCGGCATCGCGGTGGGAACCGGAAACATCTGGCGGTTTTCCCGCATCGTGGCGCAGAACGGAGGGGGATCGTTCCTCATTCCATGGATCATTTTTCTCTTTGTCTGGTCCATTCCCCTCATCATCACGGAATTTGCCATTGGGAAGTCGAAGAGGCTCGGGACCGTTGGGGGGATTGCTTCCCTTGCGGGAGAACGATTTGCGTGGATGGGAGCGTTCATCGGGTTTGTGGCTACTGCGATCATGTTCTATTACTCCGTGGTCACGGGCTGGTGCATGAAATATCTCGTGAATGCCTTCAGCGGGACCCTCATTACCACCGACGATCATATCGCTCTCTGGAATTCCTTCACCTCCGGTTATGAGCCGCTGTTGTTTCATTTTCTTGCAGTCGCCATTGGCGGCTTCGTCATTTATAAGGGCGTGGTCAAAGGAATTGAGAGGACGAACCGAATCCTCATTCCCTCCCTGTTGATCATCCTCGTCACGCTGGCCCTTCGGGCCGTTACCCTCGACGGTGCATGGGAGGGCATCCAGTATCTCTTCACCCCCAACATGGCAACGCTGCTTGACTACAAGGTTTGGCTTGCGGCTCTGACGCAGAATGCTTGGGACACAGGCGCGGGATGGGGGCTGATCCTCACCTACGCGTGCTATGCCCGGCAAAAGGAAGACATTACGCTCAATGCGTCTTTGACGGCTTTCGGCAACAACTCCGTCTCCCTTCTCGCAGGCATCATGATTTTTGCAACGGTTTTTGCTCTTGCCCCCGGTGAAGGAATTCAAGAGCTGATATCGGGACGAGGAAGCACGAACACAGGGCTTGCCTTTATTTTTATTCCTCAATTGTTTGACAAGATGCCCGGCGGGCCTTTCTTTCAGACATTCTTTTCAACGATCTTCTTCCTGGGACTGACCTTCGCGGCGATCACGTCGCTTATCTCGATGATCGAGCTTGCCGTAAGGGTGTTCATGGATATGGGCCTTACGCGGAACCGTGCGCTTGTGTTCACGCTTCTTCTTGCGTTCCTCTTCGGCATTCCGTCGGCCATGAGTCTCATGTTCTTCGAGAACCAGGACTGGGTCTGGGGGATCGGCCTTATGATCAGCGGCGGGTTCATCTCGTTTGCCGTGATCAAACACGGAGCCGACAAGTTTCGCCGCGAGGCCGTCAACGCAGAAGGGACAGATGTGAAGGCGGGTCGGTGGTATAACGTCGTCATCACCTGGTTGATACCGATCCAGGTGACGGTACTGATCGGATGGTGGTTCTATCTGGCGATTACGGATTACGACAAGGAGGGTTGGTGGAATCCGTTCCACACCTACAGCGTCGGTACGTGTCTGCTGCAATGGGGAGTCATGATTGCCTTCTTTCTGCTGATGAACCGAATGATGGTTCGACGCATTTTCAACAAACCGGCGGAGGCGTAACATGCCTATCGAGACCATTCTGACCATGATCGCAGCAATAGCCATTGTGTGGGGAGGATTTACCATCGTGCTCATCACCGCACTGAAGAAAGAGCGGGAAAAGGCGGATCAATGACGCCTCAGGAATTCCTGGCGGCGGTCCGCACCAAAATTGCCCCCGTGACCTTGCTGCACGGAGCGGAGGATTTTCTCATCGATGAATGCCTGCAGGCCATCGTGGAGAAAACGCTCAATGACCAGACACGGGGGTTCAATTTTGACGTTGCCTACGGCAGCAAGTCGAATGTGCAGGAAGTCATTGCCCTGGCATCTGCTTTCCCCATGATGGCGGAAAAAAGGGTCGTCGTGGTTAAAGAGTTTGAGAAACTGGCGACGACGGAGCCTGCCAAGGAAATACTGAAGGCCTATCTCGAACATCCTCTCGCCTCGACTTGTCTTGTGCTGGTGAGTCTTGAGCCTGATTTCCGCAAGAAACCCTTCACCGACCTGAAAAAACTCGCTGAACTCGTCGAATGCAAGCCCCTGTATGATAACCAGGTGCCAGACTGGATCGAGAACCGTATTCGCATGCTCGGAAAGCAGCCTGATCCTGAAGCATGCCGGTTGCTTCACGCCTACGTTGGAAATTCTCTCCGCGCGCTCCAGAATGAGATCGACAAGCTCTTTATTTATCTGGGTGAGAGGAAGAACGTTGGTGGTGCGGATGTCACCGAGGTTGTCGGGGCCTCCAAAGGATATACGATCTTCGAACTCCAGAATGCGGTGGGGCGGAAAGATCTTCGCGAGGCACTGCGCATTCTCCACGCCATGCTCGAGGCCGGGCAATCGCCCCAGATGATCATTGTCATGCTGACGCGTTTCTTTCAACAGCTCTGGAAAATCTCAGAGCTGAGGACCAAACGGATCCCGGATGCGGCATTGGCGAAAGAGGCGGGTGTTCATCCGTTCTTCCTGAAACAACTCGTCCAGTACCAGTCGAATTTCAACAATGCTCACATCGAGAGTTCCTTCCGGTCCCTGCTCGAAGCAGATGTCATTCTGAAGTCAACTTCCCGCGACAAACAAGGTGTTATGGACCTGCTTGTTTATGCGTTGGTCAAGGGCGTCCACGAACTCGAACAATCGATGTCCGACGCATGACAGAACTCCTGGAACGCCTGTGGCCCGCCCCGACGCAAAGCGAATGGTACTCTCTTGCCTTCGTG
>CAZRPU010000014.1:11258-36965 GCA_964602055.1 uncultured Ignavibacteriaceae bacterium
CTCACCGATGATTATTTCTCTTTCGATTCTGGTCATGGCCGTGGGTGATGCGGCTGCCGCGATCGTGGGAGAAACCATCAAAGCGCCGCGCACCTACCGGCTGAGTTCGGATAAGAAATCGGTTCAAGGCTCCATAACCATGTTTGCCTTCACATTTTTCATTCTCGCCGTCGGCATCGCACAGCTCGATTTCGGGTGGCAAGGCGACCTCGTTCTTCTCGCCGCCATGGCGGCAACGGGGGCCCTTGTCGCGACTGCATGGGAAGCCATTGCTTCAAAAGGGCTGGACAATCTCACCGTCCCGCTTTCGGCTGCCTTCGTCCTTTCGTACTACGCCTCGGCCCAAGGGAAGGGCGAAATCGTGCATTTCGTTCTCGGTGGATTGCTTGCCCTTGCCGTGGCCTGGAGCGCCTTCAAACTCAAAGCGTTGGCGCCGAGCGGAGCCGTCGCGACCTTTCTTCTGGCGACTCCGCTCTTCGGAGTCGGGGGCTGGAAGTGGTCGATTCCGATTGTCACGTTTTTTGTCCTTGGGACTCTCTTTTCAAAACTCGGGAGGGATGTCAAGGAATCTCCCGATGGTGGCTTTGCGAAAGGGAGCGTCAGAGATTATGGGCAGGTTTTTGCCAATGGAGGCGTGGCAGGGATAATGGTGGTCCTCAGTTTTTCCTTTCCCTCATTTGACTTCTACCCGCTCTATCTTGGCTCGATCGCTGCCGTCAACGCGGATACGTGGAGTACGGAAATTGGGATGATGTCGACGCGAATGCCGCGCCTGATAACAAACGGGAAAACCGTGCAAGCAGGGACCAATGGCGCCCTCACGCCTCTGGGACTCCTTGCCGGAATTGCCGGCAGCGGTGTTATCGCACTCAGTGCTTTTCCCTGGTCAGAGTCTTTAACGACGCTTGGTTGGGTTGCCGCCGCAGGAGTGTCGGGAGCTCTTGCAGACAGCTTCGCAGGCGCAACCATACAAGCGAAGTACCAATGTCCTGTGTGCGGCCGTGAAACGGAAAAACGGACGCATTGTCGCAATCAGCCCACAGTTCATCGATCGGGGATAGCGTGGTTGGGCAACGATTCGGTAAATGGGATCTGCGCCAGTGCGGGAGCGGCGTTCATGCTGATAGCGATGGTGGTATGACGTGTGTTTGAACGCACAGGATCGAAACGCATCATCCACTACCTTGAGTGACCTATGCTGAATTACGTTTGGATTTCTCTTATAGCGATCGGGATTCTCACAGCTGCCGGAAACGACATCAGGGACGAGATCACGAATCCGTACAGGAATGGAATTCCCTTGCCGGCGCGGATTGAAGTTGCTGGAACCCCGACAATGGAAATGGCAAGCTGGGAAGGGGAGCTTGTTCTCGCACCGGACCAATTTGCGGCTTTCTATGGGATCGATGCTCCAAAGACCGAGATTCGTCAGAAGGTCAAGGTGACGACCGCATCATCGGGGAATTCCGTGATGACCATAACTCTGGACGAACGAGCACCGGTTCTCTGGGGGAAGATGGCGGAGTATGGGGGTTCGAAATCACGCCTCTCGGCATCGGTGACGTCGATCCGGTTCAGCGAGGGTGGATCACCGGCGCTGGTGACCCTGGCATTTGAGCAGGTCCGGTTTGTGAAGTTCAAGAGTGTGACGCAAGCAGCACTGGATTATGCGGGAACGGCGGTAACGATAGCCCTTGGACTCATTGGGATCATGGCACTGTGGCTGGGTGTCATGAAAGTAGCGGAAGAGGCGGGACTGATACGTTCGTTGACCAAGCTGCTGAGGCCGCTCACGCGAATCCTCTTTCCGGAAATCCCCCCCGACCATCCGGCCGTCGGGGCGATGATCATGAATATCTCCGCGAACATGCTGGGGCTCAGCAACGCTGCCACGCCATTCGGATTGAAGGCCATGGAAGAGCTGAACAAGCTTAATCCCAAGATTGGGACGGCGACGAACGCCATGTGCACATTCTTAACAATCAACACTGCAGGGCTTGTTCTGATTCCGGCAACGGCGATTGCCGTGCGGGCGGCAGCAGGGTCTGCGAATCCCGGCATCATCATTGGTACTTCGATTTTTGGCGCATCGTGCGCCACCGCGGCGGGGCTGATTGCCGTTAAACTTCTCCAGCGGTTGCCGCGATTTCGCCGGGATGATCCCGCTGCAGCTTCACCATCGGCGGAGGCAAACCATGGCTGAAATTTTCCGGTCCGTCATCCAGGTCCTTTCGCTTGTCGCTATTCCACTCATCCTCCTGATCTTTCTCGGATGGGGAATTCTCAAGCGCGTCAAGGTCTATGAGGTCTTTGTCGAGGGAGCGAAGGACGGCTTCCAGGTTGCCGTGAGAATTATTCCCTACCTCGTCGCCATGCTCGTCGCCATCGGAGTTTTTCGAGCGAGCGGTGCAATGGACGTTTTGTCGATGATCCTGGCCCCTGCGACAAATCTCATCGGCATGCCGGCGGAAACCCTGCCGATGGCGCTCATGAGGCCCCTTTCGGGGAGCGGCTCGCTCGGCATCATGACCGAGTTGATGAAGGTCCACGGTCCGGACTCGTTTATTGGAGTTCTTGTTTCAACGATGTACGGGAGTACGGAAACGACGTTCTATGTTCTTGCAGTGTACTTCGGTTCGGTGAATGTCCGTAATACGCGGCACGCTCTTCCCGCAGGATTGATTGCGGACTTCTTCGGCATGGTCGCTGCGGTCTTTATTGCACGAATGTTGTTTGGCATCTGATTGATCATTCACTCTGGAGGATTTATGAAACGCATTCACATGAAGGCGCTGATGGTTGCGGCAGTCTTCTTTCTGTACGCGTCGCCGGTGTGGTCGCAGACCGGACCGATGAAGAGCGCGATGATGGAGAAGCAGCAGCAAAGCGTGATGGGCGGGTTTGGCCTTACGTTTGTCGACGGCGAACCGTACTATCTCTTCAATATTGCTCCCGAACTCGCATTCGGGAAATTCGGCGTAGGACTTGATATCAACCTGCGCATGGGGAAAAACGGAAAACTGAGGAGCGAGGATTTCGACCAGGGATATGATTATCTCCGCATGATACGCTATGTCCGGTACGGAACGAAGAAAGAACCCATTTATGTCCGGCTCGGCGTGCTGGACTATACGAGGCTTGGGCATGGTTTCATTCTGTACAATTACAGGAACAGCGCCAGCTATGACCTCAGGAAATTCGGCATGGAGTTCGATCTGGATTTTGAAAGGTTCGGATTCGAGAGCATGTATTCAGACTTTGGCGCAGGCGGTGTATTTGGTCTTCGCGGTTATGCCAGACCGATGAAATATACTTCGCTGGCATCGGTACCGGTCATCGGCGGTTTCGAAGTGGGACTGACCTACGCGGCGGATTTCAATGAAAACGCGAACAAGGTATCAGGGGCCCCTCAGAATGCTCAGCCGGGAGGATCGATGGGAATCATAGGATTCGATTTCGGGCTGCCGCTTCTTTCGCTTCCGTCCATTAACTCTACATTGTATTTTGACTATGCAAAAATCATGGACTACGGCAGCGGCTCAGCTTTGGGTATTGATTTGAATTTCTCCGGCCTCGGCGTTATCGGCCTTGGGGCGAAATACGAACGGCGGTGGCTTGGTGATCGGTTTATTCCCGCCTACTTTGATCCGCTCTATGAAAAAGAGCGTTATGTCCCCATTGATACGACCGGCTTCATCAGCAAGGCACAGGGACTCAACGTTGCCGGCAAGACCGAAGGATATTACGGCGAAATTCTTGTGAGCATTCTCGGCCGCTTCAACATTGTCGGAGGATATCAATCTCCTGTCGGCGTGAAAAACGCAGGAACAATTCACCTGGAGTTCGATCCCGGGGATGCGATTCCGGGAATCATTCTCAGCGCCGGATATGACAAGAAATATGTCGGCAGGGTTTTCAAAATCGACAACAATTCACTGTTCTTTGTGAATTTCGGATATAAGCCCATGCCCTTCATTTTCGTCTCGACGATGTACATCTGGACATTCACCGAAGACAAAGACGCCAACGGTACCATCGTTGGCTATAAGTCCCAGAAGCGCATTGAGCCGAAGATCGGGTTCGTCTTCAACTTCTAGACCCGGCAGCTTCGCCGTCGTGTGGACCCCCCGCTGAATCGCGGGGGGTTTTTTGTTGCATTTTGGGGCATGTCTGTCTATCTTTTTCCCCGAGATTTTCTTCTCACCTGTTCCAGTTTCCTATGGTTTCACCACAGAACCCTCAGGATATCCTGACGAATCAATCCCTTTCAACCTCACCGTTCACAACACCTTTGAGTCCGGCAGAGCATGTCTGTCCTTAATGCCCTTGTAGCGAGATCCCTTCCCTTCATACCGCGCGCTATCGTCGGTCTGGTGTCGGCACGATACATTGCGGGAACGCACCTTGCGGAAGCGTTGAAGGTCATCGATCGCCTGAACGGAAGAAACCTCATGGCGACCATGGACATCCTTGGGGAGGACATTCTCGAGCGTTCCGCCGCCGAACTCATTCGGAAAGAATGGTCGAAAGTGATTTCGGCGATCACGTCCAACAAGCTCGACTCAAATATTTCCGTCAAGCCTTCCCAAATGGGCTTTCGCATTGACCCCGCTTATTGCTACCAGAACCTTCGTTCCCTTGTCGATGAGGCCAGGAGTGCAAACAATTTCGTGCGCATCGATATGGAAGATTCGACGATGACCACCGCGACCATTGACCTCTATAGGCACCTCCGGGATGACGGGTACGACAATGTGGGAATTGCCATCCAGGCTTATCTTCACCGAAGCGAGGCCGACGTGCGTTCTCTTGCCAAGCTCAAGGCGAACTTCAGGCTTTGCAAGGGAATTTATCGCGAGTCTGCGGACATCGCCTTTCAAGGAAGGGATGAAATCCGAAGGAATTTCGGCCTGCTTTTGCGGGCGATGATCGAAAGCGGCTGTTATGTTGGAATTGCGACGCATGACGAGTACCTTATTGACAAGTCCTACGAGCTGATTCAAAAAGCGAACCTTCAGAAGCATCAGTACGAATTTCAGATGCTTCTCGGTGTCCGGGAACAGCTCAGGAATTCCATCGTCAACGAAGGCCACCGACTTCGGGTGTATGTGCCTTTTGGGGAACAGTGGTACGCGTACTCCGTGCGGCGTCTGAAGGAAAATCCCCAAATCGCAGGATATGTGCTTAAAGCGATGTTCACGCGGCATCAATCGTAGCATTCCACCACCATACGAGGAATCATATGGCTGACAACAAAACCTTCCAGCCGTTTATTCCCGCTTCGCAATTGATTCCCGAGTTCTCGATCAAGGCAGTGATCCTTGGCGCGTTCTTCGGCATTCTCTTCGGGGCGGTGACGGTCTACCTTGGCCTGAGGGCGGGTCTGACTGTCTCGGCATCCATTCCTATCGCAGTTCTTTCCATCAGCGTCCTTCGGCTCTTCGGGCGCGGGACAATTCTGGAAAACAACATCGTCCAAACCACCGGCTCGGCAGGTGAATCGGTCGCCGCAGGAGTTATCTTTACTCTTCCTGCATTGATTTTTCTCGGCTTTCCCCTTGAGTACACAAGAATTTTCCTCCTCGCCCTGATCGGTGGATGGCTGGGGGTTCTGTTCATGATTCCCCTGCGGCGCCAGCTCATTGTCAAGGAGCATGGAAATCTTTCGTATCCGGAAGGTACTGCATGCGCTGACGTACTGATTGCGGGAGAAAAAGGGGGTTCGTTTGCCGGGCGGGTCTTTGCAGGTCTCGGCCTGGGCGGGTTGTACGCGTTCATGATGCATGCGATGCGCTTCTGGGCCAGCACGCCGGAATACCGGCCTTCATGGTTCAGCGGTGCCTCCCTAAAAGCGGAAGTGACTCCGGAATACCTGGGTGTGGGATACATTATCGGCCCCAAAGTAGCCGGAACAATTTTCGCCGGCGGCATTTTCTCATGGCTCCTCATGATGCCAGCCATCAAATTCTTCGGTGGAATGCTCCAGGAGCCGCTCTATCCGGGCACCATCCCCATCTCACAGATGGAACCGAACCAACTCTGGGGAAGCTATATTCGGCCGATGGGTGCAGGAGCGGTTGCGGCTGCAGGATTGATCACCCTCATGAGAACGATGCCGACCATTGTCAACGCGTTCAAGGCAGGGGTGAAGGATCTCCGGTCGAAAAAAGGAGAGGGAATGCCGGTTGCGTCACGAACGGAAAACGATCTTCCGATGAATATCGTTGTATTCGGTTCGATCGCTCTTGTGGTCATTATTTGGGCCCTCTTGACGTTTCTCCCCATTCCCGGCGCTGAAACGGGAATTCTTGCAAACATCCTTTCCGCTCTGCTCGTGGTCATTTTCGGTTTTCTCTTTGTCACGGTTTCTTCGCGCATTGTGGGCCTCATCGGCTCGTCGGCGAATCCTGTTTCGGGCATGACGATAGCCACGTTGATGGCAACGTGCGCGCTGTTTCTTGTTGCCGGATGGACCGGCGGAGCATACAGCGCACTGGCCATCACCATTGGCGGCGTTGTGTGCGTCGCAGCAGCAAATGCCGGTGCAACTTCGCAGGATCTGAAGACGGGCTTTCTGGTGGGAGCAACTCCGGCAAAACAACAGATTGGTCTCATGGTGGGCGTCATGGCGTCGGTTTTCGTTATCGGCTTGACGCTCATGATGATGAATCAGGGTCTCGCCGAGTACAAGCCTTTCCAGCTGTCCCTCAATACGGAAGCGCTGCCTCCGGGCGTTCAGATCGAAACGAAGGAATATGAACACGACGGGAAAAACTATTATCTCATCAATGCCATAGGCTCCCGCGTGGTCCCCGACGGTAAATATCTGTACAGCGCCGAAACAGGACAGATCGAAATTCAATGGGTGCAGGGAATTGGCAGCGAGCGTGCGGCTGCACCGCAGGCCCGTTTGATGGCGACGGTCATCAACGGCATACTCAATCAGCAGCTCCCCTGGGGACTTGTTCTTCTCGGGGTTTTTCTTGTTATCGCGGTTGAAGTGCTTGGCGTTCGTTCCCTTGCCTTCGCCGTCGGTTCCTATCTCTCGATTGGAACGACTCTTGCGATCTTCTGCGGTGGCGTTGTCCGCTGGCTTGCCGAAGGAAAAGCAACGGGCGGAAAGGGTGAGGGAGAAGTGAGTTCAGGGTCTCTCTACGCAAGCGGACTTATCGCCGGAGGTGGGATCTTCGGCCTCGCAGCAATCGGCATTGCCCTTCTGGAGCAGGCGGGCGTTCTTCCCGCAGGTGCCTTTGAGCTTGGCCCGAATATTCTGGGATGGCTCAGCAGCGAGCCTCTTTTCTCCGTGTTTGTCTTCGTTGGACTTGCGGCATCACTCTATTACTATGCCAAGAAACCGATTGGCAAGAAACCATAAACTGAACCGACAGCGCACCGACGAGGTGCGCTGTCCGTTTTTCGGGACTCTATGATGGAATCACCTTCGGTCATGGTCGAGCGGTCGGAGCCGACTTCGGTCTATCGCTGGCTCGTTCTTCTCTTTCTCAGCCTGGCGATGTTCGGAAATTACTACATCTACGACAGCATCAATCCCCTCGTAGATATCTTTGCCAAACAACTGGGATTCAGCGACGAGAATGTCGGGTGGCTCAATTCCAGCTACAGCGTTGCGGCGGTTCTGACGCTCCTTATCGGCGGGATGATTATCGACAAGATCGGAACCAAGAAGTCGATCACGGCCTTTGCGGTGATTTGTCTGATCGGGGCGTTGCTCACGGCGTGGCAGGGAAATTTTGCCATGATGGTGGCAGGCCGGACGATCCTCGGTCTTGGCGCTGAATCGCTCATTGTCGCGGTGACAACCGCTTTGGCAAAGTGGTTCAAAGGAAAGGAACTCAGTTTTGCTTTTGGGATCAACCTGACCATCGCGCGGCTTGCCTCCGTTGCCGCAGACAATTCGCCCACCTGGGCGTCCGGCGTATTTTATCCCGATGGACCGGGAGGCATTGCGAGCTGGCAGGGCCCTCTGATGCTGGCAGTCGGAGCCGGCGTTCTGGGTGTTGTTTCGGCAGCCGTGTATTGGTGGATGGAAAAGACTGCGGAGCAGCGGTACACGCTCGGCAGGGCGGGAGAAGTGGACAAGCTGGAAACAAGAGAGATCTTCCGTTTCACAAAATCGTATTGGTTTATCGTTGGACTCTGCTTTACGTTCTATTCCGCCATTTTTCCGTTCAGGACGTTCGCAATCAAGTTTTTCATGGATACGCACTTTGGGGGCGTTCCGGAGGATCTCGCAAGGGAGTCGGCGGGATTCTTCAACAGCTTACTGCCCCTCTCAGCAATGATTGCAACGCCACTCTTCGGTTTGCTTGTGGACAAAGTCGGGAAGCGGGCCCTTTTCATGATGGTTGGTTCTTTTCTCCTCATGCCCGTGTACCTTCTTATGGCCTACACCGACATCTCGCTCTGGGTTCCGGTCTCCATGATGGGGATCGCATTTTCGCTGATCCCGGCCGTCATGTGGCCTTCGGTGGCGTATATCGTTGACCAGAACAGGCTCGGAACCGCCTACGCCCTCATGACGCTCATTCAGCAAATCGGGTTCTTCGCGCTGAACCTCATGATCGGCATGGCGAATGATTCCTCAGGCGCAGGAGCGGACAATCCCGGCGGCTATGCTCTAGGCATGTGGCTCTTTTCCATTCTCGGTTTTGTCGGGCTGGCCTTTGCATTTCTTCTGCGGAAGAGTGAAACAGGCCCGGGATCGCACGGACTGGAGACTATCGTGGCGAAGGGCAGTTGACGCAATTCTTCATCATTCGCTGATTCGACATTGAGTACGGACACCACCCTCACGCTTCTCTCTGCCTCGCTCACCGCAATCCGCGACTGCATGGGTCTTCAGCAGGGCGAACGCGTTGCGGTCGTTACCGATGAACCCTGCAGAATCGTCGGCCAGGCGCTTTTCCAGGCAGTTCGCGATTGCGGCAATGATGTCTTTCTCATTGAAATTCCTCCGCGCCGCACGCATGGCGAAGAACCGCCGGGCGAAATCGCCGACCTGATGCTTGCAATGGATGTTGTTCTCATTCCGACAAGCAAATCCATGACCCACACCAACGCAAAACGAAACGCCCAGGCAAAGGGTGTTCGGGTTGCGACGCTTCCGGGGGTCACCGAGGATATGATGGTCCGATGCATGAACGCCGACTATAACAAGATAGCCGTTCTGACCAACAAGCTCGGTGACCTGATGGAAAAAACATCCGTCATTCGTGTGAAGGCTCCGGCCGGCACGGATGTCACGATGCCCGTGGAGGGAAGAAAAGCCTTCAGAAGCCACGGGCTTTTCCGTGAAAAGGGAAAAGGAGGGAACCTTCCCACCGGTGAGGCCTTTATGGCCCCCCTCGAAGACCAGTCGAGCGGAATCGTTGTCGTGGATGGTTCCATGGCCGGCATCGGAATGGTGGGGACGCCGATCCGAATCCACATCAGGAATGGATATGCAAAGGAAATTGCGGGAGGGGAGGAAGCGAAAAAGCTCGTGGAGCTTTTGAACATTCACGGCAACCTCTCGCGTAACGTGGCCGAATTCGGGATTGGGACAAACGACAGGGCAAAGATCACCGGAGTCATTCTGGAGGATGAAAAGGTGCTCGGAACCGTTCATATCGCTTTCGGCGACAATGTTTCGATGGGCGGCGTGGTCAACGTTCAAAGTCATCTTGATGGTCTTATCCGAAAGCCGACCGTGTGGTTTGACGAGTCGATGATCATAAAGGATGGATCGTTGCTCGTCTGATCAGATTCCCCGTATCCATGGATGGACTCCGACCGCAGGGCCGGAGTTTTTTGTTTTGCGTGCCCGAATCGCTCAAATCGGGCATTGTTACGGAACAACCCTTTGCCTCAGGGCGTTGAAGAGTTCATGGATCAAACCACAACACTGATAAAGAAATACATGGTAGAACACATGAAATACGTATCGCTGAGATGGGTTTTTGTGTTTCTCATGACTGTTGTTTGGCTGAATTCCGGACTCGCCCAGCCGGGAACCGCATTACGGGGCAGCATTGTGGGAGAGGTCTTCCATGCAACAACACAAGAACGGCTTCCAGGAGCGAACGTCCTCATTGTCGGGACGACGCTCGGGGCTGCCACCGACGAAAACGGCATATTTGAGATCAGAAATATCCCGGCCGGTACCTATGCTGTTCGTGCATCGGTCATAGGGTTCGTGCCCATCGTCCTTTCTGATGTTGTTGTGAATGCCGTTCGTCCTGCTGAACTGAAGTTTCAATTGAGAGAGGCAAGCATCGAGCTCGGGGAGATTGATGTGGTCGCTGACTATTTTCAGAAATTACCCGAAGCTCCCTTGAGCACTCAGTTCCAGTCCTACGAGGAGATCAGGAGACTCCCGGGGAGCCTGGAAGACGTTGTCCGGGCCATTTCAATTCTGCCAGGCGTGGCCCAGGTTGAACCAGGTCGCAATGATCTGATTGTGCGGGGGGGAGCACCGTCGGAGAACCTTTACGTTGTCGACAATATTGAAGTTCCGAATATCAACCATTTCGGTACGCAGGGCGCAAGCGGCGGCCCGCTGAGTTTCATCAATCTTGATTTTGTCGAACGCACGTCATTTTCCACCGGAGGGTTTGGAGCGCGCTACGGGGACAAGCTTTCATCGGTCCTCACAATCCACCTGCGTGACGGAAGGAAGGACCGTACGGGAGGGAAGGCGACAATTTCAGCATCGCAATTCGGAGCGGACCTCGAAGGTCCTCTGTCCGAATCGGGATCCTTCGTTCTTTCTGCGCGTCGCAGTTACCTCGATTTCATCTTCAAAGCCGCGGGATTCGGTTTCGTACCCGAGTACTGGGACTTCCTCGCCAAAACGAATCTTCTTCTCGGAAAAAACGACAGGCTGGAGTTTCTCACGATCGCAGCGTTGGACAACGTGAAATTTTTTAACGACTCGGGAGACAAAAGATACGAGAATTCCAAAATTCTCGGGAGTAATCAAAGGCAGATTGTCGGCGGCGTCTCCTGGCTTCATCTCTTTCCATCCGGCTACTCCACGGTTACTTTGGGACAGACGTTTGTCGACTATGAATATATTCAGAGCGATTCACTTCTCCAGCCGATTTTTTCGAGTTCCTCCTTCGAGCATGAATCATCCCTGCAGGGCGACATCCTCTTCCAACCATCGAAAGAAATGGAGCTCTCCCTCGGTTTTCGCGCGAAGGTGGTTCGCTTTCACAACGACATCGAGTTGAAGCCTTTTTGGACAAATTTTGGCCAGCTGCTCTCCGTCGATGCGCTCTATGAGACAACCGCGTTCAAAGGAGCGCTGTTTGGTCAAGTATCGCGGAAGTTCGGGGGAGTGCGTCTTACGGCAGGCTTGCGGGCGGACTATTTCAACCTGATTGGGAAGAATGTTGTCCTGGCCCCCCGTTTGTCAGCGACCTATGCGCTCTCACCTGCTGTGAGCCTCAATGCCAGTGTCGGCCGGTATTACCAGGCGCCATCCTATGTCTGGCTTACGGCAAAGGCGGAAAACCGGGAATTGCTGTATGCCGCCGTGAATCAGTATGTCGCAGGAATAGAACACCTCATGCGAAAGGACACAAAAGTAAGCCTGGAAGTATATCTCAAGAGATATTTTCAATATCCCACAAGTCTCGATCGTCCCTTCCTGGTTATGGCAAATACGGGTGCCGGATTTGGAGGATCCGATGATGGGTACGCCTCATTCGGATTGGACAGGCTCGTGAGCAAAGGGACCGGCGAAGCCCGCGGAGTGGAGTTCTTCGTTCAGAAGAAACTCTCCGACATACCATGCTACGGAACACTGAGTATAAGCTATAACGAGTCGGTGTTCCGCGGGCTTGACGGGATTGACCGGCCGAACAGCTTTGATCAGCGATGGATTGTCAATGTTGGAGGCGGCTATGTCTTCAACGAGCAATGGGAAATAAGCACCAAGTTCCGTTTTTCTTCCGGCCGCCCCTACACTCCGGTGGGTCCGAACGGCGCTCAGTCAGCAGCATTGTATAATTCAGAGCGTGTTCGGGCCAACCACGGTCTTGACGTCAGGGTTGACCGGCGGTGGCTCTTCGAAACATGGACACTCATTACGTACATCGATATTCAGAATATCTACAATCGTAAACCTGCGACGATACCTCGTTATGACCCCCGGACCGGAACACTCGATGAAACCAACTCGATCGGCATCCTGCCTTCCATCGGCGTGAGTGCCGAATTTTAGTTGTCGCCCCACTCTGAGGCACAAAGAGAGGGAACTTTCATTCGTTCTCCCAAAGATGTACCTTCCTCCATCCCGCGATCAGGGAATTCGTCGCAAGGACCGGAGAAAAAATGCCGAGCCGCGGCGTTCCCGGAAAAAACGGAGTTGATGGGTGGATCATTGGATTGAAATCTCGGTTGGCGCCTCGGTGGTCGCCATTCCTCGGTCGGAGCTGGTCATTCGCACGGCGCGCAGCAGCGGCCCCGGGGGACAAAATGTGAACAAGGTTGAGACGAAGGTCGAACTGGAATTTGACGTCATCCGATCACCGAGCCTCACGGAACAGCAGAAGAGTCTCCTTCAGGAGAGGCTCGCGGGACGCGTGAACAGCCGGGGAGTGCTGAGGATCGTGGCGCAGGAATCGCGCAGCCAATGGTCGAACCGCGAAATGGTCGTTCGAAAGTTCGTGGAAACCCTGACCAAAGCTCTCAAACCCCGGCGGAAGCGGCTCCCGACGAAGCGTTCAAAGAGCTCCCTCGAACGGCGCCTCAAAAGGAAAAAAATCAGAGGTGAAACGAAACGGCTTCGCCGCACGCCGGAGGAGTAATCCGGCCTGCAACTTCCGGGTGTTCCTGTCGTAACGAGAACTGTATCATGACCCTGGAGGTCTTATGAAGAAATTTGCTGTGGGCGTATTGACCGCTTCATTGTTCCTCTCGCTGCCTGCGTTCGCTCAAGAAACGCGCGAGGTGACAAAAACGGTCCCGCTGGCGAAGGACGGGCTTGTCTCGGTGGACACGTACAAAGGAAGTGTGAATGTGGAGACATGGGACCGTGGCGAGGTTTCGATTGTGGCAAAGATCGAGGCAGATGGGTGGATGGGAAGGGAAGAGGAGAAGGTCAGAGATACCGAAATTCTGATTGACGCGTCGTCGGATATCGTACGGATTAAGACAGACTATCGCACGATAGAAAGAAGAAGATCATTCTGGGATTTTTTTGAAGGCGATGCGGGCAATCTCCCTCTCGTGCATTATACCATTAAGATGCCGGCAACCGCGAAGCTTCGCATCAAAGACTACAAATCTGAAACGAGTGTCCGGGATCTGCGATCAGACATGGAGATCAACACTTACAAGGGAAGCGTAGAAGTTCGTTCGCTGACCGGAGGCCTTGACCTTGAGACCTACAAAGGAGAATGCAGAGTGGAGTTTGCCTCCATGGCGGCTGAAAGCAGATTCGAAACGTACAAAGGTGATATCCGGATCAGCCTCCCGTCGAACGCTGCATTTTATCTGGATGCGGCAATCGGCCGCCGCGGTGAATTCGATGCCGATTTTCAATACGAAGGATCTTCCTCCAGGCGCTCCCGGAATGACCACTCCTTCCGCGGTGATGTCAACGGCGGAGGCCCGAAACTTCGTTTGAAGACCGATAAGGGGTCGTTCCGCCTCGTCAAACAGTGAAGCGGAGAGATGCTCCCGATGTGTCCGCCGGTCAGTGTGACGGCGGATTCTTTTTTCAGGCGAAATGTTCTTTGACCAAGAAAACTGTAGTGAATTGCCAAGTGTTGAAGACCAGCCTGTTTTCCATTATATTGAACGCAGATTCGGAGGACACGTGCTCATGAAACGACTTTATCGATCAGAAAAGAACAAGAAAATTGCGGGCATTTGCGGCGGGATAGGAGAACACCTGGACGTCGATCCGACGATCGTCCGGCTCATTGCGATCGTGTTTGCGTTTGCTACGGGGGTAATTCCGTTTCTCATTGGCTATGCCGTTGCGTGGTGGATTGTCCCAACTCAATCGGAGCTGGTTCAGCCCTGACATCCGTGATGTGGCCGCAACCTTGGATCATCATGCTTCAGATGAAAGAAATCTGTCGCCAGGGGCGAGTCTTCTTTTCTTGAAAGGCAGCAACCATGATCGTGAGCCTTGTCCTCTTCCTTTACGCCACAGCGGGATACTTTCAGCCCATGCCCCAATCGCATAATGAATCGCCAATCTACGAATTCACCATGAAAACCATCGATGGGGTGGATCGTTCACTCTCTGTCTACAAAGGCAAGGTCCTTCTTGTCGTCAATGTCGCTTCTCAATGCGGGTACACCCCGCAATACGAAGACCTCGAGGCGACGTATCGCAAATACGCGGAGAAAGGACTGATGGTTCTTGGATTTCCTGCCAATAACTTTGGCGCACAAGAACCCGGGTCAGACGCTGAAATCAAAGAGTTTTGCAAGCTGAACTACGACGTCACCTTTGACCTGTTTTCCAAGATCAGTGTCAAGGGCGAAGGTCAGCACCCGTTGTATCGGTATCTGACGCAAGAAACGCCTTTCAAGGGCGAGGTCCGGTGGAATTTTCAGAAGTATCTTGTTGACCGCAAGGGAAACGTTGCGGCCATGTTTCCTACGCGCGTGAAACCCTCCGACCGTGAAGTGGTGCAGAAAATCGAAGAACTGCTGTCGCAGGAGTAGCCGAACGTAACTGTTCTCTGCCTTCCGAATGCGCTCGTCTCATGGAGGCCGATTCGTGGTAAATTTCTATGCGCCGATCCCTTATCAACAGCGAGGGGCTGTTCCGCTTTGAGCTTCTTCGTTGGAGTGAGGAACATCCCGGAACGGTGATCCTTGAATCGAATCCGGGAGATTCGACGAACAGGTCGAGTTATCTTTTCGCCGGGCCCGTCGACATCGTGCAAAGCGATTCCCCCGATGATGTTCAGCAATGCCTTGAGAGAATCGATCGGGCCGTCGCCGAGGGCTATCACGCTGCGGGATTCTGCTCATACGAGGCAGGAAAGGTTTTTGAAAAGAGACTTCCTGGCTCCAGGCCGGGTTCTGTGCCAATCTTGTGGTTTGGGATTTACGATCGGCCCGTAGTTTTCGATCGGCAAACCGGAAAGCTGACGGGACATCGTGCCTTCCTTCGGGATCTTCGAGAGTCGCTGCACAGCAGGCCTCAAGGAGGCGTGAGGCCCTTCGATCTGCCCCATTTCCGTTCTTCCATTTCCGAGACGGGATACCTCGAAGCCTTCAACCGCGTTCAACGGTACATCGAGGCCGGCGACACGTATCAGGTCAATCTCACCTTCAGGCTGCATGCGCCAGTTTCCGTCCCGGCATCCCTCCTGTATGATCGCATGAGACGGGCTCAGCGAGTCGCGTACGGTGCTTTCCTCAATGTCGATCCGCTGTTTGTTCTTTCCTGCTCACCTGAGCTGTTTTTCCGCAAAGAGGGTAACAAGCTGACGCTCAAGCCCATGAAAGGGACTGTTGCCCGCGGTAGGACGGTCGCGGAAGACAGCGAGCGGAGGAAATGGCTGCTGCAATCGGAAAAGAACCGTGCTGAAAATCTCATGATTGTTGATCTTCTTCGTAATGATGCAGGAAAAATTGCCAGGGCAGGAAGCGTCCGTGTGAAGAGATTCTTCGATGTTGAGCGGTATGAAACTGTTTTTCAGGCCACCTCGACCATCGAGGCAACATTAAAGCCCGGGACGTCAATTCCGGAACTCATGCGCTCCCTCTTTCCCAGCGGGTCGGTGACGGGAGCTCCGAAGATTCGGACGATGGAAATCATTGACGAATTGGAAACGCGTCCGAGGGGTGTGTACACGGGAGGCATCGGTTTCTTTTCTCCGGCGAAGTCGGTTTTCAACGTTGCCATTCGAACGTTGGTGCTGAACAGAGCCTCGGGAGAAGCTGAGTTTGGCGTGGGGAGCGGAATCGTGCATGACTCAAGGGGAACAGAGGAATACAAGGAATGCCTGTTGAAGGCCAAATTTCTTGAACAAGAACCGGGCGAGTTCAGTCTTATCGAAACGATATTGTGGAGTCCACGCAGGGGCTGGTCTCATGTGGGGCTTCACATGCGGCGGCTCAAAGAGTCGGCTTCCTATTTTGGATTCCGGTTTCGGGGCCAGGATATCAGGGACGGATTGGAAGCATCGGTGCGGCGGTTCAAACAGAGGAAAAGCCACAAAGCTTTTCGGGTGCGTCTCTTGCTGGCGAGGCAGGGAGAAATTTCAACTCAGGTCTCCGTCCTTGAGCCTCTCCCGACGGCGCCTGTTGTCCGCTTTGCCTCGCGGCCGACAGATCCGGATGACCGTTTCTTGTTTCATAAGACAACCAACAGAGCATTGTATGAGGACGAGCTTGCGCGGGCGATCGAGGATGGTTATGTTGATGTGCTTTTCCGAAACAAGCATGGCGAAATAACGGAAGGAGCCCGCTCGAATATTCTTATCCGCCGCGGGAGTGCTCTGCTGACGCCTCCGCTCGAGTGCGGAGTGCTTCCCGGTACGTACAGGTCGTTTCTCTTGTCGTCGGAAAAATACGCTGTTCGGGAACAACGGTTGTACCCCGACGACCTATTTTCTGCGGATGAAATCTTCCTCTGCAATGCACTGAGGGGATTGGTGCGCGTCACTCTCCACGAACACACCATGAGCGCTTAGAAAGGAGGACTCCGATGGGTCAACTCTGGCTGGTCAAAACAGAACCGGGCACCTACTCGTTTGATGATCTCGTGAGGGACGGACAAACGACCTGGGACGGCGTGAGCAATCCCCTTGCGTTGAAACACCTGCGGTCAATGCAGAAGGGGGACATGGTGCTGGTCTATCACACGGGGTCGGAAAAAGCCGTCGTCGGTACGGCAGAAATCGTCGGGATGCCGGGCCCCCCGCCCGGAAAAGAAGAAACGAGACTGGTCGTTGTGGATATCAAGGCCGGAAAGAAACTGAAATCGCCGGTGACCCTCCACGCATTGAAAGAAGAGAACGCCTTTCGCAGCTTCGATCTCGTACGGCTTCCCCGGCTTTCCGTCATGCCCGTGCCGAAAAACCTCTGGGACAAAATACTGAAGATGGGGTCCTGACGTGCCGTCCACATGGTATGCCAGGTTGAAGGACCTCTTGCCGGGGACTCTCCGTCATTTTCTCGGTACGGTGAACCAGCGCCTCTTTGCGCGCCATACGCTCCGCTGGAAGTACGGCAATTGGTTCGAAACCGACTGGCGGAAAAAGTTTCGCTCCCTTTCCGATGATGAGTGGAAGCGCGCCTACAACGAGGCTTGGCGGCATCACCGCAATGAGTGTGTGGAAGAGACCGATGAAGAGTTGTTCCTTCGGGCTCTGAAGGAAACCGGAAGTGTGGCTGACATCGGCTGCGGCCAGGGAGCTCTGGCGATTCGGCTGGCCCGTGAAGGCTACAGGGTGACGGGGATTGACGTCAGCAGCGAAGCCCTGGACCTCGCACGTGCAAGGGCCCGGCAAAAAGGAGTATCGGTTGATTGGATGGAAGGATTTGCTGAGCAATTGCCCCTCGCGGACAAATCGGTCGACTACATCGTTACTGCTCACACGCTGGAACATGTCAGGGATCTGGACGCGGTGGCGCGGGAGTTTCAACGCGTTGCGCGCAAGAAAATTGTCATCCTCACGCCAAAGCAGCAGTTCCGGATGTACATGGACAATTACCACACACAATTCTTCCCGGAGGAACGCCAGCTGACGGAGGCAATGGGACTCAGGCGCTTCGAATGCCGCGAAATCGACTGCAGCGATCATCAGAATGAGTTTCAGGGGAAAGCGTGGTTCTACGTAGGCCATGTAGACCGATGACACGGATGTCCGCACACAGGCTGCTGTCTTGGTTGTGGAGGGCATTCTGCAATCGGGCAACTCGTTCATTTTGCACAGTAGACGCGAACTGCGAAAGGAGACATAACAAAAACTCGTCCCACAGAAGCGGGACGAATGAACTTTTTCCCCGATGAAGTCCTTCGGAAGAAGCATCTGAGTCCATTGCTCTTTCAGCTTTCCTTCCCGATATTGATCCGATGATCAATCGATTTTTCCTCTTCTTCTCCTCCATGCTTCTTTTTCCTCCCTTCCTCTCCGGCCAGGGGGTGGATATTCGCGGTGTTGTTTCAGACAGCTTGAGTTCCGAGAGATTACCGTTTGCCAACATTGTTCTTGTCGGTACATCAAAGGGCGCTGCAAGCAATTTGAACGGATTTTATCTGATACCGAATGTCTTGCCTGGAGAATATGAGATTGCGTTCAGCTCGTTGGGATACGCCAAAAGGAGTTTCAAAATTTTCGTGGGCATTTCGGGGCCGATTGTGGTCAATGCCTCCCTTTCGACGACCACATTGGAAATGGCCGAAGTCATTGTTACTGAGAGCGGAAAACGGGAATTGCAGGAAATCAACACGAGCATCCATGTTCTCGACCAGCGGGACATGAAGCTTGTACCTGTCACCGTGCAGGAAGATCTGTTCAGGTCCATCCAGGTGCTTCCGGGCATTGTCTCCACGAGCGATGTCAATTCTCATTTCTACGTTCGGGGAGGAGGGGGAGACCAAAATCTCATCCTCCTTGACGGCATGAAAATCTATAATCCGTTTCACGCATTCGGTGTTTTCAGCGTTTTTGATCCGGATATCATCAAAACGACCGAGGTTTATACAGGGGCATTTCCTCCCGGGTATGGCGGCCGTCTCTCATCTGTTGTGAGTATGACGAGTCGTGACGGCCGGGCAACCGGAATCGCCGGCCGAGCAAACATCAATTTTCTCTCTGCCAAGCTGCAAGTCGAGGGTCCGGTTTTCGAGAACTTCCAATGGTTCGTCAATGCCCGCAAGTCTCTCTTTACGCAAACGCTCTCTCGGTTCCTCAATCAGAATGCACCGGTCGATTTCTATGACGCTTTCATCAAGCTCACCAACCACGGAGACGAAGATTCGCATACTTCTGTTCAAGGATTCTTCAGCGGCGACGACCTCATCAGCAGCGATCCCGCCGAGCCCGATTATCGCTGGCGGACCTATGCAATCGGGGCAACGGCATCGGGTCTTATTCAGGAAAGGTTGTTTGTTCATGCCGTTGCGTACGAGAACTATTTTCAGGGAGAGCGGGACAGCAAGAATTCGCCGAATATCACCCCTTCGACAACATCCGTCAGGGAAAGCGGCGTAAGAACCGAGGCGACATATTTTTCCGACAACCAGGATCTGTACTTCTTCGGTTTTGAATTCAGTTTTCCAACATTGGAATACAGGCTCATCAATTCCGCCGGGGCCAGCAGGAGGCTCATTGCAACGCGGGCGGACGTCTCGATCTGGATACGCTATCAGGCCAATGTCGGCCGATTCAAGGTCGACGGGGGCCTTCATATGGATGTCGGCTCCATGTTCGAAAGGGGCTTTGACCTTGAGCTGATGCAGCCGCGCCTCAACATGAGCTGGGGACTGACGGACGATTGGAAGTTCAAGATTTCGTACGGACGGTTCAATCAGAATATTATTACCGTGAACAATGAAGACGATATTGTATCCGTGTTCGACGCGTGGATTGCAGTCCCGGATTTTCTCAAATCAGAGAGCGCAGACCACTATGTCGTTGGTGTGGAGGGAAGCCTCGTACCCGAGCTGTCCATGAGCGTTCAATCATATTACAAGTATTACAGTTCCCTGGTGACGTATAATAGAGACAAGATCGACTCACAGGATCCCGACTACATCAATGCGAAGGGTCAGTCGTACGGGATTGAGGTGCTTCTCCGGCATGGAATCTCGTTCATGGACCTCTACGGAGCGTACACCCTGGGGTGGACGCACATCGATGCCAACGGATTCAAGTATCCGCCGCGGTACGACCGTCGGCATACGCTGAACCTACTGGGGGATTTTCACCTGATGCCTCAGGTGGATCTCACGGTCCGGTGGGAACTGGGTTCAGGATTCCCTTTTACACAGACCGTCGGCTATTACGACCGGCTGAAGATGGAGAACATCTTCTCGGGAAACTTCGGCGGGGAGACAGGAACGCCGTATTCCGTTCTGGGGGACAAGAATGCGGCGAGGCTTCCTGCCTATCACCGCCTCGACATGAGCATTTCCTACAAGTTCGTCACCGGCTCATTCCGGGGCACTGCCGGCATTCACGTGCTGAATATGTACGACCGAAAGAATCTTTTCTATTTCGACCGCAGGACCGGACAGCGAACCAACATGCTGCGGTTCTTCCCGTCGGCGACCCTGAGCCTGGAATTCTGATGAACAGATTGTGCACATGTACGATCCTGGCGTCATTCATCTTGACGGGCGGCTGTGACAGCAGCTTTGATCCCAAGGGTCCGTTCCTCGACCGGCTCGTTGTGTACAGTGTCCTGACGCCCCTGAACCAATCGCATGTTGTCAGGCTGTCCACAACCTACGACCCTCCCTCGTTCAATCCGCTGGAACATACATCGAGTGACCAGGTGACGGGAGCGCTCGTCTCCGTCAGAATGGACACAACGGTCGTTACGTTTCGCGATACGGTGTTTCCCCGAAACGACATTGGGCGCTATGCCGACAGCGTGAGGGCTTTTGTTGCCTCACCGCTGACGATCGCCCGGGGAAAAAGGTATGATCTGACCGTGTATTCAACGGCCTATGGTGTCTTGACGGCAACGACCTTTGTCCCGGGAAATGGTGATGTCTCCATCGATTTAGAAAGCCGGTTTTCGCTTACCTCGCCCAACGCCGGGCAATCGGACATTTCCCTCTTCGCAACCCCCGCCCCCAATGCAGAGGGGCATATCGTACGGATTTTTGTGGAGTATGAACTTCCCAGCGTAAGTCCCGGCGTGCTGTTCACGGAAGAAGTTCCGGCAGAAATTACTGATTATCGTGATTGCACAACATATACACCTGCGTATCCGCAGGTTCGCCGGGGTGAACTTCTCGGATCGAGGGACCGCTGGAGGTTCCGATTGGTCAACTACCGCCGCACGCTCATGAAGATTCTGAAGACACACGAAGGTACCGCCATTCAATTCAAACGAATCTATGTGGAACATGTTCAGACCGACGAGCATCTGTACAAATACTTCAGCGTCGTCAACGGGTTCCAGGACGTCTATTCCATCCGAGTAGATCAGCCTAACTACACCAATATCAACGGAGGGCTGGGCGTTTTTGGATCGTTTGTTTCCGATACAACGGTGATTGCTTCATCATTCGCTCCGGGTTTTCCTAATCTGACATGTTCGGACTAATCGTAGTGCGGCCGTGTGAGAGCTTCGTTCAACGATGAGAAAACACACTTGAACTTTCGTTCCATCTTTGCCCGCAACAAGCTCCTGCCATCGTGGTCCTATTCTCCCGAAGGCATCATATGGCGCCTCCTCTTTGGCGACCACGAACGGATCCTGGGAGAATCACGGAATGACTCGAAGAAAACCGTCTCGTTTTTCTGCCTCGCCGAAAAAACAGGTTCGCCCCTTTGGCAGAACCGGACCCTGACTGAACCATGGTGGGTCGGGATGGAGGCCGTGCACAAGGATGTTCTGCTCCTGCACGGGTTCCAAAAGCCCGATCTGCCCGGCCATTACGGAATCTTTGCCTGGAATACGATGGACGGCCGGGAACTGTGGCGGAATGAAGAGCTGACCTTTTGGTTTTGCCACGGAGAGAAGGTCTATGCCTATCAGACGCTCTTTGAGAAAAGGGTTGGATATGCTCTCGAGCTGCAGACAGGGAAGGTTGTACAGATGTTTGATGAAGGAATTGAAGAACTCTCCGGCCTGCGCCGGTCGGCTGTGCAGGAAATGCCGGAGGATCGAGTCCGCTTTCCCGAAATCCTGGGGCAAGGAGCGGCATCGGATCAGATTCTCTCGATGGTGGAAAAGGAAATTTCGAAGAAAGAGCTGGTTGGCGCAGCAGAGTTTCTCTTTGAGAATCCCTATCTCATCGTCAATTATCACCTGCCCGTTCGAAATTCTTCCCCGGAGTCATTGAAATTGGAGAATCATCTTGCGATACTTGATTCAAGGAATGGAAAAAGAGCCTTTACCGAAATACTGACGAGTGAGGCCTCCGCCCCTGTGCCTGATTCTTTCTTCCTGAGAGAAGGAGTTCTTTTCTTCGTGAAGCAACAAAGGATTCTGACGGCTCTCACTCTTGGCAGTTCCTCCTCAAAGAGGTGAATGATGAAAAAGATACCGTTCAAGCACGTTAACGCCTTCACGGCTCAGGAATTCCAGGGAAACCCGGCGTGCGTCGTGCCCGACGCGAGAGGTTTGTCGGAATCCAGAATGCAGATGATCGCAAGGGAATTCGGGGTTCCCGAGACCGCCTTTGTGCTGCCTCCGGGCATCCGCGGGGCGGATATCCAGATTCGTTGGTTCAGTCCGATGGCTGAAATTCCGTTATGCGGCCATGCGACCATCGGTGCATTCCATGCGATGGCGGAGGATGGGATGGCCGGCATGCGTCAAAACGGCGCCTTTGCTTTCAAAGTTCAAACAAAGAGCGGCCTTCTGAAGGTGGTGGTTGAAAAGAGGGCTTCAGGTACGATTGTGGAGTTCCATCTCCCCGTCCCCACATTTTCAGTTGTGAAAAGCCTTCGGTCATTCAGAAATTCCATCGGTCTTCGTTCGTCGGATCTCCATCCAAAACTCCCCGTTGCCCGCGCGAACTATCTCTATGTTCCGGTGAAATCGCTCAAGAAGCTCATGGCGCTGAGGCCCGACATGAACGCTCTCGCGCAGGACTGTAAGAACCATCGCATGATCGGCGTTTGTGCTTTTTCCCTTCAAACCTTGGAAGAGAGTTCGGCGTTTCATTCAAGGTTCTTTGCCCCTCTGGTCGGCATCCCGGAGGACCCTGTCACGGGATCGGCGAATGGCCCCCTTGGCGTCTATCTCCACCAATTTGCACTCTGGCGAAACACCGTCCTTCCCTCATTCTCCCTTGAAGACGGAAGGCTTGAGTTCATCGGTGAACAGGGTGATGGCATGGGAAGAAAAGGAAGGGTGAAGGTGAGGATCAAAGTAAAAAAGGGAAAGGTAGACGACTTGAGCATCGCCGGGGAGGCTGTGACCTTGTTCCGATCCGAACTCTACTCCTAGAAAAGGTCTCTATGGAAACCAAGAATATCGTGTTCGCGGCCCTCTTCCTGTGTTCAATGGGGCTGTTTGCCTGGAGTGTTGCCCGCCTCATCCGGTATCTGTGGTTGGGAAAGCCCGACAACCGGTTTGATGCCCCGGGGGCGCGCGTGGGAAAAGTGCTCACAGTTGCGTTCGGCCAGTCGAAGCTTCTGCGCGAACCTTTCGCGGGTCTCATGCATTTCTTCATCTTTTGGGGCTTTGTCGTCCTGCTGACGGCGGTTGTCGAATCCATCGCCGAAGGACTGATACCGGGTTTTTCGCTTTCCATTATCGGTGCGATGCCCTATGAAATTCTGGTCTTCATTCAGGAAGTGTTTATCGCACTTGTGATTCTCTCGGTTTGTGTCGCCCTCTTTCGGCGATACGTCCTTCGGCCGCAACGCCTCGAAGTGGGTCTGCACAGCAAGCTGGATGCTACCGCAATTCTCCTCGTGATACTGCTGATCATGATAAGCATGGTCGGCCAGCGATCAGTACTGTTGATTGTGGGAGAGAGTGACCTCGCGGCGGTCCGTTTTCTTTCCTCGATGGCGGTACCTCTCTTCGGCGGCATGGAGGGGGAGACTGTCAGAACATGGTACGAGGTGTTCTGGTGGGCTCACATCATGCTCGTACTTGCTTTTCTGAACTATCTCCCCTATTCGAAACATCTGCACGTCTTGACTTCGGTTTTCAATGTCTACTTTTCCTCCACGAAGCCCCGCGGCGCCTTGAAGCCGCTGAACCTTGAAGCGGAAAACGTAGAACAATTCGGGGCGGCCGATGTTCAGGATTTGAGCTGGAAACAGCTTCTCGACGGGTACACGTGCACGGAATGCGGCCGATGTTCGACTGCGTGTCCGGCTCACTCGACAGGAAAAATTCTCTCTCCGAGAAAAATCATCATGGATATCAGGGCGAGACTCATGGAGAAGGCCCCTCTGGTCGATGCGGGAGTCACGGCAAATGGAGAAGCACGCGAAGGGACGAAGAATCCTCTCGAAAAAACCCTCGTGCATGACTATGTCACAGCAGAGGAACTCTGGGCTTGCACGACCTGCATGGCATGTGTGCAGGAATGCCCCGTGAATATTGAGCATGTCGACGCAATCGTTGATATGAGGCGCGATCTTGTGCTGATGGAGTCGGCTTTTCCCGCCGAAGTGCAGGTTGTTTTTCGTAATCTTGAGAACAACTTCACTCCGTGGGCCTTTGGCGCCTCAAGCCGGGCAGATTGGGCTGAAGGAATGAACATTCCCCGAATGGCCGAAGCGTCGGATGTCGAGGTTCTTTTTTGGGTTGGATGCGCCGGGTCCTACGACGCGAGGTATAAGAAGGTCACACAGGCCTTCGCACGGCTCATGCAGCAGGCAGGCATACGATTCGCCATTCTCGGAACCGAGGAGAAATGCACGGGAGATCCCGCCCGCAGAATAGGGAATGAATACCTCGCACAGATATTGATGAAGGAAAACGTACAGACGCTGAACCGGTACAAGGTGAGAAAAGTGGTGACTTCCTGTCCTCACTGCTTCAATACCCTCAAGAACGAGTATCCGCAGTTTGACGGAAACTATGAGGTTGTGCACCACACCGATTTCCTTATGGGGCTTGTGGATGAGGGGAAAATCAAGATCAGCGCTGCACAGAAAGCGAAAATTACGTATCATGACTCGTGCTATCTCGGCCGCTACAACAGCATTTACGATTCCCCGCGCGCAACGCTTCGATCGGTCCCGGGTGTGGAGCTTGTGGAAATGAAGAGGTCGGGGAGCAGGGGCTTCTGCTGCGGAGCGGGAGGAGGAAGGATGTGGATGGAGGAAACAGAAGGAAAGCGTGTGAACATTGAACGCACCGAGGAAGCCCTGGCGCTCAAGCCTGATGTCATCGGCACGGCATGTCCGTTCTGCATGACCATGATGACCGATGGCGTGAAGGCAAAGGAGGCAGCCGAAACAGTCCAGGTGAAGGATATAGCGGAAATCCTCTATGAGGCAACTCAGGAAGGAAGATCTCCCAGTGCAGGCTGAAAACAAACGCGCAACCCGAGGACAATCATGACGTATCGCATTCTCATAACAAAAACCCTTGATGTTCCCAAGAATCTCTTTCATGGGACGGCAACAAACGAAGCCGAGGCCAAGAAGCTGGCGCAGGACAAACTGGTCGAGCTCGACGGTGATGTTGCCATTATTTCGTTGTTGGATCACGGCATGACAAAGGTCCTGCACACCTTCGAGCGTATCCGAAAAACAGGATAGTCTCACTTCCATTGCGCATCGTCCTCATGACCGCTGCGGTTCAGCGGTTTCTTTTTAACCTCCGAAACAGTCCAAGACTCTTTTCGGCCATTCAATGAAAACATGCTCCGTGTAGCTTTTCTCCTCGCTGCGATTTTCCCCGCGTCCCTGTCCTTTGCACAGACCTACGTCGTTTCTGGAACGGTCCGGGATAAGTCCACAGGCGAGATGCTTGTAGCGGCAACTATACGGATTGACGGAACGACGCGCGGTACCATCTCCAATGCGGATGGAATCTATCGCCTCTCGCTTCCGCCCGGACGCTACACGC
>CAZRPU010000015.1:0-23271 GCA_964602055.1 uncultured Ignavibacteriaceae bacterium
TTTCTCTCTGGCGTACAAACAGGATATCACCTGTCCGTTTTGTGTTTGATAAGGCCCTCTTCCGCGAGATGTTTTCCTACGGCGTCCGGTCGTACGTCACCAGCTTTCTCATGTTCCTCGTCCTCAGGGTCAACATCTTCCTCATCAATGTTCTCCTGGGTGAGGGCGAGGCGGGTATTTTTTCCGTCACCATGCAGATCACCGATGTCCTCTACCTCATACCCGTCACCCTGGGCCTGATTCTCTTTCCCAAGGTTTCTGCCGACCGGCTCGACAAAGGACACCTCTCGTCGAAGGTTTTTCGGTTCTCGCTTGTGATCATGACGCTTGTCTGTCTGGTTCTGGCCGCTGCCGGCGGTCCGATCATTCTCCTGCTCTTTGGAGAACCGTTTCGCGGGGCCATTGAGCCGCTCTACTGGTTTCTTCCCGGGATGGTGGCTCTCTCGCTTGTCACGATTCTCAACAACGATCTCTCGGCACGAGGGATTCCCGCTATCGTCATTGTTTCCCCTGCCTGCGGCCTCGCCCTCTCTGTAGCAATCAACCTTCTCTTCCTTCCGACGATCGGCATTTCCGCTGCATCGATCGGGTCCAGTGCAGCCTTTCTTCTGATGCTCATCATGCTCTCCATTCATTTTCGAAAGAGGCTTGGCCTCCGCTGGACGGACTTGTTCCTTCCAAACATCCGGGATTTCAAGCCGTCTCTCTGATACGGCTCTGGATTTTCGGAAGAATCTCGCTTACCTTCTGTCGGCTCTTTCCTCGTCTAAACCTCCGATAATCGTCGGTTTTTCCATGGAGCTGGCATGCGGGCACCCGGAAGCACCAGGGGTCGCAAAAGAGCGAATCCTCTTCAAAAAACCGTTGCAGAACCTTCGAAGCTTGCGGCGGAGTGGCTTCCCCACCGTCTCGCTTTCTATCTCCTCCTGATTCTGGAGGCTGCCCTCCTCTGGAACACCTGGTGGGGCGATCCGCTGATCTACCTTTCGTTTGTCCGGAATCCTCTCAACGGCGGGGAGCTTTCGGCTGCCTTTACCTCTCCGGTTTGGATGTCATTGACCTTGCTGACGTTTGGAAACCCTCTTGTATTCCGTCTTCTGGCCTTTGCTGCAAGTCTGGCGGCTCTGCGAGCGTCCTTCGACGGCTCCGGCGGAGAAAACGAGATCATCAAGGCCTCTTTGATTTTTCCCCTCCTCTCGTACGGGCTGATGGGGTACGAAACGGCGTTGGCTGTTCTTTTAGTCCTGAAAATCAAAGATTGGAAATACGCCAGCGTCCTGCTTCCCCTTGTCCGGCCGGAGGCGATCTTCATCTCTCTCTTTGCCCGCCGGGATATGTGGAAAGAGATCGTCGGAGCGTTGGGGCTCTGGCTTCTGATCACGTTTACTTTCTTCGGGACTCCCAGTTCCATCCTCTCCCGGGCGGGTAACCTTGACATCCGCTACCTTGCAACCTATTGGACATTCGCCGTCCTGCTGCTGAAAGTACCCGCCAGGTTTACCCTCGTTGTACTCTTCCTTGCTGCAGGACTTCCTCTCCGTGAAGTCGGTTGGGCAAACCGCGAACGGGCCAAGGGCTACGATTTCGACATTATCACATTGAAAGAACAGGCAGAAACCATCAATGGTTCTGCCCCGATGGGCGCCACTCTTCTCGTGAACGAAATTCAGATCCGCTACCATCTCCGCCGTGACATCACGGTCAAGTCCAGGGACGGGCTGATGAGAACCAGAAAAGAACCGACCATTGCTCTTGTGACAGACCGCGACGGAGAGCCCCGCGGGAACGGAATCTCGTGGGAAATCAACCGGCCGGGATTTGTTCACTGGGTCGAATACCGACGGTGAATCATCATGATCGACGCTCCCCGGTATTGTTGACGCGAATGAAATCAAAGACAATCAAAGCCAGAACCATTGAGCACTGGACGAATGTCCCGATCGGCTCACAAACAACCGGGTTTCGGTCGGACGCCGACCCGTTTTCCACAGAGTATTTTGAGGACCACGCGCGATTTCGTTATGAAGTCTATTCACCGTGGCTGCGGGATGTCGCGCGCTTCGACCAGTACCGCGGCAAAAAGCTGCTCGAGGTCGGATGCGGCATGGGGACGGATCTGCTCCAATACGCCCGGGGCGGTGCCGTCGTCACCGGCCTCGATCTGACGCTCCATCATCTGGAACTTGCCTGCAAGCGGTTCGGCCTTTTTCGTCAATCCGGAACTTTTGTGAACGGCGATGCAGAGCGGCTTCCTTTTCCTGATCAGTCTTTCGATTTTGTCTTTTCCAATGGCGTGCTCCATCATACCCCCGACACGCAAAGAGCCGTCGAAGAAATCCACAGAGTGCTGAAGCCGGGAGGCGAAACGCTCATTCTGTTATATCACAAGAATTCCCTCACGTACTATTTGCAGATTCTCCTCAGGAGCGGGACGAGGCGTTTTGCAGGCAGGCTGTTGCGCGGCCGGAATCCGTTTACGCTTTCCCCTGCGTCTGTTCTTTCCGCCAGTACGGACGGAGAAACAAATCCGCTGACGAAGGTCTATTCGCGGGCCGAAGGGCTGCGCCTGATGCGGTCCTTTCCGCGGGTAACAGCCGAAATCTTCCATCTCCACAAGGGGGATTTCCCCCTGAGCAGGTTGTTTCCCGAAAACGTTCTTCAACGGCTCTCCAAGAGTGTCGGATGGTACCTCGTGCTGAGAGGCTTCAAGGGAACGGCCTCATGACCACACAAACTCAGCAATCCGCAGCAGGGGTGAAAGAAGATGTCAGGAATTACTGGGATTCCCATCCGTGCGGCACGCAATTCACACATCTCGCATGGGGCTCGCAGGAATTCTTCGATGAGGTTGAACGCTTTCGATACAGCATTCATCCCTTCATGGAGAAAGCCATTCGCTTTCACCAGTACGCAGGGAAATCAATCCTCGAGGTCGGCTGCGGGCTTGGAACGGACTTGGTTCAATTTGCCAGGGCGGGAGCAGCGGTGACGGGAGTGGATCTTACTCCGAACAGCATCGACCTCGTGAAGAAACGCTTTGCACTGGCCGGTTTGCAGGGCCGCGCCCTCGTTGCGGACGCGGAGAACCTTCCTTTCTCCGCCGGGGAATTCGACGTTGTCTACTCCTTCGGGGTGCTGCATCACACGCCCGACACGCAAAAGGCCATCGATGAAGTCTTCAGAGTGCTCAAGCCGGGCGGGGAGGCCGTGATCATGCTCTATCATAAGCATTCCATCCACATGCTTGCCGGCATTCCGCTGTTTGCCCTGTATCGCCTGTTCCGCTCCGGGCAAAGCACGCACAGTGCGGGACTTGTCGGCGATTGGATCCGCATCTACGACGGTTCCGAAAATCCCCTCGGGAAAGCATATTCGAAGAGCGAGGTCCGCACGATGTTCCGGCGTTTTCACTCTCTTGAATTTGCACTCTTCGACCCCATACGGCGGCGTTTTCCCCTGTTTCTCAACCGCATCAATCAGAAGCTCTTTGCCCCATGGCTGGGATTTTATCTACTTCTTCGAGCGACCAAATGAGCTCCGCCTTCCTTTCAGCTTCCAGAGGCCTCTTCCTGTGAAAAGGAATGGCGTTCTCATCGTTTTTTCCGGAGACCCGAGGAAGATTGAAGACGTGTTCCAACGCGTTTCCGGCGCAGAGAAAGCGACAACGATACTCCTCGATGAACGAGCCATCAGTGAAGGCGGCAGAATGATCAAGGCTCTCCGCGGCCGGCGGGCGCAATATGCCGCATGCGGATGCAGGGATTTGTCTCTCCAGAGATATCAGTTCTTCATCAAGCTCTTTCTGCTGATGACGCCGGCCGATGGACGGTGGCTTGTCGATCAAGGCGGCGGAACGCTTTCCGTTCACTGGCTCTCCTTTCTCCGGAAGGACGTTCCCTTCTTTCTGTGGGAAGTCTCGGCCAGCGCTCTGACGCTCCTCTTCTCATTCTTCCATCTGGTTCTTCTGAGAATGCGCGGATCGTCATGAAAGTTCTCTTCCTCCGAACCGATTTTTACGGCCCGCTTTTCGTGGGGGGCTCGTTTACCCACACTCGGGGATTTCTGAACGGCCTGGAGGACTTGGGCCACGACTACCTTGCAGTCTCGAGCGGTGAGCTGCCGGTGGATGAAAGCAGGCAGGTCACCATCCCGTATTCGCCTGCCTATCGGAACCTTCCTGAGGTGTTGTCGATAGCCTACAACTATCGTCTGCTCAAGGCTCTTCCCGATATCATCCGCCGTGAACGGCCTGCATTTCTCTATCACCGACACAGTGAATTCAATTTCGCAACTTCTCTGCTGGCAGAAGAATTCAAGATACCGCTGGTGCTTGAGTTTAACGGATCGGAAGTCTGGGTGAAGCAGCAATGGGGACGATCGTACCTCAAGACCCATCTCAGGCTCGCCGAAGAGGTTCAGCTCCGCCGTGCAGCCCGCATAGCGGTTGTTTCTGAGGTTATCAGGGATCAGCTTCTGAGTATGGGCATTTCCCCGGAGAAGATCGTGGTCAATCCCAACGGAGTCGATCCGGCGCAATTCTCGCCAAAGTTGAATGGAACAGCCGTCCGGAAACGATTGGGCCTCACCGGCAAGCTCGTCGCATGCTTTGTAGGGACATTTGGCCAATGGCATGGCGTGGAGATTCTCGCCCGGTCCATCAAACCGACCGTGACAAAAGATCCCCGCGTTCATTTTCTCATCGTGGGCGACGGGAAGCTTCGTTCGGAAGTTGAGACTATCATCCAACGCGACGGCGTCCGCTCTTCGGTGACGCTGACCGGCTCGGTTCCTCATGAAGATATCCCTTCCTACCTTGCAGCGTCCGATATTCTTCTTTCCCCGCACGTGCACAACGCCGATGGCACCGTCTTTTTCGGTTCTCCCACCAAGCTCTTCGAATATATGGCAGCAGGGAAAGCCATTGTTGCGAGCCCGGTGGGCCAGATCGGAGAAATCATCCGGGACGGGAAGAACGGGGTCCTCATGCAGCACGGAGACCATGAAGATCTTGCCGCGAAAATTCTCATGCTCGCACGGAACCGCGGCCAGCGCGCCCGACTTGGCCGGTCGGCGAGGACCGATGCCGTGCGGAAATTCTCGTGGAAGCAAAACGCTTCC
Organism: uncultured Ignavibacteriaceae bacterium; assembly: GCA_964602055.1. Taxonomy (GTDB): domain Bacteria; phylum Bacteroidota; class Ignavibacteria; order UBA10030; family UBA10030; genus JACPLA01. The sequence goes on from CAZRPU010000015.1 coordinate 5,119, forward strand.
CGCATCATCGAGTCGGTTCGCCCTCTTCTCAGGAAGGAACAACGATGAACCTTCCTCCCCTCCGGCGAATTCCCTCCGCTCTTTTGTACAAGAAGATCCGTCCGGCGGTGTGGAACCTTCTTCTGCAGAAGAGGATGCACACGGCGAGCGATGAGAAGTTCTTCCGATCGATGGGCTGGAGCAGCGGGCCGGCGGAGTTCGTCGATCACGTGCATGCGAAGAACCGGCACCGTTTCTTTTTTCATCCGAGAAACAGAAAGGACTTTTTCCTCAATCTTTTGACGACGTCGCAGCCGTACGACTCGATCTTGGAAGAGGCCGAACTCGTTCTGGCAAACCGTTTTCAGACTCTCGGATCGCCGCTCACGGAACTCGGGGACCCACTTCGCTGGCAGCTCGATTTCAAAAGCGGAAAGGAGTGGGAACTTGCGCCCTCCCGTACGCTCGATATCCTGGATCTGAAGAATCCTTCCGACGTAAAGGTCCCCTGGGAACTCAGCAGGTTTCATCAGGTATGGTGGCTGGGAAAGGCATCCTGGCTGACCGGGAACATGCAATACGCTGAGAAATTCAAAAGCCTTGTCGATCATTGGATAGCATCGAATCCTGTCGGCTATGGAGTGAACTGGGCGATCGCCATGGAGGCTGCCATTCGATCCTGCAATTGGATCGCGGGATATTACTTCTTCTGCGAATCCACCGCTCTTTCCAAGGACTTCTGGATTCGTTTCTTCCGGTCGCTTCTCACCCATGGACGTTTTATCGAGTCCCACCTTGAGTATGCCCGTGTCAACGGAAACCATTTTCTTTCGAATGTTGTCGGCCTCATCTTCCTGGGAATGTTTTTTCGGGACCTTCCGATCGGAAAGCGTTGGCTCGATTGGGGTGTCGCGAGGCTTCAACAGGAAATGCAGGAACAGGTGTACGACGATGGCGTCAATCATGAGAAATCAACGGCCTACCACCGCCTCGTCCTTGAGTTTTTCCAGGCCGCTTCCATTCTCTGCCAACAGAACAACATCCCGCTCTCTCAGGATTTTCTGCAGCGGCTCGAGCTCATGACGGAATTTGTTCAGCAGTACACGCGCCCCGACGGGAGCATTCCCAATGTCGGCGATGCCGACGACGGACGGCTTTTTCGCGTTTCAATGAATCAGGAGATCAACGATCATCGGCACGCTTTGTCGGTTGGCGCGATACAATTCGGTCGGGCTGATTTCAAGGCGACCGCAGGCCGATTTGACCAGGATGCCCTCTGGTATTATGGGGGCGAGGGGTTTGAACGCCATCAACTTCTCGGCCAGGGCGTCGTTGATCCCCGCTCCCGGTCATTTGCCTTGGGGGGATTCCACACGCTCCACTCACGTTCTGCCCATCTCTTCCTTGATACGGGCGACATTGGAATGCGGGGCCGCGGCGGCCACGGCCACAACGACACCCTCAGCTTTGAACTTTGGATTGCCGGCGCGCCTTTTGTGGTCGATTCCGGCACATATTCCTACACGTTTGACAAAGCTTCACGGCAGAAATTCAGAAGCATTGCTGCACACAATACCATCTGCGTCGACGGCGTCGAGCCCGCAATTTTTGATTCGCTCTGGTCCATCAAGGCAGATACGACACGTCCCAAAGTCCTGAGTTCCAACTTCTCTGACGACGGGGATTTCATCACGGCAGAATATCAGTGCGCCCCGGGCATCCTTCACCGGCGAGCCCTCGAAATGGCCAGGAAACAATTCCGCCTTCTTGTGCATGACACGATCTCCGGTACCGGTGTCCATCGGGTAAGCAGTCGTCTGTATTTTCACCCTTCCTGTTCCGTCAGCATCACTGATGATGTGACGTGCCGGGTCCGCGGCTCCGTCGGCACACTGACGATCAAGTCAAGCCTCGGCCCTATGAAGTGTATCGATTCGTTCTTTTCCCCGAGCTACGGAACAAAAATTCCCAATTCCGGACTCGAGATTTCGATCGAAGCTCATCTTCCCTTAACCCTTTCGATGGAGTTCAGCTTTGAGCCGGCCGCGTAAATGGATCCTCCTTGTCTCGTGTGCAGTTGGGATCCGTATGGTCGCACTCATGGTCTTTCCCGGTCCCAACTACTTCGAGGGTATTTCACGATCGTACCTGGAGGTGGCGGAAAATATTCTGGATGGGAAGGGAATAGTAACGCTTGTCGACGTTGCTCCTGTCTCACAGCCTTCAGCATGGCGCTATGAGCCGTTCATCGATCGGCCGCTGGGATATGTCTTCCTGATTCTCATTCCGCTGGCTCTTGGCGGAGGTCCTGCAGCGATTCAAGTCCTTCATGTTGCACTCTCGGCTGCCACCGCAGTCATGACGGTGCACGTCGGCCGGAAACTCGGGAGTGAGACCTCGGCATGGGTTGCAGGATTCCTCTATGCACTCTGGCCGCTGAGCGCACGCTTCGAAATTGCGGTTCTTCCCGACGCTGTCATGCCCTTTTTCCTTGTTGGGAGTGTGACACTCTTTCTTGCCGCATCCCAAAAGCCCTCCATGACTCTGCTCTTCGCAACGGGCCTTCTGGCGGGCGTCGCATGCACCATGAGGCCTGATGTTGTCTTCCTTCCGGCGGTTTTTCTGATTGCAATTGCTCTTCAACGTTCACCGCGGCGGCTTCTCGCGGGAGCCGTTCTGGTTCTGGGGACCGTCACGGTGCTCGCGGCGCACACCATCCGCAACTACAAGGCAACGCAAGGAAGCGTTGTTCCGCTGGGGCTCGGCAACGGGATAAGCATGTGGGAAGGAATCAGCCAGTTTGGCGACACTCTGGGCACCGTGTACGGGGATGAACGGATGGCCACGCTGGAGGGATACCGATCATGGGCTTATCCCGACGGAGTGGAGCGCGATCGAAAGAGGTTCCGGGAAGCGGTGGACATCATTGCCGAACATCCCTGGTGGTATACCACCGTCATGCTTCGCCGGATTCCCGTTCTCCTGACCCCTGATTGGATCATGACCCGCGCGTTCGCACCGTCGTATAAGGAATATCGCGATCAATCGGATGAGCACTCTGTGTTATCGTATGTCGTCGACTATCCTCTGGCTTCTGCCATCAGGGCGTTGCTGATGGTTCTGCAGTACGTTTCGCTGGCGCTCGCGGCCTTGGCTCTTGCGGTAAGACGCGCGGAACCGCTTCTCTGGCTTCCCGGAATGGTCATTCTTTATTACATTCTCATCCACATTCCAACCAATGCAGAAGCGAGGTACTTCTATCCCGTGATTCCTCTCGTCCTGCTCCTCGCGGCTCAGGGCTGGGAGCTGCTGCGGGCCCGGCTGCAGATAACACATGCTCGTTAACGTCACCATACCGGTTTACAACGAAGAGTCCATCCTTCCTTCAAGCATTGCTGCTCTGCACCACTTTCTCACCGGGCACTGCCGCTTCGAATGGGAAATCGTCATTGCCAACAATGCTTCGACGGATGCAACTCTTGATATTGCCGGAAAACTCGCACGCGAATTTCAGGGCGTCCGGGTCGTTCATCTGGAACAAAAAGGCCGGGGCCGGGCTCTTAAAAAGGTATGGTCCGAGAGCTCCGCGGACATCCTGAGCTACATGGATGTAGACCTCTCAAGCAATTTGTACGCTTTTCCCCCTCTTATCGAGGCCCTTATCAGCGGAGGCTTCGATATCGGCATTGGCTCCCGGCTCCTGAAGGCATCAACGACCAAACGCAGCCTGAAGCGGGAAATCATTTCGCGCGGATATAACCTTCTCGTCAAATCGATGTTCCGCACAAAATTCTCCGACGCACAGTGCGGATTCAAGGCCATAACGGCGAAGGCCTCACGGGTGTTGTTGCCCAAACTGGAAGACACAGGTTGGTTTTTTGACACGGAGCTGCTGATCATTGCCGAGAAACTCGGCTATAGGATTTTTGATCTGCCGGTGAGCTGGATTGAGGACCTCGACACCAGGGTCAACATCGTCCAAACGGCTTTTGACGATATTCGCGGGCTTCTCCGCGTAAAAAGGAACTTTGCCGGGGGCAGGTACTGATGGATGAGCAGCTCTACAGGACTTTCTTTGCGATTGAGAAGGTGCACTGGTGGTTTGCCGCGAGGATGGTCATTGTGCAGGATCTCATTCGCCGTCACCTCGCAATTCCCCCCGGATCAGCTGTCCTCGACGTCGGATGCGGAACAGGAGCGATCCTTGAGATGTTGTCGCAGACCTACGACGCGTATGGAACTGATTCCTCGGCTCTTGCCATCGAGTATTGTCGCACACGAGGACTGACGCAGGTCGTCCAATCCAACCTGGGCCCGGGTGCCTTCCCGGGGAAAAAATTCGATTTGATCACGTTTCTCGACGTCATCGAGCATCTCGACGATGATCGGGAGATTTTGCTTCAAGCCGGAAAATCTCTTACGCCGAACGGGCGCATTCTTGTGACGGTACCTGCCTATCCATGGCTCTGGAGCCATCACGACGAAGTGAATCATCACAGAAGAAGGTATCAGAAAGCAACTCTGAGGAATGTTCTTGCTGATGCCGGCTTTCAGGTTCAGCGCATCTCGTTCTTCAACACATTGTTGTTCCCCGCAGCGCTGTTGCAGCGTCTTACGGCGAGAACGGGCCGGAACGATTCTGCCCTCGACGTTCCTCCCCCACTTCTCAACGCCGCATTACGACAGGTTTTCGCCTCAGAACGTTTGTTGCTGCGCTTTGCCAATTTCCCCTTCGGCCTTTCCCTCTTTGCCGAAGGAATCCTCCGCGACCGCTGATATCCGAAGAGCCGCCGCTATCGGCCTTTACGGCTTGCGAACATGCCCGCCACAGCGCCTACCATCATGAAAAACCCCGCAGAAAACAAGAGATAAGAATACGGTTTCGGGAGAGAAGACCGTATTGTTGCATCCAGATCGGACATGAACGTGAACAGAATGACCGCAACACCCGCACTGGAGAGGACAACCCATGCCGCGGCAGGACTGAACGGCTCCTTTTGTTCCCTCCGAAGTATCAGAACGCCGGCGGCAATCATCAGGAGCGATATCAACACCGGGGCCAGGACAGGACCGATCCACGGAACAGGCAGGAGGAAAAGAATATCCCAATCTAAGAGCGATGCCGGCCAGTCGAGAAAAACCTTGAGCCAAACATAGTAGAAGATATCCCAGATCCCGAATGCGATGATGAAGAAAGCAAACTTCTGCCATCGGGATCTCCCTGCCAAAGCCCCGACGGCAACCAGCATGAGGATGGTGGAAAACTCCCTGAAGAGTTCTGCGATCAGATGGGATTGCCCGATGGGCTTCAATGGGAGGACAAAACCTTCAGGGTAATAGAGCGACCGCAGATACACCACCACAATCGCTTCCACCATTCCGAAGGCCGCGCTGAAAATGCTTACCCAGAGGACTCGCCGCGTTTGGTCAGGCATGAGTCTCTCAGGTCAGAGGAAGCTGAAGCGTGAAGGTTGTCCCGGTTTCCAACGATACCACGTCAATCTTCCCTCCCTGCAATTCGACAATACGCTTCGCAAGGGCCAGATTGAGCCCGAGGCCTTTTTCCTGCACGACCTTGACAAACGGCTCGAAAATCCTGCCGAGAAATTGCTGCGGGATCGGGCTTCCGTCGTTCCTGATCCGAAAGATCACATTCTTGCGGTCGGATTCCGTGGAAAGAGTTATCTGCCCGCCCGGAGGCACGTAGTTGGCCGAATAGTTGATAATGTTGACGAGCGCACGGCCGATGCGTTCGTAGTCGAGCTGCGCGTTTCCGGAAAACCCCTCCCGCACTTCGAACCGGATGCTCTCTTTTTCCAGCTCCGTTTTGACGGATTCTCTGACGTACTGCACCAGCCCCGGCACGCTTGATGCCATCTTGTTCGCCTTCATTTCACCCGTTGTAAAGTCGATCAGGTCCTGGGTCATTTTGTTCATGGTCTCCACGGCAGCCCTTGCCTGTGCTGCGAGTTCCGACCGCAGGGAAGAATCCGTGTCCGGTTTTTCAATTGCGGAGACTGCCTGCAGAATCTGCCTCACGGGTGCGCGGAAATCGCGAATCATCGTTTGGGCAATCTGTCCGACCGTCGACGTTCTCAATGCATCCTGGCTCTGTTTCAGCGCCGTGCGCATGCGGTCGATCGAACGGCTCAGAGAACCCAACTCGTCCTTGGAAGCCGAGACATCCATGGAAACGGACATGTTTCCCTGGCCAATTGCTTCCGTGGCCTCGACGAGTTTCTTCACGGGGGTTTGTATGAAGCTCCGATAGAGAAAGAATCCAATCAGAATGACCACAACGGCAAAGCCGCTCGAGATCATTGCCATTCTGTTGGCATTCGCGTTGATGGATCCCTGAATGTTCGCCAGCGGAATTTGTACATGGGCAACCCCCAGAACATGATTGAGGGGGACATCATGACACTGCTGGCATTTCTTCTCCGCCTTGAAGGGAATAATCGCTTCGACATCGTCGCCATGGACCACCCAGAGAGGCACGCCCGTATCGAAGACTTCCTCTCCTATGGATCCTTTCGCCAGAGCGGACTCCATGCGCATTTTCAGGCGCCTTGGCCTCGTCGTGTCATCATCGAACTCTTCCGTCAGCCGGAGGTTATCGGGCCTGATGCGAACATAGAGGTCGCGGAGGCCTCCCACTGTCTGAAGCCGGTTGAGGAAGGTATCCTCGACTTTGTCGTTCTCAACCATCTGATAGACAATTGCTTCCCGAACGATGTGCGCTTTTTGCAGCGATGCTTCCCGCGCCTGTTCCAACATGAGGTCCTGGGAAGAAAGGGCATTAAGGAAATAGCTGCCCGAGACAGCGAGAATGAAGAGGGGAACGAACGTGAAGAGAAGCTTGATGGAGAGACTCATGCCGCGCGTCATATGTGCCTCGTCGATGTTCGAGGGCAATATAGCAAATTTCGTTCAGGCTGAAAACAGCAGTGCCTGCATATCCTTTCGGACCTGCAGGCACCGGAGAACAAATCTGCTATCGGCTAGTTGCTGCCGGATGGAGCGCCCCTGCCCGGGCTTGCAGGCTCGGGTTTTCGGGGGAATTTCGCGTCCCGTGTGGCTGCGTTATAGAGGAAGATGGCCATGATCGTCGAGGCCTGTTTCATGTCGCCCTCCTGAACGCGCTCATAGACATCCATATTGGAGTGATGCGTGCGGCTGTCGTACTCGATAGGGTCCTGGATAAACTGGAATCCGGGAAGTCCGATCGCATCGAACGCCAGATGATCCGTGCCTCCCGTGTTGGAGAGCGAAATCGTCTGTGCAGTCGGATCGTCGACGGCGGCGAACCATTCGCGGAAGATTCCACGGGCAGCTTCATTTCCCTGAAGATAGATGCCGCGGATTTTTCCCGTACCGTTGTCGTGGTTGAAGTAGACGGAGAATTTCTCATACTCCGGTTTCGTCTTCAAGGGTCCCGAGGAAGCACGGCCCATCATCATTTGCATCATGTCGGCTTCACGTTCGCCGAACGTATCCTTGACGTAGCCGCGGGATCCGAGGAGACCCTGCTCTTCGCCACCCCATAACCCTATGCGAATCGTGCGGCGAGGCTTCAGGCCCAGCTTCTTGATAATCCGCACTGCTTCCATCGAAGCTGCGGAACCCGTGCCGTCATCCGTCGCTCCCGTGCCGGCATGCCATGAATCAAAGTGTCCGCCCACCATGACGATTTCATCCTTCAGATCGGTACCCGGTATTTCGGCAATAATGTTGAACCCGGGAACGGCCTTGGTCATCTCCACCTCGAGATTCATTTCTACCATGACCTTTTGACCCTTCTTGATCATTCTCACCATGCGGTTGTAATGCTCGGCAGCAACGGCAACCTGCGGCAGAATTTTTGGGGCATCTTCAGCGTAGGGGCTCACGCGTCCTCCAAAAAGGTCGTTGAGACCCTGAGGTGCGCGGGGTACGCTCGCCTGCGAAACAAAGATTGTCCCACCGTCTCCGCGTGCGGCGTCGAGGAGAGCGGCAGCGCCTTCACTCATGCAGAATTCGATTTTCTTCGCGGCAAATTGTGCCTGGGAAAGAAAACGCGCAATCATGGCAGAATCACCCATCGCACGGCGGCCGCCGCGGCGTACTGCGCCCGGCATGCCCGCACTGGAAAGATCCAGCAAGGCTGAATCGCTGAGCCTGTATCCCTGCGCTGCAAAGTGCGCCGGCAAATCGCGCGCTTCCGACGTAAGAACAAAAGCGTTCTTGAGCTTTCCCTTGTACTTGGCAAGATCGGCTTCGGTTTGGGCATCGAGGATCACCGCTTCTCCCCGGACTGTCCCCTTTGTACCGGGGGTCCAGGCCTTCGGATAGGCAATGAGGGGATACGAACGCGGAGAAATCACGTTTGCAGAAAATTTCTTCAGCGTCCATCCTTTTCCTGAGGGCTCGAAATTCGTGAAGCGCACATTCTGCAGTCCCCATTCCTTGAGCTTTGCGCTCGTCCATTCGGCCGCCTCACGATATTCGGGCGACCAGGTGAGCCGGGGTCCATACACATCGGTGAGATAACTCAAGATCTCCATCACCTGGGACCTGTTCATCCCTTCGTCCTTGATCATGCTGATCGCCGCCGTGTCGAGCTTCTCGGTCATCATCTGCCCGAAAGCCATCGGTGCGACAGCAATCATCAGTATCAGCACAACCATCAAGCGTCTTGCCATAACTGACTCCTGTCGTTGGTACATGAGGATTTAAGAAAGAATTAAACTCTGCGGGAAACAAAAGCTGCGGACTTGCGAAGGCCACAGATGAAAATATAACGATTCCGACCCGGGGAAGTTTCGTAGAAATTCCAGGAATCAGCCATTCCTCAAATCATCCCTTTTACTCCCCTCAAAGCTCTGCCATCAAAGCAGATCGCCGAGCCAGACGTGAAACATTAATGAGAATCAAAGCTAGTTTCAATTCCCAAAAAATAAGAACCCAATTCCTAACCTTGTCAACGGACTATGCATCGAGAGGGAGCCTTAGGGGGAAACTTGTCAAAATCCCCCTTATTTGCTCATTTCCCAGAATTGAGAGGGGAAAAACCATGGAACGGTGATTGTGGTTATCCGGCCGGACAGTCTTTGTTTCGCACGAATTTCGTGTTGAAAGGAGATGCGCCATGAAACCCATTGCCCTCTTTCTCTTCCTGAGTTTTCCCCTCTTTCTCTGCTATTCCCAAAATCCCGATCTCGCCCGCCAACTGAGCCTTTTGACCACCGACTGCAAGAATATCCGGGGGCATGCGGGACGAATCGTGGCCGAAGCGAATCAAACGGCCTTCAATGCCGACGTCGCCCGGGCCCATCTTGACGAGATTGCAAAATTCCACGCTTTGATGGAGCAACAGCTTGAAGGTTCAAAAAAACTGCTTCAAGCTTCTGAGATGAAGCTGGTGGGAGCCGAATATAAGAGTCTGGAGAAAACGTGCTCTGTCATCGGCGGACTGGTGGAAAAACTCCAGAAGGAATTTCAAAAGGATGAAGCAGATCGGTCAACCGTTCGGGATGTTGCCTCTTCGTTACGAGCTGAAATGTCCAGCGGTTATGATGTGCACGAGCGTCTTAAGAAAAAACTGGGAATCCAGTAACATCCGCACCAAAGAGGTCCAGATGATCAGAATCGAGTCAAAGTCCCTTGGGGCCCTGATCGCCCGCCTGCGCAGCGAGGGGTTCCGCGTCCTCGGCCCGACTGTGCGCGACAGTGCGGTCGTCATCGACGAAATCAGATCCGTGGAAGACCTTCCCATGGGATGGACAGACGAACAAACAAATGCCTCCTACCATTTGCGGCAGTCCGGGGAACCATCTCTCTTCGGTTACACCGTGGGTCCCCATTCCTGGAAGCGATTTCTTTTTCCTCCCTCCGTCCCTCTCATCACATCCAGCCGGTCAAACGGATCCCTGAACATCGTCGACGGAAGGGATTCAGTTCCTCCTCCCACGGTTTTCTTCGGCGTGCGTCCTTGCGAGCTTCACGCCATCGCCATCCAGGACCGGATCTTTCTGCAGGAACCCTTTGTCGATCCGTGGTACAAATCCCTCAGGGATCGGCTGTTCATTGTCACGGTGCAATGCACGCGGGCCGGGGGTACATGCTTCTGTGCTTCGATGAAGACGGGACCACGCGCGGAAAAAGGATTTGACCTGTCCCTCACGGAAGTGACAACGACAGGAAGCCCTTTTTTCCTTGCTGAAGGAGGATCAGAACGGGGCAGCGCCCTTCTTGCACAAATCCCGGGAAGAGAGGCGGAACAGGCGGAACTCGATGAAGCCAATCGCCTTTTGGACCATGCTTCGGCGTCGATGGGGCGGACTCTACAAACCGACGGCCTGAAACAGTTGCTGTATGATCAGCTGACACATCCCGAATGGGACCGCGTCGGGCAGCGATGCCTGGCCTGCGCCAATTGCACCCTCGTGTGTCCGACGTGCTTCTGCTCCACGTCGCACGACACGTCCGATTTGACAAACAGCGAAGCAGTTCGCACGCGCACCTGGGATTCCTGCTTCAATGCTGATTTCTCCTACATCCATGGAGGCAGCGTCCGCACGTCCATCAAAGGGCGATACCGGCAGTGGATGACTCACAAGCTGTCAAGTTGGGTCGATCAGTTTGGAACGTTCGGCTGTGTCGGATGCGGGCGATGCATTACGTGGTGCCCGGTGGGAATCGACCTGACCGAAGAAGCGAAACGTGTTCGCGAGCAAACACCCGTAGCCACACAGACTTCTTAGAAGGAACCTGTCATGGAAACGCTCCAGCCCATTATTGCACAACATCCATTCTTCAAAGATCTTCAGCCTGAATATCTGGAGTTGATCACCGGATGCAGTTCCAATGTCCGATTCGATGCCGACACTTATGTCTTTCATGAGGGGGAGGAAGCACACCACTTTTACCTCATACGAACCGGAAAGATAGGGCTTGAAGTACTGACGCCCGATCGGGGCCCCATGACCATCCAAACACTGGGCGAAGGGGAATTGATCGGATGGTCCTGGCTTGTTCCGCCGTATCTCTGGCATTTCGATGCCCATGTTCTCGAACTGACGAGGGCCATCGCTCTGGATGCCACGTGTCTGCGGAAGAAGTGCGAAGCCGATCACCACCTCGGCTATGAGCTTCTGAAGAGGCTCACCGTAATGATGGAAGAACGATTAGAAGCCACACGACTCCAACTTCTCGATCTCTATGGAACCAATGCCTGAACTCGACGTCCTTCTCGAAACGCCGGTGGTTTCCCCGTTCCTTCCGCGTCCGTTTCGCATTGAAGCGGTTCGCCGGGAAACCCATGATGTCTTCACACTTGAGCTCAAGCCGGAGGATGGGATGCCGCTGTCGTTTCGCCCCGGCCAGTTCAACATGCTTTCGCTGCATGGAATGGGAGAAATACCGATCTCCATCAGCGGCAATTCCGCGGAGACGGACTCTCTTACCCATACGATTCGCTCCGTAGGCACCGTGACCATGGCGATGAGCAAACTGCGGAGGAAGGACCTGGTGGGCGTCCGCGGACCATACGGAACCCCGTGGCCCATCGATGCAGCTGTGGGATTGGACCTCGTCATCGTCGCAGGCGGCATTGGACTTGCTCCCCTCCGCCCTGTGATCCTCGAGGCACTCGACCGCCGTCAGCAGTTTGGCAAGTTGGTGCTCCTCTATGGTGCGCGGGAACCCGACGATATCATTTTCCCGAAGGATCTCGAGGAGTGGCGGGGGAGGTTTGATTTCCATGCATTCGTTACGGTCGACCGGGCCCTCGGCGGATGGAAAGGCCATGTCGGCGTCGTCACCAGTCTCCTGCCAAAGGCCTCATTTGATCCGGCCAATACCCTGGCGATGGTCTGCGGACCGGAGGTGATGATGAGGTTCTCCGTGATGGAGCTTCTCAAACTGGGCGTCGAGCCCGGTCAGATCTTCCTCTCCATGGAGCGGAACATGAAATGTGGGATCGGTCTGTGCGGCCACTGCCAGTTCGGTCCGTTCTTCGTCTGCAAAGATGGGCCCGTCTTTTCTCATCCGAGATTGAAACATCTGCTTGGCATCCGGGAGATATAACCATGGCACGGAAACAAAAACCGAAAATCGCTGTCTGGAAGTTTGCTTCGTGCGACGGGTGTCAGCTCACACTGCTCAATTGCGAGCGCGAACTTCTGGCAATCGCCGATGCCGTCACCATCGCCTATTTCCCCGAAGCAACGCGTGCACAGATCAAAGGTCCGTATGACATTTCCCTTGTCGAGGGATCCATCACCACCCCGCATGACGCAGAACGCATCCACCGTATACGCCGCTCTTCGGCGCTCCTCATCAGTATTGGCGCCTGCGCAACTTCCGGAGGGATTCAGGCACTTCGTAATTTCAAGGATGTCAAGGAATATGCCCGCATTGTCTACGCATCGCCCGAATATCTGGAAACGCTCGGTACATCAACTGCCATTGCGGACCATGTGCAGGTCGACTTCGAGCTGAGAGGATGCCCGATCAGCAAGGGGCAGCTTGTCAGCACCCTTGTTGCTCTGTTGAACGGGCGGAGGCCCGTCCTTCCGTCGGTGAGTGTCTGCGTCGAGTGCAAGCAGAAGGGAAACGTGTGCGGGCTCGTGACTCACGGACCTCCATGCCTGGGCCCCGTAACGCAGGCAGGATGCGGTGCTCTGTGCCCGACGTATTATCGGGGTTGTTTCGGATGCTTCGGACCGAAGGAATCAGCCAACACGGCTTCTCTCAGCGGCTTCTGGTCCGGAGGGGGAATGACAGAAGAGGAATTGATGAGACAGTTCCGGAGCTTCACCGGCTTTGCAAGGGAATTTCGGAAAGAAAGCGAATCACATGAAATCACGCACCATTAAGGTCGATCCCCTCGCACGGGTCGAGGGGGAGGGATCCCTTTTTGTCCAGATGAATGGGAAAGAAGTCGCCGATGTTCAGTTGAAGATTTACGAACCCCCGCGCTTCTTCGAAGCCTTTCTCCGGGATCGGATGTTCACCGAGGCACCCGACATTACCGCCCGCATTTGCGGTATTTGCCCCGTTGCCTACCAGATGAGCTCTGTCCAGGCAATGGAACAGGCGTTGAACATCACCGTGAGCGATGGAGTGCGTCAGCTCCGAAGACTTCTGTACTGCGGAGAGTGGATTGAAAGCCATGCTCTTCATATTTACCTGCTGCACGCGCCTGACTTCGTCGGCATGCCTGATGCCCTTCAATTGGCACGTCAAAGTCCCGAACTCGTCAAACGGGGGCTTGAACTCAAGAGAATCGGCAATGAAATCATGACCATCGTCGGCGGGAGGGATATTCATCCGGTCAACGTCAGAGTGGGGGGATTTTACCGCCTTCCATCCTCCGCAGAGCTTCATGCTTTGCGGGAGAAACTCTTCTGGGCGAAGAATGCATCCCTGGAAACAGTCCGCTGGGTGGCCGGGCTCACGTTCCCCTCCTTCGAACGCGACTACGTCTTCGTGGCCCTTCACCACGGCGGGGAATATCCTATGAACGACGGGCGAATTGTTTCTTCCCTGGGACTGGACATTACCGTGGGCGATTACGAGAAATACTTTTTCGAAGAGCATGTGGAACATTCCAACGCTCTTCATTCCACACTGAAGGACGTGGGATCATACTGTGTGGGGCCGTTGGCCCGGTATAATCTGAATTTCAGCACACTGACGCCGATGGCACAGGCAGCGGCCCGTGAGGCCGGGCTCGGGCCCGAATGCCGCAATCCGTTCAAGAGTATTGTGGTACGCGCCGTCGAGCTGTTGTACGCCTGCGAGGAAGCCCTTCGGCTTGTTGATGCTTTTGTTCCTCCGCCGGAGCCCGCCGTTTTCGTCCAACCCGGCGCAGGCACCGGAGCCGGCTGTACCGAAGCACCGAGGGGAATTCTGTATCATCGCTATCGGCTCGATGAGCGCGGATTGATTGCCGACGCAAAGATTGTTCCGCCGACGGCCCAGAATCAGAAGGCGATCGAAGAGGACCTGCGTTTGTACGTCTCGCAGCGTCTCGAAGAACCCCTGAGCACACTCACGTGGGAGTGCGAGCAAGCCATCCGTAACTACGATCCGTGCATTTCGTGCGCGACTCATTTTCTCAAGATTGAAATTCAACACGGAGGGAACCATGGCAAAAACAACCGACCTGCAGCGGTATCTCAATAACAACGGCATATCCTATAGAGTGATTGAACATGATCCGGCTTTTTCCTCTCACGATGTTTCGATGGCCACGCATATCCCCGAAAACCAGATCGCAAAGGCGATCATCCTCGACATCGACGGAAAGTTCTGGATGGCCGTACTAAGGGGCGACCATAAGATCAATCTCCACCTCATCAAACAGGCTTTTGGAGCTAAGCAGGTTCATTTGTCGCATGAAGAAGATCTCAGCACCATGTTTCCGGATTGTCAGCTTGGAACCATGCCTCCTTTCGGCAACCTCTACGGCGTTCCTGTCCTCGTCGACCAGGCGCTTGCCGAAGATGAAGAAATTTCGTTCAACGCCTGTTGTTACACCAAAGTCATCAAAATGAAATTCGAGGATTTCCGGAGACTCGTCAATCCCCTCATCGGTGATTATGCCGAGCGTCCGTTCGTACGGGAAGAAACATGGTAAGAGGCAATTATGCCGCAATATGAATATCATTGCCGCGAATGCGGAAACATTTTTTCCCTTTTCACAACCGTTCAGGAACACGTCGCGAGACCGGTCCCCTCATGTCCCCGGTGCCAAAGCAAGAACGTCGCGCAGGTCTTTTCCAATGTTTCCGTCATGACTTCGAAGAAGAGTTGAGCCATGGAACCGCTGCGGTCAGCATCAGATATCCTGATTATCGGCATTGGATCTGAAATGCGCGGGGACGACGCGGCCGGACTGCTGGCCGTACGTGCGCTTCGATCAATGAACGTACCTCCATCTGTTTCCACAGCAGAAATGAGCGGAGACGGCACATCCCTGATCGATCTGTGGAGAGGATTTTCTCAGGTGATTCTCATCGACGCCGTTACCGCGGGACTTCCGCCCGGGTCAACAATACAAATGGACCTCAGCGGCGAAATTCCCTCCGGTACTTTCTTTGGCGCTTCTTCTCATTCCGTGGGCATAGCTCAAGCTCTTGCCATCAGCCTTGCCCTTGACGAACTGCCTCCGTCTGTGATCTTGTACGGGATTCAGGCGGGAAATTTCAAAGTCGGTGCGGCTCCCTCGAAAGAAGTAGAAAAAGCCTCACAGTCTGTGGCTCTTTCCCTTTTGAGCGAATTGCGTCTCTCCCCTTCACTTTCTTCGGTCCATGAAAGCCTACCATGACTCTCCCATCTCTTCCGAACCAACTCACCTTCCAGGGCGAAGTTATTGAAATTGTCGAGGGGAAGGAGGCGAAGATGATGAAGATAAGCCTGTGGCCGTGCACCATTGATCTTCCGCTTGAAATGTCCGAAGAGCCGCATCTCGGCGATTTTGTCACTGTCAACGCGTCTCTCCTCATCACGGGAGTCGAACCGGCTATATTTTTCGATTGAGCTCATGATGAAACGCCTTCTTCGATGGATTGTGAACGAGAATGTTGTCGTTGGTTGCATGGGATTTCTTGGAAGCGTCACCGTCGGCAGTTTTCTCGCGGGTTGGGCCATTCTTGACTGGACCAGCCCGGCCTTCCAGTATCTCGTCTATGGAGCTGGAACAGCGTTGCTGTATGTTGTATGGAAAAACCGCGGATTTCTTGAGAGCACAACGTATGCCCTTTCTCTTGCGCTCTATTGTGCCATACCGGCGCGCGATCTTTTCCTCGAAACCTTTGTGAGTTCAGCGCTCTTCTTCT
The DNA here is from genome assembly GCA_964602055.1 of uncultured Ignavibacteriaceae bacterium. GTDB lineage: Bacteria > Bacteroidota > Ignavibacteria > UBA10030 > UBA10030 > JACPLA01. The sequence goes on from CAZRPU010000015.1 coordinate 20,922, forward strand.
TGTTTGCCTGCTGTTCGTACCCCATCGTTTGGAAAATACTCGGCCGCCGCTTGTCGGCAGGACGATTCCTCATGCTTGCACTGCTCTTCGCTCTTTTTGAAATCATCAAGACGCCCCTGCTCGGCATTCTCCTTTCAGCCGAAGATCTCCTGGTTGCCACGAGCGTCAATACTGTCCTCGGCGGAACAATCGGCCTCGGAGTCGGCGCCGGCATCGAAATTGCCGAGGCACTTTCCCGTACCTCCTGGCTTCAAAAATGGGTGAGGCTCAGGTCATTTCCCAAATCCCGCTAACCTCCCGAATTTGTTTTCTTCACCCCCTCTCTCCTCGATTCTCCCTGTTTCAGGAATCTTTACGGTTTCCTCCCATTTTTGAGAAAAACCCCGCCAAAATAGAAGAGAATTCAGGGCATAGCGATGGGGTACAAGAATTGCAGATTCTTCATGAACCACATCCGGGCGACCGCATGCATGAGCTTTCCATAGCCGAGAGCATTCTCGATATCGTTCGCCGAAATGTACCCCAGGAAGAGCTTGTCAACGTTCGAGCTGTCAACATGAAGATCGGCGACATGGCCGGCGTGATGTGTGACTCCCTTGATTTTTCCTTCACCGCCTTGACAGCAGAAACTCCTCTTGCCGGCGCGTGGCTTTCCATTGACCGTATTCCTTACCGAATTCGTTGTCACACATGCGATCAGACTGTCGGAAGCGAAGAGGGCCTCGGCGTTTGCCCTCTGTGTCTCGGGACTCGCGTGACCGTCGTATCAGGGACCGAACTCCAGGTCGAATCCATTGACATTCATGAATCCGTGGAGGCGTGATGAGCGTCCTGACCATTGAACGAAAAGTCTTGGAAAAGAATGATGAGGTCGCTGCACGCAACCGGGACTTCTTCCGGAAGAAAGGGCTCTTCGTCCTCAATCTCGTCAGTTCCCCGGGATCCGGCAAGACGAGTCTTCTGGAACGTTCGCTGGAACACCTGAAGCGAAGGGTGCCCGTTGCCGTTGTGGAGGGGGACGTTCAGACAGATTTTGACGCTCAGCGCGTTGCTCAGTTTCATGTGCCCGTGGTTCAGATCGTTACGAATGGGGGATGCCATTTGGAAGCCAGGCTCGTCGAGGACGCTCTCGGAAGCCTTCCCCTTGATGGTGTCAAGCTCTTGATTATTGAGAATGTCGGAAATCTCGTCTGTCCCTCGAACTACGATCTCGGCGAAGACATGAAAGTGGTGGTGGCAAGCACGACCGAGGGAGACGACAAACCGCTCAAATATCCGGGGATGTTCCACAAGGCCGCCGTCCTCATTATTAACAAGATAGATCTTGTCCCGTACGTCAACTCGAAACCGGCAATCCTGAAGGCAAATGCCCTGAAGATCAATCCGTCCCTTCGTGTCTTTGAAACGTCATGCACCACCGATGCCGGGATCCCGGAATGGTGTCTGTGGCTTGAGCAACAAGTTTCATCCATTCATCGGAAGCCGGAATGAATACAGACCACGACATCCCGAACGCAGAAGATCGTCTCCGTCTTCGCGTTGTCATTCGCGGGGCGGTGCAGGGTGTGGGGTTTCGGCCTTTTGTGTACCGCCTGGCCACTGAAGCATCTCTGCAGGGATGGGTTTCCAATACTTCCCAGGGAGTGTTTATCGAAGTTGAGGGACAGAAAGAAGCTCTTGAATCTTTTCTCCTTCGACTCGGACGCGAAAAACCACCGCGGGCCTTCGTTCAGAGCCTCGAATCTTCGTTTCTTGATGTTGCAGGCTTCACAGGTTTTACGATACGCGAGAGTGACGACTCAGGATCGAAGAGCGTCTTGGTGCTCCCCGATATCGCCACGTGCCCCGATTGCCTCAAAGAGATTTTCGATATTTCCAATCGCCGTTACCTTTATCCTTTCACCAACTGCACAAATTGCGGTCCCCGCTTTACTATTCTCGAAGCGCTGCCGTATGACCGGCCGAATACGTCGATGAAGGGTTTCACGCTTTGTCCCGCATGCCTCCATGAATATCGGGATCCGGCCGACAGGCGCTTTCACGCCCAGCCCAATGCTTGCCCCGTCTGCGGGCCTTCGGTTGCTTTGTGGGATCCCTCGGGGAAATCGCTCGGCCTTCACCGGCAGGCGATGATCAATGCTGTGAAAGCGATCAGGGCCGGCAAGATCGTCGCCATCAAAGGTATCGGCGGATTTCACCTTGTGGTTGATGCACGAAACGATACGGCCGTGCGAGAACTGAGAAAGAGGAAGAACCGGGAAGAAAAACCCTTTGCCCTTATGGTGCCGGGGCTCGAGGCGGCAAAAGGCCTTTGCATCGTATCGGACATCGAAGAACGTCTGCTTCTCTC
>CAZRPU010000015.1:23371-36091 GCA_964602055.1 uncultured Ignavibacteriaceae bacterium
GTGTTCCTGGTGCATAACCGCCCCATCGTCCGTCATGTTGACGATTCCATTGTTCGCGTGATGGGCGGACGCGAGCTCGTCCTCAGACGGGCACGCGGCTACGCTCCACTCCCCATCCCTGTGGCCCTCGACGCGAGGCCGGTTCTGGCCGTCGGAGGACATCTGAAGAATGCCATTGCACTTGCGTCCGGCGGAAATGCATTCGTCAGCCAGCATATAGGCGACCTTGAGACGAAGCAGTCCCTCGACGCGTTTCACGCGGTCATTCGGGATTTTGAAACAATGTATGAAACACAGCCGGCCGACGTCGTGTGCGACCTTCATCCCGACTATCTTTCGACCAGGTTTGCACGGTCCACCGGGCTTCCCCTTTTTGAAGTTCAGCATCATTACGCCCATGTCGCATCGTGCATGGCCGAGAATGAGCTTACAGGAAAAGTCTTGGGCGTATCATGGGACGGTACGGGATACGGCACGGATGAAACGATCTGGGGAGGCGAGTTTCTTCTCACCAACGCAACATCGTATGATCGGGTTGCCACGTTCAAGAGATTTCATCTCCCGGGTGGAGAGCAGGCAATCAAGGAACCTCGCAGAACGGCCATTGGCCTGCTTCATGAACTGTACGGCGAAGCGGAATATTCCCGTCAGGATCTCCTCCCGGTGGCAGCTTTTCCAAAACCCGCTCTCGCTGTCATCCAGCAGATGCTGGCAAAGCGCGTCAACAGTCCCTTCACATCGAGCGTCGGAAGACTGTTTGATGCAGTCGCCTCCATCATCGGGCTCAGACACACCATTCAATTTGAAGGTCAGGCGGCCATGGAACTGGAGTTCGCTCTTGCCGGCCAGGAAACCGAGGATTCGTACCCTTTCATCGTGTCGGAAGGTCACCCGATGACGGTCGATTGGGCCCCTCTGATGTTCGACCTCATCGCCGACCAACAGCACAACCTCCCTGTCGGCGTCATGTCTGCAAAGTTTCATAACACCCTGGCAGAGATCGTGGTCTCCGTTGCCCGCAGGGTCGGGGAATCCAGGGTCGTGCTCACCGGAGGATGTTTTCAGAACAAGTATCTCACCGAGAGAACGATTCATCTGCTTCGAACTGCAGGATTCCGGCCGTATTGGCATCAACGCGTTCCTCCGAACGACGGCGGTATCGCCCTTGGACAACTTTTTGCCCGACAACGCACCGAATCATCATCCACTCTTTCAGAATCCATGCAGCAGGAGGCAATGCCATGAATCTTCTCTCGGGGACCATCGAAGAGATTTACGTACAGGAAGGGACGACCATGGCGAAAGTCAGCGTCAAGGGCGCCATGACCCGCGTACCGTTGTATTTCCTTCCTGAAGCCCATGTTGGCGACGTTGTTTTGATCGAATCGGGCGTTGCCATCTCAAAAATCCAACCGCAACCCATTGAGGAGATCTGACCATGTGTCTCGCTATCCCGGGAAAAGTCTTAGCGATAGATACCGACGTCCAGCCTGTCATGGGAACAGTCAGTTTTGGCGGGATTCAGAAGCGGGTGTGTGTTGAGTGGATTCCGGATCTCAAAATCGGCGAGTACGTCATCGTTCACGTGGGCTTCGCCATCAGCAAGATGAATGAAGAAGAAGCGCAGGAAACGTTGAAACTCCTCGAACAAATGGCTGACGGTCTCGACGAACTCAAGACCGAAGAACCTGATGCGATTTCCGGCTCAGGGATGCCGAAAAAAAGATAATTCGGGTCGATAAACCATGCGCTACATTGATGAATATCGCAGTGAGCAGGCCGCACGCACGTTCGCGAAAAAAATTCGGGCCGTCACCACGCGACCGTGGACCCTGATGGAAATCTGCGGCGGCCAAACGCATACCATCGTCAAGTACGGGATAGAAGATTTGCTGCCGAAGGAAATCACGCTCGTACACGGGCCCGGCTGCCCTGTCTGCGTGACGCCGTTGGAAATCATCGATAAAGCGATTGCCATTGCTTCCCGCCCCGATGTTCTGTTCACCTCGTTTGGCGACATGCTGCGCGTTCCCGGCTCCACGAAAGACCTGTTGAGTGTAAAAGCCGGCGGAGGAAACGTCCGGATGGTGTACTCTCCTCTCGATGCCGTGAAAATAGCCCAACAACATCCCGACAAGAAGGTTGTGTTCTTCGGAGTCGGATTCGAAACGACGGCTCCTGCCAACGCCATGGCGGTCTGGCAGGCCAAAAACCTCGGTGTTCAAAATTTTTCGATCCTGTGTTCACATGTCCTTGTTCCTCCGGCGATGGAAGCGCTCCTGAGTTCGCCATCGAATTTGGTACAAGGCTTTCTTGCTGCCGGTCATGTGTGTACGGTGATGGGGTACGAGGAGTATTTTCCTTTGGCCGAACGGTATCGCGTACCTATTGTCGTCACGGGATTCGAGCCCGTCGACATTCTGCAGGGAGTGTACATGACCGTCAAACAGCTCGAAGAAGGGCGCGCGGAGGTGGAGAATCAGTACGCGCGGTCAGTGACACGCGAAGGAAATGTTCCGGCGCAAAAGCTGCTGAAAGAAGTGTTTCAGACCTGCAACAGAACGTGGAGAGGAATAGGCGAAATTCCCATGAGCGGATATGCTCTTCGGGAAGAGTTCGGGGATTTCGATGCAGAGCGAATCTTCCGCGTCGAACATATCAAAACGGCCGAATCCCCCTTATGCATTGCAGGACAGGTTCTCCAGGGTCTCAAGAAACCTCACGAATGCACAGCTTTCGGCAAAGAGTGTACTCCTGAGCATCCGCTCGGAGCGCCCATGGTTTCATCGGAGGGGGCCTGCGCAGCGTATTTTCATTTTGGACGCTTCCGAACTTTGAAACAACCCGAAATGCCGGAGACCTCGCTATGAAGACGCGAAACCTGATTGATGAGTTCCTATCGCACAAGCGGTTTGCCTTCGTCGGGGCTTCGAGAAAATCCAACGATTTCAGCAGATTGCTTCTGAGAGAATTCCTCCAAAAGGGATATGACCCCGTTCCGGTGAATCCTCATGCAACGGAAATCGAAGGGAAACCATGCTATCCTTCCGTCGCCGAAATCACGCCAGGTGTGACCGCCGCTCTCCTGTTGAATTCTTCTGATACAGCGCTCACGGTGGTTCGGGATTGTGCCCAGGCCGGAATCTCGCTCATTTGGGCATACGGTATTTCGGGACCGAATAATATCTCGTCCGATATCGTTGCTGCCTGTGAACGGCACGGGATCAAACTTGTTCCCGGCTACTGCCCGCTTATGTTTTTTGGAGAGACCGCATGGTATCACCGATGGCATGGAAAACTCATGAAACTGACCGGCGGGTATCCATCATGAATACAGCAGACTCCCTCATCGATCTTTCTGCGGGCCTTGCCTGTCCCGTGCCGATCACCGAGTATCCTCAGGTGCTCCTGGCGCACGGGGGAGGCGGAAAACTGACGCAGCAACTCATTCAGAAAATGTTTGCCTCGCAGTTCACCAACGAACTTCTCAGTCCGCTGCACGACGGGGCGATATTTTCCATCAACGGCTCGCGACTCGCTTTTTCAACCGACTCCTACGTCATCCATCCGATCTTTTTTCCCGGCGGCACCATCGGAGACCTGGCGGTCAACGGAACCGTCAACGACCTGGCTATGTGCGGAGCAAAGCCTTTGTACCTCTCTGCCGCATTCATTCTCGAGGAGGGGACGGACATGAATGACGTTTGGCGTGTGGTCGTATCCATGCAGGAAGCGGCAAAGACGGCCGGGATCCAGCTGGTGACCGGGGATACGAAAGTCGTCGAGCGCGGCAAGGGTGACGGGATTTTTATCAATACGTCGGGGCTGGGCGTGATCAGTCCCGGGATCGATATTCACCCGAGGCGCGCATGGCCCGGAGATAGAATCATTCTCAGCGGTCCGGCAGCCGTTCACGGCATAGCGATCATGTCCGTACGTGAGGGTGTGGAATTTGAAACGGCGATCAAGAGCGACACGGCTGCTTTGAATACGCTTGTCGAAAAGATCCTGAAAGCCGGAACGGACGTTCACGTCATGCGCGATCCGACACGGGGAGGGATTGCGAGCGCTTTGAATGAAATAGCGGAAAGCGCAGGCGTCGGAGTTGCCCTCGAGGAAGAACTGATCCCGATCTCCGACGAAGTGCGGGGAGCCTGCGAGATCCTGGGCCTCGACCCCCTTTACGTGGCCAACGAAGGAAAACTGCTGGCGTTTGTCGCACCGGCGGCCGCAGAGAGCGTGCTGGCCGAGATGCGCGCTCACCCCCTTGGCAAAGACGCGGTCATCATCGGATCGGTGGTTGCGGACCATCCCGGTATGGTCATCATGAAGAGCCGCATTGGGGGAAGCCGCGTCGTCGACATGCTCTCGGGAGAACAACTGCCTCGGATCTGTTAAGAAAAACATCGCTACGTTTGTGAATCGATTCAATCCGATCTCTGATTTTCGAATCATCCGATCTGCTATCCATCGTACCATCAACCAATGCCGGACAAGACCATGAAACAACTTCCTCCAACCATTCCTCTGCTTTTTCAATCATGCGTTGAGCAGTTTGCCGATCACATTATGTTTCAGGAAAAAAAGAATGGCGTTTACAAGGGTTCAACCTTCCGCGCTATCCAGGCCCTCGTCCATCAATGTGCGGCGGGCCTGATGAGCCTCGGCGTTCAAAAGGGGGATCGGATCGCCCTCATCTCCGAGGGGAGGAATGATTGGGTGATTGCAGAACTTGGCGTACTCCATGCAGGGGGTGTCAGTGTTCCGTTGTCCGTCAAGATCGAGGAGCTTTCGGAATTAAAGTTCCGCCTTACGCACTCGGGATGCAAAATGGTCATCGTTTCGGCTGCTCACGTGCAGAAGATCATGAAGATACGGAAGGACCTGCCTGACCTGGAAACCATCATCCTGCTCGACCCCACGGGGTCTCTGGCAGAGGATGAAATAGGATTTCCCGACCTTCTCGCCCGCGGCAAGGAATATCTTCAATCGCATTGGAGCACGTTCGAAAAAACCACATCGTCCATAAAAGCAAACGATTATGCGACCATCAGCTACACGTCCGGGACCACCGCCGATCCGAAAGGGATCATCCTCACACACCGCAATTATACTTCGAATGTCGAGCAATGCAACGAGCATCTTCCGCTCCCTTCGTACTATCAGACACTGTTGATTCTCCCCTGGGACCATGCTTTCGGTCACACGGCCGGTGTGTACCTCTTCATGAGCATCGGGGCATCAATTGCTTCTGTGCAAGCAGGCAAATCGGCTATCGAAACCCTTCGGAATATTCCTGTCAACATCAAGGAGATCCGGCCTCACTTTCTTCTCAGCGTACCTGCGCTTGCGAAAAATTTCCGCAAGAACATCGAAAAGGGAATCGCGGAGAAAGGGGGCGCCATCGAAGCGTTGTTCAAGAAGGCGCTGGCGATCGCCTATGAACATTATGGCGACGGCTGGGGGGATGGAAAGCCGCAGCACAAGCCTTTGCATCCTGTGTACTTGCTGTGCGACGCTCTCATTTTCAAGAAGATCAGGGCGAGTTTTGGAGGGAGGCTTGAGTTCATGATCGGCGGCGCCGCCGTACTCGACATCGAGCTTCAGAAATTCTTCAACGCCATCGGCATTCCGATGTATCAGGGCTACGGCCTCACCGAGGCAGCGCCCGTCATTTCCACGAATACCCCTTCGCATCACAAATTCGGATCATCAGGCAGGGTCATGCCGGGGATTGAAATCATCATCGCGGACGAACAGGGGAATGCCCTGCCGCCGGGTCAGAAGGGTGAAATCCGCGTGAAGGGCGAAAATATCATGGTGGGGTATTGGAAGAACGAAAAGGCCACGAAAGAGACGCTCTGCAACGGATGGCTGCGCACGGGCGATATCGGCTATCTCGATAATGACGGCTTCCTCTACGTCCTTGGACGCGAGAAGAGCGTTCTTATTGGATATGACGGCGAGAAGTATAGTCCGGAAGGAATTGAAGAGGCCATTGTCGCACACTCCCCGTTTCTGGATCAAATGATGCTCTACAACGACCACTCCCCCTACACCCTGGGTCTGATCGTACCAAACAAAGAGGCTCTCCTGGCATGGCTCAAAGAAAAGAAACTGAGTTGCCGGACCCCCGAAGGACAGGAAGCGGTGCTGAAGCTTCTTCAATCGGAAATAGACCGTTATCGCGAGGGAAACAAGTTGGCGGGAATATTTCCCGAGCGATGGCTTCCTTCGGCGTTGATCATTCTGGGAGAATCCTTCACGGAGCAGAACAGGATGCTCAATAGCACGCTCAAAATGGTCCGAACGCGCATTGCGGAGTTTTATCAAACCCGCATCGATTACGCGCTCATTCCCGAGGGGAAGAATGTTTTGAATCATCAGAACAGAATGATTGTCAAGAGGTTTGAAGAAATTCCTTAACAGCAATCATTCATATTGAAGCTCTACGGGATTCTTCCCATATTCCGGCTCACGAAGGATGGATAATTCATCCTCAACACGGATCGGATGAGAGTCTCGACATTTCTTTTTCCCGCCCTCGTTGTTTTTTCCATTTCCCCGGCTCAGCAGCCGGCCGGTTTCGTCAACCCTTTCATCGGCACAGACGCACACGGCCATACCTTTCCCGGAGCAACCGTGCCCTTCGGCATGGTCCAGCTCAGCCCCGATACACGCGTTGAAGGCTGGGACGCCTGCGCCGGATACCATTATTCCGATTCCACCATCCTCGGGTTCAGCCATACACACCTCAGCGGAACGGGAATTCCCGACTATGGCGATATCCTGTTTCTTCCGACGACCCGGCAGCCCGAAAAAGTATCCTCCCAAAAATTCTCTCATAGCGACGAAGAGGCCCGACCGGGGTATTATCGCGTTTCGTTCATCAACGACCGCATCACATCAGAACTGACTGCAACGACGCGCGTGGGTGTACACCGCTACACGTTTCCCGCTTCCTCCCAATCGAGTATTCTCGTGAACCTCAGGCACGGCCTTGGGCCCGACCAGGTGCTGGACTCATGGCTTGAGTTCATCTCCGACACGGAAATCCAGGGGTATCGGCGGTCCACCGGATGGGCGAAGGATCAACGGATCTATTTCGCCGCTCAATTCTCCCGGCGGTTTTCTCGTTTCGGCGACTTGCACAATCCGGCCAACCGCGCCCGAAAACTCGAGGGCAACGATGTCCGCGGCTATGTTCAGTTTGCCACCACCGAGAATGAACAGATCATCGTGAAGGTAGGGATCTCCTCGGTGGACATTGATGGGGCCCGGAAGAATCTCCGGGAAGAAGTGCCTCATTGGAGTTTCGAAAAAGTCCGGGACGATGCAGAGGCCCGATGGAACAGTGAATTGTCGAAGATTGAAGTCGAAGGCGGGAGCCGTGATCAACGGATCACCTTCTCTACCGCGCTCTATCATACGATGATCGCCCCGAATATTTCATCAGACGTTGACGGCCGCTACCGAGGAATGGATGGCAGCATCCGGACTGCGCAGGGTTTCGACCTTTACACGGTCTTTTCCCTCTGGGATACGTTCCGCACCGAACATCCGCTCTTGGCCATCATCGACCGGAAAAGATCCAACGATTTTATCAAATCTCTGCTGGCCAAGTATGATGAAGGGGGCGTCCTTCCGGTTTGGGAACTCGCTTCGAATGAGACCTGGACTATGATCGGCTATCACAGTATTCCCGTCATTCTGGACGCCTACGTCAAGGGAATCCGGAATTTCGACACCGAATTGGCCTTTCGCGCAATGAAGCAGAGCGCAATGGCTGATCGCTTTGGTTTGAACTACTATAAACAGCATGGATTCATTCCTGGTGATCGCGACGGCGAATCAGTTTCCAAAACGCTCGAATATGCGTTCGACGATTGGTGCATTGCACGCATGGCTGTACTCCTGGGGAAGAAGGATGACGCACAGATGTTTTTCGAGCGCTCACAGTTCTACAAGAACATCTTTGACCGGGAAACAGGATTCATGAGGGGAAAGCGCAACGGCGCCTGGGTGGAGCCGTTTGACCCGACTTCGGTGAACATCGACTTTACCGAAGCAAACTCCTGGCAATACACTTTTTTTGTGCCCCATGACATTCCGGGCCTGCAGGCATTGATGGGAGGAAGGAAAGCATTTGAAAAAAAGCTGGATGAGCTGTTCTTTTCATCCTCGGCCATGTCGGGAAGGAGGCAATCAGACATCACCGGCATGATCGGACAATATGCACAGGGAAACGAACCCAGCCATCACACCGCCTATCTCTACAATTTTACCGACTCTCCCTGGAAAACCCAGCACCTCGTCCGAAGAATTCTCGATTCCCTCTATACTCCTCTCCCGGATGGGTTGTGCGGGAACGACGACTGCGGTCAATTGTCCGCCTGGTACGTAATGAGCGCGTTGGGGTTTTACCCGCTGACGCCCGGAACAGGGTCTTATGTTGTGGGATCGCCGCTCTTTGAGAAAGCTTCGATCCGCCTTGAAAATGGAAGAGTCTTCACCATTCATGCTCCCGGAAATTCTCCGAAGACCCCCTTCATCCGGGAACTGCTGATCAATGGCGAGCTCTCGACGGGATCAACGGTGGATCATGAAACGATCATGCGGGGAGGATCTGCAACTTTTGTCATGACATCGAAATTCTCACGCTCCCGGATTCCGCTCACCGTCGAATCTCCCGCCGCAACGAAGCCCATTGTCCCCGTTCCCCTCATTACAGCACAAGGGCAATCCTTCAGAGATTCGCTGGTTGTCACCATTGCATCTTCTCTGACGGACGTACAAACGTATTTCTCCCTCGATACATCCCAATTGTTTCATTTGTATCAATCACCCATTACCATTCGGCACAACACCACGGTGAGCGCATACTCAGCAAAAGAAGGATTTGTGTCGAGCAAAGTGGTAGAAGCTGCCTTCACCAGAGCCCGACATATCGGAACCCTCCAACTCTTCACCGAGTACGCCCCGCAATATGCGGCAGGAGGTGCACAGGCGCTGGTGGACGGACTGCGCGGGGGCGAAGATTTTCGCCTTGGCACCTGGCAGGGGTACGAGGGAAGGGACCTCACAGCAATTCTCGACCTCGGGGAAGTACAGGATCTGGCGGGAATCTCTTTGGGCTGCTTGCAGGACAACAATGCATGGATCTTTTTTCCACAGTTTGTGGAATTCTCCTTCTCACACGACGGAACAAACTTCTCCGCTCCCGTGACCGCGGCGAACCCGGTACCGCCGGAAGATTCCAGAGTTCTTGTCCGGGAATTTTCCTCCGGCGCCGTGTCGCAGTTGGCGCGTTACATCCGCATTGTCGCAAAGAGTCTCGGCCTCTGTCCCCCCTGGCACAAGGGGGCCGGCGGGAAAGCGTGGCTCTTTGTCGACGAAATCACCATCAATCCAAAGGGTCGGCAATGACCTGTTTTCGAAGTATTGTTCTTCTCCTTCTCTTCTTTCCCCTTCTTTCGGCGGCACAACCAATAGGGAAATCGCCCCGTGTAGTTGTCCTTTCCGAAAAGGGTTTTCCTTCTGTCGACGGGATGCCGCTTTCGGCAAAGTTCATGGAACAGGCGCTGGATGGATTTCAGGTTCGCTTCCTCTCCGCTCAGGAGATTGCAGCAGAACTCGCCGGATCAAAAACAGACCTTCTCATCACTCCCTATGGATCCGCCTTTCCGAAGGAATTGGCCGGTACTCTCTTTGCGTATCTTCGATCGGGAGGCCGATGGATGAACCTGGGAGGAACGCCGCTGGCTGTCCCCGTGACCCGCGAGAACAAGAACTGGAAGGCGGAGGTACGTCAGACGCAATTTCACAAAATACTCGGAATTACCCAGTCCTTTCATGTCTCAAACGTCAAGGTTCAGGTTTACGGTGCAAATGAGGAAATCGACGGAGCAGAAAAACTCCTGAAGGAGTTCTCTGCCGACGAAGCGTACGGACAATACGTTCGTTTCACTTCAACGAAGGATTTTCCTCAGGAAGACGGAACCGCGGGCCAGCGCGATGTACTTCTTCGACCTCTGGTGTGGGGAACCGACGGGAAGGGCAGGAAGATGACCGCACCGTTCGTGGCATTTGACCAGCTTCAAGGTGAATTCGCGGGAGGACGGTGGGTGTTTGCGAACTTCAAGGGCACTCTCTCCCCCAAGGCATTCCGTTGGCTTGCGGAATTTGCCTTTCGGGGAGCTGCCCGACTTTCTATTCAGCCAACACTGGCTTGCCTCTACGGGGAGGAACAGCCCTCCTGTACTGTTCAGCTCACTTCTGCTCCGGGGAGCGAACCTTTCAACACTCTGGTCGAACTCTACAATCCTGCTGGAAAGAAAATTGATTCCTCAAGAGTGTCACTGACGGGCAACAGCGCACTGTCCACCTCACGCTTCGCGTTCAAGCTTGCACAGCGGACACCAGGATTGTACACCCTCAGGGTCATCCAATCCCTTCGGTCTCCTCTTACCGGAAACACATACACACTGACCGCACGAAACGGATTCTGGGTCTCCGATGCCGCATTGATGAAGAGCGGGAAGAAATTCTCGGCCGACGGGACGTATCTTCTCCGTGAAGGAAAGCCGTATCCCGTTACGGGCACCACGTACATGGCTTCCGACGTCGCCAGAAAATTCCTCCTCGAGTCGAATCCCGCCGTGTGGGATGCCGATTTCGCCGCGATGAAAGAAAGCGGGATCAACATGGTGCGAACCGGCCTCTGGACAGCGTGGAAGAATCTCATGCTCGACGTCGGCGTATTCAACGAGGCTGCATTCCGCTCCCTTGATGCGTTCATTCTCACTGCGCGCAAATACGACATTCCTGTCATTTTTTCTTTCTTTGCATTCATTCCGGAATCGTGGGGAGGGGAAAATGCTTATCTCGATCCCCGTTCCGTAAAGGCACAACAGGCATTTCTTGCTGCAATCGCGCAGCGCTACAGCACTGTTGACGATCTCATATGGGATCTTATCAACGAACCCTCATTCTGCAATCCGAAAGCGCTTTGGAGCTGCAGGCCGAATTACGATCGCTTCGAGAACGCTTCCTGGAACGAATGGCTTCTTTCCAGGGCACCTCTCTCCCAATATCAGCTTCGATGGCGCATGACCACCGGGGAAGCGTTGGACCTGCCGAAATTCGAGGAGTTCAGCGACCTCAATATTTTTGATGATCGCAGACCGCTGAAAGTGGTTGACTACAGATTGTTTGCGCAAGACATGTTTCGGCGATGGATTCTTCAGATGACTGAGGCTCTCCGGAGCAACGGCAATCGGAACCAGCTGATTACGGTTGGCCAGGATGAGGGCGGAACGAACGATTCTCCCAACAACCAATTCATGGGAGACCTTCTCGGATTCACCTCCATGCACAATTGGTGGTTGAACGATGATCTGGTGTGGGACAATATCATTACAAGGAAACCGGGTGTACCAAACCTTCTCGAAGAAACCGGAGTGATGTTCAACGAGAACATGGACGGAAGTGCATGGAGAACGGAAGAAGATGCTGCATCGCTGCTCGAGCGAAAACTCGCCATTTCTTTTGGAGCGGGCGGTGCGGGATTCATCGAATGGATTTGGAATATCAATCCTTTCATGAAATCCGATAACGAGGCGACCATCGGCCTGCACCGCGCAGACGGAACAGCCAAGCCTGAACTCGATCCGGTCGCCGCCTACGCCCGTTTCTTCGACGAGAACAAGGAACGCATGACAGGACGGCGACAGGAAGACGTCGTAATGGTCATCCCTCACTCCAACATGTTTTCGACTCGAAATTTCGCCACCGAAGCGACAAAAAAGGCCATCCGCGTTTTTTCGTACCAACTCGGAATTCCTGTCGCAGCTGTTTCAGAATATGGAATTGACGCTCTCACACATCCGCCGCGATTGATTGTGCTTCCGGCCCCTCAAGCTCTGAAAGAATCAGCGTGGCAAAAGATCCTTTCGCTGGTCAGGAGCGGATCAACCCTCCTGGTTTCGGGCGCTGTCGACGCCGATGAATACCGGCTCCCCGTTGAGCGCCTGCGCTCGATCGGCATTGATGCGGCCACGTTACCTCTCCGACAGGCAGAAAGTTTTTTTCTCGCGGGGAAAGAACATTTTCTGAGTTTTCGCAACCTGAAATTCCAAAGACTTGAAAAGGCTGTTGCCGGATCCCGGCAGGAGGTTGTGGTCAGGCAATACGGTTCGGGATCAATCGTATGGTCGCCGCTTCCGGTGGAAAATGCAGATGAGATGGAGCCGTGTCTTGCCTGGTATGAATTCGGACTAAAACATACATCGGTGCAGCCGCCTGTATCCGTCAACCCGGTACATCCCGGGATTCTCGTCCTCCCAACCGTTTTTGAGAATGCCATTCTCCTTGCGTGCGTTTCCGAGGCGAGCCGCGACCTCTCTGTTGCCGTGACGCTCCATGAATCCAGCTCGTCCGTCATTGTGACAATCCCGGCCCAGCGTACGCTTTTGCTCTTTGTTGATCGGAAAAGTGGAAGAATCCTCTCGCGGTCCGATTCGTGAAAAAGTATTCTCTTGGGTTGAGACTCCGTGTTCTCTGTGCCTTCTCTGTGTTCTTTGTGTAATGTTCTTAACCGTGATCTTCAAAACGTGCCCATTCTTCTCGAAATAGTAGCCACATCTCTGGAATCAGCACTGGCGGCCGAGCGCGGCGGGGCTGACAGGATTGAGCTCTGTGTCAATCTCGGAGAGGGCGGAA
>CAZRPU010000016.1:0-35812 GCA_964602055.1 uncultured Ignavibacteriaceae bacterium
ACCATGCCGGCCACCAAAACAGGTCCCCCGACGTCATGAACATCGAGGCCCACCGGATGGCCAAGGCCATGCGTGTAGAACCGGCGATAGTCCCGCTTGTTCTTTTCCTTGATAATACCCAGCCCGTAGAGCCCTTCTTCGATGACTGCTGCGGCTGCGTCTCCAATTTCGCTCCACACTGCTCCCGGCTTGATGCGCGCTATCGCCGCTTTCTGAGCAGACAAGACGATTTCGTAGATCTTCTTTTGTGCAGGAGTGAACCGCCCGTTCGCGGGGAAGGTCCTCGTGATGTCTGTTGCATAGCCATGATATTCGCCGCCGCAGTCTGCAAGCACGATATCCCCGTCATTGATTTTCCGTCGAACGGTATTGTAATGGAGGATGATCGAGTTTTCCGCTGCACCAACGATGCAGGGGTAGGCATTGTACTCCATCCCTTTCTTGCGATAGACATACTCATAGATTGCCTGCAGTTCGTACTCGTACATGCCGGGTTCGCATGACATCATCGCCTGCCTGTGCGCGAGCGCTGAAATGCTGCTTGCCTTGGCGATCATGTTGATTTCTTCGGGAGATTTGATTGCTCTCATGCTCCTGACCAGGGCAGTGGGGTCGCGCAGTTCCACCGACGTCCTCCTGTCGATAAGGGACTGGATTGGCTTCATTGCATCCGCAATAGGACCTGAAAAGTCACTGGCAAAAGGCGGAACATAGAGAATCTTGACTCCCCTGCCGAACAAAACCATACCCATCATCTGCTGAAACTTATCGATGGTGGTGGCGTACCGCAATCCCCGCAGTTTCATGGCTCCCTCGGGGCCGTAACTTCGTCCATTCCAATGCTCCCTTTGGGGGTTTCTGGCCTGCACGAAGAGAATTTCTGAAACCGAGACAGTTTTTGAAGAATCCTTGGGATCAGGGAGGGAAACACCTTTTGGGAGAAGCGCAAGGATGGAAGAGGGCTCGGGGAATCCCGTCAAATAATAGAAGTTGTCGTCCTGACGATACTGGTATTCAACGTCATTATTCCTCGTGTGCTCGGGGGCTGAGTAGAGCAGAACAACGCTTTCGGCTCCCGTTTGCTTCATAAGATTTTCTCTGCGTTCCCTGTAGACGGAACCGGGAAGAAGGTCGGTATCGTATTCGATATACCTGAGATCCTGGGCCACCACAGGAGGAGCGAGAAGCAGAAGGAACATCGCCGCAACGAAACCTCTTTTCATAATGTTCTCCGGTTGTGTCAAAATGAGGGAGTAGTATGGCAAGAAGAGAATCCAGAATCAAGCCTTGTACAACCGGCTATGCACGGTGACGTCCGGTTCGGAGGTGAAGCAAAAAAAAAGAGCGGTACCCATTCCGGCACCGCTCTCCATTGTGTCAACAAGGTTCTACTTCACGTACGTCATTCTCTCCGTCTTCGTAAATTTGGTTTCATTCCCGTCCCCCACCGCCGTCAGTGTATAGAAGTAAACTCCAGAGGAAACAGGATTTCCGCGGGCGTCTTTTGCATTCCACTGCACTTCATGATGTCCGGCGCCCTCGCTTCTGTCCCGCAGGAGGGTGATCTCTCTCCCAGCGGCATCATAGACATGAATTCTCACATGCGAGCGCTCAGGAAGTGAATAGCGAATCGTGGTACTGGGATTGAACGGATTGGGAAAATTCTGATTCAGGACAAAATCCGAGGGAATGGTCGATTCCACGGTCGGGGAAGAAACGACAATATTGGTACTGAAGACTCCGTTGCCGTGAGTTGCAACGACAATGAGCCCATCCGAGGTCCTGAAGTCGATCATGTCGCAGACGACACTGCCGATCGTTGTCGCCCCTTCTTGCGACCAGGTGCCGGGCGTTGTAGCAGAGTACAGGCCCGTGCTGGTGGCAACAAAGTACGTTGGTCCGGCCGTCGTCGGGACGATCGCAGCCCATCTGCATGACGGTCCGTTTCCCGAACCGTCCATGTTCTGCTCCAGGTTCCCGCTGACATCTGTCCAGGTCGTCCCGCCATTGGTTGTTCGGAACAGACTCGGGACCTCATAGTTTGAGAAGACGGCAATAACTTCATCCGCGTTAGACGGATTCACGGCAATACAGCTGAGAAAAGCGGCCGGAAATCCTGCCCCTGTAATCTCGCTGGGGGTTGGATTACCGGTGTGTGCCGCGTCAACCCGGAACAGAGCTGAGGCATCATTCGCTCCGTCGAAGAAGTACGTCCCGTAATAAAGCCTGTTGGCCGGGGTCTTTGAGGCGGCAACGGCAACGATTCCTCTGCCGTTCACGTTGGTGGCGGTCATTTGACTCCAGTTCACCGCTGTCGCGCTATTCGCCGTGCCCGGACTCACCGTTACCGTCGGCACTCCCGTGAGATCGGAGTTCCGCCAAATCGTGGTACCCGCTGCCATGTACATCATTTTCGTGTCATTGGGATTCAGGACGAACGGGTTAATAAACTGATATCCGGACCCGCCTGAGGGATCTACCCGGGCATAATCAACAAGTGCGCCGCTTCCATTGAGAACCAGACGATAGGAAGTACCGTTTTGCGAAGAGACGTAATACGACGTCCGGCCGTCGGCAATGGCGCATGCTGCTCCGTCTCCGCTGAACTGGCTCACCCAGTCTACCGCAGGGTTCGTGGAATTTGTCCACCATGTTCCGTTGTCCTGCAGTCCGCCGATGATCTCAGCGTTGCCGGAAGTTCCATGGTCGATCCCGATGGTGTAGAATTGCGAGGTAACATAGTCATTATTAAGTACGGACCATGCGACGGTGGTTGCTGTAACGTCAGCCGTTTTGGTAATTCCGCCGTCATGCCCGGTGTAGAGGATGATGTTGCTCCCCGGACGAAACATCCCCGAATGCTGATCCGGATGATGATTGGTGTACTGGCTGTAGTTGGAAGGCCCGGCATATCCTCCTATTCTCGTCCATGTCGGGGTCGTCACGGAAAAATCGGCAGTCCGGTAGAGGTTGACTCCGCCGATAACGACAAAGTTTTCATTATCCGGCTTGACGAAGAGGGTCATGTCATATCCGCCCTGCGTTGAGAACACGGCGTTATCGCTGACACCCGATTCATTGGGAAGACTGACTCCTTTGTTCACCCAGGTGCCTCCTCCTCCCGACCCGTCTCCGGAAATGTAGGTATACTTCCAGATCTGGTGCGAATTCCTTTGATTGACTCCCTCTGTTCCGTTGGTACCCTGAAGAAGCAGATAGACGACATTCTGGTTATTGGGTGCGACAGCCATGATAGGCCTGCCGTAGGCGGTTGGAAATCCCGCGGGTGTGATATTAACGTACGTCCCCGATCCTCCACTCGTTGACCGGTATATTCCGCTGATGGCGCTTCCGCTGCTCGCCGCAGCATAGACAACGCCGCCGCTATTCACCACCACATCGGTCTTATTCGAATACGGGCTGGTGCTGGAATGCACCGCAGGCCACGTTGTCCCTCCATCTGTGGATCGCAGCACTCGTCCGTAGGTCGCTGCGTAAACATGAGAAGGAGTTTTCGAAGTATCGATGGCGATCTTCCATACATAGTCGAAGAAGCTATCGAATGTTTGAGGTGTCCCTGAAACGGTCGCCCCCAACGGCACCCAGCTTGCTCCGTTGTTTGTCGATTTGTAGACTCCATCGCCGCTCAGAAAAGCGTTGCTTCCGCCCCCGCTTGCAGAATTCCCCGAGTATTCACCTGTGCCATAGTACCACGTCGCCGTTTGACCCGCCTTCGTGTTTTGGGCCAAGGTCGTGACGCTGTGCAGGTGAGTCGGGTCGGAGGTCTTTACCCACGAGACGCCGTCGTTGGTTGATCGCCACATTCCTCCCGAGACTCCTCCTGCGAGAAGAATGTTTGGGTCAGAGACATCAATGCCAAAACCGCGGGTCCTTCCCCCCACGTTCCGCGGGCCGCGTTTGCTCCACGTAAAAGCCTGACCCTTCGCGAGTCCTTTGCTGATATCCTTGATGGGGAGTGTGCTTGCGAATGAGAGCTCCTTCGCCCGAATGCCAGCTGGAATTGCTCTCAGCGAGGGACTGTGAAGCCGCTGAAATTCCCATCGTGAGCGGGCTTCCGGATCCTCCTTCGACCCGATCGAGCCGGCCTTCCTCATGATTTTCTTCTGGATCTCGATGGATGAAACGTCATCCTTGTCGAATGCCCAGAAAGCGAAGACGAGAGCAAACAGGGCCAGACCGAGCGTCACGCCAATTGTACGAACCCTCATGATATTCCCTCTTTTGATATGGATGTATGAAGAGCCTTATTGGACAGAGTAGTAACCAATGCGAAACCGAGGTTCTTGTGCGCCGCCCATGGAAGGGCCGCCCGATTGAACGTCTGCCTGGAATTTCGAACCGACCTTCATCCCCGGCAGTGAAGGTACCATTTCAGGGAAGAGGTCCTTTGTCGGAGAGGTGGTGTAGGTGAATTTCATTTTGAGATTCTGCCCAACGGTCAGGGGCGTGCCAAAGGCGCTCCCGTATCCGCGAATCTCATCGATGCGGATTTCGGCAATGCATGGCGCTTTGCTGCACGGATCGTCTCCGCCGCCGGTCGGGACAGGTTCGATCTTCACGACCGTTCCAATGAGGCGGCAGTGATTCGGAGGTATGCCGGGTCCTGCATCAGGAAGCGTGACTTTTTCTTTCTCCATGGACTGCTCGGAAGACCTGCAGCCAACAGCCAGGAGAAGGACAACGAAGAGCAAGACAGAAGAAACGACGCGGGGCATAGGAAATTCCCTCCTGTTGATGAGCTCGTCTCGTTTTTCTACCAGAACCGTTCCTCTTTCCACGGATCAGCGGAGTTGCTGTAACCGTTTTCCTCCCAGAACCCCGGTTTATCTCGCGCCAAGAATTCGAGACCACGGATCCATTTCGCACCCTTCCATGCGTACCGCCTCGGTGTGAACACTCGCATCGGGCCGCCGTGCTCTGCCTCAAGGGGCTTGCCGTTGACGGAATGGACAAACATCACATCTTCATCGAGCATCCATTGAAGGGGGAGGTTCGTCGTATAGCCTCCGTATGCATGCTGCATGACGAATTTCGCTTCAGCCTTCACCTTGATCGCGGCGAAGAAGTCGCGAAACATCACCCCTTCCCAAGAATCCCCGAACCGACTCCAATGCGTGACACAATGGAAATCCGCCTTGAGCGAGCTCTGGGGAAACTTCATGAATTCCTCCCAGGTCCAATCGCGTTCTTCCGATACCAATCCCCAGATCCGGAATCGCCACTCTTCCTTCTTAACGGATTGGGTTGGGCCGTACGTCAGAACCGGAAATTTTTCCGTCTTGTATTGACCGGGGGGGAGGTTGGGCTTCCCAAAATAATTGACTCCCTCGACTTTTTCCTTCTTATCAAACAGGCCCATGGATTAGCGAAAGTATTCTTTTTGACCGATCCCGGCTGTGTGCACAATCACCGGATTGAGCCCGCGGCGTGCTCGCTGATGATAGCGATACCTTTGGAACATTGCAAGGATGAACTCTGCATCAGACTTCCCGCCAAGGTCATTTGTCGATGTCGAGGAATTCAACAAGGGGCGAGTCATGGTTTTTTTGCGAACCATTGACTCCAGGTTTCGGGGTCGGCCGAGCGATGTGCATGAACAATTTTCCACCGATCGCCGCGCTTTTCGAGGAGAAGAGTGGTCGGAAGGTATTCGCTCCGTTCCATTCCGTCGACGCGATAGTCCTGGCGGAGGACAAAGAACGCCGAAGCCCCCGTGCCGTACGAAGTTGCGCTGAAGCTCTCAATGGAATAGTCGAACTCTCCTATGCGCCCGAGTGCGGCGCGAAGACGACTCTTGGTGGAGTCCATGATTTCCGTCGTTGCCCAAGGAGTGACATAATACGACGAGGGGTCGTAGTATGCGTCCAGGAGGCTGTCGGTATTGATGCCGCCGTGCGTGTAAGCCCTTTTGAGGGAAACATGAAGATTTCGTACGGTTGTTTCAATGTTCTGCGCGTCCAACGCGGCGTTTTCGGGGGGAGGGTTGTTCGATTCACACGAGAGAAGTGCCACCATAAGCAGGAACGCGACGTATTTCATGTTCAGCCTCCTATTTGCGACATGCTTCGTTCGGGACGCTCAAAGGCGGGTTTGTTGATATTATGACCGGGCTCTTTTTTCCAAACGGCTTCCCGTATCATGGCCCCCAGTTCGGCGTCGGTGGCACCATTTCGCAGCGGTTCGCGAAGATCGGTTTCACCGAGAGAAAAAAGGCATGTCCGAAGTTTTCCATCTGACGTGATTCTCACACGGTTACAATGATTGCAGAAGGGCTCGCTCACGGAACTGATGAATCCTATTTCGCCGGCGCCGTCCTCGAATTTGTACCGATCGGCGGGTTGAACACCATGGATTTCAACGGGGATCAGTTTCTTTCCGACGGACCGTTCGATAATCTGAATAACTTCCTTCGCGGGCATGACTCTTTCCGGTGACCACCCGTCGTCAGCACCTATTGGCATGAACTCTATGAACCGGATGACGTAAGGCCTGGTGCGTGAGAGTTCCGCAAACTTGGGTATCTCGCTGTCATTGATGCCCCTGATCAGAACAGCATTGATCTTGATGGGAAGCATTCCGTGCCGCTCTGCGGCGTCAAGGCCTTCCAGCACGCGGTGAAAATAATTCCGCCGGGTCATCAGGTTGAACTTGACGGGATCAAGCGAATCGAGACTGACATTCAGGCGATGGAGGCCCGCCTTTAACAGGTCTTCGATCTTCTCCGCCAGGAAAAATCCGTTCGTGGTGAGGGCAAGGTCATCGAGGCCTTTCATGGCGCTGAGGAACCTGACAAGCTCATGGAGGCCATGCCTCATCAGCGGTTCTCCCCCCGTGAGCCTGATCTTGTTCACGCCGAGGCTGACAAACACGCCGGCCACCCGCGCAAGTTCTTCGTAGCTCAACAGCGATTCCTTCGGGAGCCACTCCATGCCCTCTTCGGGCATGCAGTAGCGACAACGGAAATTACATCGGTCCGTTACGGAGATTCTCAGGTTGGTGATCTTTCTCCCGAACGAGTCAACGAGGGGATCTGCCGGTCTCACGCTCATTCATCACCTTTTCCGGATGCCACGGGGGTCCTGCTTTCTCCTGACCATTCGACGGTTCCGTCTTCAAAGTATTCTCGTTTCCAAATCGGGACTTCCTTCTTGAGGGTGTCGATAAGGAACCTGCACGCCGCAAACGCTTCTTCTCTGTGGGCACCCGAAACTGCAACGACAACACTCGCCTCGCCCACGGCGACTTTTCCCAGCCGATGAACCACGGCAACGCGCTTCAGCGGCCAACGCCTCTTCGCTGCACCGACAAGCTGTTCAAGAAGGCCGAAAGCCATCGGTTCGTAGGCTTCGTATTCAAGCGAGACCACCCTCCTGCCCCGCGACTCGTTTCTCGTGGTGCCGATGAACAGGTTGATTCCTCCGGATTCCTCCGTCGACACGTATTCCAGTGTTGCCTTGATATCGATGGGGTTGAGCGTCAAAACGATCATGGGATCATCCACCGCTGACAGGGGGAATGACAGCAACTTCATCGCCCTCATGGAGCCGGTGTCCTTTATCGACATACTCGAGGTTCACCGCCATTCTGAGACTTCCTTTCCACCCGCCAAGCACGGGGTGTTCTTCCACCAGTTTTTCCAGGAGATCAGAAGCATGGGCTTCGGGCGCAAGTTCGACAGTCTGCTCCTCAAAGCCGGCAATATCCTTTGCAACAGAAAAGAGCTTAAGCCTGACTTTCATAGAAGTTCTATTTCAACCGCGGTACCGGCGACTGGGTTCCGGACATCCTCCGGCAGGATGACAAGGCAATTTGCCTTCGATAAAGACGACAGGACGGCCGAGCTCTGCGAGCCGGTCGGCCTCACCTCAATTCGTCCTCCCTTCGACGAGAAAACTCCACGGACGAAATGCTTCTTTCCATCATTCTTCCGGAGATCCTCCATGAGGATCGCCTGGACCCGCACGGGGAGGCCCGGTTGTTCAACACCCGCAAGCCTCTCAAGGCCCGGCCTTACGAACTGACGATACGTGACCAGAGTTGAAACAGGATTTCCCGGAAGGGCGAATATGGGTTTCAAGGCTTTCGCCACACCGAATGCCATCGGCATTCCCGGCTTGATGTTGAGCTTCCAGAATTTCAATTCGACCTCGAGATCCTTGAGGACTTTCAGCATATAGTCATGCTGACCCACCGATACTCCTCCTGAAGTAATCAAAGCATCTGCCTCCAGCCCGGCGGATATTTTTTGTGCCAGGTCATCAGGCCTATCCTCGGCAGTGCCAAGAAGGATCGCTTCATGCCCATCCTCTTTGAGCATTGCTTCGAGGGCAACGGCATTGCTGTTGCGAATCTGTCCCGGCTTGGGCTTTTGATTGAATTCGACCACTTCATTGCCTGTTGCGAGAATACCCACGCGAATTCTCCGGTGGACTTTCGCTGTTTCAACGCCCAGTGAAGCAAGAACCCCCATTGCGGCTGGACCGATTCTCGTCCCTTTTTTTACAACAACAGCACCCGCAGCAACATCTTCGCCGCGCCGGCGAATATTTCTTCCACGCTCCACAACTGCCGAAACGACAATATCGCCATTCCTCACTTTTACCAATTCCTGTTCTATCACTGCGTCGGCATCGGGAGGGATCGGGGCTCCGGTCGTAATACGAATGGCATTTCCCGAGTGCAGTGTATCGGGAAAGGGTCTTCCGGCAAAGACCTCCCCCTGCACCTGCAGCACGACATCACCCTGAGAGCCTGCGGTTTCTGATGCTCTAAGGGCATATCCGTCCATTCCTGAGTTGTCAAAAGGGGGAATTTGATCGGAAGCAACTATGTCCTCGGCGGCAATCCGATGAAGGAGATCCCGCAGCTGAGCCGTTTCCGGAGGGACAGGAGAAAGGGATTGCAGAACAATCCGGCGTGCATCGTTCGCATTTGTCATATTGAGGTTCAACATCAAAAATATATCGATCCAGCCATGGAAAAGCAAGGTGAGGAAGTGTGTAGAAATTACACTAAACGTCCGCTGAAGAATCCGTTAATCAGGGATGAAACTGTGGCACGACAATGGTGGCCTCTTCGGAAGAGCCACCATGAACACATCCGAAACAGATCTTCTGACATCCAGCGCCTCATCAGCGACCCATCGCTCATCACTCTGGTCCGAGCTTTACAATGCCGGGGTCGAGCACATGAACGACATGGTCCTCGAAATTCGGAGAATTGCTCCGGAGCCCGGATCGGTCGTTTTTCTCGATGTGAGATCGACGGACAGGGCGTCTGCAGAGGATCCCGTTCTTTATTCTGCCATTGACGTTCGCACGCACCTTCTGACAGCACTCCCTTACTTCACGGGATCGATTGCTTCTTCGCTCGATTTCCTGGGTTTCCTCCAGCGTTCATATCCTTTTCGCATTCAGAGAATCGTTACCCGCGCAAACAGAGTTTTCTCATCACCGGAGACGACACGTTCCCGCCATCGGTTCACCCTGACAGCCTTCGAGCTGGGAATTCAACATACTCTCTGCGAGGGACCGCTCGAAGATCTCTGCAATCTCCTTTCCCGATATTTTTTTGACGGCTCCCTTGGCGGCCTGCTGAATGCATCGAACGAGAGTCAGTTTCACCATCAACTGCAAAACTACCTCCGTTATCACAATCACAACAGGTCGTTTCCTTCTCTTGAAGGCAAAACGGCTCTTTCTTCTCTCCGTCAGTTTGCACCGTTCTCGTCGGTAACCCTCTTCGACCCTTTCATCGTCCGATGAAGCTGTAAATCGGTATTGCTCTGTAGCCCCCGATTCCCTATATTTGCACATCCTTCTGCGATCATCTCGAGATTTCTTGACGTATGGCTGTCGGCAGGACGTTCAGGCAGGTCACTCTCTCGTAAGGAACCGATTCTGGAACACTCCGGCGTCATTATTTTTGTCGGGCTTCTCGTCTTTCTGGCGCACTTCTTTGTCGCCCTCTTTGAGCGTACCAAAGTTCCCGATGTCCTCTATCTTATTCTTATCGGGCTCATCATTGGCCCCATTCTGGGAATCGTCAAGCCGGAGGATTTCGGGAAAGTCGGTCCGATTTTCACCACCATAGCCCTTGTCGTCATCCTGTTTGAGGGTGGACTCGAACTGAATATCGACAATCTCCGCTCCTCATTTCGGAGGACGGTCATAATGACCGTGCTCAGCTATTTTGTGGCAATGATCCTCCTCTCGAGCGCGGTTTTTCTCCTTACAGAGCTCACCGTTTTGCCTTCGGTCTTCGTCGGCGCGGTTCTGGCGGCGCCTGCTCCGGCTGTCATGATTCCCATGGCACGGCAGCTAAACCTCAAAGGCCATGCGCGCACCATTCTGACGCTTGAATCCTCTCTGGGTGAAGCTCTGGGGATCGTCGTCGCCCTGGCGGTCGTCGAGCTGATCCGACTCAGCGACATTCGGGTAGGCCGGCTCATCGGGACTCTCCTTTCGACATTTCTCTTCGCGTTGATCATCGGCGCCCTCGGCGGTTATACCTGGTCGATCCTCCTTCATCGCATGCGAGAGCTCCGTTATGCAATCTTTACAACACCGGCCTTCGTGTTTATTGTGTATGGTGTAGCGGAGTTCCTGGGTTTCAGCGGTCCCGTTGCTGCGCTCACCTGCGGAGTCGTACTGGGCAATTCAGAGATTATCAAGCTTCCCAAGTTCCTCCGCATGACTGTCTTGAAGCCGCTTCAGCACAATGAAACAGAGAAGATGTTCTTCGGGGAAATCGTCTTTCTGGTGAAGACATTCTTTTTCGTTTTCCTTGGGTTGACATTCCGCTTCACGGATCCCATTTCCCTTGCTGCGTCCATAGCATTCACCCTCGTCCTTCTTCTCTCGAGACTCATTGCAACGCAGCATTCGCTTGACCGTTCACAAACGCCGCTTTCTGATGCCTCCACTCTTGCGGTGATGGTACCCAAGGGGACCGCGGCTGCCGTTCTTGCTTCGATTCCGCTGCAACTGGGCCTTCAAGGGGGCATCGACATGCAGAACGTGGTGTATGGCGTTGTTGTCGTCAGTATTGTTTTCACTGCTGTCCTCATTCCCCTCATTGAGAAGACCCCCGTTGGGAAGCTCTACGAGTTTTTCCTGCCAATGTATAAGAAGAATCTCCCCGCCATCAAGCAGGAGTCAACCGGTTAGGACGGCTGCATTGCCATCAAGATGTTTTTTTCGTATCTTTGAAAGCTTCTCTCTCGAGAACCATCGTACAAAGGCGCTCGCGGGAGCCTGTTTTCCTCCACACTGGCGGGGTAGCTCAGTCGGTTAGAGCGTCGGAATCATAATCCGTAGGTCGGGGGTTCGAATCCCTCCCCCGCTACCAGAAATCCCGACCGCTGTTGGTTCGGGTAGACCAGTCAACGAATTCTTGATCATACCGCCGGTGTGGTCAAGAATTTTTGTATAGGACTGATGCACATGCGAGGATTGGCGGACACATTCGGGCAACGATTCGAATCTTTCCTGAACGAACATGACCTCGTTCGTCCCGGCGACAGCGTCGCGCTGGCAGTCAGCGGCGGCATCGATTCCATGACCATGCTTCGCCTTTTTCTTGGACTTCGTGACACCTGGCATCTCCAGCTTTCGGTGGTCCATGTCAATCATGGTTTGCGGGGACGGGAATCGGACGACGATGAAGCCTTTGTGCGGAATGCATCAGAGAGCGTGAGGATTCCTTTCCTCTCTAAAAGCATCGACGTCGGCCGGTATCAGGAAGAGCATGGGCTTTCCAAGCAGGAAGCAGCGCGCAATCTTCGGTACGAAGCCATCGAAGAAATGCGCCTATCGTTGGGTGCCCGAAGCGTGGCGACTGCCCATCAGGCCAGCGACAATGCTGAGACGGTTCTTCTCAACGCCCTTCGCGGCACTGGCATTCGCGGACTTTCGGGAATCCCGCTGCGCCGGGAGCAGGGATCCGTGATCAGGCCGCTTCTTTTTGCGGATCGGGACCTCATCGCCGTTTATGCCTCGGAACACGGCGTAACGTTCCGGGAAGACTCTTCCAACGCATCGACGGCTTATTTGCGCAACACATTGCGCCATGTCGTTCTGCCGGACCTTGAACGGCTGACGCAGTCGAACGTTCTCGATTCGCTGAACAGAGTTTCCGCGGTCATGCGCTCGCTTCAGGAACGCGTGCAGCGAGAGGTGGCTGACCGGTTTCCGGCCATTGTTTCCCGCGAAGGGAACCGCATGCGGGTTTCGCTCGACGGGCTTTTGGGCGAACCGGCCTACGTACGAGAGGAAATCATTTTGGAAGCCTTCCGCACCCTGGGGATTGAGCCATCGTCGCGCAAGATTCACTCGTGCCTCGATTTGGCCACCCGTCCCATCGGCCGCTATCTTCACCTGGCTTCCGCATGGTGCGTGTATCATGACCGCGGGGCTCTCGTTTTCGCCGAGCCACTGCAGACGAATGGCTTCTTTCATGATATTCAATCGGGAAAAGAATACTCGTTTCAAGGATTCTCTTTTGCCTCACATATTCTCGATTCCCTCCCGGACATCAGCCATCATCCCGCCACAACCGAATTCGTCGACGCCGAAAAGCTCGGTGAAAGGCTTGTTCTCCGAAACTGGCGGCATGGCGATTGGTTTATCCCTTTGGGAATGGACCGAAAAAAGAAGCTGAGCGATTTCTTTACGAACAGGAAACTTTCTCTTCTGGAGAAACAGGCCACTCCAATTCTTGAATCCGACGGCTCAATTGTTTGGGTTTGCGGACTGAGGCTCGATCATCGGTTCAAAGTCACTGCCGAAACACGGTCAGTGATTCAGCTCGATTTTTCAACATCCACCGACAATAAACGATGGCCCATTCCGTCATAGTCAATAACGAGAAATTCGATCTCTATCTTCCCGAAGAGAAGATCCGCGCGCGGATCAAAGAACTTGCCTCAGCCATCAACAAGGATTACGCGGGCAAGACCCCGATATTCATAGGGATTCTCAACGGATCGTTCATTTTCTTTGCGGATCTTATTCGCGAAATCACAATCGATTGCGAAGTCGACTTCCTGAAGCTTTCGAGCTATGGAGATGCAAAGATTTCTGCCGGCCAGGTGAAGCTGCTGAAAGATCTGAACTGTCAGGTCGAAGGACGCGATATTGTCGCCGTCGAGGACATCATAGACTCCGGCCTCTCGATCGAGTTCATCAAGAAGCTGATCCTGCGCGAGAACCCCAAGTCGTTTCGTGTTGTTACATTATTGTTCAAGAAGAGCGTGGCGAAAATCGATTTTCCCATCGATTATGTGGGCTTTGAGATTCCGCCCGAATTCGTCATCGGCTATGGTTTGGACTACGCTCAAAAAGTTCGTAACTTACGCTCGATATATCGTTTATCGGCCGACGGCCGGACGTGACGTGAGGTTGTCAAGGAGACAATTATGAATCAGGAGTGGAACAACGAGAATTCTTCCGACGAGCGCCGGGACGGCGGCAACAGGAATCGTCCTCCGGCCCCTCGCCCGCCCCAGCGGAAAGGGCCAAAGCCGAATCGGGACGATGAATTCAATTGGAACAAAGTGGGGAGGGTCATCGCCAGCTGGCTGGGGATTCTCCTGGCGGTCTTTCTCATCATGTACGCCTTCAAGAGCAATGAAGAGACGGAATATGAGATCAGTTATACGATGTACCAGCAATTGATGGCAGATAACCGGTTTACTGAAGCGGTCATCAAGAAAGCCAATCTGAACGACTTTGATTTTCACGGAAAGCTCCGTGAACCGATGGATATCACGACCGCCGGCGGAAAGACTGCCCGCGGCGCGACGCGTGTTGTTCTGACCCTGCCCTACATCGACGAGAATACGATCAAGGGTTGGAATGAAAAGGGACTGAGGTTCAACATCGTCAAAGAGGACAGCACGTGGATCAGCGCGCTGGTCAGTTTCCTTCCCTGGATTCTCCTGATCGGGATCTGGCTGGTGATTTTCCGCCGCATGCAAATGGGCGCCGGCGGAACGAAGGGACTGTTTTCTTTTGGCAAAAGCCGCGCCAAGCTCCTGACCGAAGGGGGAAACCGGATAACCTTTCACGATGTAGCGGGTGCTGATGAAGCAAAAGTCGAGCTCCAGGAAATCATAGAATTCCTGAGGGATCCAGGGAAATTTCAGCGGTTAGGGGGGAAAATACCAAGAGGCGTCCTCCTCCTCGGGCCTCCCGGAACCGGTAAGACCCTTCTAGCGAGGGCCGTTGCGGGTGAAGCAGGAGTGCCGTTCTTTTCGATTAGCGGCGCAGATTTCGTGGAAATGTTCGTTGGCGTGGGCGCAAGCCGCGTTCGGGACCTCTTCGAGCAGGGAAAGAAGAATGCTCCGTGCATCATTTTTATAGATGAGATCGATGCTGTCGGCCGCCAGAGAGGCGCCGGGCTCGGAGGCGGTCACGATGAGCGCGAACAAACGTTGAATCAATTGCTTGTCGAAATGGACGGGTTTGAGCAGAACAGCGGAGTGATCATCATCGCCGCGACCAACCGTCCCGATGTTCTGGATCCGGCACTTCTTCGCCCGGGGCGTTTCGACCGGCAGGTGGTCGTTGATCGTCCCGACGTCAAGGGACGGGAGGGCATTTTCCGCGTTCACACCAAGAATATCCCTCTTTCGGAAGACGTCAAGCTGGATGTCCTTGCAAAAGGGACACCGGGGCTTTCCGGCGCCGATATTGCCAACCTCGTCAATGAAGCCGCACTTCTCGCCGCGCGCAAGAACAGCAAAGCGGTGATGATGAAAGATTTCGAAGAGGCCAAAGACAAAGTCATGATGGGCATGGAGCGGAAGAGCCTCATTATCTCCGATCGGGAAAAGAAAGTCACCGCCTATCATGAGGCCGGTCATGTTCTTGTGGCAAAGTTTCTTCCCGAAGCGGATCCCGTCCACAAAGTCACGATTATCCCCCGAGGGAGGGCTCTCGGTGTGACGACGTATTTGCCGATCGACGAAAAGCACACGTACTCGAAGGATTATCTCGAATCGATGATTACCTATGCGCTGGGCGGACGTGCAGCGGAGAAACTCGTTTTCAACCAGATCACCACTGGTGCGGGAAACGACATCGAGCGGGCGACCGAAATCGCGCGGAAAATGGTCTGTGAATGGGGAATGAGTGAAAAACTCGGGCCCCTGGCCTATGGGGCCAAGGAAGAGGAGTTGTTTCTCGGCCGGGAGATTACACGATCGCGTAATTTCAGCGAGGACACCGCCATTGCCATCGACTTCGAAGTCAAAAAGATCGTATCGTTTTCGATGAAGCGGGCGGAGAAAATTCTCCGCGAGAACGTTTCGACCCTGCACCGTTTGTCGAATGCCTTGTTAGAACGGGAGATCCTCGATTCAGAGGAGATTGACAAGATTCTCAAAGGCGAAAAACTCCCGCCTCTTGACAAGAGAAACAACGGTGAACTTGAGGCCTCACCGGCCGCTTCCACGACGGCAGCCAAATCGAAGAAAGGGTCATGACGCAGGAGCCGTTCGGCGCGAAGGGTGTACCGCAACCGGACGCAATGGCTTCTGAAGAACTGCATCACAAGGCGACGATCGACTACAAATCGGAGATTGTCCGCAAGGGCATCCACCTCTGTTCTCTTGCGATTCCCGTCATCTATTTCTTTGTTTCCCAGCGTGTTGCTCTCATGCTGCTTCTTCCCGTTTTTTCGGCGTTTCTGATCACCGACGTTGCCCGGCATTATATCAGACCCCTTGGCGATTGGTACAGGAGGTGGTTTGGATGGCTTTTGCGGCAGCATGAGCAGGATGATTCGAACAGGCGGCTGAACGGCGCGACAAACATCCTTCTTTCTGCGGTCATCTGCGTTGCACTCTTCCCGAAAGTTATTACCGTCAACGCGTTTGCCATCCTTATTATTTCCGACACGACTTCCGCTCTTATCGGGAGGCGATTCGGGAAACGTCCGTTTTTCCGTAAGAGCCTCGAAGGGACGCTTGCGTTTTTTCTTTCAGCTCTCATCGTCGTTCTTGTGACGCCCAAGCTCGAGGGTTCCCTGAGGGAGTATGTCCTGTGGATCGCGGGCGCCGGAGTGGGAGCAGTGACCGAAGCGGCTGTAACCAACATCGACGACAACATTACGGTACCTCTGGCCATAGGCATCGCCCTCTGGGGATTGTATGCCCTTTTTCTGCCGGGGGTTGATCTGCATTCCATGATGTAATCAGGAGATTTCATGAATTGGGCATTGAAAGTCCTTCCGGTGGCAATGATGCTTCTCACCGTGGCCTCCTGCGGGGACATTAAGATCGCTGCAACAGGTCACGATGATGAGATTCTCTTTTTCGCCGACGACTCGACCTGGGCTGCGATCGAAGAAACGGTTCTCAGAGCCTTTCAGGACACGGTGCATACTCCTCAACCCGAACCGTGGCATGTTGTCCGAAGGATCCCCTTCAGCGAGTTCTCCCGTTATGAGACTCATATGAACAGAATCGTGGCGGCTCCGCTGAACGGAACGGGTCCCGTTGCCGATTTCGTACGGCAGTCGCTTGAACCCTCCGTGCGGCGCCTTGTAGCGGACGGGAAAGAATTTGTCTTCAACAAATATGACTCAAAGGCGCGGGGACAACTCCTCATGTTCCTTACCGGAACGACGGCGGCTTCCCTCAAATCTGCCATCAAGACCAAATCCAACGACCTCTTGTATTATTTCAAGAGTATGTCTTTGAAGCGCGAACGTTCGAGCCTTGCCGCAGAGCGCTATTACCAGAAAAAGGAGATTGAGAGATCGCTTCTCGACCGCTATGGATGGACGATGACGGTCCAGCACGATTACTTCGTTGCCATCGACTCAAGCGCGGGGAAGTTCTTTTGGGTTCGGAGAGCAACGCCAGCCGACATGGAACGGTGGATCTTCGCATCGTGGATTGACAATGCCGACCCCGGTATGTTGACTGACAGGTACGCCGTACGGTTGAGGGATTCTCTCACTGCTCAGTATCTCCGCACCGTTGGAGATGACGCAAACGTCGAGATCGCCCCTTACAACCTGGAGATTCAGAACATCAACTTTCTTGGGAGGTTTGCCTACGAGATGCGGGGGAACTGGAGGTTTAGCGACAAGAGCGGGGGCGGACCATTCGTCAATTATACATTCTATGACGAGCCCACCAGGAGGATCTATATCCTCGACGGATCCATCTTTGCCCCGCGGGTGGAAAAGAAGAAACTCATACTGCAGGTTGATGCAATCCTTCACTCCTTCCGGACAGCCCGAGAGCTGACGGAGGATGATCGCAGCGAGCTTGGCTACTAGCTCTTTGCTCCCTTGAACCGAACATCGGCAAGGAGAGCCCCCGCATCTGACTGGGAAAGGGGCTTAGCAAACACACGCCATGCTCCGGCACTTTCAAGGTCGCCCCGATGGCCTTCGGAATCTTCCCCAGTAACAATGGCCACCGGTATTTCCCCCAGGAGGGGATCATTCCTCAAAGCCCGGATGAACTCAAGACCATTCATCACAGGCATGGCATAGTCGCAGAGGACCATTGCAGGTCTGACCATTCTGGTGATCTCCATTGCTTCCTTTCCATTCGAAGCGAAACGCAGCGAAATATCCGGCATTACTTTCCTTAGAATCCTCTCATTAAAGGCTCGGTCTCCCTCCCTGTCGTCCACCACAAGGATGTATTCTTCCGAAGGTGTTCCTTCTTTCTTGATCCCTGCTTTCGGCAACGTGACAAGAAACGTGGTCCCCTTGCCAAGCTCGGAGCGAACGTCGAGCGTGCCTCCCATTCTTGTTACGATTTCCTTGCACAGGGGCAATCCGAATCCTGTACCTTGTTCACCCGAGAGGCCGGGCCGGGTGTATCTCTCTTCCATCTTAAAGAGCTTGGAGAAGTCTTCAGGGGGAATTCCAATACCGGTGTCGGTCACAGCAATCGTCACTCCGCTTTCGGTTTCCCGTGCCACATGAATCGTCACCGATCCCCCCGGAGGCGTGAACTTCATGGCGTTACTCACGAGATTGCTGAACAACTGAACTGTCTGGCGTTCATCGCCAGCGATAAGCAACCCTGGCTTGAGAGTCGAGGAAAGGGAGATGTCCTTCCCATGAGTAAGGCCTTGCAGCGAATTCAGCACGTTTTGTGCAACAACATCGATGCGGATATCCCGGATGTCGAGCTTGATCCTGCCGGTTTCCAAACGAGACCAATCCAGGAGATCATTGACAAGTGCAAGTTGTTCCGTCGCCGCCTCACGAATGTAGCTGATGTACTTCTGTTTTTCCTCCTCCTGCAAAGTTGCGCTGTCTTCGGAGAGAATTTCGCAAAATCCCAAAATGCTCCCAAACGGTGAGCGCAGGTCATGTGAAAGGACCGAAAAGATCCTGTCTTTTTGTGCGTTAGACTCTACCAACATTTCCCGCGATTTGGACAACTGTCCGACGTACCGTTCGATTCTCGCTTCCATTTCCTTGCGCTCCGTAATGTCCTCAAGAATCCCTTCGTACATCACAACTTCACCGGAAGCGTCCCGAAGAGCGCGGGCATGTTCCAGGACTGTCATCACAGAACCGTCTTTCTTTCTGAGTTGGAGTTCAGAATTGGTGCAATAGCCCTTCGACTTCAGTCCTTCCGTTGCGCGGGATCTGTCAGCCGGATCTGCGTAAAGTGTTTCCACAGGAATTTCAGAAATGTCTTCGAATGAAGCGAAACCAAAAAGATTGAGAAAGGAGCGGTTCGCGGCAATGATCCGCCCATCAACTGAGCTTTGAAACATCGGTTGAACCGCATGGTCAAACAGTTCATGATACTTTCGCTCACTCTCATGGAGCTTTCGCTGGCCGGCCTTCCGAACGCTGACATCCCTGAGGATCGTGAGCAGATATCGTTCCCCCGAGGGAGATTCAACAAAAACTCCGGACACTTCGAGGTCAACGAGTTTGCCGGACCACAGTTTTAGTCTTCTCTCTACGAGAGCCGCAAGGGAATCCGCCCTAAATCGTTTCACGTAAGCAGTGAGAAGACGATCTATATGCGCATCCCCCCACACAACCGTAAACGGGAATCCTTTCAGCTCACTTTTGTCCTTCCCTACGATGGCGCAAAATGCGTCGTTCACCGCAACGAGGATCCCCCGTCGGTCTGTTAATGCCATGCCATCTTTTGAGTTATCCCAAACCGCATGGGCAACGTTGGCGAGAAGTGAATCGGACAAAACGGAAACCGACTCCTGGTCAGAAAAGGGGGGGATTTGCGAAAACAAGGCTTGCTGTTGCATTCGATCCTCCATTGAAATCTGACCGATTTGCGGCAAACCTCGTGCCTTCAAAACTTCATTTTACTGGGGAAATCCGAACGGGATTCCGCCGACACGAATGTAGTTTCTACAATCGTCCGTGGGACCAATCACCATTGGACCTTGGCGGAAAAGACTTCCTTGGTGAGCTTATCAGAATACCGAATGAAGCCGTTGGTCCTGGCGAAAGCCACGAGATCGACAAGAACCTCTACATCCCTGCGGCAGTATTCTGCAATAAGGTCGATCTTTCCTTCCTTCCACCATTGGAGGGACTGGAGGCCGTCGGCGGTTTTACCGACGTTCAAGGTTGCCTGTGCCAGGGAATCGAGCGAGAGGCGATGGTTCAGCCTCCTTTTCAAATCCTTGAGGAGGTCGAATGAGGCCCGATAAATCGGCGCAACGTCGCCATAATGGGAAAGCACGCGCGCGTCGAAACCATCACCGTTGAAGCTGAAGATCCTTCCAAAACCCGACAGATAGCGAATGAGATCCCCTGCTTTCGCCTCATCCCATTGGCGGAATCCATCCTCGGGAGACCAGGTGACTGCGACGGCGATGCGCATGAGGTGGATATTGTCCCAACCTCCCACTTCGCCGGCTGAGAGTTGGGTTTCGATGTCGTAGTATACTTCGGAGAATAGTTCGAGCTGCATTCAGGGGAATGACGTCAGCAACAACCGTAGTCGGGGGGAACGAAACTCTTCTCTCCGGCAAGTACCAGTTTGCCATTCACGGTGTATTCCTTCTTGACGAGAACTGCGTACCAGCGGCGAAATGCTTCGACAAGAACGACCACTGCACAGACCATAATGACCGCAGTCAGGATGGAATTGATGTATCCCTGCACGATAGACTCCGGATTGCCGGTCATAGGCCAGAAGTTGTCGACAATGTTCAAATAGCACGCAATGAGCGTCGTGACAGAAACGAACAACATCGGTACCAACGTCACCCAGGCATACCGCACTTTCCCGGCATTGATGATTGCGCTTGTAGCGATGGCGAGAGCGACCCCCGCGAGAAGCTGATTCGCGGTTCCGAACATGGGCCAGATGGAACTGATCGAGCCGGTCCAGATAAAATACGCCCAGGCAAACACCACTGCTCCCGTCGACAGCAATGATCCAGGGAGCCAATCGGTCTTTTCAAACGGTTTCCAGACTCGTCCGACATATTCCTGCACGAGGAAACGCGCGACACGCGTACCTGTGTCGATCGTTGTCAGAATAAAAAGTGCTTCAAACATGATCGCGAAATGGTACCAGAAGGACATGAGCTTCGCCATTCCGGGAATGGCGGAAAAAATCTGGGCGAAACCAACCGCGAGCGACACAGCGCCTCCCGTGCGACCCGCAATCTTCTCTCCCACTTCGAGCGACAGCATGTCGAGATTGACCGGCGGGATGCCAAGAGCGGCAAATTTTTCCACCGGCACATTGATGGCAAAATAATCTCCCGGCCAGAGAGAACTTGCGGCAATAAGGGCTATGACACCGACGAGGCCTTCCATGAGCATGGCCCCGTAACCGATCATGCGGGCATCCGATTCCCTGTTCAGCATTTTGGGAGTCGTGCCGGAAGACACGAGAGAATGAAATCCCGAAATCGCTCCGCAGGCGATCGTAATGAAGACGAAGGGGAAAATTTTTCCCGGAATGATAGGCCCCCCGCCGTGAATGAACTCCGTCAATGCCGGCATGTTCAACGTCGGTTGAACCACGATCACGCCGATCACCAGTGCCGCGATCGTGCCGATCTTCATGTACGAACTCAGGTAATCGCGCGGACAAAGGAGGAGCCAGACAGGCAAAACGGAAGCTATGAATCCGTACACCGCAATGGCGATGACGATGCCTTCGCGGGAGAGGGTGAAGTAAGGCTCCAGAAAGGAGCCGGGGATATAACTTCCCAGAAACACGGAGGCAAAAACGCCGAAAACGCCGATCAAGCTTGCTTCTGCGATCCTTCCCGGACGAATCCTATACATCCACAGGCCTACGAAGAGTGCCATGGGAATGGTCATGGCAATCGTGAAAGTTCCCCAGGAGCTTTCTGCCAACGCGTTCACCACTGCGAGGCCGAGGCCTGCGAGGGCTATGATGACGATGATGAGGATTGCAACGGAGCCGATGATCCCTGCAAGCGGGCTGATTTCAAACCGCGCAATTTCCGCAAGGGATTTTCCCTTTCGGCGAATCGAGGCAACGAGGATGACAAAATCATGAACCGCTCCGCCCACCACCACGCCCACGAGCAGCCACAGAAATCCCGGCAGATAGCCAAACTGGGCCGCCAGTACCGGGCCGATCAGCGGGCCGGCGCCGGAAATTGCTGCAAAGTGGTGGCCAAAAAGAACCCATTTGTTCGTCGGGTAGTAATTCTGTCCATCATTCATCGCATGAGCGGGCGTCACCCGGGCATCATCGAGCGTCACGACTTTGGCCGCGATAAATGCGCTGTAATACCGGTAAGCAATTGCCATCACACACAGCGTTGCAATAATCAGAGGAAGGGCATTCATTGCATCAGTTCAGAGGATTAATCCTTGATCGAGGTTGAATCCACCAGGACGACTCCCTGCTGCTTCATTTCACGAAGAGCGTTTTCGCCGTCTCCCGGTTGTACGTTGACCGCAGCGACAGCATCCGTGACGACAAACGTCTTGAATCCGTACTTGACCGAATCCAGTGCAGAAGCGCGCACGCAGTAATCCGTTGCCAGCCCCACGACATACAGTTCATCCACCTGGCGTTCCTTGAGATAGCGTTCCAGGCTGAGATTCGTCGCCTCGTAAGCCGAATAACCGTCGTCCCGATCCCCCGTTCCCTTGAGAAACACCTGTTGAATTCCCACATCATGGAGGCCGGGATGAAACTCGGCTCCCCGTGAATTGTGAACACAATGGACCGGCCACTTCCGGAAATGAACAGTCTTGTGCGGATGCCAGTCTTTCGAGGCAACAACAAGGGGAAACCGTCCCATCAAACGATTGATCACGGGAACAACGTTATCTCCTCCCGGTACGGCCAGCGAGCCTCCGGGGCAAAAATCATTCTGCACATCAACCACCAACAGCGCTTTCATATTCCTCTTTCCTCACGACAGAGTTTCATGAAATGAATCCACGAGCCGCGACCGTAATTCCAAGAGACGCTGGCTGATTCCCACTTTATACACATGCGGGTTCTCGAACCGTTTGTGCTCGGGAGAGAGCGATGCGAGCCTTGCCTGCACCGTTGCGGCCGAGTCCTTAATCGTCCAGACACTTGTTCTCTTCCCCGCATCCATCACGCTTATGAGCATTGGTTCCGATCTCAATCCCTTGACGGTGCTTCTGTTCTCGGCGAAATAGGGATGATAAATCCGATCGATCTTCTCTTCCTCCATGAGCGAGATGCCGTCGGCGTAGAACAAGCCTTCTTTCTCATAGTATCGTGTCACATTCTTCCTTCCCGGCAACGTGATCTTGGCAAAATTCTCCGAAAACTTCAGCCGTGGTTTTCCGCGATATTCGCTCAATTTGTACACGCCATCCAAAGCTGCACTCGATTGTCCGGTAACGAGCCGTGTCCCGACCCCGAAAGCGTCTATCGGGGCGTTCTGTTCCAAAAGGCTTCTGATGACATATTCGTCGAGTTGATTCGATGCCACAATGCGGACGTAGGGGAGGCCCGCGTCATTCAACATGATTCTTGCATGCTTGCTGAGGTAGGCAAGGTCACCGCTGTCGAGCCGGATTCCCGCAAGCTTGTGTCCTTGGTGTTCCAGCTCTTTTGCCACGACAATGGCATTGGGAATGCCGCTCTTGAGCGTGTTGTACGTGTCTACCAGCAGAACACATTTGTCCGGAAAAACCTCGGCGAATTTCCGAAAGGCCGATAACTCATCATCGAAGCTCTGAATCCAGGAATGAGCCTGGGTACCGGTGACTTCGAGAGAGTACTGCAGGGCCGCATACATGTTCGACGTCGCATCGAATCCACCGATCATGGATGCCTTGGTAGCCTGGATGCCGCCCAGGCCCTGTGCCCGCCGGAGACCGAAATCGACAACGCGGCGAGTACCTGCGACAGACCGGATTCTGGATGCTTTGGTTGCTATCAACGACTCAAAATTCAACACATTGAGGAGAAGCGTTTCGATCAACTGAGTTTCGATAATGTTGCCATCGACGCGAACGACGGGCTCGAGGGGAAAAACGATATCTCCCTCCCGAACGGCGTGGATATTCCCCTGAAACCGGAATCCCCTCAGGAACCCGAGAAAAGCCTTGTCGAGCCCAACGCTCTCGAGAAATGCGATGTCCTCATCTTCAAACCGAAATTGGCCGAGTGCATCGAGCAGGTCATCCAGGCCGGCGAAGACCACATAGCCCCCGTTGAACGGATTCTCCCTGAAAAAATAATCAAAGCTCGCGGGCACATCCTTCATTCCCGAGAGAAAGAAAGCCTGAGCCATGGTAAACTCGTAGAAGTCGCTGTAAAGGCCCGTATGACTCTTCAGCAGGTTCACGGCTCAGAAAGCGTCCTTGAGATGTTCCACAATACGCGTCCCTTCTTTTTTGCGCACAGTGACAATATCGAAACGATAGATTGTATCGTCAAGATGAAACTCCTGACAATATCCTTCTGCAAGTTTTCGCAGCTGCTCCTGCTTCGACTCCGTCACCGATTCTTCAGGGTTCCCAAAAACATCAGACGATCTTGTTTTCACCTCGACGAAGACGAGCTCATTGCCATCGGCGCACACAAGGTCGATTTCCCCCCGGTCATACCGGTAGTTGCGCATGATAATTTTCAGGCCCTGATGAGCAAGATATTCCGCAGCCAGCTGCTCCCCTTCGCGTCCGGTGGACCTGTTCTTTTGCGCATTGTGCACGGCATTCATGTTGGCGGTCACGACTACGACAATCCTTCGAAAAGATCCGGTTCCGGTTCGATCAAATACGCCGGCTTGAAACTGCGGCGGTGAATCTCGCACATGCCAAGACTTTTTATTGCATCGAGGTGTTCCTTTGTGGCGTATCCCTTGTGTTGCGAGAATCCGTACCCCGGGTATTGTTCATCATACTGCAGCATCAGCCTATCCCTGGTCACTTTCGCCACAATGGAAGCGGCAGCGATGGAAAAACACTTCGCATCGCCGTCAATAATATTTTCGTATTTCATTGTCTCATGCCGGAACGAATTGCCGTCGGCCAGGATAATGTCGGGCTTCACGGTCATCGCTTCGACGGCCTGCCGCATTGCAAGAACGGATGCCTGGAGAATATTCAGGCGGTCGATTGTCGCCGCATCAACCACGCTGATGCCCATGCCGACGGCCATTTTACGGATCTCTTCAAACAATCCTTCGCGCTTCTGTTCTGACAATTTCTTCGAGTCGTCAACCTCTTCGATCATCTCTCCGGAGCGAAAGATGACTGAAGCGGCCACCACAGGACCCGCCAGGGGCCCTCGCCCCGCTTCGTCCACACCCGCGACATGGATCATTCCCCGATCCCAGAAGAATTGTTCGACTTCGAGCATTGGCAGGATCATTCCGAGCCCAGATAAATTGCAGCCAGACCGACAACCATGCTGAGTTTCAGGACGAAGCTCACCCGGCCGAGGTTTCCGGGTTTTGAATCACTCCACATCGAGCCTATCGAAAACAACACCATTGCGTCAACAACGGCAACCAAAAGAAGATAGAGCTTCCCGTACATTCCCCATTGGTAGACAACGATTGTCGCAGCAATGAGGAGGAGAAGGATGCCCGAGGCAAGGAACAGCGACTTCCGCGGGCCGAACCGAACGGGGAAGGTGCGGGCATTTCCTCCCAGGTCTCCCTCGATATCTTGAACGTCCTTGATAATTTCGCGTCCGAGGTTGATGAGGAATGCAAAGACCGCCGGTACGACCGAATGTTCGGGGTGTCCTGCGGCCACTGCGCCGTAGACAAGCGCAAGGGCAGTCATCAGAGAGACCGTCAGGTTTCCCCAGAGTACGGTTTTCTTGAGTCGAGCGCTGTACCAATACAAGACAACCGTTGCAACCAGCGCGATGAAGAGCGCGAGAGAATGTAGAAAAAGATTGAGGGAAATTCCAATTATCGAAAGAATGAACCACTGAAGGTAGGCCCATTCGGGAGAGACGGCATTACGCGCCAGAGGCCGCGTCGGTTTGTTGATGCGATCGATTTCGACGTCGAAATAGTCGTTGATCGTGTTTGCGGCTCCTCCGATACATCCGCCGACGAGCGACGCAACAAGAACAACGGTGACGCTGGGAGCTTCTTCGGAAGAAAGAATCGCAGCTGCAGCAATGACCAGCATCATCACCGCGACGTTGAACGGACGCACAAGCTGTATGGAAGCTGTTACTCTAGAACTCATTGATCAGAAGGAAATGAAGTTTTGCGGTACGGAAGGTATCGCCTTCCCCCACACCAACGCTGAAGCCGATTGTCCCCACGCCGGAATCGACATGAGCGCCGACGCCATACCCCACCTTGAATGACTCGGCCCCCACGAGCCCGGCGATCGGCCGATCGTCAAGGGAGATGTAGGCGGCGTCGATGAAGCCAAAAAGCCTTGAACGCTCACCCGAGAGGAACCGATACTCTGCATTCGACCATACAACCCTTGAACAGAGGAATTGGGATTCTCTGTATCCCCGAAGAGTAGCGGTCCCGCCAATATGGAACAGGTCGCCCTGTTCCAGCGAAGACAAACGCACATCTCTGCCATGGAGCGAAAGAGCGAGAATCTGCCTTTCGACAACGGGAATGTAGGACTCGAGGTCGAATTGCCATTTCCTCAACTCTTCTGCACCCTTCTTCGAAGCCGATTTTTTCCCGAGTTCATACGCAGCGGCATACAGAACACCGTCTGTTGGATTCGCCGGATGATCGCGTGTATCATACCGCATGGATACGCCCAGCGTCGATGTTTCGCTGCCGCTGACCGGGTTGGCGGCGCGAGGGGAGGGGAATACCGATGTTTGTTCCGCGGAAAGACCTATCGAAAAATCATCGGCGAGCTGATACTGCGCATCAAGACCATAGGACCGCCGAACGTACGTCGAATCCTGCTTGCGCTGCCGGAACACTCCTGTTGCATTGAGCGGAATCGACGCAATCCATGGCTCCCGATACCTCAGGGCAAGATCCTGCGTCGACCTGTTTTCCCGTGTCCACCGCGTGGAGAGCGAGCGCGCCGTGCCAAAGAGGTTTCCGAACTGAAGGTCTACAAGTCCTGTCGCATATCCCTTTTCTTTTCCTGCCGCCGGGACATATCCAAGAATCCCATCAAAACGATTCTGATTCCCTTCTTTGACGCGCAGGAGGACTCCTCCTGCACCTTGCTTGGTGCTGTAGAACTCAGGAATGGACACTGCGTCAAAAAGGCCCATACGTTCGAGTCTGCGTTTTACCGTCAGAGCCCATGCATCGGTAAAGACCGTGTTGCTGCGCAGTCGTACTTCCCGCACAATAACGGATTCCCTCGTGCGCGCGTTTCCCTCCACTTGCACCTCACTCACTTCTGTTTTCTCTCCTTGTTCGAGCACGATGTCTATTTGCGCAGAATCGACCTCAGGGCCCGGATGAAAAGAGATCTGCTCCACGCGGGCGGAAGCGAAGGGGTATCCTTCTCTCTCGCTGCTCTTCAGAATGCGTCGGATGAATTCCTCAACCAGCAGCGGGTGAAACGTCTGGCCCGATTCAAGGCCGGCGACCGCGGACACATGATCGACCCCCTCCAGAACACGAACAGTTCCTACCACAACCCTCTTCCCTTCCCTCACTTCGACCGTCACATCGACCCAAGAACTGTCCGAAGCGTACTTGAGGACTGGTTGAGCGGAACAAAAGACGTATCCTTCTTTGCCATAGACAACGAGCATCGCTTCGATATCCCTCTGCAGCACGGAGAGATCGAGGGGCTCGCTTGTCGAAGTGGTGAAACGCCCGCGCAGGTCATTTGTCGAAAGGAGAGAAACGCCTGAAAAAGACAAAGACTTGACTCCGGGGCCG
The DNA here is from genome assembly GCA_964602055.1 of uncultured Ignavibacteriaceae bacterium. GTDB lineage: Bacteria > Bacteroidota > Ignavibacteria > UBA10030 > UBA10030 > JACPLA01. The sequence continues at coordinate 27,318 of CAZRPU010000016.1, forward strand.
GTTTGCGCCAAGACCGGGCCCGCAGCCATGAGGAGAAATGCAAAAAAAAGAAAGCCAGGTGACCCAAGGCCAGTCCTGGCTTTCCAAGATCGTGCGTTCATGAGAATCAGCGGATTCGTCCCCAGAGGTCCGTTGTGGGGTAGCGGAGTCTGTAATCGCCAAACCCTGTTTCATCGACAAAAACAAACTGACGTTCCAGCGAATAATAGTACCATACTTCGAAAGGTTTGCTTCCCGTGTCGAAGGGATGACGTTCAATGTTCTCGGGAGCCCCAAAACGAATAAACACCATCCCCATATCCGTTCTCCAGCCTTCGGTGAAATGGCCGAAATTCTTGTTGGCGTACTCCACACGCTGGTAGTACTCTTCCATGAGCTCATTGCGCGCGGTCGAAGGATCGGGATCCCGTTTTGTCCAGAATTCGAGAAACCTCTCTTTTCGAATCTCGTCTGTTTCCGAGTCCCGGAGCCGCTCGTATTCGGATGGCTGTGCGATATATCTCAGCTGGTCAACGGCTTTCCGGAGATCGGTAACGGAGAATGGAATGTCGGTCCACCGCACGGCAAATGTCCGCGAAGTTGACGCTCCGGATCCTGTCGTACCCGGCCGGGTCGCTTCAACCGTAACGATGTACGTCCCCACGGGAACCGACAGGCTATCGATCTTCATGAACGCCTGCGTCCGTGTTCCCGAAACGTGTTGCTCAAGCGACGATTCCCACAGTTGATCCTTTTCCTCGTTGTAGACCTTCGCCGTCAATGCCACGATTCCCGCCGTCGTATCGTAGACCTCGAAGAAAAGGAAGAATCCCTTTCCCTCCGCGCCGACATTCCCTGAAATATTCGGCACGATTTTCGTTTTTCCATCGCTTGTCGTCGTCAACCGCGATACCAGCATGATGTCGCTCAGGCTCATCGAGCCGCGGCGGTAGGCACTGACCGGAAGGGCCCGAACTGTCTTCCCGCTGACACGAGATTCCTGGTCCTTCAGGGTTACCGATATTTGGTAGTTGCCGGGATCGACTTCGAGCGATTGATGGGAGAGGCTGTAGAGTCTTTTGGAGAGAGTTTGTTCAAATTCCTGCACACGAACGTCAACACTCCACGAACGGTCCTGCAGAAGCTTTTTGTCAGCACTCGAGATGATCAGCGCTACATCATAGCGAGCGACAAATTGGTCACCTTCCTTGGAAAAACGGAGCTCGTGATAGGGAATCTGGACGTAGAAATCAATTCTGGATTTGTTCGCCTGCTCCGACGCGTAGCTCATGGCATCGAAGAAGAAGCTCGGTGCGAATACGGCTTCTCCTCTCCGCGAGTCCTGGGCATGAGCGGATCCCGCACCTGCCGCCAAAACTGCGCCTAGTACCACCAACTTCATCCGGTTCTTCATGACCCTTTCTCCTCCTCATCACTGAGGAACAGGTGAAACAGACTTCGCGTAGAGGTCATATTCTACTGCATCAACAATCTCCACCGTGGAAAAGTTGCCGACTTCCATTGATCCGTCGTCGTTCACATACACTTCCTGGTCAATTTCGGGCGCATCCCACTCCGTTCTTCCGACGGCGTAGGCATCTTCCTTGCGATCGATAAGAACACGTACGGTTGATCCGATGAGGTCTTCATTGCGGTCACGGGAAATGCCGCTCTGGAGCTCCATCAGAAGGCGGAGCCGCTCCTGCTTCACCTTCTCCGGCACCGGATCGCCAAGGGCTTCAGCTGCGGTACCTTCCTCCTGCGAGTAGGTAAACACTCCGACACGGTGAAATTTCGTTTCTTTCACAAAATCATAGAGTTGGGCGAAATCTTCCTCGCTCTCATTCGGATAACCGACGATGAATGTGGTCCGGATGGCGACCGAAGGGATCGTTTCCCGGATCTCTGCCAGCAGTTCCCTGGTGGCAGTATTACCCATCCCCCTGCGCATTGAAGTCAGAACCTTGTCCGAGGCGTGCTGCAGGGGCAAATCGATGTATTTGCAGACAGACGGTATGTCTCGCATGACCGGGAGAACATCCCGGGGAAATCCCGAGGGATAGGCATACATCAACCGGAGCCATTCAATGCCGTTGACGTTCCCGAGTACTTCCAGTAGCTCAGCCAGGCGCCGTTCGCGATACAAATCGAGGCCGTAATAAGTCGTGTCCTGACCGATGAGAACAAGTTCTTTCACTCCTTGGCGAGCCAGGGAGCTTGCCTCCGAGACAACCTCCTCGAAAGGCTTTGTCCGGTGGGTCCCCCTCATAAGAGGAATGGCGCAAAAGGAGCAGGGCCGATCGCATCCCTCAGATATCTTGAGATAGGCAAAATGTCCGGGGGTCGTGAGGAGTCGTTCCCCCAGGAGTTCTTTTCGATAATCGGCCCCCAAGGTGTTTACCACATTCTTCAGTTCGTTCGAGCCGAAGAAAGCATCTACTTCAGGAAGGTCCGCTTTCAACTCCTGCCGATACCGCTCCGACAAACAACCCATGACAACGATTTTCTTGAGTTTTCCGCCCCTCTTCCTTTCGGCCGCTTCGACAATGGCATCAATTGATTCCTGCTTGGCTGCGTCGATGAACCCGCAGGTATTAATCACCGCGATTTCCGCATCGTCAACATTATCCACGATATCAGCGTTGCTGAGCCTGAGCTGACCCAATAACTGTTCACTGTCCACAATATTCTTCGAGCAACCCAGTGTCACAACGCTGATTTTCGGATTCTTTTCCAGAAAACCCTCCGTCCTTCCTATGAGAGCACAATAAAATCAATGTAAAGATACACAATCGGTGCCACAAAAACCAAGCTGTCAAAACGATCGTAGACGCCACCGTGACCCGGTATGAGCGATGATGAATCTTTGACCCCTGCATCGCGCTTGAATCGCGATTCCACCAAATCACCCATCTGACCAAAGACCCCGATCAGGATTCCCAGAACGAAAGCATGCGAGACGGTAAGATACCCGAGAAACATTTTCTGGGCGATCGCCATGGTCATGACCGCTCCCAGCAAACCCGCAGCCGCCCCTTCCCAGGTTTTCCCGGGACTTACGCGCGCAAACAGTTTATGCTTTCCCCACGCGCTTCCGACAAAGTATGCCGCAGTATCACAGATCCAAATGGAGAGGAAAATGGCAAGAATAGTCCATCCTCCCCACGAATGAATCTGCGCCATCTGTTCATCCGTTGCGACGGGCGAACCCAGAAACTGCGCGGCGGGAAAACCGTACGGAAAGAGCTCGCGCAGCCCCGTCAACAAGCCCAACGGAAGCGCTATGACCATTATTCCTGCGAGAGTCGCAGCAATATTCAGGGATGGGGATTGTGTGGTCCGAAACAGCTCAACAAGAAGAATGACGAGGACAGAGACAACCTGGACCACCAGGAGGAGTTGCAGCTGTGAAAACATTCGAAGGGGAATTCCCCCGCCAAGGAAAAGCCGGTAGATTTCTATGTGCGATCGCTCGTAGATGAAGACGAAATGGACGAGCAATCCCGATATGAGGCCCAGGACAACAAGGGGAGAAGCTCCTTTTCTTTTCATCAGCTCATAGAACTCAAATTGTGCCAATGAAGAGATCAACGCCACCATGACAAAGAAGAAATACGAGCCGGCCATGGCCGCCCAGAGAATGAGCGGAATGGCGACGACGGAAACTGCGACCCGTTTGAAGAGGTTTTCGTAGCGGCCCGGCATTACTCCTCCTTCGATTCAGAGGCTATCCACCGAAGGGATTGGACAACCTCTCCCGCGGCGGGTATCATTGCGCGTTCGACCAGGATGCGCACCTTCAATTCCCTTTTGATCCCCAATGTTCCATTGAACAACCGCGGATCTGCGGCCCGCGACTTGATTCCGGCATTCAGAAGATTAGCCATGATCACGTCTGCCTCAAATGCATTGTCTGCCACGAAAGCGGGCTCCCAATCGGCGGCGGACATTCGATCTCCGGAGGCGTCGCACAGAAATATCCTGTCGCGGTTCGTCGCACAGTCGCCGCACACCGGTTTTCCGCACATGACACAACAGGCAACCGCTGCTTCGGCCGGGTGATTTTCACAGGTGATTCCCAGTGATTCCCCCGCTGTCATGATGCGGCCGCACCTCGGACACAAAACGTCATCCAGGGCCGCAACGACTCCGCATGCGTTACACGTGATCATCGGGATTCAATGCTTTCTCTGTTGAGCGAAGATAGGCTGAAAAAGCAAAAAAGAACAGAAGCCCATAAACAACCAGCTGCAGCAGCACCACCCGGATGTTCGGCTCCGCGCCCTTTGCCGCCCCGAGAATCATGTCTTCGTTCATGCTGAAATATATTGCGAGGACGGCAAGGCCGTTGTTGACAAAATGTGCCGTCATAGGAACGACAATGCTTCGCGAGCGGTAGCGGAGGATCCCGAAGTAACATCCCAACCCTATCAGGGGAACAACGGCAAACGGATTGAAGTGATAGAGGCCAAATACCGCCCCTGCGAAGAGAGAAGCTTGAAGGGGTTTCATCGCTTTTTGGAAAGCCCCCTGGATCAGTCCCCGAAAGAACATTTCTTCGACAATCGCCGGGACGAAAGCCACGACAGTCAGGACAAGGAACAATTCCGGAACGGACTCCACGGCGACCAGCCCTTTGAACATTTCCTCGATCATCGCTTTGAATTGGTCGAGGATTTTTTGCAGCGCCTCCGGCAGTGGAATCATATCCTGGAAAAAGAGATAAATCTGAAACACCTGCTGGAGAAACAAGAGGCCCGCGAGGGAATACACGGTTTCCGTCATGGTGGGGATCCGCCAGGGGAATATTTCCCTTTGATCTTTCGTCAGAAGACGGGCAAGAAACAATGTGGGAACAAGAATGCACAGAATCTGACCTGCCATGGTCAACATCCGGATAGGCAGGACATTTTCTCTTGTCACTTTTGCCGATCCCACGAGGAAGTATGTCACTGAACCGGCAACAACCTGATAGAGGACAAAAATAACGGCGAGGCAGATGAATGCGAAGACCACAGGATTCATCCCCCGTTGTTCAACGGAGGATTGTCCGTGAGGCGAGGGGTCGTGCGGCGGCATAGGAGGGAAACTCAACGGGACCGTCCGCCCCGGAATGCAATCTTCACCATTACCGCCACCAGCGGGATCATGATCTCATGATGGCCGGTGAAATGGTATCCCCTTCCATAGCGCTGGGTTGGACGCTCGACGACATTCATTGCGGGGCGATAGTGCCTGATCATGTCGAAATTTGCCGTGGTGAATCCCTTTGCCTTATGGCCAAGGTTGCGAACCACGGTCAGCGCCTTCAGAAAAACTTCAGGGAGGATTACGGCGGAGCCGATGTTCAGAACGACGCCTCCATCCTTAAGATTCTTTACGGAATCGGCGAGGATCTTGAAATCGCGGAAGCTCAACTCTCCCGTCGCTGCGCCATCCATTGTGGGCTGTTGATGAACGATATCGGTTCCGATGGCCGCATGAACGGTTGCTGGAATTTTCAGCCGGTAGCACGTTGCCAGAATGCTGTTCCTCCGATTTGGCCCTCGGAGGGCGACAATCTTCTTCCCCAAGACTTCTCCATATCCTGCGGAAGACTCAAGAAGCCCTTCTGTCAGCGCCTTATTGATGAACTCCCCCGTTTCTCTCGACATGCCGAACGTACCGTCCATGAGATTGACCGCCACATCTTCCGAGGTATGCCCCCACATCGCGGTTTCCACATCGTGAATAGCCGCTGCGCTGTTCATTGCTACGTGCGTTACAATGCCTTGTTCGAGGAGATCGATCAACACGGGAGACAGGCCAACTTTGACGACATGGGCACCCATCATGATAATAACAGGTTTCTTTTTCCGCCGCGCGAAGACGATGTCCTTCGCCACCTGGCGCAGTTCGCTTCCCGCAAGGATCCGTGGAAGGGAATCAACAAATTCCTTCAGGCGCGCCGTCTCGGGCTTCCTCAGGACTCTTGCGAAATCCTTCAGTTGAACCTTGCTCTTCCTCGACTTTATCGAAATGGTCCTGATGCGGGAAAGATCAATCTGTTTGTACCGTGTCATAGCGTCATTTCACCTTCGCTTTGATTTCGCCATTTATACCGGAGTATTCTCTCAATTCTGTTTCGATTGACCCGATCGCCACTTTGGTGCTTACGCGTACGGGGATTTTTCTTTCATCATTCGTGAGCCAGATAACGATCCTGCCTTCCGATTTGAAGAGTCCGCCTTCCCGGATAAGCGGTTCCACAACAACGCAGTCGAACTTCCCCGCATCCACATCAATTCGCTGATAGCCAAGAAACTTTATTGCAAGGGAGTACGTGGTATCCTTGTAGAAATTCTGAAGATAGTGCTTTTGTCCCGGCCGAAAGGTGGAATAGTCAAGCGTGCGGGCAAAATAGAACGCCGAGACGATATCATGAACATAGGGGGGAATGGGGTACTCTTTTCCGCCTGCCCGTGCGACACGGTTCCTCTGATCGAATTCGGCCTCAAAGTCCCTCGAATAACTTCCCTCGCGGATTCTTTGAGAAAACCTCCAGGGAAAGAGGCCGTTCTTATCGAGCATCGTCTCGTAACGGTCCTCGACTTTGAAGATCCAGGAAAACGTTGGCGTTGAGTTTACGGTAAACAGAATCTGATAGGCTGCCCGACCGGCAATCGTATCGATTCTGGGAATCGACATGACCGCTTCTCCCGCAACGATGAAGCTGTATCCCACATCGAACACCAATCGTTCCCCCAGGGCAAAGGCGGATTGGTTCATGGTGCGAAGGTCGGAATCGCTGCGAAGGGAGTCTCCCGGAACTCTTGCTGCAGCAGAATCCTGGGCACCGAGGATTTGAACCGCCAGCGAGACCGCCACAATGATGAATGTCAGCCGTTTCAAGCGTGTGCCATCATGATGTTTTTCCGATCGTAGCGGGAAAGGAGAGACTCCACTGCCTTCGCAGCCTCGTCTACGCTGATAAGGTCCATACAGTCGTCGCCCCGGCACTTTCCGCCAAGGCAAACGGGACACTCGATCGATGAAGGCTCAAAGATGATCTTTTTGTCGGTCAGGGGTCCCCACCTTCTGGAACTGCACTGAATGATAGGTGGATAGAACGCAACGACAGGTATGCCCGTTGCTGCCGCGATATGAAGCGGCCCTGTCGAGTTGGAAACAAAAACATCGGCCGAAGCAAGAAGGGCGGTGAGCACATTGAGCGGTAACGCTTCCCTGAGCTCAAAGGCCCTGTTCCCTGAAAGGTCCACCACGTTTCGCACGAGTTCCGATTCGCCCGGTCCGCCCGTAATGAGCACATTGTGACCCCGGTTTGAGAGAACGCCAGCCAATTCCCCAAAGCGCCGGGCTTTCCAATCCCGTGCCGATCCGCCACTGCCGGGGTGGAGAATGACCAGCCGTGCATGGGGTTTCAAGGGGAGCGAGTGCATTCTTCGTAAGGCTTCTGCCCTGCCCTCCTCGGTGACCGGCAAACGCGGTTTGCCCGAGACGGGATTCTCTATTCCTATCGCTTTCAGCAAGCCAATATTGTATTCTGCTTCATGCTTCTCAGCCGTCTTACGATGTTCGTACACCCGCTTGTTCAGCAGGATCGAGTACCATCGGTATCCGGTCCCCACGCGTACGGGAATACCGGCCAGAAACATCAAGAGGGCAAGGCGGACCGTGGGATACGTGACAATAACCACATCGAACCGTTTGCGGCGGAGTTCACCCAACATGCGAAAGAAGCTCTTTTCCCTGCCATCGCTGTCGTATAGCAATACTTCCTCGAGGCCTTCCTGTCCCTTTGCGAGGTCTTGCGTATAAGACCGAAGAAGAAAGGAAATCGATGAAAGAGGAAACGCGGACTTGATGATTGGTATCATCGGGAGGGTTAGGACAACATCACCGATGCGGTCAGTCCGAACGACGAGAATCCTCTGAGGCTGGAAGCTGTTCACCACGCGGTTTTCCTGTGCAGGGTCAATATACGATTACGGGTTCTGATGTGCAAGGAAATGGGCTCCTTCGGGGAGCTCGCAGGAGGATCAGGACACAAACACTTTCGCGACATCAAGGAGAAGAGAGGGTTTATTCCAGAGGGCAGTGCGGAAAATTCCGCCAAGCGTGCGTTTTTCTTCCGCGAGCTTGAGGGAACTTTCGGCGATGGCGTTGAGCGTATCGTCGGAAAAATCTGCAATGGCTTCTTTAATGGTGTAGAACACTTCATGCCGCCATCCAAGCCTCTTGTGCCAGCGGCGCTGATATTCTTTCAGATGGGAGAAATCTCCCGCCTTGACCGCTTCCGCAGCAACCTCGCCTGCAATTTTTGCGCCGATCATACCGCTGATGATCCCGCCCCCCGAAACAGGATTAACCTGATGGGCGGCGTCTCCGACCAGCATCACGCGATTGTTCACGATGGTATCGCACGTCTTGGCGCACGGTACGCCCCCCGCAATATGTGTCAGAACTGCCGCCCCCGGAAACCGGCGTTCCATGAATTCCTCGAGGTATTTGATGGC
>CAZRPU010000017.1:0-33969 GCA_964602055.1 uncultured Ignavibacteriaceae bacterium
CAGTTACCGGCAATGACTTTTGAGCGCATGGAGTTGATTGGTTAGTGATGAGTTTTGGTTTCGGGTTTCGAGTTTCGGGTTTCGGGTTTCGAGTTTCGGGTTTCGGGTTTCAGGTTTCGGGTTTCTGTTTCTCGATCTGTTTCTTCAAAATATCGTTTACACTCTTTGGGTTCGCTCTTCCTTGCATGGCCTTCATTGTTTCCCCGACAAGGTAGCCGTAGACCTGGCGCTTTCCGCCGAGATATTCCTTCACCTGGCTCTGATTCTCCCGAAGAATCTTTGCAACCGCAGATTCAATCGATCTTTCATCGGAAATCTGTCCGAGCCCGTCCCGCTCGACCATGGTTCGCGGAGAGTCCTGGGAAGTGAGCATTCGTTCAAAGATTTCCTTCGCGATTCTGCCGCTGATCGTTTGGTCGACAATGAGATTCATCAATTCAGCAAGGCGCGGCGGACGAATGGGGAATTCCCCGACCTTGTAGTGTTCTTCTTTGATAACGTGCAGTACTTCTGTCATGATCCAATTACTTGCCATCTTGAATGTCTCTGCATTCTTCACCAGAAGGTGCGAGAGTACCTCTTCGAAGTAATCGGCCAATTCCTTTTCCCCCGTGAGAATATCGGCGTCATATTTTGGAACGGAGAGTTCCCTGACATACCGATCCCGCCGGCTGGAAGGAAATTCCGGCAACTCCCGCCGCACACGCTCGATCCACTCCTTCTCGACAACGACGGGAACGAGGTCCGGTTCGGGGAAGTACCGATAGTCGTGCGCTTCCTCCTTCGACCGCAAGGAGACGGCAACTCCTTTCGAGGCATCCCACTGCAGGGTTTCCTGAACGATCTCGCCGCCGCTCTCGATCACTGCAATCTGCCGATGGATTTCAAACTCCAGTGCTTTTTCCACAAAGCGAAAGGAATTCAGGTTTTTCAATTCCGTTTTTGTGCCAAAGGTTGTCTCACCGGCGGGCCGCACCGAAACGTTCGCGTCACACCGGAGGCTTCCCTCTTCCATATTCCCGTTGCAGATTCCAAGGTACGTGACAATCTGCCGGATCTTGGATAGGTACTGATAGGCTTCATGAGGCGAATGGAGATCGGGTTCGCTCACTATTTCAATCAGAGGGACTCCGCAACGATTGACATCGACCAACGTGGAGCGATCGATATCGTGGATGAGTTTCCCGGCATCCTCTTCCATGTGGATGCGGTTGATGCCGACACTCTTTTTCGTTCCATCCTTCAATTCAATTTCCACGGAACCGTGCGCGCAGATGGGATTCTCGTACTGAGAGATCTGGTACCCTTTCGGAAGGTCTGGGTAGAAGTAGTTCTTTCGCGCAAAGACCGATCTTTGTGCAATCGTGCAGCCCGTAGCCAGCCCCATGCGGAGGACGAACTCCACGACACGGGCATTCAGTACAGGAAGAATTCCGGGAAGACCGAGGCAGACCGGGCAAACGTTTGAATTCGGTTCCTCGCCAAACATCGTGGAGCATCCGCAGAATGCTTTGGAGCGTGTCAGCAACTGCGCATGCACTTCGAGGCCGATGACGGGTTCGTATGATTGCACGGTGTACGGTTTCGGGTTTCCGTGTTACGAGTTTCGGGTTTACGGTTGAGAGTTTCGGTTTATGCTGCGATCGCCTGCGTTACTTTCTCCGCCGCCTCCTTCAGACTATCTGCAACCCGGAAGCTGAGGCCGGAATGTTTCAGAATTTCTGCAGCAAGGTCCGCGTTGGTTCCTGCCAGTCGCACAACAATGGGAACATGAACGTCGACATTTTTCGCAGCCTCGACAACTCCGGTTGCCACGCGATCACACCGCACGATTCCTCCAAAAATATTGATCAGAACCGCTTTCACGTGCAGATCCTTCAAGATAATGCGGAATCCTGCTTCGACCGTTTGAGCGCTTGCGCCGCCCCCGACATCGAGAAAGTTCGCCGGCATTCCCCCCGCGAGCTTGATGATATCCATCGTCGCCATGGCAAGGCCGGCACCGTTGACCATGCAGCCCACGTTCCCGTCGAGCTTGATGTAATTCAGATTCGACGCTGATGCCTCCACTTCGAGCGGATCCTCCTCGTCGAGGTCGCGCATTTCCAGAATATCCTTGTGACGATAGAGGGCATTGTCGTCGAAATTCATCTTCGCATCGAGCGCGAGCACTCCACCCTCTTTGGTGATCACGAGGGGATTGATCTCGGCCAGCGATGCGTCCGTGGCTTCATACGCCTGATAGAGAGCCGTCAGAAACCGCACGCCATTCTTGAATGCGTCGCCGGTCAGCCCCAGGCCGAAACAGAGGCTGCGCGCCTGGAAGGCCTGAAATCCCACTCCCGGATCCACCGCCGCCTTGAGAATCTTCTCGGGGCTTTCCGCTGCGACTTTTTCGATCTCCACCCCGCCTTCCGTCGACGCCATGACGACATTTTGAGACCGCGCCCTGTCGAGGGTGATGCCGACATAGAGCTCGCGTTCGATATTCATACCCTGCTCGACCAGGAGCCGCTTCACGATTCTCCCTTCAGGACCCGTCTGATGCGTCACCAGATTCATCCCGAGGATTTCGCCGGCCCGCTGGCGGACTTCTTCGAGACTCCGCGCCAGCTTGACGCCTCCGCCCTTTCCTCTCCCCCCGGCGTGAATCTGCGCTTTCACTACCCAAACGCTCCCGCCGATCGCTTCAGCGGCCCGTACCGCTTCATCGACTGAGAATGCGACCTGCCCGTGTGGAACAGGTACGCCGTATTTTTTCAGAATCTCTTTGCCCTGATATTCATGAATTTTCATAGACACTCCTCATTGTTCACGCAGCAGTTTCTCCGCCGATTCTCGATTTCCGATTTCCACCCCACGTTTCTCCGGTCGCCGCTCTTCCGTTACTTCACCTTCTCCGCTATCGATTTTGCCTGAAGGAAGAGAAGAAGGTAATCCCGGCCGCCCGCTTTGGAATCGGTTCCCGACATGTTAAAGCCGCCGAAAGGATGGATTCCTACAAAGGCCCCTGTGATCTTTCGGTTGATATAGAAATTGCCAACGTGAAAGACCTTCTTTGCTTTTTCAATCTTCTTCCTGTTCTTCGTCCAAACACCACCTGTCAGTCCGAATTCAGTGTCATTGGCAATTTCGAGCGCGTTATCGAAGTCACGCGCCTTGATGATGGCGAGAACAGGACCGAAGATCTCCTCTTGTGCTATCGTTGCCTTGGGATCGACGTCGGCGATAACCGTCGCATGCACAAAACTTCCCGTATCGGGGCCCTTCTTTCCTCCCGCAACAAGTCGCCCTCCTTCCTGAATTCCCTTCTGGATATAGCCCATGATTTTTTCCTGGGCGCCGCGGTTGATCACGGGACCCATGAAGTTGCCGGGGTCTTCCGCTGCTCCTACTTTGATTTTCTCCGCTTTCGCTTTCACCAGGTCCACAAACCGATCGTAGACTTTTTCGACAACAATTGCCCGCGATGCCGCCGAACATTTCTGTCCCTGAAAGCCAAATGCGGAAGCGATCGTCGCCTGGGCAGCAGCTTCCAGGTCGGTTTGATCGTCAATGACAATCGCATCCTTCCCTCCCATTTCGGCGACCACCCTTTTCAACCAGCGCTGACCGGGCTGAACTTTTGCGGCAAGTTCGTTGATATGGATGCCCACTTCCTTCGAACCGGTAAACGACACGAAGCGCGTCTTGGGATGAGCAACCATCGTGTCGCCAACGGCCCCTCCAGGGCCCGTCACAAAGTTGATGACGCCATCGGGAAGACCGGCCTCGCGCATGAGGTCGACGAACATCCATCCGGTCAACGGCGAGTCGCTTGAGGGCTTCAGGACAACCGTATTGCCGGTGACGATGGCAGCGGAGGTCATTCCGGCAAGAATCGCCAGGGCGAAATTCCATGGAGGAACGACCACGCCGGCACCAAGGGGAATATAAACAAGTTCGTTTCTTTCCTGAGGATGCTTGACCAGAGGCTGGGGAGCAGCGTACCGGAGCATCTCACGGCCGTAGAATTCCATGAAATCAATCGCTTCGGCGGTATCCGCGTCCGCTTCAGGCCATGTCTTTCCCACTTCGTACACCATCACGGCGCTGAACTCGTGCTTCCGCTTCCTGAGATTCTTTGCGGCCTTGAAGAGATATTCGGCCCGTTTCTTCGGTTCGACGGATTTCCACTTTTCGAAGGCACCGGCCGCTGTTTCGACCGCACGCGATGCCATGGCTGCATCCGCCTTTTGAAAGACCCCGACAACCTGGGATGTGTTTGAGGGATTGAAGGACCGAAGCTTCTCGGTCGTGGTAAGCTTCTCACCACCGATGATGATCGGGTATTCTTTCCCCAGGGCCGCGCGGACCGTGGCCAGCGCTTGTTCCATGGCTTTTCTGTTTGCAGGCTTGGAAAAATCGGTGAGTGGTTCATTCTTGAATTTTGAGATGGACATGAGATTCCTCGCGGGTAGAACTGAAGGTATGAGAAAGCTTTAGTATATCAGAAAATTGCCAAAAAATCTACAACAACCGCCTGAGGGGCGAGCACAATCGTGGTCATCAATCAAAAGAATCGATAGTTCAAACCGAAGCTGACATCCATGGCTCTTGCAAGTTCACGGAATCGCATCCCGGAGGTTAAAATGCGGTTGCGTTCATCAAGCGTGTATGACGTTCTCGCACTGAAGTTGATCCGGTCTTCGAGAAAAAACAACAGGAGCAAGGAAGCGTTCACATCCGTATTCTTCGTTTCGGGATTGAAGAGGCTTCCACTCCTCGTCCAGTCATTGGTCCGCAGGTAAGAGGCTTCCATGCGGCCCTGAATTCTTTCACCAAATTCATAGGAAAATATCCATCGCACGGTGAGCTCCATAAAGCGGTCCTGGCGTGCAAACAAACCGAAGCGGGTATCGACCCTCAAGAGCGTATGAGCCTCAAGAGACAGATCGTGACCAATCTCTCCGGTCACCATCAGATTGTCCGATCGCCTCTTGTCCCTGTTTGACACAGAAGACGCAATGTATTCGTACTGGGAGGAATAATGTTCCATCCCCACCTGAATCCTCCATCCAAAGCGCCTCGGTTCGATTTGCTCTGCGAGTACTTCGACCGTGCGGAGGACGGCATACGCGGCCAGACCGGACCTTTCGACCAATCCCATCGCTTCCATGGATTCAAACAAATCGCCCATCAGGAATTTTGTGTGCCGCTCATGTTTTCCCTTGTATTCCTCCGTACGGGCATAGACGTGAACGAGCGCAAGAACCTCATTGCGTTCAGGTTCGCGCAAGAGTACGCCGTCTTCCCTCAGTTTTTCCAGAATTCTCAGAACGGCGAAGACCGGGAGGCCGTCCCTCATCTTTCCAAATCCCAGCCCGATGCCAGCCCTCACTTGATAATCACGAGTCCTGTCGCTCTCCCTCACGCTCGTCGCAAGTACGGTGTCGTGAAATTCCTGGGAACTCGAGAAAAAACTATATGAGCCCCGGCCGTCGAACGAGCCGAAGAGATACCACTTCCCGGGGTCGCTTGAGACAGACCCCGACCATGCAGCCCGAATGTCGGACCTTTCGCTTTTTGCCGTCCGCTTGGTCTGGCGTCCTGCGCCGTCTTCAGTCCTGGCGTATTTCGAAGAACTGAGACTGCCTCCCAATGACACATAGATGGAGTGTTCTGATTCCTCCGACGAAGCGAGCATTTGATAAATCGGAATGACGCTGAACATCTGGGATTGCGACGTGGAGGAAAACGGTCCCTGATCCTGATTCAGATGACCGGCGGAACCGTAGAAATTCCCGGTGAAGCGTTCGAAGAAGGTGGTGGGAATGCGGAAATCGCTGATGCGCAGCGGTTGGGCCGGAAGAATCGTGTGAAGGCACGCTCCGGCGACGATGCAACAAAGAATTGATTTCATCACAAACCCCCGGGGGAAACCTGTTATCGACGAGCTGAGGTGGGCAGCGCTCCAAAGACTGCATCATGAACCTGCGGCCGAACCTGGAAAATCCTGCTGCTCGTCCTTGAAGGATACACGCGGTTGGTAAGAAGAAGAACGATGACATTGCTTTCGGGATCACAGACCACTGACGTGCCGGTAAAACCGGTATGAAGAAATGTCCGTTGCGAAGTAAACGAACCGGAGAATGACTTCCCCGACGACTTCATGTCCCAGCCGATTGCCCGGCTGCTTCCCCCGGGCCGGCGCGCGGTGAACGTCCGAACGGTTTCTTCACTGATGTACCTTTTCCCGCCGTAGACACCGCCGTTGAGAAGCATTTGCATCATCACCGCGAGATCCGACGATGTCGAAAACAATCCCGCATGCCCGGAGACGCCGCCGAGCGTCGCAGCGTTTTCGTCATGGACCCGCCCCCTGACCGGAAGATTTGTTTTCTGCCAGAAGGAATCGATCTCCGTCGGCGCAATACGCGCAACGAGGGATGACGGCGGATTGAACATCGTGTTCATCATTCCCAAAGGCTGAAAGAAGACTGAATCGACGTAACGATCGAGGCTGACCCCACTGACGCGTTCAATCACTTTCCCCATGGTGATCAGACCAAGGTCACTGTAGAGCGTCGAATCGCCGGTCGGATAAACGAGCCCGGTAGCGTACACGGAATCGAGGACGCATGAGGGAGTCGAACAGAACTCATAGAACCTGCGCCACGCGGGGAGGCCGCTGTTATGCACCATAAGGTTGAGAAGAGTGATCTTCTCCTTCCCGTTTTTTCCAAACTCGGGAATGTATTTCACCACCACGTCGTCGAGAGAAATCCTCTTTTCATCCACCAGCTTCATCACCGCGCTCGTCGTTGCAACAACCTTTGTCAGGGAGGCCAAATCGTAGAGCGTACCGTTGTCCACAGGCTTTGCATACCTGTCATAATCGTAAAAGCCGTACGATTTGTTGTGAACGATGATGCCATTCCTTGCCACAAGCACCTGCGCACCGGGAAAAGCGGAATCCCTGATGGCGCGATTGATCACATCATCCACTTTCGCAAACTCCCGCGCATCGAACGATGCCTCCTGCGGTTCGCCCGTGGAAAGCGCCGATTTGGGATACTGAACGCCGTCACCGAACTGATAGATGCCGGGAATGGTCATGGGGAGCCGCCCTGATGCAGGCTGTTCGGCAAAGAGAACTTCCGCTGCGGCGTCGAGAACAACAGGCGAACCGCTATAGGCGCAAACATATGTGTCAATGGAAGGAAAATCCGCGACGATATAGGGATTGCCGAACGAGATACCGATGACCGGGATCCCCCGCGCAATGATCGTATTCAGCAGATCGCTCACCTGTTTTGGTATGAACCCTGTCAACTGTCCCGACCTGGTGTAGAAATGCAGTTGCGCGATGACGAGGTCCGACTCCAGCGCCTGCCTGAGAGAAGCGGCATAGTCAAGCGAATCGCTGCGAGGATCGAGAAGAGCGAAACCGACCGGACCGGCCCTTCGCTGCAATTCTCCATGGAATTGCCGGCCGTTGAGAGGATCTTCTTCGTCGGCTGCAACGAGGTCGAGAATTTTCTTCCCGCGGACGGCCCCCAGGGGGAGCAGACCCTTCTTGTTCCCCAGCACGGTGATGGATTGCCGCGCTATGTCGCGCGCAAGCATTCGATGTTCGGGAGATCCTACAATTTCGAAAACTCTCTCAACGTCCACGATGCGCTGTTCATCCAGTCCCACCCATTGTTTTGCCTTAAGAATCTTTCGCACCGATTCGTCAATGCGGCCTCCGGAGATCTCCCCCCGTTTCACGGCGGCAACGATCGCCTCGATGGCAATATCGACATCCGGGGGCATCAACACGAGATCCGTCCCCGCCTTGACAGCCAGAACAGCCGCTTCACCGGTCTGATACTTGTTGGATACTCCCTTCATGACCATCGCATCCGTGACAATCAGACCCTTGAAACCCATTTCATTTTTCAGAAGTTCGGAAGAGATTGCAGGAGAAACGGTTGCAGGAATTCCGGGGACGGAGTCGAATGCCGTGGCGGAAATGTGACCAACCATAACGGAGAGCACTCCCGCTTCGAAGGTTTCCTTGAACGGCGGCAGTTCCAGCTCGTCGAACCTCGCCCTCGGCAGCGAAAGGATGGGCATATCGAGGTGGGTATCGATATCCGTATCGCCGTGACCGGGAAAATGCTTGACCGTGGCTATCTCCCCCTCTTCCTGGCTGCCGCGAATGAAGGCAACGGCCATGTCCGTCACGAGTTTACGATCGTCGCCGAAGGCACGCGTATTAATGACCGGATTCTTCGGATTGTTGTTGACATCCGCCACCGGCGCGTAGTTTTGATGAACTCCCAAAGCACGGGCTTCGCGCGCAATCGCCTTCCCCATCCTGTACGCAAAATCCACATTCCGCGTGGCGCCAACAGCCATTGCCCGGGGAAAAAGCGTCGCCCGCCGGACTCTCATCGCAGCACCGAATTCAAAATCGGCCGCAATCAGGAGCGGAACGTCGGACATCGACTGCAATCTGTTGATCTGCACGGCATATTCATAGACATCCCCGATGGAAAAAATGAATCCTCCGAGTTTTCGGTGCACGGTGAGGCGTTCAAGTTCCTTCCAGGCGGGGGACTCTTTCGGCATGTAGGATCCCTCGGTCCAGACAAAGACCATTTGGGCGACTTTTTCTTCGAGAGTCAGACGCTTGAGAGTTGCGTCCGCCCACGCGTTCGCCGATTCAAACGGCCGAACCGCAGATCGTCTCGAAGATTCTCTCCCCCCGGAACACCCCGAGATCAGTAATATTGCGAACAGCGCAAAGGCGAAGAATCGAAGTACGTACTTCATGCAGGTCTTTCGGTTTTGGAGTGAATGAACTTCAGATTTCAAAAAATCGGTCACGCGGCCTTCGTTTCAGACTTCTTTCCGAATTCAGGGTCTATCGTGACAAACCTCGCGACGAAGAAACCCGGCAGCGTTGACACCATGACCCAAAGGAAGAACGAGAGGTAGCCGATCTGTTCCTGGAGCCAGCCGCTGAACATGCCGGGAAGCATCATTCCCAGGGCCATGAAGCCCGTGCAGAGAGCGTAGTGGGCCGTTTGATACTTTCCCTGAGAGATGTAGATCATGTAAAGCATGTATGCCGTGAATCCGAAGCCGTATCCGAGTTGTTCCGCGGCAACACAGATGTTCACGATGATGAAACTTTCCGGCTGAGCATAGGCAAGGTACACATAGACAATATCGGGGACGTTGATTGCGACGAGCATCCACAGGAGCCAGTATTTCAACCCTCCCCGGGAAGCGACCATTCCGCCAAGCACGCCGCCGATGGTCAGCGCCAGTATGCCGACGGTTCCGTAGACGAATCCCACTTCGGTTGTCGACAGCGCCAATCCTCCGACGGAACGGTCATCGAGCATGAAGGGCTGAGCAAGCTTCACGAGTTGAGCTTCGGCAAATCGGTAGAGCAGAAGAAGCGCGAGCATGACTCCGATGCCCGGTCGCCGGAAAAACGAGGTAAACGTCGACGTAAACTCCCTGAGAATGTCCTTTGTTCCGGCTGCCGCGGGGCGATCGATAACGGGATACGGAAGAATAAATCGGTGGTAAAGAAAAAATGCCATGAAGAGTCCGGCGAGCACAAAGAACGTGACTGACCACGCCGATGCTATCGCGTTGCTGGAGGAGAACGGCGGATGTCCCTCGAAATATCCCGCGAGCATCACAAGAAGTCCCTGGCCTGTGATCATCGCACCCCGATAGAACGTGCTCCGAATACCGACAAAGAAGGATTGGTTCTTCTCCGACAGCGCCAGCATGTAGAAGCCGTCTGCTGCGATGTCATGGGTTGCCGAACTGAACGCCATGAGCCAAAAGAACGCGAGGGTGTACTGAAAGAAAGAATCGACGGGAATGGTGAAAGCAACGCCTGCCAGACCGGCTCCAATAACGAGCTGCATTGAAACGATCCAATAGCGCTTGGTCCGGAGAATGTCAACGATGGGACTCCAGACCGGCTTGATGACCCACGGAAGGTAGAGCCAACTGGTGTAGAGCGCGATATCGGTGTTGGAAATCCCGAGCCTCTTGTACATGATGACAGAGACGGTCATGACAACCACGTAGGGAATTCCCTCGGCAAAGTAGAGGGAGGGGATCCAGGACCACGGGTTACGCGTGACTGCATGCGCAGAAACAGGAGGGGAATTTGTAACGGGATTTTTTCCTGAATCAGGATTCATGAATCATGAAGGGAAATGTTGAGACCTCAAGGTTCGTCAATACATTTTTCGGAGTTCGGCGCCCCGGAAGTAATGAAGCAGAATTTCTTCCGCCCTCATCCCCCTTGATGCCATGACGGCAGCTCCAATCTGGCACAGCCCCACTCCGTGGCCCCATCCTGCTCCATGAAGAGTGAAGGATTCCGGAAAGGTACTCTTACCCCGGGTCTTCGAAACGACAAAGGCAGAACTGTAGAGGTGGCTCGGTGAAAGCCATTTGCGAATCTCCAGCTCCTTGCCAATCTCCATGACCCTCTTCGAACCGGCGATCCTGAGCCTGATGATTCTTCCGGAAGGCCCGCGCTCCAAGGGAATCAAGTCAAGAATCGGTCCAAAATCCACACCCGATTTCCGAAAAATCAACGCCGCAAGTTCCTCCTGGGCGAACGTCACCTCCCACCGAAAGAAATCCACTGTTTCCCTGTCGAAGGAGGGGAGAATCGTTCTCAGAAGCTCTGCGCTCGTGGTATTGCAATACGCATCCGGCCTGCTCATGATCCAGGCAGAAGCCGATTCTTCCCCCTTCACGGGAGAAAAAGGCCGGCTGCCGTCGGAAATACTTCTCAAATAGGGTACGCTCCGCTCCTCCCACACATTTTCAAAGTTTTCCGTCAACCCGCCGCACGCCTTCGAGAAACGCGCATCGCAGACCAGAGAGCCGTCGACCAGGCACATGCCCCGGGTTGCATTCACTGCCTCCTCGGCCAGAGGAGAGATGATCCGTGAGACTCCCTGGTAGCGCTGGCAGTGGTCGTCGGCACAGACATTGAATCGTTCATGATCTTCGCGGTCATACCAGCGGATAAACTCGTGATCGGTTTCCGATGGCTTTCTTCTTTCCCGCACAACGTTCCTTCGTTGTTTCTGTTGCTCGAGCATTGCCATCAGCCAGCTTCGCGACGTGATGGCGTGCGCCTTGAGCAGCTCGATGGGGGACTCAGCGCTCATTTCGGATGAAACAACGCTTTTGAGATACTCCTCAAGGCCGACCTCGTTGACTGCAGTGATTCCGGCATCATCTCGCAGCAACCTGAGGTTTCCCCGGAATGTCTGATCCTCGTTGCGCTCCCAATGGAACTGAACACCGATGGTCACATCGCGCAGCAGAAATCCTTTCTCATCCGCGGGACGGAAGAAAAACTCTCTTCCGGTGAGCTCTTTGCCCGGCTCCACAGAAACACGTATGCTCTCCCCTTCTGCAGAAGCAGAGAAAGATCCGTCGACGGTCATGCCGTTGATCGGCGACCGGCCCATCAGCCTGCCGCTGATTGTTTTCTTCTTTTCGAATATGCCGACACTGATGATTGGCTCCATCGCCGGACTCAGAGTGATCCCATAACGGAGCGGACAAAGTCCGGACCGGGAGAAACGTCGGTATAAATCGTTTCAATCATGTTCCTCTCAAGACGTGTAAAATCTTTCTCCAGCGGTGTAATGATCAGCCCCCCCATATCGACGGCAGCCGGGCTCACAACGATCCTCCCGTCGCCTTCCCGAAAAAAAGCCTCCGGCCGATGTCTGGTCCGGGGAAACACCAGTACGCCCCACCGATTATTCCTGTAGTACGACAGTACATTCACCATCGGCTCTTCTTCCTTATCGCCGGGTATACGAAGCACAGCGAGAAGTTTTCCAATGACAGCCTCAATGTTCGCTGGATCGTCGCCCAGAAGCAGAAAGACCGCCCGACCAAGGTCTTTCAGAGCGATGATCTCTGTGTTTTTCATCCTGACTCTCTCGCCTTGGCGGCGGGGGCTTTCTCCTTCCAATTCAATGGGAATCGCTCCGGAAGGACTGGCCTGGAAGTGCATATGGTCCGGGGCAGACGCGCCGCAGCGAGGGCCGTTATAGAAGAGAGAGAATGCCGGACTCACCTCGCGTGTAAGATCAAGAAACGGACGAAAAAACGATAGAAGCTCCTGAGGTCTGTGATCAACATGCGTTATCGTGAAGTGCGCATTGAAAATAGGGGCAGGATTGCAGAGAACGAGAAACTCATTATGATAGAGCAGACCCGATTGTTCGGGTGGCAGGTTTTCCCGGCAGAGGAAGCACGGGCGGCGCTTGACGGAATCCGCATCCACAGGAGCCGCTGTGCTCGTCAAACGGCCGGGGTTGAATTGGAGCGTTACATCGAATCCCGTGCACTTCACCGACCTCTGACGGATGGACGCCAGGGAGGCATACCCTTCGGCGAGGCGGTTCCATCCCTTCTTCTGCGCTTCAAGGAGGCTTTTCATCGCGTCGGAAAGCTGCCCGGCGGGAAGAACGAATCGTGCGCTGCTATGATCGGGGCTTTTCTGCACTACGGCTGGAGGATGGTCGGCTCGAACCGGGAGCGGGCGTTCAAGGATTTGCGTGCCCACATTTCGATTGTCCGCAGCTTGTCTTTATACCAGTCATTCCTGTTGATGTGTTCGGGAGGCAAGGCAGCATCGGTGTTCCCTTCCCACCGGCGGCAGAGGTAGATCGGCTCAAAAATCCTCCCGATGTGATACTCACGCGACAGCCTCAAGCCGATGGCATAATCCTCGCCATAGCTTACATTCGGGATGGGATGCTTTCTCACCAGTTCCGTTACAAACGCGCGCGGCGCGCCAAGTCCGTTGATGCGCAGAGCATTATTATGGCCGTTTTCCGGAGTCCATTCCCTGTGATCGATAATCCCCGGAGGTATTTCGTTCAATTCCATATTCACCAGTTTGTAGGACCCGATCACCATGGCGGCATTTGATTGTCGAAAAACATCGAGGATTGCCTGCAGAGTCTTCTCACCGCTGTACAGATCGTCGGAATCGAGTTGCACGGCATATCTTCCGCATTCAACTGAATGAACGGCGTGGTTCCAGCATCCACCGATCCCGAGATCGCTTCGCTGCGGAACCAGATGGAGGACGCGTTTGTCGCCGCTTGCGAGGTCGGCAAGAACTTTTGAGGTCCCGTCGGTGGAGTGGTTGTCGACAATGATCACGTTGAAGTCTGCATCAACCTTCTGACGGAGAACACTTTGGACCGCATCGGCAACGGTCCGCACGCGATTCCGGACCGGAATCACGACGCTGGTTTCAACGGGAAACGATGCCGACGACCGCGGGACGGGTTTGAACTGCGGGGCGAGATAGACGCCGATGCGTTTCAGATGCTCCGTTGCAACGCGTTCCATTTCCTTCTGCACTTCCTGATTCCTGGGATCGACGTAGTCGAACTGCTTCTCGCCGCTTGCGCGAACGTCAGGATCAGCCGCGGAATACAGCGGCTCCTGCACATGAAAGAGCAGGTGATCAACGGAAACCTTGAGGCGCAAATCGTAGAGCCCCGCGTGACGTACGGACGCAAGCGCTCCGTGTTTTTTCAAGGACGATCGAATCGCAGATGTCGAAAACATCTGAAGCGGCCCGAAATCGAAATTATCGCGAATGCTGCCGAACTGATAGTCATTCACTGGATGGAGGGAAAGCTTTCCATCCACTGAACGAAAGTAATCCGCATAGACCATCCCTGCGCCGGTGCTGGTGAGCACCTCCGTCAGCCGTTCGAGGGCAAAGGCGCCCAGCGAAATATTCTGAGCTCTCGAAAGTATGAGGAGCGACGCCGTCTTGACGCTTTCGAGAATCCCATTCAGCGTCTGACCGGAGGAAAACGAGTCACTGAGAACGCCCTGACAGCGCTCGTGCGTAGCGGTGAACCGGCCGTCATGTACGACGGTTGCACTCTCCACCATCTCAGAGGACAGGAACTGATCCAGCACTTCCCGGAACGAAGGATCGGGACTAAAAGGGATGATGATGTGAAGAGGGCGCATTTAATCTTCCAGAAGCCGCAGAGCCATCAGGACCGCCCCGAACGCGGGGGGAGCTTGCGGCTTGATGACGGTGATTTGGGGAATGGAGAATTCGATCTTATGCTTTACGATGGTTGCAAGAACCGTTTTTTCGGTAAGAAGGCTTCCAATGAAGGCAAGGGGAATCTTCTTGCGCGGCGCGCGCGTAGCCCCTTCGAGCTTGAAGGTCAGCGTTCGGACATGCTCCGTCAGTTCAAACGCGGCCCGGTTCAATATGCGCTCTGATTCCGTATCCTTCTGCGCGGCGGCTTCCAACACGACCGGAGCGACCGAAGACATGTCGAAACCACCGCGATAGACCGCATGAATGATCGCTTCCTGATCCGTCAAGCCAAATCGTTCGGCGGCAAGTTTTGTGAGAAGTGTCTCCTTTCCGCGACCGTCCAAATTCCTGGTCACGGCATTCAAAGCGTCGCGGCCGATAGCGTACCCGCTTCCTTCATCTCCCAGAAGGCGCCCCCAACCCCCCACGCGAAAGACCTTGCCTTCGAGCGTCTTGCCGAATGCTATGGACCCGGTGCCGGCGATGAGAATGATCCCGGCCGACCCCTTGAATGCTCCTTCCAATGCGATACGCGCATCGCTTTCGACGGCAACGTGTTCTATCGCAATTCCCTTCAGGTCCGCTGCTTCAGAAAGAGCCCGTTTCATGCGTTCCTGATCCGCAGGCCGTCCAGCGCCCGTCAACCCTGCAACTGCAGCCTTGACCTTATCAAGAGGTTTCCCTGCTTTTGCCGCGCAAGCGTCCATCACAGAAAGAATGGTCTGCGCTGCTTTTTCAGGCCCGATGATTTGAAAATTCGACGGGCCCGATGTTTCTTCCCCAAGAATATTCCCCTTTCGGTCGGCGATGATGCCGGCCGTTTTCGTTCCTCCCCCATCGATTCCAATGACGAATGTTTCCTTCATGTGAAACAAAAATACTACTTCTCTGCCCTAGATTCAACAAATTCGCCGGCTTGACGCAAGGTATAAAAAGTGGTTTCAGATTCCGCCATCCTCTTTCTCCCTTTTCGTTTTCTTCGCACGGCTCGCAGATTGACCCCGTCGATGACTGTTCCACATTGAAGAATTGTGGCTTCGCGGTTCCCTCTCCACTTTCCTTTTCTGATTGAATCAGGCGCCTTTCCTCCTTATCATGCATAGACCCCCTCAACGTGAAATCATCTCCTCCCATGAACATGAAGAGTTTCCTCGTTATTGGATGTTTTCTCGCCCCCACACTTCAGGCTCAGGAGTTTCCCGAAATCACCCCTGAGACGAAAGACGGCAAGCTGATTTACGAATCCTGGTGCTCTCGCTGTCACGGAATCGACGGTTCCGGGAAGGTTGAAGGGCTGGAGCTTGATACGCCTGTCCCTGACATGACCGATTGCGGCTTCAACACACGAGAACCGCGGCGAGACTGGAAGGCTGTCATTCTCCACGGAGGTCCCGAACGGGGGTTGTCCATGACGATGCCGGCATGGAGCGAAGCCCTTACGGCCCAGCAGGCGGACGCGGTGATCGATCATATGAAAACCTTTTGCCCGGAAGCATCCTGGCCGTCGGGAGAACTCAATTTCAGGCGTGCGCATGTAACGGCGAAGGCTTTTCCTGAAAACGAGGCACTCGTCATCCCGACATATCAGCATGCGAAAAACAGAACGGCAACAACGAAATTCGTTTATGAGAGCAGGATTGGCCCAGGAGGTCAATGGGAGGTCTCCGTTCCCTTTTCCTCGAATACTGATCCCCGCGGGACGGGTCTTGGAGATATCGAACTCGCCGGAAAGTACACCGTGCTCCACGATGCATCCTCCCTATCGATCATCAGTCTTGGGCTTGAAAGCGGGCTTCCCACGGGAGACAGGGCAAAAGGACTTGGAGGGGGAAGCTGGAAAATCTCCCCCTTTGTCGCCGCTGCTCAAGGGTTCGGGGATCTCTTCGTCCAATCGAGCATCAAACTGGAGAAACCGCTCAAAACCGGAGCTGAGGCGGAGCTCTTCTATAATATCGCCTTCACGGTACCCCTCACCGAGGAGAAAATGGGATTTTTCCCTATGGTCGAGCTCAATGGCATTACGGTCCCGGGAGAAACGACGACATTGTTCCTGACGCCTCAACTCTATTGGGGTCTCGTCAAACGAGGGCACATAGCGCTCTCAGTGGGCATCCAGGTTCCCGTTGCCGGAGTGAAGCCGTTTGACTACAGGATCCTGAGCTTCCTGCTTTGGGAATATGCCGACGGAGGGCTTTGGTGGTAGCTTGAGGGATTATTTTTTGCCTTCAATGTGTTATATTGGAAACCGTTTCACGATTCATTCCGGGAAGGAAGCATTATGACTCGTTTTACTTTTGTTGCGGGAATCTTGGTCCTTGCCGCCGGATTCGCACCGGGGCAGGGTAAGAAGGCGGCTGATTTTGACTTGAAAACATCCGACGGAAAAACTGTTCAGCTTTCTCAACTCAAAGGAAAAGTCGTTCTCCTGAATTTTTGGGCCACATGGTGCGGCCCCTGCAGAAAAGAGATTCCTGATTTTCTTGAAGTGTATGAGCGCTACAAGGGAAAAGGCTTTGAGATCATCGGCGTTTCACTGGACGAAGAAGGCTGGAATGTGGTGAACCCCTTTGTGAAACAGTATAAGATCAGCTATCCTGTCGTAATCGGCAGCGGAAAGCTGGTGAATGCGTACGGCGGTTTTGAGTTTATTCCAACCACGTTTCTGATCAACAAGGAGGGAGTGATCGTTCACACGTTTACAGGCCTTGTCACGAAGGCCGATCTCGAACGTAGGTTGAAGGGCGTCCTGTAGGACAACGATGACACTCCGGTCAGCCATGCTTCGGTCTCTCGTCACCCTTCTGTTGGTCTTCACCTCCTCCGCTGCTGCCCAGTCCCTGCCGGCAGCGAGCAGCAAAGAAGTGAAGGCGGAAGTGAAGCTCTCCCGCGACAAATTTCAGCGCGGCGGGATTGCCAACATTGCCGTCGTTCTCGCAATCGAGGACGGCTGGCATATTAACGCGCATAACCCGACGTATGACTATCTCATCGGAACAGTTGTCGACCTCCAGCCGATGGAGGGCGTTATCATTGCCGATATCCGCTACCCCGAAGGCACCCTGCAGCGGTTCGGATTCGCCGACGATCTCCTCAGGGTGTATGACGGCTCCGTTCCGATTTTTCTCTCTTTTAAACTCTCCGAGAAAATCAAGCCGGGCAGTTATTCCTTTCCTGCAACGGTGAGGTTCCAGGCCTGCAACGATCAGGTGTGCCTTGCCCCTGCCTCTGTTTCGCTCCACATTCCCCTCGTTGTCGCAGAGGCGTCAGAATCTTTCCAGAAGACCAATGAATCCCTTTTCGCTGTCTACGAGTCCATGCCAACCGGCAACGGAAAGTCGAATGAGCTTGCACAGCTCTTCGAGACTGAGGGTTCGATGGTCGCATTTCTCGCAATCTTCTTTATCGGACTTGCACTGAATCTGACCCCTTGCGTTTACCCCATGCTTTCCGTTACCGTTTCGCTCTTTGGAACTCAAAGCGACACGAACACAATGCGCGTTTTTTTGAAAGCGGTGGTCTACGTTTTGGGGATTGCATCCATGTACAGCGTTCTTGGCGTGACGGCCGCCATGAGCGGCGGACTCTTTGGGAACTGGCTGCAAAGCCCGTGGGTCTTAGGAGTCATTGGTGCACTTTTGTTTGCACTTGCTTTGAGCATGTTTGGCCTGTACCAGATTCAAGCGCCGTACTGGCTCACCAGCAAACTGGGGGGGACCACAGGCACGGGAATCATCAGCCTCTTTGTTTCCGGCCTCGTCGTCGGGATTTTCGCGGCACCGTGCATAGGACCCCCTGTTATCGCTCTGCTGGCTTTCGTTGGACAAAAAGGAGATCCCGTTTTCGGCTTCTGGGCTTTCTTCGTTCTCTCATTCGGCCTCGGACTTCCCTATCTCATTCTCGGGACGTTCTCGGGCCTCCTGAAGAAGGTCCCCAGGTCAGGTGCATGGCTCATTTGGGTCGAGAGAATCTTCGGCGTCGTCCTGACCGGTGCGGCGCTTTTCTACCTTTCCCTCGCGTTCTTTCCAAAGTATGCCGCATACGTCGTACCGATCACTCTCATCGGTGGCGGCCTGTACCTCGGTTTCATCGAACCCTCAGCGCGGGACCGTGTATGGCTCAAACGGCTGAAGTGGACATTTGGAGCCGCCTGTGTAGTCGTTGGCGGGGTCTTCGCCAATGCCTTGCGCGAGCCCTCCGTCTCCTGGCAGTCCTACAGTGAGGATTGGATTTCGGAGGCAAAGGCATCGGAACAACCCATTATCATGGATTTTTACGCAGACTGGTGCATTCCCTGCCTTGAACTCGATCGAAAGACTTTCACTGACCCGGAGGTCATCGCAGCAGCAGAGAAATTCGTGCGTCTCAAAGTCGATCTCACCCACTTCGATTCTCCCGAAGCCGAAGAGCTGCGGAAGCGGTATGATATCGCGGGGGTTCCGACCATTGTTTTTCTCAACACGAACGGAGAAGAGGTCCGTTCTTCCCGCATCGTGGGATATGTGCCGCCCGCTGAGTTTCTCGAAAAAATAAAGCCCCTCCTTCCCGACCCGACCGCAAATTAGGAACTGTTCTAGGTTGCGGTCGCACCTCAGGCCCTCCCGTTTCACGCCAAAATCAGGCTGCCTTCGCCCCGCCAAAAAAAAATCAATCGTTCATTTTCGCTGATTTGCGGAGGGACGAAAAAACTCTTGACAAAAGGTTCAAGATTGTCAATATTCTTTTCACGTTGAAATTGTTCTTTCGCTGAAAAAAGCCCGCCTTTCCAACCGAAGTCCTCGAGGATTCCTTGCAGATGAGGATAGACATGATTTCAAAAAACCGTTTCCACGCAGCTTCCTTGTTTCTGGCTCTTTCTTTTTTCACGGCTTCCCTTTTTGGCCAGACCGGCAAGATTGCCGGAACCGTGACCGACAGTCAGACGGGCGAGAAGCTCCTTTCGACTAATGTCATCATCGAAGGCACGACCCTCGGCGCCGCATCCAACCTGGACGGATATTTCGTCATTTTGAATATCCCTCCGGGAACATATCGGGTGAAGGCATCCATGATTGGGTATACCCCCTCGGTCATTGTCGACGTACGCGTACAAATTGACCAGACCACGGAACTGGACATTTCGATGACGCAGACGACGCTTCAGACAGAAGAAGTGATCGTCGTTGCGACGCGGCCTATCGTCGAAAGAGGTGTTTCATCCAGCCGCGCAAACATCACAAGTGAGGAAATCGTTAATCTTCCCGTCACACAGGTCTCAAGCGTCGTCGGCCTGCAAGCCGGGGTGCAGGGGTTGAGCGTCCGGGGAGGAGATTCGAAGGAGACAGCTTTCATTCTCAATGGCTTAACCTTGCGCGATGAACGGGACAATACGCCATACACTTCCGTCAGCCTCCTGGCAGTCCAGGACATCCAGATTCAAACCGGAGGATTCAACGCTGAGTACGGCAACGTGCGATCGGGGGTCATTAACGTCGTAACGAAAGAAGGGGAAAGGAACAAGTACTCCGCCGGCGTCTTTGTGCGCTACAGTCCGCCGGCAAAACAGTACTTCGGAATGGCCCCGAACAACAGGAATTCGTACTGGATTCGACCGTTCCTCGACGATGCCGTCGCGTGGACCGGAACAAAGAACGGCGCCTGGGATGAATGGACGCAGCGACAGTACAAGGAATTTGAAGGATGGAATTCCATTTCTCAAAAACTGCTTGCCGACAACGATCCGACGAACGATCTTTCCCCCACGGCCGCACAGCAAGTATTCCTCTGGCAGCACAGAAAAGACTTCAGTATTACGAAACCGGATTATGATATTGACGCGGGCTTCGGAGGACCGGTACCGTTTGTCAGCGAAGAACTCGGCGGGCTCCGGTTCTACGCCTCGGGAAGAGTGACCGAAGAACAGCTCATTGTTCCGTTATCCCGATCCCGCAACTGGGATTACAGCATGAATTTGAAGCTTACCTCCGATGTAGGCACTGGCATGAAGCTCATGATCGAAGGGCTTGTGGGTCGTCTTCGCTCCGTTGATCGGAACCAGAATGGAGTTTTCGGAAGCTTTGCAAGCCCCGCTCTGGTCGCAAATGCGATGAATCAGGTCAGCTTTATCGACACGAGACTCTTCGCCTCGGATTATTGGGCGCCAAACCGCGTGAAACGAACCATGCTGGGGGCCAAGTTTACTCATTTCCTCAACACCACAACGTTTTACGAAGCGAGCGCACAGCTCTTTTCATCAGACTATAGCACGAATCCCGGGCGCGCCAGAAACACGGACAGGGTATATCTCTTTGGGAGCAGCTATTACCTCGATGAGGCCCCCTTTGGATTCGTTGCCAGCCCCGACAATTACTCCACCACGGGTATTGACGGCATGAGAATGGCAATCGGAATGAGCAATGCCAGGGATTCCAGCAAGCTTTCCACCTACACTCTTCGATTCGACATTTCAAGCCAGCTCGACAAGTATAACGAGGGAAAAGCCGGAGTCGAATTTGTTTACACAGACAATGATGTCAACTACGGCTCCGTTGACCTTGTGCTCCCGTCAGGGCGATCGACTTCCCGCTGGCATACATTTCCGAAGCGCCTCTCGGCGTATGTCCAGGACAAACTCGAATTTGAGGGCATGATTGCGAACGTAGGGCTCCGCTTCGACCTCTCCGACGCCGGCGGCGAGTGGTATGAGTACGATCCGTACACGACCACGTTTCGCGGAACCGCTTCTCTGGGGATTGACACTCTTCTTCAGAAAGCGCCGACGAAGGCCATCACTGCTTTCAGCCCGCGGCTTGGTGTTGCCTTCCCCATCACCACCGACGCAAAACTCTTTTTCAACTACGGTCATTTTCGTTCGATGCCCAATCCCGAAGATCTCTTCCTTGTGCGCCGCGAGACCGCCACACAGAGCATCATCCGAATTGCGAATCCCAACCTCCCGCTCGAGAAGACCGTTGCGTACGAATTGGGCTATGAGCACAATCTCTTCGATATGTTCCTGCTGCGGCTTGCAGGATATTACAAAGACATCAGCGATCAGCGAAGGCTGGTCTCGTTCGTGGGATACAGCAATATCCCAAATTACACAGTCACAACGAACACATCCTACGCCGACACGCGCGGCTTTGAGATCACCCTCACGAAGAACCGCGGTAGCTGGGTTCAGGGATTTCTGAACTATACATACATGGTGAGCACGTCCGGAGCTTTCGGACGTCCGACCTACTACCAGAATGCTGTTCAGCAGGCGGAGGATGAGCGAACCAATCCTCAACAATTCAAACCTATTCCGCGTCCGTACGCACGCGCAAGCGTCGACGTGTTCTCGCCTTCGGAATTTGGACCCGAGATCATGGGTTTCTACCCGGCGGCCGACATTCGTGCGAACCTGCTGGCGCGGTGGACGTCAGGCTTCTACTTCACCTGGGTCGGCGGCGGATCTGTCCCGGGCATTCAGAACAACACCCAATGGAAAGGCTCCTACAGTTTCGATCTGAGAGTGAGCAAGTCGATCGCACTTGGTCCGTTGAATTTGCAGATCTTCATGGACGTTGCAAATCTCTTCAATAGAAAAGAAATGGCTACCATCGGAACCACTCCTCTTGGATTTGTTGATGCTCAGGATTATCTCAACTACATGAAGTCGCTCCATTTGCCTTCCGACTTTGACCGTTTCGGCTACGGTAACATTGCAGGAGATGACGAGCCGGGTGACTACCGCAAAACGGGTGTTGCTTTCCAGCCGATGGTGTATACGCAGGACATCACAACCGTTTCCTCGCCAAGCTCTGTTCCACTCTATTATGAAGCCCAGTCGAAGACATACTATCAGTGGGTCTCCGGACAATGGCAGGTAGCCGATCAGTCAAAGGTGAACAAAGCGCTCGAAGACAAGGCCTATATTGACATGCCCAATCAGGATTGGTTTACGTTCCTGAATCCAAGGGATATCTATTTTGGCCTCAAGGTCTCTCTGGGCTTTTGAGGTTGGATGAACAGCCTCATGATGGATAAACAAAAGGAACACATGAACATGATTCGATTGGATCGGCCAAGGATCGTTGCGACTGCTGCCGCCCTGGCCTTGCTCTCAATTCTTCTCTCTGCTCCTTTGCGCTCCCAAGGCGTTACAAAGTGGCTTCAGGTGGGATCGATGCAAAACTGGTACTCGGAAAAAGGATGGGAAATTGAAGAAGGGAACGTGTTATCGCAGCAGTATGGTCTTCGGTGGCCTGCGCAGTATCTTTATCAGGATTTGCAGGCCGCAAAAGGATTCTGGATCGGAACGACTGATTTTGTCGATGACCGGGGAGTAAACTATCAGCACAAAGTCATTCATGTCGGCCCGCGTGTGAACGGCGATGGCGAATTCTTTCCGATCAGTTTCGATGTCTTCGCGAGATTCGAACCACCCCGCGTGTTTGTGGACGGCAGTCCGTCTTTCAGTAATCCCGAAGACCTGGCCGGTATTTCCGACACCTTGAAAGCTGATCGTGTTCTTGTCAATGTGGTCAATACGGCCATCGGGCTCACGATGACCCGGAAAATCTACGCGTTTAGCCAGCAGCATCATGATAACTATCATATTTTCGAACTGACCTTCACGAATACCGGGAATGCCGATGCGGATCCCGATATCGAGTTTCCGGGCAAGACCTTGACGGGACTTTATTTCTATCATCAATACCGTTACTCGGTGGCCCGTGAAGTCCGTTACATCGTGAACAATTCTGCCGGCTGGGGGATCAACACCATGAATGATGCGCGGGGTCCTTGGTACCCCGACGCCCCAACGGATTTGCGGGCCCAATTCAGTTGGCACGGATACCATACCGATGCCAACCGGCCTCCTGCCGGAAGCTCTCCGAATGCTTCGACTTTCGACAACATCGGAGCTCCCATATGGAACCCCGGCCAATCGTCAGGCTTTGTCAACGCTGCCGATACGACCTGGAGACTCGGAGGAGCGCAGTTTGTCGGCAATGTTCATCTCCACGCAGACAAATCCGCCACCGACCCGACCGACGACCCGAACCAGCCGGCAACCACTGGCTACATCGCCTCAGACGAGCCACGTACGCGTAATAACAGCCAGTTTAATACTTCCACGATGACCGACGAGTATACGCGTCTTATCGCCGCTGGACATACTCCGAGGCATGCCTGGCTCGTGATGCCCGGCGGGAATTTCACACAGCAAAATGTTATGGCGAATATCGGCGACGGCGCCCCCGGAGGCTGGTCATCCGCCAACGGGTACGGCCCTTACACACTCCTCCCGGGTCAAAGTGTGAGAATTGTTTTTGCAGAAGGCGCCAACGGACTCACGCGCGAAGAGGCGGTCCGTGTAGGAAAGAAATACAAGGACGGCCTTATCACGACGGCGCAGAAAAATGATTCCGTTTTCCTCGGAAGGGACAGGCTTTTTGAGACATTTCGCCGGGCTCAGGCGAACTTCGCCGCGGGATATGCGATCCCTCAGCCCCCCTTTCCTCCGCGCACCTTCAACGTCAATGGCGGTGGAGACAAGATCGCTCTGACCTGGGAAGCGAGCCCGCGGGAGAGCGACAATGGATTTGTCGGCTATCGTGTCTACCGCGCGACCGGCCGATCGGACAGCACGTACCGTTTGATCTATCAAGCCGGTGGTCCGGCTCCGTCCGATCCCTCAGTGCGCTACTCCGCATCGGTGACCTATTCCTTCGACGATGTAACAGCAATCCGCGGTATCGATTACTATTACTACATTACCTCACTCGGCAGCGCTGCCGCAAATACCGGCGGGGGCATGACACCGGCCGGTGCCTTGGAGAGCAGCAGGTTCTACACCCAAACGTACACCGCCGCCAATCTCAAGCGACCGGCGGGAAGGCCTTCGGAATGGGGCAGGGATACGATCAATGTCGCCTCGATCCTCCTGAACGGCGCCAATACAATTGAGTTCGAGCTTGCCGGCAACGCCGGTGGAAAGGCCGACGGCTTTGCCGTTACCGAGTTCTTCATCAACGTAACAAAATGGAGAAAGTCCGATTCTGCCCGCATCGCAGTCGATTCCATTGCCGTTCCTGCGACTCAACTGCCTTTGAAGTTTTATGGTGCCTCGATCGGAACGCGGCAATCCGTGGTTCTGAACCTCCCCGTGCCGACGGATACGACGGCATTCTATTGGGCCTACTTTCATGTGAGGGCCATTGATGTCATTTCGGGCGACATGGTGAAAATATACATCAACGGAACATCCGTGCCGGTGCCTTCGACCGTGATCAGCCCGTACGAAACACGAATGAAGGCAATCCGCATCGTTCCCAATCCCTATATTATTTCCTCTTCTGCCAACGTCTTGCGTTTTCCCGACAGGGCCGATCGAATCGCGTTTTTCAACATACCGGGGAACTGTTCCATCAAGATCTATACCGAGCTGGGGGAACTCATCAAAGAGATTGAGCACACGAACGGGACCGGTGATGATTATTGGAATTCAACCACATCGTCAAATCAGGTTGTCGTGAGCGGCATTTATATTGTCGTGTTCAAGAACAATGATACGGGCGAGAGCATTATCAAGAAACTTGTCATCATTCGATAGACGGCGGATGCTTTTATGAACCGATCACTCTTTCGTTGTGTTAGCAGCTTCTCCCTGGCCTTCCTTCTCGTTTGTTCTATGTCTCCGGCACAGACCAAGAAGTTGGCACAAACCGGGATGAAGTTTCTTAATGTGGGAATGGGTGCGCGCCAGACGGCCATGGCCGAGGCATTTACTTCCCTCTCGGGAAACGCCTCATCCATGTTCTACAATACTGCCGGTATGGCATCGATCAACTCCCTGGGCGACGCAACCTTCGGCTACGTGCAGTGGATAGCGGATATCAAGCATCTGTACGGTGCAATCGCCATCCGACCGTTCAACGGAGAGTACGGCGTCATCGGACTGACTCTCCAGTCTGTTGATTACGGAGAAATCGAGGCAACCGTCCGTGCGAACAATTCCCAGGGGTATATCGATATGGGAACCTTCAAACCGTCGGCAATGGCATTCGGCATCGGTTATGCGAAGGCCCTTTCAGACAAGTTCTCCGTCGGCGGCAACGTAAAATTTGTCTATCAGAATCTCGGTTCCGGCATTGTCGGCGCGACATTTGTACGGGACGTGATCAATGAGGATTCCTCCGTCACTCCCACCCTGGATATCAAGAGCACGCTGGATGTGCCCGCGTTTGATTTTGGCATGCTCTATCGTACCGGCTACAAGAGCCTCACCCTGGGGGTGACCATTCGCAATTTTGCCAGAGAGGTCGCGTATGTCCAGGAGAGCTTCCAGCTGCCCCTGACGTTCCGGATTGGCCTTTCGATGAACATGTTTGACTTCCTCGAGTTCGAAGAGGGAATGCATTCCCTTGTTCTTGCCGTGGATGCTGAGCATCCCCGCGATTATCCGGAGATAATTCGTGTAGGGGCCGAATATGTCTTTGAGCAAACTGTTTCGGTTCGAGCGGGTCTCGTATCCCCCGCTGATGAATATTCGTTTTCCTTTGGTCTCGGAGTGCAGCAATCGTTCGAAGGAACGTCTTTTGGACTCGATTACGCCTATACGCCGTTCGGAGTGTTTTCATCAGTCAGTCGACTTTCATTACGGATCGGTTTCTGACATGAATTCCAGCACATATCAAACCCGGAACGCTCGCTTCCTGCAACAATGGACAGGATTCTTTCTTGCGGCTGTGGTTCTCTCGACCTTCGGATGCGTGGATGAAAAAGAGCCAAGCCTGTTCGACCCCAACGGAAGCTTCAGTTCGCCCCCGGTTCTCAGCCTGCTTGCTCCCGCGGACAGCGCTCAAGCCGGCGTCGACACTCTCACGATTACCGGATCCAATTTTTCTTCTGTGCCGGGGAACAACGTTACATTTTTCAATTCGACGCTCGCAACCCCACTTCAAGCCAGCTCCACGGCCCTTTTGATCAAAGCACCGCTCGTAATCGGTGATAGCGTTGCTATCCGTGTCGGTGTGCGCAATTCGGTCGTGTTGAGCAATACCCTCGTGTACAAGCTCCGTCCAGCGGTTGAGCTCTTCGGACTTCTCGGTCAGTCCGACCTTGCAAATTCGCTGATGGTCAGCTCAACGGGGGATGTCTATGTTTCTATCAGCGTGGGTGGAACAGGACAAGGCATTCGAAGAATAGCGCCTGACGGGACTGTGAACTTTTATGCGCCGGACACAACCGGAGTCACCGGATGGAGCGGATTGAAATTCGGTCCCGGAGGGTATCTCTATGGTGCGCGCGGTATTCGCGCAATTTATCGCTTTCCTCCCGGAGGCGGAAGCCCGGCGTTCAATCCCTGGGTTGCGTTCCCCTCCGGCGTTACGATCAACGATATCGACTTTGATCAAAACCAGATTCTTTGGGCCGCAGGGAGCAACACCTCGAGCATCACCAACGCCCGTGTCTACAGCGTGTCTCAAACACCGGTGACAAAATCATTCCCCTTTGCCGCAACAGTCCGGTCGCTGAGAGTTTTCGGATCCTATTTATACATGGCAGCGCTGGAAAATTCCAAATGGGGAATCTGGCGCGCACAGATAGCCGCCGACAGTCTCAGAACCCCGGAATTGTACTTTGATTTCGATGCCGCTTTCTCTTCCTTGGGTTACACCCCTCAGGGTATTACTTTTTCTTCGAATGGCGATCTTTATATCGCAACCGAGGCTCCCGCCGGTTTCGTTGTGGTGACGAGTTCCCAAAATGTGATTGTACCCTATGGGGATTACAAAGCGCTTTTTGGAACCGCAGTTAAATATCTGGCCTGGGGAACAGGAACAAAGCTCTATGCGGCAACCGCCGGAGGAGTTTTGCTCAGAATTGAAGCACGAAGAACTGGTGCGCCTTACTTTGGACCCTGATAATGTTGTATAAATTTGTTACTTTAATAAATCACCGTTCTACCACAACTACATAAGGAGAGCAACATGAGACTATTGAGAACAATTGGCGTCTCTTTTGTTCTTTTGTCAGTTGCCGTTGCGTTGTCATGGAGCCAGGTTCGGTACATCGAACGGTTTCCATTCCCCGACACAACGACCATAAAGCCCTGGGGTACCACCAAAATGCCGTTTGGCGTACTCAACGTGGGCATTGGTGTTGACCCCGAAGGCAAGGTGTGGATCCAACCGTATACAACGACTGGTGTGGACTCTATCCTTGCAGACACGATGGGTTACAGGGCTGTGCGTCCCGTCTATGTGTTGAAACCCGATGGTACGCCTGCAAGTTTTTCCCCCATCAAAGTCCTCACTGGTCCGAACGAAGCCGGAACGACGGTCACAGACACCCTCGAAGGCAGGTTGGGGTATGGCGCAGCAATCGACCCGTCCACAGGTCATTTTGTAGCGGCCTGGGGTAATCTAACGCGGAAGCCGGGTGCGTTGTTCTGGAAGATCAATTACAAGACCGGCGCAGGTGTGAGAAGGACCCTTGGTCCTACAGGCATCGGAACAAATTCACCGGCATCCGTTGCGGTGAATGATGCCGGGGAAGCATACATTGCCGGCGTCATTGGTGGACTCCCGGGAGTAATCCTCAACGCTGACTTCACTGTTGCATCACAGTTCACAGCGAGTAATCCTGATTTCGGACGTGCCATTGCCGTGTCGAGAAACGGGAACGATGTGTATGTGCCGAGGTTCACCCTATACAAGACCTACGTGTACCATAGCAACAACGGGTCGCTTGGACCTTATGCGCTGCAAGACAGCATTCTTTTAGGCGCTTCGGTCGAATCCATCGCCATACACCCGACGACCGGACATGTCTGGATGAGTGCCGATCGAAGGTCAACGCGCGACACTCTGGTGTTCAACCGCACCTGGTCGAAGAACTGGTTCTATGCGTATGATCCCGTCGGCAAAGCGCTCGTCGACAGTTTCAGCGTTTTGAACGATTCTCACGGCAATATCCTTTGGGATACGACGGCAACAGGTCCGCTCCCGCGCGGGATGGCGTTCAGCCCCACCGGCGATACGATCTATGTCGCCCACTTTGACGCCTCCACCGTTCCTGTGATTCACCGCTTCATCCGCATGGATCCCACGTCGGTGAAGAGAGTCGATGGAGTTCCTTCAGGATTCGAACTGAGCCAGAATTACCCGAATCCGTTCAATCCTTCGACGGAGATCAGTTTTTCTGTTACTGAGTCGGGACCGACAACGCTCATTGTTTATGACATGCTTGGGCGTGCCGTTCGCGGATTGGTCAATGGAAACCTCGATCGAGGTTCGTACAAGATTACGTTCAATGCAGGAAACCTCTCCTCAGGGACGTATATTTACGTTCTGACATCCGGGTCATCCCGCCTGACAAAGAAGATGGTTCTGATGAAGTAGGGTTTCATTCTTCAGCACTTCAGGGAGGCACCTGCCACAACGCGGGTGCCTCCGCTGTTTCAACCCTTCACTTCTATCAGAGATACCATGAGAATCCCTCCTTTTTCGCGCGAGACCGCGCTGCTGTTTCTTGCGATGACCGTTTTCTTGAATTGTCCTCTCGAGAGCCAGAACCTTCCGAAGC
This sequence comes from uncultured Ignavibacteriaceae bacterium, assembly GCA_964602055.1. Lineage (GTDB taxonomy): Bacteria > Bacteroidota > Ignavibacteria > UBA10030 > UBA10030 > JACPLA01. The sequence continues at coordinate 28,682 of CAZRPU010000017.1, forward strand.
GTGAGTTCCGAGGCGCGTGGATAGCGACGGTGACGAATCTCGACTGGCCGACCTCCACCCAGCTCGATGTGGCAACGCAGCAAACTCAGCTCATAACCCTCCTCGACAGCCTGAGTAATGCCGGCATCAACAGCGTGTTGTTTCAGATCCGCCCCGAATGTGACGCCTTGTATGCTTCTCCGTATGAGCCGTGGTCGTACTGGCTTACCGGAACGCAGGGAAGAACTCCGCTGCCGTACTATGACCCCCTGGAACTTGCCGTCTCTGAAGCCCACAAGCGCGGGATGGAACTCCACGCGTGGTTTAACCCCTACCGGTCTGTGCGGGTGATCGGATCCTACACAGTGTCGGGCATCCATGTTTCGGAGGTGCATCCCGCATGGAACATTGCCATCGGTTCGTTCAAGTTCCTCGATCCCGGTCTTCAGGCGGTGAGAGACTACGTTGCGATGATCGTGACCGACGTGGTTCGCCGCTACGACCTGGATGGCGTTCATTTTGACGACTATTTTTATCCTTACAGCGGCATCACCAATCAGGATGACGCGACGTTTGCAACTTACCCGCGGGGATTCTCCGATCGGGCAGCCTGGAGACGGGACAACGTCAACTTGCTTGTGGCTCAGGTGTACGATAGCATCCAGGCGGTGAAACCGTACGTAAAATTCGGCATCAGCCCTTTTGGAATCTGGAGGACCGGATATCCATCGACGGCTGTCAGAACTCTTTCTGCCTATGACGACATCTATTGCGACGCCATTGCATGGCTCCAGAACAAGACAATTGATTATCTGACCCCGCAACTGTATTGGGGCATTGGCAGTCAAACGAGTCCGAGTTCTCCGCGAAACACCGATTACAGCCTCCTCATGCCCTGGTGGGCAGATTCGGTTGCCGCAAACGGGAGACATTTCTATCCGGGGCATATTTTCGGCGCATCGTATTCCAATGCGGAGCTTCCCAATCAGGTGGCACTCAACCGGGCAAATCCCAAAACCGGGGGAAGCGTTTTCTTTCGAGCATCATTTCTTCGCGGAAACGACTTCGGGTTCGCCGACAGCCTTAAGAGGAATCTGTATCGCCACCCTGCACTGCCGCCTTCCATGGGTTGGAAAGATACGCTCGTACCCAACCCACCGTTGAATGCGCGCTACGAACGGACGGGACTTGCCGGCCCGGCTTCCCTTGTTTGGGATGTTCCCCCAACTGCGGCCGACGACGATAGCGCCTCCCGTTACGTGGTGTACCGCTTTACAACTGCATCTCCCGTTCAAGCCGACTATGACAATTCCTCCCATATCCTCTCCGTGGCGGGAAGCAGGGCAACTACTCCCAGCATCCCGGACCCGCCCGGAACATACTATTACAGCGTTTCAGCCCTGGATCGGAATTGGAATGAGAGCGTGCCGACTTCTATCGTGGCCGTTTCTCCGCCACCCGTTCCCATCCTGGCTTCGTTTCCCGACTCAGCGCTCGATGTCCCTCCACAGGTTGCATTGACATGGAACTCCTCCACGCTGGCATCAAGCTACGTCCTTCAGGTGGATGAGGATCCGGGGTTTGCTGCTCCGTTGTCCTTCCAAACAGGGACCTCGGACACGACGTATATCGCCGGCGGATTCGAAGGGCAGAAAAGGTATCACTGGAGAGTCCGGGCGGGAAACGCCGGGGGATACAGTTCTTTTTCACCAGGCTGGAGCTTTACAACCGGATTCCCGGCGACGACGATTCCCGCGATCCCGGAGAACTATATGTCGAATGTCGGTCCCGTAAATCCCCTCTTCGCATGGCACTCTTCGGCAGCCGCCGACTCTTATCGCTTTCAGCTGGCGGCAAGTTATGATTTCCTGGCGATGGTTCTGGATACCTCGGGTATCACCGATACAACCATCACCGCGCTCAATCTGCAGGGGAACAAGATCTATTCGTGGAGAGTCGCCGGAACAAATGCCATAGGAACAAGCCTCTGGTCGCAGATCTTTCAGTTCCGGACAGCTCCCATCAGCCTGGTTGAGGGCACCGGACCTGCGCCTTCATTCGGGCTCGAACAGAATTATCCCAACCCCTTCAATGCATCGACCCAGGTCCGCTTTGCTCTCGCAGAAGCGGGAATGACAAGACTTGCGGTGTATGACATGCTCGGACGGGAAGTTGCTGTACTCGTCGAAGCCGAGAAAAATGCCGGAATCCACACGGTGCGTTTTCAGACTGCCGATCTTCCTTCCGGAGTCTATTTCTATGTGCTGACATCCGGAAATTTCCGGCAAGCGCGGAAAATGCTGCTCCTGCGATAACGCCACATGCGCCTATCAAGGAAATCAACTCCATGAACTCCATCTTTCAGCATGCAAAGCGACTCGTCGGTATTCTCGTCATGGTTGTATGCGCCTCCCCGTCTGCAGCCGCTCAGTCTTCGCCCAAAAAGGAGTTTCGCGGCGCGTGGATTGCTACCGTCATCAACCTCGACTGGCCCTCGACCCCCGGCCTGCCTTCGGGCACGCAACAGGCTGAGCTTATAACGCTGCTGAACAGTTTGAAGGATGCCGGCATCAATGCGGTCATCTTCCAGGTGCGGTCAGAATCCGATGCGATGTACAATTCTCCCATTGACCCGTGGTCGTATTGGCTCACGGGCCAGCAGGGACAGCCCCCATCGCCGTATTATGACCCCCTCGAGTTTGCCGTCAAGGAAGCACATGCACGCGGGATGGAACTCCACGCCTGGTTCAACCCCTACCGCGCCATTCGGAATATTTCCGGCACGTATCCCCCCGACACGACAAAACACGTTACGGGACTTCATCCGGATTGGATTCTCACCTTTCCTGCTGCAAATATCAAAATTGTCAACCCCGGCCTGCCGCAGGTGCGTGATTACCTTGCATCCGTTGTTGCCGACATTGTCCGACGTTACGATGTCGACGGAGTGCACGCGGATGATTACTTCTATCCGTACCCGGACGGGGCCTTTCCGGGAATAACATCGGAGGATACGGCAACTTTTTCCCAGTACCCCTTCGGATTCAGCAACATCAAAGAGTGGAGAAGAAACAATGTCAATCTGCTGCTTCAGCAGATCTACGACAGCCTCCAAGTGATCAAGCCGCATGTGAAGTTTGGCATGAGCCCCTTTGGGATCTGGCGTCCGGGGAATCCACCCGGCATTTTTGGCCTTGATGCGTACGACCAGATCTACTGCGATGCCGTAGCATGGCTTCAGGGGCAATACATCGATTACCTCGCACCACAGCTCTATTGGAGTTTTGGCGGCAGTCAGAATTACGGCTCCTTGCAGCCGTGGTGGGCGGATTCTGTTTCTGCACATGGTCGGCACTTGTACACGGGCAACGCTGTTTATCGGATCGGCTTGCCGACCTTCGGTCCTGCAAGCCAGATGAAGGATCAGATACTCTTCAACCGCGCGAATGCGAAGGTCCAGGGGAGCATTCAATTTCGGGCAAACAACATCAGAGATAACATAGGCGGCTGGAAGGACATGATGAAAGCAGATGTTTTTCGGCTTCCGGCCGTCGTACCTGTCATGCCATGGAAGGAAATGGTTCCGCCCAATGCCCCCGCCAACCTTCGCGTGGATTCGAGCGGAAGCCTGTTTGTCCTTCGTTGGGATCCCCCTGCTCCTGCGACAGACTCGGATACAGCTTCGCGGTATCTTGTGTACCGCTTCACCGGCACCGACACGACTGGGCGGGAGGAATCGAGAAACCTGAATTCCCTCGAAGGGGGTCTGTCGACAGTACCCTCGGGCCGCGTTGACTCAACAAACGTTCAGTATTACTTCGCCGTCTCAGCGTTGGATAAGAACAACAACGAAAGCCCCCTCAGCGGCCTCGTCAGTTTGTCTGCACCTGTTGCTCCGCCAACGCTCGTGTCACCCATTGATGGCGGTCTGTTTGCAAGAACCGGATCCCTTGTGTGGCAGAGGCCGCTTCGTGCATTATCTTTTCTGGTTCACGTGTCTCTCACTGCCGGCTTTTCCGCTGATTCCCTTGTTGCGACCATCCCCATTTCGGACACACTGGCACAGCTTCCGGGCCTCGTTCCCCAGCAAAAATATTATTGGCGCGCCGCGGCCGGAGGGCAGGCAGGCACTTCCGGATATTCACCGGTGTTCAGCTTCACCACGGGCTGGCCATTCCCGCCCGTCCCTCTCTCCCCCGTTTCGGCCAACAACGTTTCCCTGACACCCACACTGACTTGGTCCAGGGGGCTGGGAACGTCCTTTGAAGTGAGGATTCTTGACACGGGAACGGGAGCAGAAGTTGTTCACACAACCGTCAGCGATACGTTTTACACGAGTCAGGTCACACTTGGAGTCAACAAGATTTACGGATGGCAGGCAATAGCCGCCAATCAGTATGGTTCCAGCGATTGGTCAATCGAAGCGCGCTTCCGAACCACTACATCAACCTTTGCGGAAACAACGGGCGAAGTCCCTCTGACCTTCGCGTTGTCACAAAACTATCCTAATCCCTTCAACCCCACCACAACGATGCGGTTCTCCGTGACGGAAGCGGGTCCGACGACGCTCCGTATTTATGATATTCTGGGCAGAGAGGTGGCCACGCCTGTGAACGAGAATCTTCCCCCGGGAACGTACAACGTCCGGTTTGATGCTTCCGGCCTTCCCTCGGGAACATATATCTCTGTGCTCACGGCAGAAGGGAAGAGAAAAACCGTTAAGATGCTTCTCATGAAATAGGATCATAACGGCGGGATCGTACGAGTGCGAGGAGCAGGAAACAGCCAAGACGGGCAGTAATCCATTCCAAGCGATTTTTTTCGCTATCACTGGAAGCCATTGCAGCATAAGAACTTCTCGCCTGGATGTTTCTTCATCTCTCATTTCTCTGTTGTGGAGAGAGAAAAGTTTTCCGTATTATTGTGCCGCTTTGGGGAGAGTGAAGTGCGATGTAAGAAGTGAGAGGTTGCTTTCTTTTCTTGATTGCACACTAGAATCCATAAAAGCATATTGTCTGAGCCGGCGCTTTGGTGCGTCGGCTTTTTTTATGAGAGGTAGCGTAAGGTGGATGGCGTAACGGTTTCCAATCAGAGAGGAGTCAAAGTCGTTGAGTACGCGACGAGCAGGCCGAGGGTTCTTGGCTGGCTCAAGAGCGCCGCGATTCTTGACGGTGACTGGGGAACGAGCATTGCTTATGTTCTCGGGATAGGTTTTGCCCTCGCAGGCAACAGCAGCATGTTCCATCTCTCTCTCATGCTTGGCCTCACAACCCTCGTCGCTCTGAACTATATAACAATCTGCAGGTTGT
>CAZRPU010000018.1:0-33521 GCA_964602055.1 uncultured Ignavibacteriaceae bacterium
TGGGGGACACCGAAGCCTCGACGTGGATGTCCCGGCCGTCCTTCGTTTTGTTGATGAGCTCATCGCGCAGACCGTTGCCTTGGAGGAGCTGCGACCAGAATTGCTCATAGTAATTCTTCGAGTGCTTACCACTTTTCAGAATACGAGGGGTTGAGCCAAGAACTTCCTCGCCTTTGTACCCGTACACCCGCTCGAACGACGGGTTGACATAATTGATGTTCCCGTCAATATCCGTCATGAACACGACCTCGGCTGTCTGTTCAAGAGCCTTGAGGAGCTTCCTCTGTGTTTCTTCCGCCTTTCGCTGTTCTGTCACATCGGTGATGATCCCGAGAATAGCTTCATCGCCCTCGAAGTGAATGAGACGTGTCGCGTGGAGACCATAGATTTTCTTTCCATCTCTGGTGTTAAGAATATATTCGTACGGACGGACCTCTTTGCCCTGGAGATGGTCTCTGTAATTCTTTACAACAATCGCTCTTGACTCGGGATCGATGATTGTGAGAAAATCGAAATTCTCGTCATAGAACTCTTCCTTCGTGTATCCCATGATCTCCGAACATCGCCGGTTGACGTAGGCAATCTTCCCTCGCTTGTTGATAAAGATCATGTTGGGAGATTCTTCCGCCAGCGATCGGAATTTCTCCTCTGATTCACGCAAAGCGTTTGTGGCTTTCTCCCGATCCGTAATATCCCGGACGATGGCCTGAAAAGTATTGTTCTCCAGCGTCTTGATCGTCACCTCGACAGGAAAGAGCGTTCCGTCTTTCCTTCGCATCATACGCTTGAATTCGTGGGATCCTTCACTGCGGAGCTTTTCCATGTACCGTGCCGCGAGATTCCGATCTCCTTCGGCGTACGTCTCCTCAATGGGCATTCCTTGCAGCTCCTCTTCGCCATAGCCGAGCATCTTCTGCCCTCGTTCGTTGACAAAGAGTAATTTTCCCGTCTGGTCTGCAACAAAAACGCCGTCGGAGAACTGCTCCACGAGTTGCCGGTACTTCAGCTCACTTTCCTTGAGCCGGGCTTCTGCCTCCGTTCGCTCGGTCACATCCCTGAAATTCACGATAATCCCCTTAACGGCCGGTTCCTGCGTAAGATTGTGGCCGACGACTTCCAGGATCTTCCTGGAGCCGTTCTTATGTAAGACGCACACCTGGAGCTGAACGATTTTGTCCGGGCGTGAGAGAATACCAGCGAATTCCGCCTCAACCCGCTTGCGGTCTTCCGGACATACATGCTCCAGGAACGATTCACCGATATTCTCCCGCGGATCATATCCCAGGACCGCCTGATTCGAAGGGCTCACATAAACAATCTTTCCCGACTGGTCCACCAAAACAATTACGTCGCTCGAGTTCTCAATGAGAGACCGAAAGTACTGCTCGTTCCGAAGGAGCTCTTCTTGCGCTTTCTTGCGCCGATCGATGTCCCTGACAAATCCTTCAAAGTACGTGAAATTTCCCTCGCTGTCCTCAACCTGATGCGTGGAGATCGATACCCAGAATATTTCACCCGATTTCTTTTTCCATCGGACCTCAACGTCTCTTGCCTCTCCTTTTCGAAAAAACTCCGTGACCAGACGTGAACGTTCTGATCCGTTGTAATAGACATCGCGGGCCATATCCAGCGCGAGGATCTCTTTAACGCCGTCGTACCCCAGCATCTGAATAAGCTGCCGGTTCGCGGTAAGGAATTTCCCTTCAATAGTCGATTGATAAATTCCGATAGGAGCGAAATCGAAAATGCTTTTGAACTTCTTTTCCGATTCTTTGGTATCGAGTTCCCATTGCTTCCGATCGGTGATATCGATGGCAAGGCCGTTCATTCCTCTGAGGATTCCATCATTGAGAATCGGATTAATTGCAACATTCAACCACCCTATGCGGCCATCGGGAAGCTTGAACCGAATCTCGTCGCTGCTCCCCTTTTCCCTTCTCTGCATCTGACTCCACAGCTTCTCGTGCACCCGTTTCTTATCGCTCGGATGGACAAAGTCGAGGTAGAACACGCCGAGAATTTCCTCCGCCGGAATTCCCATGAATGCGATGGCCGCTTCATTGACGTAGGAAAAGCGGCCGCGGGTATCTGTCGTAAAAATGAGAGCATCAGTCTGCTCGGCCAAAAAGCGGAACTGTTCCATCGACCTTACGAGTTCCGCTTCAGCTTCCTTCCGATCCGTAATATCGCGCGCATTGGTGACGATGGCATTTAACCCGGTCTGTTGAAGACCGTTCGTTCCAAATACTTCGAGCCATCGGTAGGTCCCGTTCCGGTGGCGCATGCGGATTTCCGATTGGAGCTGCCTGCCGGGTTCCTGAGCCAACGATCGAAAGAACTCTCTTGCCCGCTCGGCATCATCGGGATGAATAAGATCAAAGGTATTTGTTCCTACAAACGCCGACGGGCTATAACCAAGCATCTGCTCCGTTGACGGACTCGTATAAACCGCCGTTCCGTCGGGGGCAATGAGTGAAATCTGATCGGTCACACGTTCGATCATTGCTTCGAACCGTTCCTCCGTCTTGCGCACTTTATCTTCCGCAGCACGCTGATCGGAAAGATCCCGTATGACACCGCATATGCCGACGGGCAGTCCCGCTTCACTTTTCAGAACTCCCCCGCGGATTTGGCATGGGAATTCACTACCGTCTTTCCGGCGCATCCATGTCTGCACTCGGTGCATGTTTCCTTTGACCGCATCTTGAATTCCCTGAACGATCAGGGCATGCTCCCTCTGGGGAAAAAACTTCAGCGCCGGTTGTCCGACAATCTCGCTTTTCGCATAGCCCGTCAGAGCCTCGCCCGCACGATTCCATTGGCAAACGGTGCCGGTAAGGTCGATGGTGAAGAAAATGTCAGGAATGGTTTGGAGAACGGACTCAATGTCCGGGAAGTGAGACTCTGATGAAGGGGTGCTCTTGCGTGGCGTTTGAACCTTGCTGCTCTTTTTCGCTGCGTTTCCCCTGCGATTGGCGGCTCTGCTCTTATTCTTCAACACGGTTCTCCTCAGTGAGAAGAAGAAAAGGACAAGAGCCATGCCAGGGAAAATGAAAGCAGAATATCGGACCTCAATACCCTTTTTTGCCAATAATTTCAGGGATAATCTGTGTAGGCCCTACAATTCTTCTTAAAAATAGGAATGGTTTCTACCGGAGTTTAAGAAACCGTGTCGCAGAGTTTCTGGAGTTCCCGCTTTGCCGCGGAGAGGTGAGAAGGGGTCGTGCCGCAGCAACCGCCAAGGTATCGAATGCCTTTGTTTGCAGCTTCGATTACAAAGCGCGCAAACCGATCTTCGGTTTCCGGATAGCGGGCGGTTCCTCCGGTAATCACCGGAATGCCGGCGTTCGGTTGGAGGAGAATCTTTTCGGGGGCCATTACCGCGAGGAAGTCGTTTCCTGCTTCGACAAGGATGTCAATCCCTGATCCGCAATTGGCCCCGACGATGACGGCGCCCTTGCGGATGAGGGCCATGGCACACTCTGCGGGGGACTCACCGAAGGGGGTCCGTGGCCCTGCTGGTGTCGACTCGAATGTCAAAGTCACTGCCACGGAGCGGGCCCCGGCGAGCTGCGCCGCCTCCAGCGCGATGAGTGCTTCTTCGAGAGAGATCATGGTCTCAACCAGGAACAACTCGATTCCGCATCCGCGCAGAAGACGGACCTGGTCAGCAAAGATATCAAGTGCTTCGGGTATGGAAACGTCGCCGTACGGTTCAATGAGAGCTCCCAGAGGACCGATGGACCCGGCAACAAGAGCTTTTCCCTGCGAAGCTCTGAGAGCCAGAGCTGCCCCGGCCTGGTTCAGCTCGTCGAACCGCTTTTCCAGACCTGCGGCCTCGAGCCTTTTGCGATTTCCTCCGAAAGTGTTGGCCTCGAGCACCTCGCAGCCGGCCTCCACATATTCACGATGAACCTGTTCAACCATTCGTGGATCTTGTACGTTCAGAATTTCGGGAGGTGTTCCAGGAGGGAGGCCGCGCTTTTGGTACTCTGTGCCGTTCGCTCCATCAAACAGCAGGGGCCGAGGAGTATCAAGAAACTGTTTGAGATTCAAGAGTGCACCTTTTCATGATCCCTACACCGTCATGATCTCCCGAATCGTGCGAAGGAGCTTGGCGGGAGAATAGGGCTTTTGAACGAGGTAACGAATGCCTGCGGATTTCAGTTTTGCCTGGATGTTCGGGTCGAAATACCCGCTGACAATAACAACTTTTGCCTCCGGGTTTTTCTTTTGAACCCGCGTCAAGACGTCCCATCCGCTCAATCTCGGCAAACCCAGATCCAGAACAACAAGGTCGATATCCTGATGTTCCGCCTCGTACGTAGCCACTGCTTCTTCCCCATCAACGGCTCCAACAACACCGTATCCTTTTCCGCTCAACGTACGCATCATTGCGACCCGAATTTCTTCTTCGTCCTCGACAAACAAGACGCGTTCGGTGCCTCCCGGCATGACCTCGCTTTCCGGGACATCGGCGAGCGCGATCCCGGGCTTGATGCTTGCCAGAGGGAAGAACATGTGGAAAATGGTCCCCATGCCTTTCGTACTCTCCACCGTGATCAGGCCGTTGTGGCTTTTCACAACGCCGTAGACCACGGCAAGGCCAAGGCCGGTTCCCTGACCGCGTTCCTTTGTCGTGAAGAACGGCTCAAAAATCCGCTCGCGTGTTTGCTGATCCATGCCGGTGCCTGTATCCCGGACGCAAATGTCGATAAAATGACTTCCTTTCGCATCGGCCGCCGCGGAAGAGAGGCGCGATCGATCGACTACCGAAGTCGCTATACTAATGGATCCCCCTGACGGCATAGCATCGCGGGCGTTGACACAGAGATTCAGCAAGGCCTGATTGACCTGATTGCGGTCTGCCGAAATCAACGGAAGCGAATCGGCCAGTTGAAGCGAAAAGGTGATGGTCCGCGGGAATGTTTCCCTGAGCAGCTTCACGAGGTCCTTGATGATTTCGTTGATTTCCAGGGGCTCGAAGTGAATTTCAGTCTTTCTGGCGAAGGTCAGGAGCTGGCGCGTCAGTCCTGCACCTCGGTCGACGGCAGACAGGATCGTTTCAGCCACTTTGATCAGATCGTCTTTGTTCCCCGCGCCGTCCTGTTTGAACCGGGAGGCAGACACCATGATGATGCTCAGGATATTGTTGAAGTCGTGCGCAATGCCGCCCGCGAGCGTCCCTATGCCCTCCATCTTTTGCGATTGCCGGAGTTCTTCTTCGAGGCGCTTACGCTCCGTGACATCAAACAGGTATCCCTTAAGCCCCGTCAATGTACCCTGTTGATCGAACACGCCGATAACATTTTCGATGACATAGACAGGCTTTCCATCTCGTCTCCGCGCTTCCATCTCGTAGTTTTCGAGGCGTTTTCGCTCCCTGAGAAGGTTCAAAAACGCTTCACGGACTTCCGGATTGGGATAAAAGGAAGATGCGCTGGTTTTCAGCACTTCTTCGATGGAGTTGTAACCAAAGATCTTCGCGAATTCACGGTTGCATTCAATAATGCGCCCTGCAGGCGTTGAGATGAAGTCGCCCGTAAGGTCGTCTTCAAAAAACTGCCGGTAGCGCTCCTCACTCTGACGAAGGTTTTCTTCCAGCCGCTTATCTTCAGTCACATCATGCATGATGCCGCGGTAGGCGATTACTTTTCCGGTTTCATCCTTCAACGCCGATGCCGTTTCGAGCACGACGATGGTCTGACCGTCCTTACGGCGAAGTTCGAGCTGATAATCCTTCACGAAACCACGCGATTCCAATTCCTTTCCATACTCGGACCTCTTCGCCGGGTCGATGAACAAGTCCTTTTTGATGTCGATCTTGACCAGCTCTTCCTTGGAATCGTATCCAAACAGCGCCACACCTGCAGGATTGATATCCACAAACCGTCCCTCGGGAGTGCTGACATAAATGGCATCTTTCGACTCTTCGAACAGTGAACGGAACTGTTGTTCCGATTTTTCCCGGGCGGCTTCTGCTTTTTTTCTCTCGGTGACGTCTCTGAAGCTCCAAACGCGGCCAACACTCTTCCCTCCTATCCTCTGAGGCTTCGATAACCGTTCAAAGATGCGCCCATCCTTGAATCCTATGATATCGAAGCTCTCTGCCTCGGGCCGGCTGTAAAGCTCCTGGACCTTTGCAATGAACTCCTGAGGGTCGGAAAGCTGGTCGACAACATAGCGCAAGGCCTCGTCATCGCGCCGCGACTCGAGAATCCCCATGGGGATCCTCCACATGTGGGCAAACTGGTGGTTGTAGCTGACGATGTGCCCGAACTTGTCCACCACGAGAATACCGTCGGCCGTTGATTCAAGAGTCGCTGTCAGAAGCGAGAGCGTCTTCCTCATCTCCCCTTCAGCCTGTTTTTGCTCGCTCATGTCCGTCGCGACCCCGATGAGGGCGATGGCATTCCCGGTTTCGTCCCGGATAAGCCCGGTAGAGACGGCAACCGGGAATTCAGTACCATCCTTCTTCACATTGATCAGTTCGCCTCTCCATCCGCCCTTCATGGTCTCAGGATAGATGTGAGCCACCACATCGGGAGGATTCTTACCAGAGCGCAGCATACTGATGTGTTTGCCGAGCATTTCATTCAGTTCATAGCCGTAGAGCGTTTGAGCTCCCTTGTTGGCAAAGAGGATAATATCTTCCAGGTTGGCAATAATCACTCCCTCCCGGATACTCTCGAGAGCGTTGCTCATCATCATCCGTTCCCGTTGGGCGTGGGCGCGTTCGGTGATGTCGATCGAGTTGACAACGATCCCGTTCACCGTGGGATCGTCCAGGAGATTCTTCCCCGTGATATCGAGCAGTCTCCAGGATCCGTTCTTATGCCTGAAGCGGCATTGCAGATGTGCGGAGTAGCCGGGGGTCTGTACGCCGATGCGAAATACGCGGAATACTTCGGGGAGGTCGTCAGGATGCACAAACTTGAAAACGGCTTCCCCGACAAGCTCCGCCCGATCATAACCAAGAAGCTTCATGACCGCCGGGCTCTCGTACACGATGGTCCCGTTGGCATTAAGAATCGTTATGAAATCGGAAGCATGTTCAAGAAGAGTCGAGAAGAGGGCATCATGCGACGCCGTAACCTGGCCGCGGCGCGGGTCGTCGGAAGGTATCAGGATTCTCTGGAAACGCTCGCGTAACCAGAGTCCTAAGCGGATACATTGAGCAAGAAAGCGCTTGAGAGCAGACATGTTGCCTGAATGTAGAGAATTGAAGAGCCTAATGCAAACAGCAGCGAACAACTCCTAGGCGGGGTTATCGATATCCGGGGAGACTTTGAGGAGAGTGCGTACCAGATCAACCGCCTCGGTCGAATTTCGTCCATATCCGGCAGCGCCGATGTCGCGCGCAAACGTCTTGTTGACCGGCGCGCCGCCTACGATAAACGGCACCGTAATATTTTGTGACGCGAAAAGATCAATGACGGTTTTCATCGAAGTCATCGTGGTCGTCAGGAGCGCCGACATCCCAATGATATCTGGTTGATGCTTCCGAAACCCTTCGAGGAATTGCTCCGCCGAACAGCCCACGCCGAGATCCACGACGGCAAACCCTGCCCCGCGCAGCATGATCCCCACCAGGTTTTTTCCAATATCGTGGACATCGCCTTTGACCGTTCCCAAAAGGATCGTACCCCTTGCCTTATAGGAAGCAGCGGCAAGGAGAGGCTCGAGGATTGCCATAGCGCTTTTCATGGCACGCGCTGCTACGAGAACCTGCGGAAGAAACATCCTTCCATCACGGAACTCGCGGCCCACGAAATCCATTCCCGGCATCAGCCCTTTCGAGAGAATCTCAACAGGGAGCATTCCCCCCTCGAGCAATTCTCTTGTGTATTGTTGAGCGTCCAGGTGCCGTCCGCGCGCGATGGCTCCGGCAAGGTCATCAGGTGGTCGTGTCATCCCCATTGCTCAACCGCCTCCCGAAACAACCTCATGGTTTCGGCTGTCACATGCGGTGCAACCGAGCATGCGGTACTGAGAATAAAGCCTCCACCGGCCTTTCCCACCTGAACCCGCTTTCTCAGGTCCTCGAGGACCTCGGATCGATCCTGGAGCAGGAGCGTGTTGACGGAGTCCACATTCCCCTTGATGAACCCTTTGGCGCCCAGGAGGTTTTTCGCCTCCTGGAGTTCCACATTGCCCAGAGGCGGCGGATCGAGACATTCAATGCCGTTGGCTCCCGACTCCATCATGAGGTCGAGACGGTCACCGATTGAGCCGCAAGTGTGCACATACGCGGCAATTCCGTGCTTGCGAACGGAACGGATAACTTCCGCTTCGAAAGGCAGAACAAATTCCCGATAGAACTCCCGTGAGAGGAACCCCGCTCCCGCAAATGGAGAGGAAATCTTTATGGCATCGATGTCTGTACCGCACATTTCGGACGCCACGTCTGCGACGAGACCGGCGAAGCGTTTGAGGAATCGCTTGGAATTCCCCGGATCATCGATCAAATGCATCATGCCCTGCTCGTGGCCGAAGAGATCCAGGAAGTAATCGAAGGGTGAGGTCACTTCCCCGTGTATCGAGAAATCGTTGCCTGCTCTTGCGCGCAGGGAACGGAAGATGTCGAATCGATGAGCCGGGTGAATGGCGAAGCGGAGCCCTTGAGATACGGGAATGTAGTCCAGATACTCGGGGAGCGGCCCATCGCCGGGAGAAAAGTTATCCTTTGCCTGAAGGTCTTCAGCAGGGAAAGGCCGCGGAAGGTCGTCGCTCGGGTAAATCATTTTCCGGCCGTCGGTGAACTCGACAATCTCTCCCTCGTCGGTATTGCGCCGGGATCGGATCGCTTTCCGCCATTCGGGGTCATGGCCGTGAAGGCTCACCAGGATTCCGTCAAAATCATACATCGCCCGCAGGCTCAGAAGTGCGTCGATGAACGTATCGGGATCATGCCACAGTTCGACGGGGGACGCGTTCAGCCGCACAAGCATGTGGCCGATGCTCAACTGACACATGACCGGAACGCGGTCTGGCACCTCCAGATGCATCGCTGCGCGGACACGTTCACGAGGCGTCATCATCGAGGGCCGAGAGGTACTCCGCGGGAGTGTTCAGGTTGAGCAGTACATTGCCGGGGAGAGGCGAAGAGGCCGAGTCCAGGGAAAGGAATGTCGTTGGACACTCGTTCAGGAAATCCATCACTCTTCGTTTTCCCGTCCGAAGAAAGAGGGAGAGATGTTCCAGGCAGCGAATGCCATACACCCCGAGCAACGGTTGTACCGTGCTGCCTCTGCGGACAACAGTAATGGGATGCGCATGAGGATCGTGGTGCTGAAGGAGAAAGCGAAGAAGGTCGGGGGTGAGGTACGGGAGGTCACAGGCGGCAACAACGATGTCTGACTTCTTTCGCAAGAGCGCCGTCTCGATTCCGCCCAGAGGGCCCAGGCCGGGGACTTTGTCGGGAAACCAAGGGAGCCCGTGGTGAGAAAATTTTTCCTCAGTTCCCCCGACGACGGAGACATCGCTGCACACCGCCATCATCACATCCGCAACCCGGCGAATCAGCTGTTTCCCTCCCACCTCGAGGAAAGCTTTTTCTTTTCCCATGCGGGTGCTCTTTCCCCCCGCAAGAATGACTCCAGGAAAAGTGTTCATCTCAGTCTCTGTTATTTGCTCTTCTTTTCCTCGAGGACGTCGTCGATCCAGCTGAGAGCCGCCATCATCGAAGGAAGGCCGATGGTGGGCAACGCGAGAATAACGGCGTGCCTCATTTCCTCAGGTTTCACTCCGGCTTCAAGAGCCTTTCGCGCGTGCGAATGGACCGCTCCTTCAAGGCGTGCACCAGCGGAAATGCCGAGCTTGATCAGAGCCCTTGTTCTTGCATCGAGCGGCCCCGCAGCATGTACCGCATCTCCCAGCATCTCATATCCTTTGGCAACATCGGGATACTTCTTCATGAAATCCTGAAAGCGTTTGGGAATACCGGACATAACCGTTCCTCCATGAAATGTCAGAAATCGGTCAGAAAATTCAGAATGAAACAGATGTCGGAAGGTAGGCCCACACACCGGTGCTGCTTCCACCGAAGCGAGGCACGCATAACCGGACCCTATCCTGGACCGAGCCGCCGAAAAGGCGACTCCGCAAATGTAGAAGTAATTGATACTGCAAGCAAATATGCGGGAACAAAATTATGAAACTACGCGGACCCCTCGAGCTCTTTCAGCATCGACAACAGCTCCTGCTTTGTACTGCATGCCGCTCCTTCAGTTTCGACCTGACGAAATCGGACGAGAAGCTGGGACTGCTCGGTCTCCGAGAATTGACTGTCGGCCATCACGAAGAGGATATTATCCTCCTTGGCAATATGGTTCCGAAGAAGATCGCTGAACATTCTGGCGTTCTCCGCGAATTCACCGCCTGATTCCACAGACCCGTTTTTGAAGCCTTCCAGCGATTTCTTCATTGCGGAAACAAGTGATCGACCCATGTCGTGCTCATAGAGCATGACTCCCAACGGACCCGCGGATCGCGGAAATCCTTTCTGTTCCATCGCCGGAAACAACAGGGATTCTTCCTTCTGATGATGACATCCGTCTGCAAATTTCTGGATGAACATGATCGCTTTGTCGAGCACCTCGTGGGGAACCCGTTCATTCTTTTCAAGCTGTCCGGCCGCACGGTCAAGAATATTGAGCATTCGTTCAATGGCCCGGTGTTCTTCTTTCAGAATATCGGTCGGCTTCATTGTTCCCTTGTTTTCAGTAAGAATGGCGTGTTCAGGCGTGATAGCCGAGGCTCTCCATCAGCATCGGATCCTTTGCCGGAATCAGGTTTGCCCGATTCAGAGAGCGAAGCGTGACAAAAACTACGAGCACAATTCCCGCAGCGACGGGGGCAAGCTCCCATATGCTGATTTCGGGAGCTGCCGGCATAAAGACCGGAAGGATCATCCAGAACAGATCGATCCAATGGCCCACCAGAACGACGAGACAGATTTTGAAAAGCAGTCCCTCATTCCGTTTGGATGACCTGGACATCAGGGCGGCAAAGGGAATGACCCAGTTGAAGACAATGTTCAGGACTGTGAAGGTGCCCCATCCTGCGGTTTCCCTGCGAAGAAAATATGAAGTCTCCTCGGGAATATTGGCATACCAAATAAGGAGGTACTGGCTGAACCAAATGTACATCCAAAAGGTGCTGAAGGCAAAGATAAGCCGTCCAAGATCGTGCAGATGATCGTCCCGAACAAATTCCCGCAGGTAGCCCTTTCTTCTCAGAACGATCACGCAAACCGTCACTGCTGCGAGCCCGGCGAGAAATGTGCCGGTCATGTTATAGACCCCGAAGATCGTGCTGTACCAGTGCGGCTCCAGCGACATGAGCCAATCCATACTTGCCATCCAGAACGTCAGCATGAACACAACAATAAAGAGCCCAGCATACCGGCGATTCCGAAGGGTAAGGTCCACCTCGCCGGTGAGATCCTGCAAACGGGAAGTCCGAACAAGGAACGCAGCGAGGACGGACCAGAGAGTTACATAGACAACGGTTCGAATTGAGAAGAACGAAACATTGAGCCAGCCGGATTTTGACCTGAGAAGAGCATCGCCGGCCACAACTTCCGCATGCGACCATTCATAGAGCTGGTAGACTGCAGGCAGGAGCAGGATCATCAACGCCCCCCCGGCATAGATATTGGCAACCATGGCCTCGGGCACACGACGGATCGCTGTGGCCCAACCTGCGTTCGAAATCGAAACAAGAGCGATCAGGAGGGCTGCAGCGACACCCACTCCGAGAACATAATATGCCGTCAGGAGGGTGCTGGCGAGGATTCGCTGCGGCTCGACAAACAGCCCTATGAGGATCGCAGCTGAGCCACCAAGACCCAGGAGCGACAGCATCATGAATGTCTTTCGACTCACCTTCACAACAACGTCGCGGGCTGCCGGCATGGAAACGTCGGGATTCATCGGCCGTCCTTTGACTGAGACTGCTGCGTTTTGGCAGCTGCTGATTGCAGCGATCGAACGTGAAGAATGGCCTTCCACCGATCGTCGGTGGAAATCTGCGAAGCCAGCGAGGGCATGTTCTTCTTCCCGTAGGTGATTGTGTGAAACATCTGACCATCTTTCAGAACGACAATGTTCGGCGCGGCAAAGGAAGGCGGAGGAGGAAATCCGTATTTCGTTATGAGTCCATCCCCTGCTCCCGCCACGCCGTGGCATGGCTGGCAAAAAGTCATAAAGACCCGGGTCCCGCGCTCAGCATCCCTGAGACTGTCACGTTTGAATGGATTGTGAAGTTCCTCTCCCGCCCGAATTGCTTCGGCATCGCCCGGGCCATAGGGGAACGGCAAGAATCCTCTCGGAATCGTGCCCGTCACGGGAACATGAGCGGTCGCCCCATCGGAGAAGTTTGGATTCGGAGACTGCGGATCAAACGGGACCGAGTAATACATCTCAGGAAGAAAAACCGCATTGGGGCGGGTCGGCTCATGCCGAAGGCTCCAGGTGGAGACTGCAACAATCGCGAGCAAAAGGAAGAGCACAATATTCAGTTTCTGTTTTCTCATTCCTCCTCTTCGAGCCTTTCTTCGACATGGACACAATGAAACTTCTCACAGAGCGCTCTCGCTTCCGCGGGATCGAACGAAGCATCATTTTCCACCAGGACAAGGACGTGATGGTCATTCGTGACACGGTCGAATTGCATTCGGGGCTTTTTTCCTGGCCAGAGTCTGCTGACAAGAAAGAATGCGGCAACGGTTCCCAGTCCGGCAAAAAGAACCGTGATTTCGAACGTTACCGGCACAAATGCCGGAATTGAAGCAAGCGGCTTTCCACCGACGTTGACAGGCCAATCGAACGCCGACGTCCATATCTGGAACCACAGTTTCGCCGCGGCCCCGAACAACGCGAAGCCGAGACAGATCCATGGAAGGCGGGAAGGCCGAAGCCCCATTGCCTTGTCCAGACCGTGAACAGCGTATGGCGTATAGACGTCGTGAACATGATATCCGGCTTCCCTGGCGTTGTGGGTAACTCCGATGATGTCGTCCTCATGTTCAAAGTGTGCAATAAACAATCGCTTGTTCATCGTTTCCCTCCCGAACTTTCCTTCTCAACTGCCATCTCCAATCCTGTCGTTTCCAGACCAACCTCTCTCCCGTTTTTCCTTCCGTATGAAAGGACTCCCTTGACTTCACCGATGGCGATCATGGGAAGGAATCGGGCAAATATCAGGAACAAGGTGAAAAACAATCCAAAGCTCCCGATGAGCGTGGCAATTTCGACGAGAGTCGGTGCATACAGATCCCAGCTCGCCGGCAGATAGTCTCTCGTAAGAGAAATGGTGATGATGACAAATCTCTCGAACCACATGCCGACATTGATCATGATCGAAAGGATAAAGACGAGTACAACGTTCCTTCTGATCTTCTTGAACCAGAGAAACTGTGGTGTGATGACGTTGCAACTCACCATGATCCAATAGGCCCAGGCATACGGGCCGAGCATTCGATTGACAAACGCAAATCGTTCGTACTCATTCCCGGAGTACAGTGCTACAAAAAGCTCGGTCATGTACGCCATCGCCACAATGCCCCCGGTCGCGATAATGATCTTGCTCATCGATTCGATATGGTGCAGCGTAATGTAGGCCTCAAAGTGTAGAACTGTTCGGGCGATGATCATCAGCGTCAGCACCATGGCGAATCCGGAGAACACCGCCCCCGCGACGAAATAGGGAGGAAAGATTGTCGTGTGCCATCCCGGAATGACGGAGGTGGCAAAGTCCCAACTCACAATGGTGTGAACAGAAACAACGAGAGGTGTGGCAAGGCCCGCAAGGAGGAGATAGACGGTTTCATACCGCAGCCAGGTCTTGTTCGAACCATCCCATCCAAGGCTGAAAAATCCATAGACCGCTTTTTTGGCTTTCGACACAGCCCTGTCGCGTAGAGTGGCAAAATCGGGTATGAGCCCGACAAACCAGAATACGAGAGAAATTGTGAAATACGCGCTGATAGCGAACATATCCCACACCAAGGGCGACCGGAAATTGATCCAGAGCGGCCCGCGGAAATTCGGATACGGAATTACCCAGAAGGCGAGCCATGGGCGTCCCATATGAATAATGGGGAAAATACCGGCGCAGATTACGGCAAAGATCGTCATGGCCTCGGCGGAACGATTGACGGAAGTCCGCCAGCGCTGACGGAACAAAAAGAGGATGGCGGAAATCAGCGTGCCGGCATGGCCGATGCCGATCCAGAAGACGAAATTCGTGATGTCAAACGCCCATCCTACAGTATTGTTGAGCCCCCACGTGCCGATCCCCGTCAGCAGCTGATATGTTACCGCGGCAACGCCGAGCGTCATCATCGACGCACTGACCGCCAGAGCGTACCACCACTCTTTTCCCGGGCCGCGGTCGAGAAGACCGCACACGTCTTCCGTAACCTCGTTTGAGGTCTTGTTGCCTAATATCAACGGTGACCGAAGTATTGACATTCCGTCAGCCATGAGGAGTTTCTTCCGTCTCTCCGGAACGGTTGCGGATCATGGTCATGTATCCCACCGACGGCCTCGTTTCGAGTTCTCCGAGAACCGTATAATTCCGCGGATGTTCTTGAAGGCTTGCGATCCGGCTCTTTGCATCATTCATATCGCCAAAGACAATGGCCTGCGCCGGGCATGACTGCTCACATGCTGTCTTGATGGCGCCGTCCGAGATCGGAATTCCTTCCTTCTTCGCTTTGATCTTTTCCTCCTGAATCCTCTGCACGCAGAACGAACATTTTTCCATTACTCCCCTCGAACGCACCGTGACATCGGGATTCAAAACCATATTCTGCTTTTCATCATCGCGGGGATAGTCGAACCAGTTGAACCTTCTGATCTTGTAGGGACAATTGTTGGCACAATACCGTGTTCCCACACAGCGATTGTAGACTTGCTGATTCAGCCCCTCGTCGCTGTGAACGGTGGCAAGCACGGGGCAAACGGTTTCACACGGAGCGTTGTCACAATGCTGGCACAACATGGGCTGATGGGCGACATCGAGGTTCTCCCCGTTTTGCATGAAATATCGGTCTATCCGGATCCAGTGCATTTCGCGATTCCGAAACACTTCATCCTTGCCGACAACAGGGATATTGTTCTCCGCCTGACAGCTCACGACACATGCCGTACATCCGGTGCATGCGTTGAGGTCGATCATCATTCCCCAATGCGCACCTTTATACTTGTGCTGCTCCGGCCACATGCTTTTCGAGTCATGATGCATTCCGCTTCCGGCGGCAGGATTGGCTGTAAACGCCTCGAGCGAAGCATATTGAACAAAGGGCCTTCTTTTCTCGGTCCCCTGTGCCAGCAGCGGAGGCGTATCAATCGAATGATATGTCTGCGTGCAGGCCAACGGGTGCTTCCTCCCCGTCGTTTCGATCAGGACTCCGTTTTGCTCATACAACAGCTGGCCGTTCTTCCATCGAAGGAAACGCGCCGCGTTGACTCCGACAAGTCCGTTGGGACCGGTGGATGGCTTCCCCTCGATCCATTTGGGGCCAATCGATGTGAACCGGTCTGTCCCTTTCCTGCCGTAACCGAGAGCGACTGCGACCACTTCATCAGGCTGTCCGGGCTGAATCCAGACCGGCACTTCCGTGGCAACCGTTTCGCCCTCAGAGGAAGCAATGAGCCGTACGACGTCACCCGATCGGACTCCGAGTTTGTCGCCTGCTCCCGGAGAAAGAATGGCATAATTGTCCCATGTGATTTTTGTTACCGGGTCGGGTGCCTCCTGCAGCCAGGCATTATGCGCGTGACGGCCATCGATCATCGAAACTTTCGGATAGAGGACGAGCTGGAAAGCATCTGCCACTTCTCTTGCTTGAGAGACGTTTCTCAGCGAACTCGAATTGAATGTTCCGGACACCTGGGAACGAGACTCGACCACAGCAAATCCATCGTGTACCGATTGATTCCAGAACAGTTCAAAATTCTTCTGCTTCTTCTGGCGCGGAAAAACATTTCGCATCCATTCTTCCCGGACAAGTTCCCGTACCGACGTTTTCTCTCCCATCCACACCGAAAGACTCTCCAGAACGGGTCTCGTGTTTTCCAGGGGAGAGACTGCCGGCTGAGAAATTGAAAGAACACCTTCGACTGCTTCGGTATCCGACCAGGAAGAAAGAGGATGAGGCCCGGGACATACGTAGTGCGCGTAGACGGCGGTCTCATCGATTCGTTCAGCAAAACTGACAACCAGGGGGACATTCCGAAGAAGGCCCGACAACTCCTCGCCGTTCGGGAGGTCATAGACAGGATTCACGCCATCGACAAACAGAGCGTCGACTTTTCCGTCCTCCAATTCCTTCAGCAGATTCTGAAGATCTCGATCATTGGACTGGTGATGAAGCGATGGGAAACGAACATCGAGGGTCGAGCCGTAGCTTCCGAGAAGCTCGTTGAGGGCATTAGTCAGAATCTGACTGTCGACATCGTTGGACCCGCAAACAACCAGAGATTTTCCGCGTGCCGACCAGAGACGTTCGGCAATTCCATCTACAAACTTTTTCCCCGAACCGGCACTTTTCGTCAAGGTCCTTCCGGCCTTCTGTCCGATCGTCGAAACCAATTCCTGGAGGACTGCAAGTCGATCGGAGGGCTTTATGGCGTAACGCTTGTCAGCCCGCGCACCTGTCAAGGAATAGCGCGATTCAATCTGCACATGAAAGGAGCAACGCGGCGGATTTCCTTCGAGGGTGCGTCCCGCCCGATATGCCGCCGTAAACTCCACCGGCGAGATCCATGTCCCGAGGAAATCTGCATCGACACCGAGGATGACTTCAGCCCGGTCAAACCGATACCGTGGAAGAACGCGGATACCGTGCGTCTCCTTGTGCGATTCCAGAATAGCAGATCGGGAGACCGCATCGTAGACTATGTGCCGGCCATCCCGGAACGTTGAGAGAAATTTTCGAAGAGTAGATGCTTTTGTCGGACTCGTCACAGTTCCGCTGAGGAGGCGGATCGATTTGTTGTTCTTTCGGAGCAGGTCGAGTTTTTCTCCGATTGAGCGATCGATCGTCTCCCAATCCGACAGACTGCCATCTTTCACCGGCTGCTGCAAGCGCAGCGAGTCGTAGAGCCCCAGAACCTGGGCCTGGCCGACCACGCAGAGGCCGCCGCGTGAAACGGGATGGTCGGGATTTCCTTCGAGCTTGATCGGACGTCCTTCTCTGTTCTTCATGAGAATGCCGCAACCGGCATTGCAGCCCGGACATGTGGAAGCGTACCACGTTGCTTTTCCGGGCGTTATCTCTTCCGGTTTGATGAGATAGGGGATGGCTCTCTCGACTTTGGCGGTATCGCATCCGGCAATCGCGGCGCCCGCAAACGTGAATCCCGCGAGCTTGAGAAATTCGCGACGGTCAAACGCCGGTCGGGGGTCCGAGTCGTCCACAGAATGGTTGTGAGGTATATGTTGTCGTTCTTTCATATCCGCAACTTCCCCGCGCCGGATCAGTAGTGGCACGTGATGCAGTCCGTTGAGGCCTTGACCGTCTTTCCCTTCACTCCCTGCTGATTGGAGCTTCGGTGGCAATTCACGCACCATCCCATGGTGAGGTCGCTCACCTGACGAACCCGCTCCATCGTTTGTACTTCTCCGTGGCACGTCTGGCAATCGATGTTCACACCGACGTGGGCGCGGTGGTCGAAATAGGCGAAGTCGGGGAGCGAGTGAATCTTAACCCACGATATACGTGATTCTTTCTTCAAGGGGTTTTTGTTGAGATCTGCGTCGAGACCCAAGGCATCGTACAGTTTTTGCAGTTCGGGTGAAACAATCCGCTTCGGCTTGCGTTGCTCCTTTTCCGCCGCTTCATCCTCAGCGCGAATCTGATTGAACGGAGCGGTAACGAACCGATGACAATCCATGCACACATTTGCCGAAGGGATTCCGGCGGTCCTGCTTTCTTCCACGCCGGAGTGACAGAACCTGCAATCGATTCCCAGCTCGCCTGCGTGGAGCCGGTGAGAATAGGCGATCGGCTGCTCAGGTTCATAGCCGACGTTGTTGCCCGGGAGAGAGTAACTCTGGGAAACAGCCTGAATGAGGGTCAGCAGAGCAAAACCGAGACTCACCAACAGGAGGACAGTAATGACGTTTGTTTGTCTCATTTCGAAAATAAAATCATATCAAGACGGCTTTTCGCATCCTCTCCGAGTGTAGTACCACCAATTCACGCCGGTTGCAAAAACATAATACAAGCCTATTCCGATAAAGAATGGAACGGCCGAACCCGTTCCCGTAATGGCCACACCGATGAGTGTTGAAAAAAGAAACGGTCCGTATGCCGCGATCGCCGCTGTCCAACCGATGACTCCTGCACCCTGTCGCGTCGAATGGGAAAAAATGATCGGGAACTGACGAAACGTGGACGCGTTTCCGACTCCGGTGAAGAGAAACATTGCCAGCATCAAGCCGACAAAATAGGGAAACTGATCAAGGCTTGTTGGAGTCAGCAGCCCCCCGAACGCCATCAAAGCAACTCCGGCGATGAGAACAATTCCCGTAACATGTGTGAGGATGGCTCCACCGAACTTGTCGGCGATCGGGCCGGCAGCGACACGCGACAATGATCCGACAAGAGGGCCAAGAAAGGCGTACGTCAACGGATCCGGTGCGTTGGGGAAGTCTCCATAGACAGTTTTAATCAAAAGCGGAAATGCCGCTGACAACCCGGAAAAGGAGCCGAAGGTCATCATGTACGTGATCGTACAAAACCACGTGTGTTTGTTCTTGAAAATATCCAGTTGTTCGCGGAATGACGCTTTGATCGGAACACTTCGCAGAGAGAGCCACGCAACGATTGTAATGATGAGCAGAAACGGAACATAGATGAACGCGGCGTTTTGCAGCCAGATGGAGGAAGTCGTTTCGCCTCTCACCAGTGTCTGAGGCCCGCCAAGAAACGAACCAAAGATCGCAAAGCCGATAATCCACGGCGTGAGGAATTGCGTGAGGCTCACGCCAAAGTTTCCGATTCCCGCCTGAATCCCCAGTGCGGTTCCCTGAAGCCGCTTGGGAAAGAAAATGGATGTGCTGGGCATGTACGAGGAGAAATCGCCGCCGCCGAATCCGGCAGTGAATGCAAGAACCATGAAAACCCAGAACGGCGTATGAGGATCCAGAATGGCAAGCCCAATTCCGACAGCAGGAATAAGCTTCAAGAATGTCGAAGAGGTGATGACCTTTCTTGTTCCGAAAATGGGGATAAGGAATGTATGAATGATTCGCAGCGACCCGCCGGCCAGCCCGGGCATGGCGGCGAGCCAGAAGAGCTGCATTGTGTCGAATGTGAATCCGATATTGGGCAACCTCACGACAATGGCGCTCATCATGAACCATGTTGCAAAGGAGAGCACAAGGCCCAAGGTGGTTATCGTCAGAGTCCGCCACGCCACTGCCCTTCCCGTGTTGGCCCAGAATTGCTCGTTTTCAGGTTCCCAATGTGTAATTTCGTTGGCGGCCATAATGCCCCGTCCATAGTCACTTTTATCCCGCCGAACCCTGCCCGGCGGGTTGAACAAATCGTCCATCCTCAAGTTGACGCGAAAGAACCGGCGCTTTTTCCCTCATCATACGCCGGACAACTGAATGCATCCACAAATGACACGCAATCGTAATCACGAAAAAGAACATCCAGGCTGTCGTCCAGATACCCGTTGCCCGCAGGAGATACCCGAAAATAATGGGACACACAAATCCCCCCAAACCGCCGATCACTCCGACAATTCCTCCCACCACTCCCACGTCTTTCGGATAATATTCGGGAATGAACTTATAGACAGCCGCTTTGCCGATCCCCATCATGATTCCGACGACAAACACGAGAAAGGTAAAGATCCAGACATTTGCCTGAAAATAGATGTGCGTGGTCCCGCGGGCGAGAAGCTGTCGTTTTTCCACTTCGTCGCCGACGTTCACCACGGGCACCTGCCATGAACTGAATGTGGGCAAGACAAGCATATCTTCGTCCGTGCTCATCTGTCTGCTTTCCTGTTTGGCAATGAGCGCATACCTTGTGTCGTCCACGCGGATTTCATTATCGGCAACGGCAGCCACTCTTCCCGCACGTTCAGACATGATACCCTGGCCCGGCGATTCGATATCCATTCGTGGGATGCAGAGGAGGATAAAGCAGACCATGCTGATGCCAAAGACCCAATACATAATTGCCCGTGGTCCGTGTCTGTCGGACAGCCATCCCCCGAGTGCCCGAACGGCACCGGATGGAAGATTGAAGATGGTCGCCATGAGTCCGGCAGTAGCGATTGTCATGGCATACGCATTGACATAGTACGGGATGAGCCACTGTGCGAGAGCCACAAAACCGCCAAACACGACAAAGTAGTAGAGTCCGAATCTCCAGACTCTCGCGTACCGAAGGGGCGCCAGACGTTGTCTGAGCGTGAGCTCCTGGCCATGTTCCACTTTTTTCGATTGTGTAAGGAAGAAGAACAGAATCGCCGTCACAACAAGGACTCCGGCGTAAATCTGCGGCATGAGTCTCCACGCATCGAGGTTCTGGCTTCCATTCGTCAGGTAGCGCAGCAGAATTGGCGCGCCCATGCTAGTAATCGCAGAACCCGCATTCCCGGCACCAAATATCCCCAATGCCGTTCCTTGTCGTTCTTTTTTGAACCAAAGCGATGTGTAGGCAATCCCGACAGCGAAGGACGCTCCCGATAATCCAAATCCAAGGCTTCCGAGGACAAATTCTTCATACGTCGAGGCATAACTGAGGAGAAATGTCGGGACGGCGGCGAAAAGCATGAGGAGAGTGTAAACAATCCGTCCGCCGTACTTGTCCGTCAGAACTCCGATGGGGAGGCGCATCAGTGCACCTGTCAGCACCGGAATGCCGATGAGCCATCCGATCTGCGCTTTGTCCCAGGAAAAAACGTTTCGATCAACAAGGAACGTGACCAAAACGCCATTCATGGTCCAAACGGCGAAGCACACCGTAAAGGCGAACGTATTCATCGTGAGAACGACCCAGGATTTTCTCTCTTCGGTCATCGATTCCTCCGACTGACTGAGATGCTATTGTTGCGGCCGTGCAGTAACACGCCAACGCGCATACCACCGGACCACCTGAGGTTTGCGCCAGAGATACTGATTGGGGACCACGAGAACATGAACGAGCCGGGTAAATGGAAAAGCGGCAATGATGACATACGCCCCGACGATATGAAATTTGACGAGCCACGGCATGGCGACAACGTATGTGATGTCGGGACTGAGCGTAAGGACGCCCCACAGGTAGGGAGTTGCCGAAGTGGCAAACCACGACGAGCCCCAAGCATGAAAAATGGCAACCAATGTTCCGCTCAGGATCTGCAAGGTAAGCATCATCAGAAGAATCCAATCGGATATGCTCGTCACGGCTTTGATTTTCGGCTCGAACAGCCTTCGCGTAATCATGCTGGTCAGACCCACGATTGTCAGCATCGAAGCGATCAGGCCTGATACTTCCAGTGCATAGAGCCGTAGTGGATGACTGTTCCACCAGAGTAATTCGCGCGGGATGAGGAATCCGATCAGGTGGCCGGCGAAAATGGTGAGAATGCCGTAATGGAACGGAATCAATCCCCAAAAATGATGCTTGTTCTCAAGAAATTGGGAGGAGAGGCTGGAATAGCTGAAGCCGTACTTCCGGTATCGAACGACGGTGCCGACGAAAAACAGAGCGAGGGCAATGTAGGGAAGTACCGCGAACAGCAGGAGATCCACGAGCATCGTCGTAAGGTCAGCCATGATGAGTCACTCCTGTTTCGTGGTGATACGCTTCGAGGAGGATAACCTCGACCGCCTTGATCAGGAGGCCGAAGGGGTTTTCACTTTCTCCAAAACCCGCGATCATTTTTTTGAGGGCAGGAAGAACGGATTCCTCGACCAGTGCGCTTGCCTCGTCTTGTGGCATTCTGGCAAGCAATTTCAGAACGGATGGAAGATGGTCGGGAAGTTCGTTTGTTTCCGGAATGCCGTACTTGCGAAGGGCTTCGCGCATTGCGACGAGAAATGTACCCCGGTCATAGTTCTCGGCATACAGGTGCCAGCCCAGATCGAGGGAACACACAGGGTTCAGGTCGAATGTTCTCGTGTAGAGCTCTTCCAGCTCATCAAGACTTCGTCCCTCGATCCCTTTTCGAAAATCCCCCATGAGTGCATGTGTCTTCTCTTTTCCGGCACCTTCGAGGCCGGTCGCCGCGATAACGGAACAGTTTTCTACCAAGCGGCCGTACTCTGCCCCGGGATATTCAAGAATCGAGGCAAGCGCTTCAAGCGTTTGAGAAATCATAAGCCCCTCTTTGGCGTTTCCAGAAATCCGAATCCGACCGACGTGCGATGTTCGTGCGGTTCACGGAGCATTTCGATCGCTTCCTCCCTGTGCATCGGAGGAATCACAAAGCGATCTTCAAATGTGCAGAGAGACGTCAGTTGATAGATTGCTTCAGCCTCTTCTTTCGAACACTCCGCCTGAGCCAGCATTTTTTCAGCCGTTTCCATTGTGATATCCCCGACGGTCAACGCCCGGCGATACATGCGAACAGCTTTCTGCTTCTTCAAGGCGTAGACCACTTTTCCTTCGCCGCCGGCGCCGAAGAGGTTTGCAAGAAACTTCATTGGTACGCGCGCCTGTTCGATGTCGTGGAAGAAATTGTCTGAAACGCTCGAGACCGTTCCGTCTTCCTTATTCGCCATGACGGGGGACATCGGGGGAACGTAGAAGAGCATCGGGAGCGTTCGATATTCGATATGAGGCGGGAGGGCGATTTTCCACTCTTTGACAAAACGATAGACCGGCGATATTTGCGCTGATTCGATCACCGAGTCGTGGATGCCGTTTTTCCGCGCAGCTGCGATCACTTCGGGATTATGCGGATCAAGAATGAGGGAACGCTGCGCTTCAATCAGTTCATCGTTGGGAAGGTTTGCGACTTCTTCCAGGCGATCGGCATCGTAGAGAAGAACACCGAGATAACGGATGCGGCCGACGCAGGAGTGGAAACAGGCCGGCGCCTGGCCTGTTTCGAGACGTGGAAAACAGAGAATGCACTTTTCCGATTTTCCCGTCGCCCAATTAAAATAGGTCTTTTTGTATGGGCAGGCCGCAACGCACGATCTCCATGCGCGGCAGCGCTTCTGATCGATCAGCACGATGCCGTCTTCGCCCCGTTTATAAAGAGCTCCTGAAGGGCATGAAGCAACACAAGATGGATTGAGACAGTGGTTGCAGATTCTGGGAAAATAGAAGAACACAAGCCTCTCGATTGCGAACAGCTGCGCGCGTTGATCGGATGTTAATCCGTCAAGATTCTTGTCCTGTTCGGCATACACCGGTGAACCGCCCAGGTCGTCGTCCCAATTCGGGCCCGCTTCGACGTTCATGTACTCCCCCGTCACCATCGAAACAGGACGGGCCACGGGCTGATCCGTACCCTCCGGGGCATTAAAAAGATCCTGGTAAGAATAGGTCCAGGGCTCGTAATAATCGTCCATCGTCGGCATGGACGGATTATGAAAGATGTTTGTGATAATGCGCCCTTTTCCTGTGGAGCGGAGTCGAATCGAACCGTTGTGTTTTTCCCATCCTCCGTGATATTTGTCCTGATCTTCCCAACGGGTCGGGTAGCCCGTACCCGGCTTCGTCTCCACATTGTTCCACCACATGTACTCGGCGCCCTTGCGGTCGGTCCAGATATTCTTGCAGGCGATGCTGCATGTATGGCACCCGATACACTTGTCGAGGTGGAATACCATCGAAATCTGTGAGCGGACATTCATCGATGCCTCCTACCAGATCAGTTTCGGAAGTTTTCGGACGAGCACATGGGTATCACGATTGCTCCCCGTGGGCCCCCAGTAGTTGAAGTGATACGTAAACTGCCCGTACCCTCCAATCATGAGATTCGGCTTGAGCCTGGTTCTCGTAAGACTGTTGTGCCCGCCTGCACGGCGGTTGTCGCGCAGAGGCGATTTGGGAACAGAATAGGTTCGCTCGGGCGAGTGATAGATGATGCAGATCCCGGGGGGAATGCGGACACTGACGGCCGCGCGTGTAACGACCACACCGTGATCGTTGTGAACCTCGACCCAGTCGTTGTCAACGATGCCAATCTCTTCCGCGTCTTTTTCGCTGATCCAGAACGGTTCCGTGCCGCGGGAAAGAGTTGTCATGCGCTGATTGTCGCCGTAGGTCGAGTGGATGTGCCACTTGCCGTGGGGCGTCAAGTAGTTCAGCATGACGGTCTTCCCTTCTTCCTTGCTGAACTTCAGGTCCGCGTACTGCGTGGGAGTGGGTTTCGGTTTAAACGTGGGGAGATGCTCGCCGAATGCGATATAACCCGGATGGTCCAGATAAAAGTGCTGACGGCCCGTGAGGGTGCGCCATGGAACCAAGGCTTCTTTGTTGTACGTGAACGGAGAATAGGCCCGGCCGTTATCGAGAAGCCCGGACCACATGGGGCTGTTAATGAGGCGCATCGGTTTGCTTTGAAGTTCGGCATACGAAACCCGCACACCGCGGTTCTTTTCCGCGAATTGAGCGAGAGGAAGGCCTGTTTTTTCTTCCATGTTCTTGTACGATCGATATGCCAGTTCACCGTTCGTCACCGTGGCGAATTTCAAAATCTTATCACAGACCTCGATATCATCCTTGATGGAGGGGAGTTTCTTTCCGTCGAACTCGACGACCGGCCCGTGAGCAACCGCTTCGTCATAGAAATCTTCCACGGAATATTTTGTGCCGTGAGCGCCCAAGCCGTTGGACCGAACCTGCGTACCGAACGAGATGAACTGATTGTAAACGTTCTTGTAGTCCCGGGTGACGAGAGTCATGCCCGGCATGGTTTTTCCCGGAATGGCCTCGACTTCTCCCGTGATCCAGTCCTTGATTTCCTTTTGTGCGATTTCTGCAGGCGTATCGTGTGCGAGCGGTGCTGTGACCAATTCACGCACGGGATCAGGAAAATGCTTTCCGGCGAGTTCCGAGAATTTCTTTGCGAGCGAACGGAAAATCGCCCAGTCGCTTTTCGATTCCCAGCAAGGGGGCACGGCAGCCGAAAGCGGATGGATGAAACTGTGCATGTCGGTTGAATTCAGATCGGCTTTCTCGTACCAAGTTGCCGCGGGTAGAATGATGTCGGAATAGAGTGCCGACGTATCCATGCGGAAGTTGAGATCGACGATGAGATCCAGTTTGCCTTTCGGGGCCTCGTCGTGCCATTGCACGTCATGGACCGAATCTTTCGCCAGATCTTCGGCAACGGCGTTGTCGTGCGTTCCCAGATAGTGGCGCAGGAAGTATTCGTGCCCCTTGCTGCTGGACATGAGGGCATTGCCGCGCCAGATGTACCACACGCGCGGCCAGTTCTCGGGGGCGTCCGGATCTTCCACTGCGAATTTCAGTTTTCTCTCTTTCAGCTGTTTGACCACATAGTCAATAATCTGTTCATTCGTTTTTGCTCCCGCGGCTTCAGCTTCTTTGACAAGCTCTATGGTATTCTTGTTGAACTGAGGATAGAACGGGAGCCATCCGTTGCGGACGGCTTTGACCTGGAGGTCCATGGTATGACCGGATGCAAATGAGCCGTTCTTCTGATGTTGAGGAACTGTGTGATAATCGGTGAACACCCGTTCATAGCGCCACTGATCACTGTTCACATAGTGCCAGCTCGGAGCATTTTGGAGGCGCGAGGGAGGGTACCAGTCTTTCGCGAAGGCAATAGCCGACCACGGTTCCATTGGAGCGAGCTTCTCCTGGCCAACATAATGTGCCAACCCTCCTCCGTTCACGCCGATGCAGCCGGAAAACATAAGAGCGTGAATCGCGGAGCGGTACATCAGGTTCCCATGATACCAGTGGTTGATGCCGGCGCCAATAATGACCGTGCACTTTCCGTTCGTCTTTTCCGCCGTCACCGCCCATTCCCTGGCGAACTGCAATAGATCCTTTCTTCCGATTCCGGTGTATTGTTCCTGCCAGGCGGGCGTATAGGGAAGCGCCGCATCATCGTAGTCTTTCGGGTATTCTCCCTTGAGTCCTCGATTGACGCCGTACTGGGCCATCAACAGATCATACACCGTCGCGACCGTCACTTTCTTTCCATCGGCAGTTTCCACATGCATGAAGGGTACATGGCGCACGATCTCGGAACCTTCGGCGAAATTATCCAGCCGAACGGGAACCGTGCCGTCGCCGTTTTCGAGAAACGTGAGGATGGGTTCGATTTCCGAATCGTCGAGACCGTCCTTCATCTGCATGTTCCATTTTCCCTTCTCCGTCCCCCATCGGAAGCCAACGCTCCCAACCGGCATTTTGGGGGTTTTCGTTTTCGTATCCCAGAAAAGGAATTTCCAGTCGCCGTTCTCGACTTTCTCGTATTTTTTGATCCGGTTCGCACGCAGAAGCTGGCCCGGTGCGAAGACGTTCTTTTCTTCGCTTAGTTCAACGAGATAGGGAGCATCGGTAAAGCGCTTGGTATAATCGAGGAAGTAGGGTGTCTGTTTTTGGTGATGAAACTCAGTCAACAAAACATGATTCACGGCCATCCACCATGCTCCGTCCTGGCCCGCGTTGACGGATACCCAGTGATCGGCATATTTCGCCACCTGACTGAAATCGGGCGAGAACACATACATCTTCGTTCCGTTATGTCGCGCTTCGGCTGCAAAATGGCAATCGGGAGTGCGCGTCATATTGAGATTCGATCCCATGACTGCAAGAAGTTTGGCGTTATACCAATCGGCCGATTCCTGAACATCTGTTTGTTCTCCCCATGTTTCGGGAGAAGCCGGCGGCAGATCACAGTACCAGTCATAGAACGAGAGAGAGATTCCGCCCATAAGCTGCATCAAACGGGAGCCGCCAGCATAGCTGATCATGGACATGGCCGGTATGGGAGAAAATCCCGCGATTCTGTCGGGGCCATGTTCCTTGATCGTATGGACGTTGGCCGCCGCCATCAATTCGAGAACCTCGTCCCATTGAACGCGGCGAAGTCCGCCTTTTCCCCGGGCTTTCTGCCAGCGCGTACGAGCGACCGGATTCGTCACGAGAGACTTCCACGCATCGACCGGGTCTTCAAATTGCGTTCTGGCCTTTCTCCAAAGATCAATCAATGCGCCTCGCATATATGGATACTTGACACGGAGAGGGCTGTAGAGATACCAGGAGAAGGAAATTCCACGCTGGCACCCGCGTGGTTCGTACGGGGGGAGGCCATGTTCGAGCGACGGGTAATCGAGTCCCTGCATCTCCCATGTGACGATTCCGTCTTTCACATGAATCATCCATGTGCAGCTTCCCGTGCAGTTCACGCCGTGCGTACTGCGAACCACTTTGTCATATTGCCAC
Source organism: uncultured Ignavibacteriaceae bacterium (assembly GCA_964602055.1). GTDB lineage: Bacteria > Bacteroidota > Ignavibacteria > UBA10030 > UBA10030 > JACPLA01. The sequence continues at coordinate 27,395 of CAZRPU010000018.1, forward strand.
CGGTTGCGGTAGAATTCCTCCCAGCTGCGGGATTGCGGTTTGAACTCGTCTTTGATCCAACCGATGGTTTTTTGATCAGGCATCGTGATTCTCCCGTTCTTGTCTGTGTACTAACGCACGGCGGACCGATCGGAAACGGCCCCTCCAGATGACATCGAAGAGTCCGAGGACAACCATGGTGCCGCCAAGGCTCAGCAAAACAAAATTGAGACGAGATGTGGCTGTATCCTCCGGATTGCGCTGAAGCGTCTGCTGGAAGTAGGCTACGAGGGAAAGAATTTCATCACCCTCCATCGCATTGTTGCGAAAAACGGACAGCATGGTGGGCGTTGCGGGTGCGGACATCCATGTTGAGAGAGCTTTGCGGCCTTCGTAACGCTCGAAGACCGTCGTCAAATCGGGCGCCAGGGTTCCGCCGCCCAGAGCACCCAGGCCATGCACGGCATGGCAGGATATGCACGACGGTCCACCATTTTTGAGGGGACGCGTCCCGACGAAAATTTCGCGTCCGATCTGAACATCATTTGCCGTAAAGGGGCGCTCGCTGATCTGAATGCCGAAGAACTGAGACTTCTCGAGCTTCGATTCTTCCTCGATCATGCGAAGAAACGCCTCCGCCCGCGAACGCGTCATTCCGGGCAGCGTCGGCATGACGGCATTGCGGGCCTGCGCCATGAGTTCCAACGCATAGGGGTCACCGCTGTCAATCACCGAGCGGGGATCGATGATGAACCTTACCAGCCAGTCGCGATCTTTCCGCTGACCGACGTTCTTCAAGTCAGGCCCGGTCAATCGTCCTCCCCCGATCGTATGGCAGCTCATGCAATTCTGTTTGAAATCACTTTCAGGTTCCTGCCCAAGGAGGTGTGGAGGTGCGGAAAAGAGGAGAACCAGTATCCCCGCGAAAACCGTGGTCAATCGAAGTCGGGTTTTCATGATTGTCTCCGTGATATGACGGCGAAGGACGGAGTCGGCTTGTGGGAGTCGGCTCCACAATTATTGTACCGAATTTCAGATAAATTCATCTGTATTAATGCTAAAAAAAGGCGATCCGGGGCAAAAAACCCATCATCCTTCCCGTGAATGGAAAAAACCAGAATCGACGATTCGCAATTCCAAGAATGTTCATCTTCTCATCCTAACCGGGCGAGGATGACCAGATCCCTGGAAGTTTTTGGATCGAAATGTGCCATGGAGATTCCACCATACGTTTGGATATCGGTGTATCGCGCCTCTTCCAGGGCAGCCGTCAAATCGGATTTCAGCAGCGGGAGCAGCCTGATGGCCTTGTGACGTTGACCGGCTCTTTCATTGGTTCGATCAAGCGTGAGAATGTTGAATGTCACACCTTTCTTGTCGTAGTCATAGAATCGCACAAATGTTTTTTCTCCAGCCTCTTTTGTGCTTTGCACCTTTTCCTGTTGGGCGAGAATACGATCATAGTTGAGGTTCTGGATGAACAGAATTCCCGATGGCCGCAGAACAGCGGCAAAGGCGCGCAATGAACGAAGAAGGTCCTCCCTGGAAGCGGCGTGCGCCAGCGAATTTCCCAGGCAGAAGACTGCGTCAAATGAACCATCGACAGCCCCCTGAATGTCCCCGAAACTGCTGACATGCGCTTCGACTTCAAGTCCGAGCCGCAGTGCGTGCCTGCGAAGTGACGAAACCATTCTGGAAGAAATATCCACAGCCGTGACATTCACTCCCAATTGCGAAAGCAACAAAGAATGAAATCCGGTGCCGCAGCCTGCGTCGAGCGCGTTTTTGATGCGGAATTTATCCACGAGCATGTGAAAGAAGGGACGTTCCTGAACGAACCTTTTTTCGAACCCGGTCATCAGATCGTAATCAGGAGCAAGGGCGTCGTAGAATTCAGAAACACTCAGATTGTCGGCCACGACACTAATCGTTGGGTCCATAGCTCGGCACCTCCCCGCGAAAATGCTGATAGACGGGCTTGTCCAGTTCCTGAAATCGTTTTTGATATTCATCCCTTGAGATTGCGTTCTGCCAGTTTCCGGCGAGCATGGCAAGGCCTGTAACGGCAACAAACACTCCGCCCACAAGAGCTCCAAAAGCCCACGTGGGAATTGTGTTTTTCATGTGTCGTGTTTTCATCTCGAGCGTGTTCTTGACGGGACACACATCCACGCATTTCAGACAGCCCATGCATTCATCACTCCAAACACGTCCCGACGTATGAACGTTTATCTCCGCGGGACAAGCTTTAGTACAGAGTTCACAGTCGATACACGTGGCTTTGGCTCGTGTGATTTTCAACGGACTGAAGAATCCGACTATTCCCAGAAGGGCTCCGTACGGGCACAGGAACCGGCACCAGAAGTTCCTGATGACCACCGAAAGGACCATCAGAATGACAATCGTCCAGAGGGCAAACGACGATATCTGCGCGAAGAAGAGATACATCTTAATGTCAGCCACTTTGTTGTACGGGCTCTCGATGAAGTTTGTGAGAGCCTGAAGGTCCATTTGCCAGATAGAGGCGACAAAGAACAGAAGGAGAAGATACTTCAGCGAGCGCAGCGGATAATCCAGCCATCGCGGCGCCCGGAAGGTCCGGCCAAAGATCTTCTGACCGAGCATCCAAAGCGATTCACTCAACGTACCGACAGGACAGAGCCATGAGCAAAACGCCTTCTTGACCACGAGGCTGACGCCGATGATTGCGAGAAGGATAAAGACCGATGCGGGGTGAATGTCATTCAGGATTCCTCCTTCGATCCAATGCTTGAGGCTCATCAGTGCCGAAATCGGCAGAAATCCTTCAACTCCCGGGGGTCTGCCTGTATATGAACCTGTCCCTCCGGACATTCCCCAGTTCATGAAGAGATAGAACTCGATGCCGATCCAGATGCAGAGGAGCGCGAAGGTCAATTGAAAGGTGGAACGAAGGAACTGCGTGTCGTTCCTGAGCCGCGAGAGAATTCTGGTGAGCCAGGGAGTGTCGGAGGAGAAACGTAATCGCGGTTTTCTCTGTTCCGATGGAATTTTCAGAATCACCTTGCGGGGGATGATCAGGCGATCGGTCGGTCCCGAAGGCGTTGGACGAGTCTCTTGTCGGAGGGTTTGTGAGTGAATAGTCTCAGGAGTCATTTTGATTCAGATATTTTTATCCTCATCAGGGACGTTGGACAAACTTTGTGCCATTGCAAAACAGTGAAAAACAGTCTCATTCATCTGAAATTTGAGTGTAAGGAGTTGCTGATGCAGCGGATGCGAAAAGTCTGTTCTTAATATTAGGAAATGCGGGCTCAATTCCTGTGTTCCTCCATACGGATCTGCTCACTTTCATGGAGGTGCCCCTCTGCAGGCAGCTTCGCTGATTGGTAGAGCCGTTCGGCATAGTGGATGAACTCAACGTATGCCTTTACATACTCGCGTCCTGCCTCGACATCGTCACTCTTGAATTTCCCTTTCACCATTGCGCGAGAGAATTGCTCACGAATGCCTTTTTGAATCGATTCGGTCAGATATTCGAGAAGTTCTTCGACAGATCCTTTTCCAAGGGCCTGGTCGGCGGCTGCGATACCAGGTTCAACGTGTGCCTCAGCAGGCTTCAATCCTGTGTACGCAACACCTTCGCCGGCACGATGAATACGAACAAGAGTTTCAAAGAAATACATGTCCGCCAGCCTCCCGGCATCCACGCTCAGTTTACGTACTGCGAGCGTCTTCTGAAAGGCTTCCTTGATCTGAGGTTCGTCGTTCTTCTGCACCCAAATCAGCACAAAGTTGACATTCCCCGTCTCGAGCGCCTTTCTGGCGGCGGTGACGACAGGGCCGTTCATTGAGTCACAATGCGCGTGAAGCGCGTTTGTTGTGAGCGCCATCAGCAAGATCACCGCAATTGCCACTGCAAGTCGTTTCATGGTCATAACTCCGATCAGACAGTTCATGGTGTATTAAGCCGCTTCTGCGCGGCTATCCCTCTTTGTTATGCTTGGAGAGGGTTCTGTGATGACAACAATACCTGTTCCAGTGCAATTGCTTTCGGAAACAGGATGTTGTTTTCGAGATGGACATGCTCGTGCAGGTCCTGCTCAAACTGTTGCAGTTCTTTGTAGCTCACCCGGTATGTTGTACACGCGTCTTCCGGCGGGGCGTAGTTGCCGCTCAATGCGCGAATTTGATAAAGCTCCCCTCCCGCGGACTGATGTTCGGCCTCCATCATGTTTATCGCGTTCTGCACAGTCCCGAATGGAGCCGATGGAGGCACTCCGCCGCTGCGTTTCGCCGTGACAAGCGCTTTGATGTAAGGGAAGAGCATCAATTCTTCCTTCATCATATGGCTGGTCAGGTCTTTCCCGACAGTTTCGAAATGACCGGCAATGGCAACGACTTCAGGATGATGATCGCCGTGCACATGTGCAACTTTCTGCGTGTGGGCATGGACAACAGGGGTTGCTTCCCGTACATAACGATGGTGGACATTCACGATGTAATCGATCAGTTCATCCATCGGCCATTCTGAAAAGCGGGGCAAGTTCGCGTGTGATTCCCGTGCCAATTCCGCGAGCTCCGCATAGATCAAGTCGGGGTCCACATTTTTCTCAGTGCAGGCTTGATCGATCGTTACACCGCCTTTACAGCAGAAATCGAGGGAATACTTCTCAAAAACAGCGGCCGCACGGTAGTCGTTGGTTACAATTTTCTTGATCGTCGTATCACGAAACGTATCCATGTTATCCTCTTTCTCAAAAGATGTTGATTTGGCTAATATCTTAATTCAGATGTTTTTATCTTAAATAAGAATAAAAAAAACCGCCTGAGGTACCGTTCAGTCCCACTTCATCTTATACTCCGGTTTTTGCATTTCACGGGCCATTTGCGCGATATTCTTGTTCACGAGCATGGAATAAATCGTATCTCTGATCCCTCCCCATTTGTCGTGGACCGCACAAGGATTCTTCCCCGAGCACTCCGGAAATCCAAGAACGCAGGTGTTTGTGAAGGCCACTCCGTCAATTGCTTCGACAATATGAAAGAGCGTGATATCCTTTGGCGACAGCCCCAGCCGGAAGCCTCCCGAGGGACCTTTCTGCGACGCCAGAAGCCCTTTGCGTGTGAGGTCCTGAAGGATCTTTCCCAGAAAATGGTACGGTATATCCAGTTTTTTCGTCAACTCTTTGATGGATACCATCTTCCCCTCTTTCTGGAGAGCAAGATACGTCACTGCCTGGAGAGCATATTCACATTGACGGCTGAAGAGGACACTCATATATCAGACTTATTTCTCTTAATTTAACTCCCCGGAAGCTTTGAGTCAAGTCTTTTTTTACCCGATGTAGTCCCTTTTGGGCTGATGATCCGCTATCCAGGCTCTTCGAGAGAGGATGACTGCTACCATGAGCAGGAGCGGCACGACAACCAGACAGAAGGCCCCAATCCCGGGCGACCCGTGAACGTCCACATGCGCTACGGTGATGCTGCCGAATAACGGGGGTGTGAAAGGTTCAACTCTCACATCCGCCCCCGGATTGATCGAATGCCCGTAAGCATTGAGAGTGTTGCGAAAGCTCCAGAGCGCAAACAATCCTGCATACGTGACGAGGAAAAACAAATCCACCAGCTTGGACATTTTTCCGAGAATGATCACCCGCAGACCCAGGAGAAGAATGGCGCCGAGAACAAAGGGCAGCCACCGGAATTCGATGTATTTCTCCTCTTCCAGAGATCGTATCCCGATATAGTGATTCAGGGCGTTGATCTCCAGAAGATCCGATTCCGTTCCCCCTTCGAGCTTATGCGCAAACACATGGAGCTTCAGCCCATTGGGATACCGGCTTGATTCGAATGTTACATGCCACAAGGGGGTTGTCAGTGCGGGAAGAACCATCAGCGCCGCAAGGAGAATGATGGCACGACTGCGCAGATCGAGCGGGATGTCAAAGAATTGCGTTGCTTTTTCAAGTGTCCGTTTCATGGGAAGTTGTTCCTCGGCTTTATCGTCTGTTCACATCATGGTGCTGGCGGAAAACCGGACCGCATTAGTTCTGGAGAAGACCTTCCAGCAGTCCCTTCGATTCCCGTTCCGTCATCAGTTCCTTCAAAGCGGGATACATGTTGGTATTCTCCCTGCGAATGTGACTTATCATTTGCTCGGCGA
>CAZRPU010000019.1:0-32992 GCA_964602055.1 uncultured Ignavibacteriaceae bacterium
TACAAAATGACTTAACCGTTGTCAAGTGTTTTTTCGGAATTTTTCGGAATTTTTTAGCATCACTTCGAAACCCATTATTTATGCTCTTTTTCGTCTGTTTTTAGCATAAACAGCCGTCTCAACAGGGACCTCTTATTATTGGCAATAAATCTTAGTGCGAAATCATCTATCTCGTCTCTCCATCTGCTCACTTCGGATGAATGATTGCCGATTTTCTCCTCATAATAATTGCCAACAGCACTCATCGTGAAACGAAGCCGCATAGCAAGAAACGGGGGAACAAGAGCAAGACTAAGTATAGACATTAGAGCGCTGATTGCAAAAATATTCCAATAGTCCTCAATTTCAATTGTTTGAGAAAAGACATAATAATGAAAAGCTTCAAAACCAAAGTACATCAAAAATGCCATAAATATGCGATCCATATAGGCAGATTGCGGTGGATCAAGAAAGATCTTAATGACAAGGACACTCAAGACCAACACAAAGCAATACAGGCTTAGAATCGAAACAGTCTGATGAATGGGTTTGAAGAGTAACATCAAATAATTGTTCCCTTTTATATAGGGCCGGATTTCCTTAATCCTTTCAACCTTTTCATGCTGCGTCATATCCCTTACTCTTTTGCCGTTGATTCTCTTGGGTAATGAAATAAACCCTGCAACTGTTTCATTGTCTGGTTCCCTGTTTTCGATTACTTTTAGCTCGATCAGACCCTTGTCGATGATTCGAAAATCTACGATGTCGTTTGTCGTGTATAAATATTTAGCATTTGATAAATAAGGATGGTAGCCTGCACAACCAATTGCTAATACAATCACAACCGCAGCCCCATATGCGCTCATAGCCGAAATTCTGTTTACCAGTACAACTGTTCCTGCAAACACAATTGCCCCAATCTGTGACAACGGAACTATTCCACAGCTAAAATATTGGTATAAATAGTGTTTCGTGAATTGACCCATTTCCACCAAACCAAAAAAATTGAAATAGTTAACGATATCAAACGCCCTAAGTACTCCACCCACCAGAAAAAGATTTAGAAACAACGCTTTGTTCCTCCAGGTTCTCTCTTTCACAGCAAGTAACAAAGAACCAAAGCCTATAAGCAGCCAAGCAAACTGCCTCACAAAATCGGATATCAACGGCATGCTTTGTGTTTGTGGGAGAAACTCAATAAGCGACACCATTGTTAGCACAGCCCAAAAAATACTAACCAAGATGATTGTCTTTGTGGATTGTGAGAGTTTCATCGGGCTGGCACATCTGGTTAGTTTGGAGAAGTTATGATCCCCAGCTTCTTCATTCGATATCTCAATGTGTCTTCGGTAATCTTGAGGAAACGTGCGGTCCTGCTTTGATTAAATTCAAATTTCCTCAAGACCCGTTCAAGAATCCTTCTCTCGATCAGCTCCATCGAGCGGTCCAAAGCAAAGCCGACGCCATCATCGATTCTCCTTAGCATGCCGGCTAACTCGGATTGTTCGTCAACGAGGCTTTCCGGTAGAGTGAAGGTCTCCTTGTCGTCTGATAGCATCAAAGCATGTTCCACAAACGTTTTGAGCTCCTGTACATTGTTCTTCCATTCTCTTCTTACCAAAAGACTAACGGCGTTGATGTCAATAATGAGTTCTCCAAGATGCAGTTCTTCCGCCGCCCGCCGAACAAAATGCTCCACTAATAATGGTATGTCGTCTCTTCGATCGCGAAGTGGGGGAATTGAGATGCTGGACCATCCTCTGAGAATATCGCTGAAAACAGCTATTAACTTTCCCTCGCTTAGAAGTTGTTTAACCGGTGCCGGCAATAAGAGCATAAGCCGAATCCCGAATCCTGCATCAGTTGCGCCTTGAATGAGATCTATCGCATGTTTCTGACCAGGAAGACTTAATTCGTCCACACCATCCAATGCCAAAGACGTACCGCGAGAGAGATGAAAGTTTCCATGGTCGGATGTCTTGGGATTTGCAAATTCGCGCTTGGTGAGGACCGATTGGATCAAAGATCTCAGTTCAAGGTCATCAACCCCGCGTGTGTCCAAACTGACAAAGGGTTCAGATGAGTGAACAGATTGATCGTGGATTCTTCTTGCTACAATGCCCTTTCCGACGCCTCGTTCTCCAACAATCACCACGTTTTCTGCGGTTTTTGAAAGTTGTTGGATTTTCTGGCGAATTAATTGAATATGCTTGCTTTGGCCAATGATCTCTTCCATTTTGCCTCGTGTGGATAATTTGTGTTTTTGGATCCCCCAAGATGTGTTAACAAGAGAGGAGAGTTCCCCCGCGAGAATTTAGCTTGATTCAACTTTATTGTCAATATAGTGTCACACAACGAACGCACAAGCAAATACGGCGGAATCTGTTCTACTCCACCTTCTCTGCCCCAAGTTCGCGCATGAGGGCTTCGACAACGGGATGATGTTCTGAGGCGGCTCCCCCTTTGCCGTTGGATGGCTGGGCGCCGTTACCCCCGTTCGGCGGAATTGCGGTACTTGTTGAAACAGCTGAAGGCCCCGGTGAAACGAACTGAACCACCGGCTCGATGAGCACGTGATACCCCGTGAGCCTGCGGAACGACTCTACCAGATACTCCTTGTGGCGCCTGATGGTCGAAAGATGATAATCGTCGGGACAGGCGATGCGCATGGAGCCATTGGCGACATCCAGAATCCGGCTCTCGTCCAGGATCGATCCTACGGAAATCTTTTCTCTCCTCACCTCCCCTATCCACTCCTGCCAACGCGCGTAGGCCTCGTCGGCCGATAATGACTTCAGTCCACCCTTCGCGGGAATCTGCGGCGCCACCCCGGCAGCGGCCGCCGTTGCATGCACGGATACAACCTGAGAACGGGGCGCGGAAGAGAAACTCACCACCTCGCGGCTCACGGCGGTCGCTGCAGCGGTTCTTAAGTGCCCCGCACTGACGGTTCCCACTACTTTCACGTCTGTGGTGGGTGCCGTTGTTTTCGACCGTACGGCAGGAGCGCTTGCTGCAGCCGCTATGGCACCTGCGCCGCTAAGATTTTTTTTTAGCTCTTCGACTTGCTTCAGGAGGTCCTGCACGCGGAGAGAGCCTTCCATGACAATCATCTGCAGCAGGGCGGCTTCGAGCTTATACCGCGGCTGAGATGCCCACCGGATGGACTGCTCCAAATCATTGGCCTGTTTGATGAGCCTCAGCAGGTCCCCTTCGCTGAATTTTTTTGCTTCCGCAGTATAACGCTCCCGGTAGTGATCGGTGGTTTCCACCAGATCGGATGTCCCCGTCGAAAGAATCACAAGCAAATTCCGGAAATGTTCGGCCAATCCTCCGACAAATTCCCGAAGATCATACCCCAGCTTGATAATCTCGTCGACCAACTCGATTCCCCCGCGTTGGCTCTTTTCCCGTATGAGCCCGGTGACCCTGAAATAAACGTCAAGGTCGACAGCGTTCAGTGTTTTCAGGGCGTCCGCGTGCGTGATCGTATTCCCGCAGAAGGAGCGGACCTGATCAAAGATGCTCTGCGCATCCCGCAATGAGCCATCCCCCTTTTTGGCAATCACCATGAGCGCATCGTCGTCAATGGCGACCTTTTCCTCGCCCGCGATATACCGCAGCCGCGTCATAATCTCTTCGATGGCAATGCGCCGGAAATCGAACCGCTGACAGCGGGAGAGAATGGTCGCGGGAACTTTGTGTACTTCGGTGGTGGCAAAAATAAACATCACGTGCGGCGGGGGCTCTTCGAGGGTCTTCAAGAGCGCATTGAAGGCCTCTTTGGTGAGCATGTGCACTTCGTCGATAATGTAGACCTTGAATTTCCCTCTCGACGGCGTGTACCGAACGGCCTCCCGGAGATTTCGTATTTCCTCGACTCCCCTGTTGGACGCTCCGTCAATTTCGATGACATCGAGACTCCGTCCCTCTGTTATCTCCACGCAGACATCGCACTTGTTGTCAGGATTGAAGTCCTTGGGAGATGTGCAATTAATCGCTTTTGCCAGGATGCGCGCCGTTGTGGTCTTACCGCAGCCGCGCTGACCGCTGAAAATATACGCGTGCGCTACTCTGTTCGCCGAGAGCGCGTTCCGCAGGGTGGTGGTGACATGCGATTGACCGACAACGTCCTCAAACACCGTGGGACGCCATTTACGAGCAGTGACCTGGTAGGACATGAGGCGTAAAGAAGTGAAAAGTGATTCCCGCATACGCGGGAAGTGAAAAACCGGATAGAAAGAAAGTTAGCAGGGAATAATTAAAAAGCAATCGCTGCCGTCAACTGCCGAAAACGTGACTCAACGCTTCCTCAATTGATCCAACCGGAATGATCTTTAGTCCCTTTTTGACCTTTTCCTGGATTTCCGCGAGATCCTTAACGTTCTCGCTGGGAATCAGAACGGTCTTGATGCCGCTCCTCTGCGCTGCAAGGAGCTTCTCGTTGAGCCCGCCGATGGGAAGAACGTTGCCCCGCAGGGTGATCTCCCCCGTCATCGCAACATCGTTACGGGCCTTTTTGCCGCTTGCCGCCGAGACGATTGCCATGGCCATCGTAATGCCGGCCGATGGGCCATCTTTGGGAATCGCCCCTTCGGGAAGGTGAATGTGAATTTCTTTTCCTTTGTAGAAATCGTTCGGGACCTTCAATTTCTTCGAATTGGCGCGAATGTAGCTCAGGGCCGCCTGGGCGGACTCTTTCATGACATCCCCCAATTGTCCCGTGAGGGTCAGTTTTTCCGTTCCCCTCATGATGGTCACGTCCACATTCAGAATATCCCCCCCAACGCTTGTCCACGCGAGACCCGTGACGGATCCGACGCGTTTTTCACGTTCGGCCGCCTTCTTGCGGAATTTCGCGACTCCGAGATAATGCTCGATTTTTTGGGCGGTTACTGCGATTTTCTGCTTTGCCTTCCGTGCCGTGCCATTTCGCGCCAGAACGATTTCCTTCGCCACTTTTCGGCAGATCGAGGCAATTTCCCGCTCGAGATTCCTCACCCCCGCTTCGCGTGTGTATTCTGTGATTACCCGCTCGATCGCAGCATCGTCAAAACTGACCGTCTTTTCCGTCAATCCATGCGCCGTCAGCTGCTTCCCGATGATGTGCCGTTTGGCAATTTCCTTCTTGTCGTGATCGAGATACCCGGGGAGCTCGATAATCTCCATCCTGTCCTGCAGCGGAAGCGGAATGTTGTACCGAACGTTGGCCGTGGTGATAAACATGACTTTCGAGAGATCGTAGTCAACGTCGAGATAATGGTCGCTGAATGTATTGTTCTGTTCAGGATCGAGCACTTCGAGCATTGCCGCTGACGGGTCGCCTCGAAAATCCATGCTCATCTTGTCCACTTCATCCAGCAGCATGACGGGATTGACCACGCCCGCCCGCTTCATCGATTGAATGATCTTGCCGGGCATGGAACCGATATAGGTCCTCCTGTGTCCGCGGATCTCGGCTTCGTCTCTGACGCCGCCGAGAGAGATGCGCACAAACTTCCGGCCGAGCGCCCGAGCGATGGACTTCGCCAGCGACGTTTTCCCAACGCCGGGGGGCCCCACAAAACAGAGGATCTGACCCTTCATCGAGCGAACGAGATTCAGAACTGCAATGTACTCCAGAATTCTCTCCTTCGGTTTCTCGAGGCCGAAGTGATCGTCGTCCAGCGTTTTCTTGACGTGTGCAACGTTCAGATTGTCTTTGGTCTTCTTGATCCACGGAACGCTGATGAGCCAGTCGAGATAATTCCGCGTGACTGTAAACTCAGGGGACATCGAGGGGGTCTTTTTCAGCTTGTTGAACTCCTCGAGCGATTTTTCCTGCACCTCTTTCGGCATTTTCGCTTTGAGGATTTCTTCCTTCAGTTTGGCAAGCTCCGGCGAGCCTTCCTCGTCTCCCAGCTCATCCTGGAGAATGCGGATTTGTTCCTGAATGAAGAATTTTCGCTGAGATTTCTGAATGTTGTCCTGGACCTTAGTGTCAATTTCCTTTTCGATTTTCAGAATGTCGATTTCCGTCGTCAGGAGTTTCGAGATTTCGTAGAATTGCTCACGGAGGGTTTGGATCTGCAGCAGCCGCTGTTTCACTTCGACGCTTTGCACAATATTCGACGCCATGTAATAGAATTTTCGCTGTGCATCCTTGATGCCGTCGAAGGTAACCATGACTTCGGGGGTTACGTTGCGGCTTAACCGGACGTATTCGGTAAAGAGATTCGATGTATGGCGGACCAGTGCATCGATTTCTTTCCCCGAGGGAAGCTCTGTCCTGTTAATGACGATTTCAGCCTCGAGGAAGGTCTCGTTCGGGACAAAGCGTTTCACCGCGGCCTGAACAACACCATCGACGAGTATTTTCATGAGGCCGTTGGGAAGCTTTAACATCTGAATGATTTTGGCTACCGTGCCATCGTGAAAGACATCTTCTGCGCCGGGGTCATCAAGACCGGGGTTCTTTTGGGCCACAAGGAAGATGTTCTTTCCCCGTTCCAGCGCTTCGTTCGCGGCTTTGAGGGAACTTTCACGTCCCACAAGGACGGGGAAGATCATGTAGGGATACACCACGACATCGCGAAGGGGCAACACGGGTAGGACCGTCGGGATGTTATCTATCGTTTCAATGCTCTGATTGCCAAGTTTTGCAGCTTTTTCGCTCATAATGGTCGTTTTTTGTCGTTCCAGTCGAAACAAAAAAGGGGGGCTTCCGCAAGAAGCCACCCATTTCAATGTGGGAATGTACCGATAAACCCCCCGAGAATCAAGAAGGCGCCTTCCCGGCTGAAGAGCCCTTCAGCGCAGAGCTTTGTTCAGAAAGTTTACCAGGGGGGAAGCGGCTTCAAATGCTCCTGCAACTTGTTTTGTGAATAATCCGCTCTGACAGCTTTTTTCAGGCCAGGACTTTCCGACAAAGAACTGCTTGAATCTGAGCCACTCCGCCATGGGATGGTCGGGATCATATCCCCTTGGAACACGCTGGAGTTTCTCCCCTTCGATCGATCCAAGGGACTTTTTCAGCTTTCGATCGCGGACCAATGAAAGAAACTCGGCGGAATTTTCGGCGATCAGTTTACGGATTTTCTTCAGCTGCTCGCCATCGGGCATATAGATGCCGGCCCCGACGAAAACCTCTCCGGGTTCTATGTGGACATAGTACCCCGAGCCCTCGGTGCCTTTCGGCTTGCCCCTGAGGACGAAATGCGCGGCCAAATGGGTTTTGTAGGGACTCTTGTCCTTGCTGAACCGAACATCCCGATAAATGCGAAAAATTGAGCGCTTTGGATTCACCTCGTACTCTGGGGCAAAGGTTTCAAAGTGTGGCTGAAGTGCAACAATGAGCGATTGCATGGGGAGTTTGACAAAGGATTCGAACTCATCCTTATGTTTCTCGAACCATTCGCGCGTGTTGTGCTTCTTTAACTGCGCGAGAAACGTCAGGCCCTTTTTCGGGAAACCTTGAAAGGGGGGATAAAAGTCCATCTCGAGGCCGGGGTTGAGGACCACTAGGCTTTCTTTCCTTTCGCTTGTCCTCCGATGGCTTTTCTCACGAACCCCTCCGCTGCCAGAAGCCTCTTTTCTGCTTCCCGGCGATCCACCTTTGCCTTGATCATGACAAGCGCGGTTTTCACGTGTCCGCCCGCTTTGTCGAGAAACAATGCAGCCTCGTCGTAGCCGACCCCCGTGATGGTCATAACCACCCGTTTAGCTCTCTCCTTGAGCTTTTGGTTTGTCATCTGCAGATCGATCATCATGTTCTCATACACCTTACCCATCCTGATCATTGCTGTTGTTGTAATCATGTTCAGAACGAGTTTTTGCGCTGTTCCTGATTTCATGCGTGTTGACCCCATGATTATTTCAGGCCCAACATCTGCACAGACAGCCACATCAATAGCCTTGGCCAATTCCGTGAATTCTTGCGAATATAGTGTCGTCCGGGGATTGGTTGTCACATAGAGTGTTTTTGCGCCAAGTTTTTTCGCGCGCTTTACCGCTCCCACTACATAAGGCGTTCTCAGGCTCGCAGCAATTCCACACACCACATCTCTGGGACCAACGTGCTTGGCATCGATGTCGTTCGATCCGTACTCTTCTTTGTCTTCGGCTCCTTCCTGAGCTCTGAACATCGCTTTCTCCCCCCCGGCAATCATTCCTTGAATCTGTTCCGGATCGGTTCCGAACGTAGGCGGGCATTCAACCGCATCGAGAACACCCAGACGTCCGCTTGTCCCGGCCCCGACATACAGGAGCCTCCCTTCGTTGCGCAACGCATCGACAACGAGTTCGACGGCTTGTGCGATCCAGGGGATCTCTGGTTCGATCGCCAGGCTGACTTTCTTATCCTCGCGGTTGATGATCCTCAGAATCTCCTCGACCGGGTTGGCATCGATATCCATGCTGGCGGGATTTCGCATCTCGGTGGTGAGGCTTTTGAGCTGGTCGAACAGTTCTTTACCGTTGGTCAAGGTGATATTCCCGATTTTTCGATTTCAACGATAACAAATTTCTTTTCGGCCATCGTCATATGATCCCACCCGTCGAACGTCAGCGAATGAACGCGAACGCGCCGAACGCCCTGCAGCCGCTCCGCCTTGGCAACTTCGGTTTGAATTTCTCCCCCTTTAAACGCGAGAAGGGCGGGTGCAATGATCGTAGATTCTTGTTCCGTGACATCTGTTTTCTTCTTCCGGTACGCCAGAAACGGCTTCGAGAGTTTCGCGAGTCCGTCGAGTGGTCCTACGCCTCTTGCGACTACAAAGTCGAATTGATTCTTCAAGGGAGCGGAACGACCAAGTTCCTCGGCTCTTCCCCAGGAGGCGCTTGTGTCCTCCAGGCCAAGATCGCGAATCATCGCTTGAAGAGCGTGGACTTTCTTTTGAGTCGCGTCCACAAGCGTCATGGAAATGCCGGGGGAAAGGATTTTCCAGACAACGCCCGGAAGACCTCCACCGGTCCCCAGGTCCAACACCTTCGACCGAGGGCCAAGGTCGTACCGCAGGAGCGGCGCAATACAATGAGCTATGTGACTCTCCCAAATGTTGCCGACATCTTTTCGTGATACGAGATTGATCTTCTCGTTCCATACAAGCAGCAACGCAACGTATTTTTCCAGCAGCCCCATCTGTTCGTCTGATATTTTGAGGCCATGCCTGAGGCAGACGCTTCGTATCCACAGAACAGGCTGGTTAGGTGTGCCTGTAACTCGTTTGTTGTCAATGTGTTGTGGCTGTTCCACGTGAAACGCTACGATTTCAGGTAAACCATGAGAACGGAGACATCTGATGGAGTCACTCCGCTGATCCTGGATGCCTGACCAATGGAGGTCGGCCTCACACGAGCAAGCTTCTCTCTTCCCTCCGATGACAAGGAAGGAACTTTCTCGAAACGAAAGTCGCGAGGAATGATTTGAGATTCGAAGCGATCCATTTTCTCCACCTGTTCGATCTGTCGTTCGATGTACCCCTCGTATTTGAGTTCGATCTCGACTTGTTCGACGGCCTCCTGTTTGAGGCGTGGTTCCCAGGATCCATTGAATGAAAACCCGAGTTCTTTCTGGACTGAAGGCCGGCTGATGAGGTCTGCAAACCTCACACCTGTTCGCTTCACGAGCTTGGCGATCTTTTCGCGCTCAGACAACACCTCGCTTCCCAATCCGGCGAGATAGTCGTTCATTTCACCCGGCGAAAGTGAAATCCTCGCTGCAGCAGCCAAAAGGTTCTGTATCAGTTCTTCCTTCATCAGCGTTCGCTGGTGGGCGCTCTCCGAAACCAGTCCCAGAGCATACCCCTGCCTCGTTAGCCGGCGATCGGCATTATCCTGCCTGAGAAGAAGTCTGTGTTCTGCCCTGGAGGTAAACATCCGGTATGGCTCTTCGGTGCTTTTATTCACAAGATCGTCAACCAAAACACCGATATAGGCATCGGACCGCTTCAGCACAAAGGGATCCTTCCGCTTCACCCTCAGGGCCGCATTAATGCCTGCAATGAGTCCCTGGGCCGCGGCTTCTTCGTAGCCGGAGGTCCCATTGATCTGCCCGGCAAAGAAGAGACCACTGACGAGCTTCGTTTCCAAGGTGAGATTCACCTGATGAGGTGGAAAATAGTCATATTCGACGGCATAGCCCGGTCTCAGGAGGGTGGCTCTCTCAAGCCCCTGTATGGTCCGAAGCCCCTCGAGTTGAACATCTTCGGGGAGGCTGGTTGAGAATCCATTGACATAAACCACGTCTGTCTCATATCCTTCCGGTTCCAGAAAAATCTGGTGCCGTTCTTTCTCTGCGAACCGATTGATTTTGTCCTCGATCGACGGGCAGTAGCGCGGGCCGATTCCTTTGATCCTGCCGGTGAACATGGGGGATCTGTCGAATCCCTTTCGCAGTACCTCGTGGGTCCTTCGAGATGTATGCGTAAGAAACATGGGAATGAGCTTGTTGGAGATCTTCTCCGTCTGATAGGAAAACGGCTGGGGGGGATCGTCGCTCTCCTGGGGTTCGGTTTTGGCCAAATCTATCGATTTTAGGTCGATGCGCGGGGGTGTCCCGGTCTTCAGGCGTCCGCTGACAAAGCCGAGTTTTTCGAGCTGTTCCGTAACGCCGGTTGAGGGTGGCTCCCCAAACCTTCCACCAGCCTTTTGGGTAAGGCCAGTGTGCATGATGGCCCGCATGAATGTTCCGGCACACAGAACAAGGGTAGAGCACCCGATCCTGCGGCCGCCCGCAGTGGTTATTCCTGCCACCTTTTTTCCCGCTCCTTGGCCGTCGGTCTCGGTGTGAAGCTCGGAGACGGCATCCTCAAGCACGGTCACTCCTTCTGCGCATTCGATTCTGCGCTGTGCTTCACGGGAATACCATTCGCGATCATTTTGGCATCTCGGAGACCATACGGCTGGGCCCTTTGACCTGTTCAGCATGCGGAATTGGATGCCGGTAGCGTCGGCAATCTTCCCCATCTCCCCTCCCAGGGCGTCGATTTCCCGAACCAAGTGTCCTTTGGCCGTTCCCCCGATGGCCGGATTACACGACATGCGCCCAATGGCATGTTTGCTCATGGTTACGATCAGGACCGAACACCCCATCCGTGAGGCAGCCAGGGCCGCTTCAATACCGGCGTGTCCCGCTCCAACCACCACGACGTCATATTTTGACTTTACGGTGTCCATTGCTCCAGGGATGTTTCACGTGAAACGTTTTACTTGCCTATGCAGAACTTTGAAAAGATCTCGTTCAAAATCTCTTCTGTTGTGACGATTCCCGTTATTTCTCCGAGGCTGTCGAGAGCCCCCCGAAGATCCACTGCCAGAAACTCGCCGCTTTGTCCCGCCTCGAGCGATTCGAGGGTCATCGTCAGGCGGGCACGCGCCCTTTGAAGGGCGTCGCAGTGACGGGCGCTCGTGAGAGTAACCCCTGCTTCGGACTGATCTGAAGCTGAACCGAGCGTTGTGCGGGCCAGGGTCTTCTTCAAGGCCTCCACTCCGTCTCCCGTTAGCGCCGAAAGGTTAACAATGTCTTTTGTTCCCAGGGACCTTTCTATATCCGCCGTTGTGCCATTGCGGGCGACAGGCAAATCGGTCTTGTTCATTACGAGAATGGTTGGAGTTTCAACCTTCTTGACATCCTGTATGAGCCGCTTTGCCAGGTTCACTTCTTCGTTGTCGTGTGCCTTCGAGTTATCCATGACCAACAGCAAGATGTCGCTCGCCTTTACTTGATCCTGCGATCGCCGGACACCTTCGGCTTCTACCCTGTCAATGGTCTCGCGCAGGCCTGCCGTATCGACAATTCTGAACAGGACCCCATCGATGGAGAGGTTTTCTTCGATCGTATCCCTGGTTGTTCCCGGGACATCTGTCACAATGGCCCTGTTTTCCATCAGAAGCGCGTTCAGGAGGCTCGATTTCCCCACGTTGGGCATGCCAGCCAGGACAATCTTCACTCCATCCCGGTAATATCTCCCCATTTTATATGAGGCAAGAAGAGCGTCAATCCGGGCAACAGCCTGAGAAAGTTGAGTTCTTACTTCTTCCTTGTCCGCAAACTCATAGCCCTCTTCGGCAAAATCAAGCTCGAGCTCAAGCAGTCCGCTTGTATGGACGAGACCTCCCCGGATTTCTTCAATTTTCTCCGAAAGCCTGCCGGCCAGCTGCCGGATTGACGCCTCCCGGGAGCGGTCGGATTTCGCGTGGATGAGATCTGCCACAGCTTCGGCCTGGCTAAGGTCCATCTTTCCGTTCAAGAAGGCCCGTTTTGTGAACTCCCCCGGCTCGGCATGACGGCAGCCATATCCGATCAACGCATCGAGTATCCGGTGCGTCACCAGCATGCCGCCGTGACAGCTGATCTCAACAGTGTCTTCACCCGTATAGGACTTTGGCCCCTTGAAAAGGAGCGCAACCACAGTGTCAAGGTGGGCCCCGCCGGTATCCTTGAAAGCGCCGAAGTGTGCTGTATGCGATTCTGCCTTTGTAAGGGATACCTTGCCGCTAAATCCTTTATCAGCGAATCGAAATGCCTCCGGTCCGCTGATGCGGATGACCGAAATCCCTCCTTCACCCAGTGGGGTAGCAATCGCTGCAATCGTATCGGATGAAAACCCGCCCATTCCGGCTTTCCTCTGCATAGGGGAACAAATGTACGAAATCCCGTGGGGAGAAACAACGCACTGAAAAGCAGAAACCCCGCCGTTTGGCGGGGTTTCTTGTCCAACGATTTTGTCGGCGTTAGCTCTTCTTGTTCAGTCTCGGTATGTCCCCCAGCTTTCCAAAGAGGCCGCCGCGTTTTGTTTTCTTCTGATCAATCTTTCGCAATGGCTCTTCGTCTTGCTGTTTGTTGATGAACATTTGCTGTCCTATGGAGAGGAGGTTGAACATGAAGTAATACAGATTCAGCCCCGATGGGAAGCTGTTGAACAGAAGCGTCATCATGACGGGCATCATCCAGACCATTGCCTTTTGCCGCGGGTCTTTAATGGTCATTTTTTGCTGAATGAAGGTCGTGATACCCATGAAAAGAGCAAGCCCGCTGACTTCTCTTATTCCAAAAATCGGGATCGCAAAGGGAAGCGTCACGAGAATGTCGGGGATGGAGAGATCTGTAATCCACCAGAAGAAACCGGCCTGGCGCAATTCGATGGCTGAGCGGAACACGTTGTAGAGTGCAATGAGGATGGGGAATTGCAAAAGCATGGGGAGACATCCGCCGGCGGGATTGACGCCATATTCCTTGTATAATCCCATGATCTGCTGATTCATTTTTGTCGGGTCGTCCTTGTACTTCTCCCTGATTTCGTCCATCATCGGCTGCAGGGCCTGCATTTTCTTCATCGACTTCATGCTGGTCTTCGTCAGGGGATGGAGGGCCACCTTGATAATAATCGCAAAAATTATTAGCACTATCCCCCAGTTGGGAATGAGCATGTGGAGAAACATGAAGACCGGCAACATGACATAAACCGATATCGGCCGCACGATCCACGACCACCCCAGGTAGATGACGTTTTCCAGTCCGATGTCATAGTCGTTCAGGGTCTGGTAGTCTGCGGGGCCGAAATACATCCGGAAGGTCTCCTGCTCCTGTGCAGCTCCTTTGAAGGGCATTTCCAGGGTGAGGGAATACCGCTCTATGACGCCTTCGTCCGGCGCGTGGATCTTTTTCCCCTCTAAATACACGGCCGAAGTTTTCCCTTTTTCGGGCATGAATGCCAGAAGAAAGTACTTTGTATTCGTCGCCACCCAATCCACCGAACCTTGATGGTTTTGCCTGGTTGGCTCTTCGAAATTTGACGCGTCCAGGGTCGAGTGTTCGCCGGCCGCATAAATATGGGCCTCTGCGAATGTTGCTTCGTCCACGCTGTTCCGCTCGGTGAACCGAAGTCCGCTCTCCCAGGAAAGCTCGTATTTATAGTTTGCGACAATCTCCGCCATTCGGTTAAATGTGATCTGGACGTCGAAATCGTACGACCCATTTCTGAAGCGAAAGATCTTCGTCAGCGTCCCTCCGTTTGAGGCTGGCAGGGTTAGGCGGATTTCCTGTTCCTGATCCCCCGACAGAACCACGGCGCCGGTCGGCTGGGCACTGTCGAAGTACAGCTTGCGCGTTTCTATCAGCCTGCCATCGGAGGACATGAACCTCAGCCCAAGATCTCCATTGCTTTCATAATCCACCAGCTGAACCGGATGGTGGTCCCACGTCTTGAAATTCTTCATTTCCCATTCTTTGATCACTCCGCCTTTTGTGGAAATAACGGCTCTATAATGGTCGGTTTCGACTGTTATGAGACGTTCCTTTCCCAAAACCCTTGCGGAATAATACTTGCCAAAGGAATCTGTTGCTTTCCGCTCTACCGTATCACGCTCAATCGGTGCAACGACCTGTGGCCTGGTAACAAACGCCGTGTCTGCCTTTTCCGGTGTTGAGCCCGGCGGAGGGGGGGTTGGTGCGTTTGCCCACATCCAGACCATGAGAATGAGAAAAATAAGGACAAAACCGAGTATCGACTGACGATCCATTCCTCTGTTAACCTTCCTGTTTGGATGCTTCTACTTCCGGCACGGGGTCATAGCCGCTCTTCTTGTTAAGAGGATGACACCGAAGAATGCGTTTTAATCCCAGCCACATTCCCTTTCCCGCGCCATGTGTTTCGATGGCCTCAACCGCATACTGTGAACATGAGGGGTAAAACCTGCAGTGATTAAAAGGAAGAAGGGGGGAGAGCGCTGACTGGTAAGTCCGTATCAAGAAAATGGTGATTGACCGCATTAGGAGTTCTTTTTTGTATATCCTTCGAGGGTGTTCTGTACGTCGTTTGCTATTTTGGTGCAGTCAACGTCGGCTGTGTTTTGCGGGACCCTTCCCACGTAGAGCAAAATCAAGCCGCAAGATTCCCCGAGCAGGAGGCTTTGTCGAACGCGAAACGCCTCGCGCATGCACCGTTTGATCCGGTTGCGCACTGCAGCATTACCGGCTCCCCGAACCAGGGCAAAACCGATTTTCCAGTGTCTAAATCTGGTCTTACCAGCAAAAAGCCTGATGGACCCAGAGGAATTGGAGGCACCTTCAGAGAGAATATCGGCAAAAACCCCCCGCCCTCTCAGGATTTTTGCTCTGGAGAGTCTGTTTGTCACGGGGTTTTCTTATCAGCCACTTACGGTAAGCTTGTGCCGTCCCTTTGCCCGTCTTCGGCTCAGCACCTTCCGGCCATTCTTCGTCGCCATACGGGCGCGAAAACCGTGCGTGTTTTTGCGTTTTCGCTTGTGCGGCTGGTACGTCCGTTTCATTTATACTCCCAATTTTCTTGTTGAAGTCTCTTAATGTACGGAAACCGTGGGGCACATTCAAGCAAAAGCTCAAGGTGATTGTCCTCTCTGCGCCGTGTCGTGTTCCCGGCGCAAAAGGTCTTCATGTCGGCGCGAATATTCATCCTTCGTTTTCCCCTCGTCAAAAATGTCGGCTTTTCTTCTCTCGCTTGAAGGTGCGCTTCAGGTGGTTGCTTCGACTCTGTTCTTATCAATCCCTTGCTCTCCGTAAATCTCAGCCCGGGGTGTTTTCTCATTCCGATTTTTCCCCATCTCAACCAAAAATTGTAATTTTTCCACTTGCGTTCGGAGCATGCCGATGCTATAATGCACCCCCCAACGACACGATTCTTGTGTGTTAATAATGTGTGGACAATTGTCGGGGTTGGTTTTTCACTCGTTTTTATCTCTCGCTTTGGTTGATCTTCCGGTGTCAGGGATTTGTTAATAACCGGGTGAACGTTTTCTTTTTCGTGAGTGTTTTCGGTGTTTTTCCCGCTTTGCTTGATGTGAATTTTCTCTGTAGTCCCGCAAGTCTTCGTTTTACGGTTTTCCACGCTGTTGAGAAGATTGTGGACAATGTGTTGCTTTTCCCCAACGGAAATTAGCGAATTTTGAACATGAGCTTTCAAGACTCTCTTGTCTTTGCCCCCGAACCTCAATCTACCGAAGAGCTGAAGCAAGTTTGGGGACGATGCCTTTCAAAAATCCGAAGCGAAATCACCACGCTCAGCTTCAAGACTTGGTTCGAGCCCATCGTTCCCTTGAGGCTCGAATCTGAGCAACTCACCATCCGGGTTCCCAGCCAATTCTTCTATGACTGGCTTGAGGGTCATTACAATTCTCTCATCCGCACAACGGTTACCGAGGTCCTGGGAGACCAGGCAAAGCTTTTCTACTCCATAGCTACAGAGGAAATCCAGGATGGCGTTGTGGGATCGGCGCCGCCGGCCCCTGTTGTCCCCGCGTCTCCGGAGAACTTTTCTCTTGGTGTGAACGAACGTCTTGCCCCCCTTCAGAATAACCTCAACCCCCGTTATACTTTTGACAATTTCATCAAGGGAGACAGCAACCAGCTCGCCCGCGCCGCCGCAATGGCTGTCGCAAACAATCCGGGTGGAACCTCGTTCAATCCTCTGGTAATCTACGGCGGCACCGGTTTGGGTAAGACGCATCTCATGCACGCTCTGGGAAATTTTGCCTTTGCTTCGGGAAAGGCGCGACGCGTTGTCTATCTCTCGAGCGAAAAATTCACCATCGATTTTATCGAAGCAGTTCAAACCGACAAGGTGAATGAGTTTTCGGGTTTTTACCGTTCCATTGATCTGTTGATCGTTGACGATATCCAGTTTTTCTCCGGAAAAGAAAAAACTCAGGATAATTTCTTTCATACGTTCAATACGCTTTACCAGCTCGGCAAACAAATAGTTCTCTCCTCGGATGTTCCGCCCAAGGAACTCAAGGGTTTGGATGAGCGCCTCATTTCCCGGTTTCAGTGCGGGCTTACCGCTGACGTCCAGTTGCCGGATCTTGAAACGCGTATCGCTATCCTTCAGAAGAAGAGCCAGGAAAGTTCGCTCGATCTTCCCCAAGACGTCATTGAATTCATCGCCTCCAACGTCACCAGCAATATTCGTGAGTTGGAGGGCTGCCTCATTAGTTTGTATGCGAGGGCTTCTCTTGAGAACAGAGAAGTCAACGTTGACCTGGCCAGGGACGTGCTGCGCGTGGTGGTTCACGAGCTGAAAAACCCCGTGTCCATTGATCAAATTCAACAAACGGTGTCGGAGTTCTTTAACCTCCCGACGGATCTTCTGCGGGCAAAAACCAGGAAACAAGAAGTGGTAAATGCCCGCCAGGTGGCAATGTACCTCGCCAAAGAGCTGACAAACTCGTCTCTCAAGACCATCGGGCTTCATTTCGGAGGAAGGGATCACAGCACCGTCATCCATGCATATCAGTCCGTTGAGGACCGGGTGAACACCGATGCTGTCTTTAAGCAAAACGTCGATCAGCTCAAAAGATATCTGCAGCTTAATCGAGCCTCGTAGGAGGAGTTCCTTTTTTCCCAGGGCCCCGCAAGACGGGGCTTTTTCTTTTTACCTGTGTTGTTTATAACTTTTGGCACAACGCGTGGATCCGTGTTATGTTACTGTTCATATGTTCCGTGATTTTCTTTTCCCTTTTGTCCTGAATAAGAAATGTTCATACCTCTTTCTCATTTAAACAGTCTATCCACTATTACCTTTATCATACTACATCTGTTTTTTGACATCTCTTGTGTCTCTTTTTCCTTTTATCCACACTATCAACAGTATTATTAATAATCTTCTCTTTAATCTTATATATTCATTATAACTATAAGGCACACAATCAATTATGCGATCGTTGATACAGGTGTTTTCTTGTTTATGGACCGTTTTTTTGTTAAATTTGATCAACGACGCCAACCGCTTTTTCCCTTCAAAGGAGCCTTTACATGAAATTTACGGTCGCTAGCAATGACCTTCAAAAAATCCTCATTCGAATTATTGGGGTCGTCCCTTCAAAGTCCACTCTTCCCATTCTCGAGAACATTCTCTTCGATCTCAAAAAGAACGTATTGCGTCTTTCGGCGACCGACCTTGAGGTTTCCATGTCCGCGGTTCTTGATGTAAAAGGAAATGAAGACGGATCCATTACGGTGCCGGCAAAAAGGCTCATGGAAACAATTCGAGCACTTACAGACGTCAACATCATATTTTCAGCCGACCTCTCCTCCAACAAAGTGAAGATGATTACGGAGACAGGCGAATATACACTGATGGGGGAGTCGAGCGAAGAGTTTCCCTCTATTCCGCAGTTCAAGGGGGAAGATCAAATTGTTGTGGAAGGAAATCAGCTTCGCAGAATTATCGGAAGGACGAATTTTTCGGTGAGCACCGACGAACTAAGGCCAGCGATGACCGGCGTATTGTTCCAGGTGAACCAAAAGGAATTACGGGCTGTGGCGACCGACGGACACAGGCTGGTGCGGTTCAAATATAACGGATTGAAGCAGGCAAAACTGAAAAAGGACATCATTGTTCCGGCGAAAGCGTTGAATCTTGTGGCGAGGACGTCAGAAGAAGCAGAAAGCACCGTTACTGTCGATACGTCCCACGTACAGTTTTCTTTCGGCAGCGTGATTCTCACATCGAGGCTTATTGAAGAAAATTACCCGAACTATGAGTCCGTTATACCTCTCGATCACGACAAGACGCTCACCGTCAACAGAGAGTTGCTTCTGGCTTCGGTTCGCAGGGTTGCCCTTTATTCAAGCACCACCACGCACCAGGTGCGCTTCTCTGTGAAGAAGGCCGAAATGAAAATTGCTGCGGAAGACATCGATTTTGGAGGCGAAGCCCGGGAAAAGATCCATTGTAAATACGACGGCGACGAACTCGAAATCGGATTTAACTCGAATTACATCATCGACATTCTGTCCCACATTGACGCCGACGAAGTAACCTTCAGAATGAGCACTCCGGTGCGCGCCGCAACGATTTCCCCCACCACGCAGAAAGAGAACGAAGATATTCTGATGCTTGTTATGCCCGTGCGATTGAATGCATAAGGAGTACAGCAAACACGAAGAGCGCAATAGCCCCGGATTGTCGGGGCTATTGTGTTGTATGTTGAAAACACCATGAAACTCGGGAGGATTGAAATACGGAATTTTCGGAATCATCTGCACTCCGTTTTAGATTGTTCTCCCGGTATCAACGCACTGTTTGGGGACAACGGCGAGGGGAAGACAAACATCGTTGAGGCCGTCTCGTATCTCTGCCTTACCAAGAGCTTCTATGCAAGCAGCGACGCGGTGGTTCTGAAAATTGGACGCGATCAGTTCGACGTGCGGGGGCGTTTTACATCAGACAGCGAGGCACAATGGTCTGTTGAGGCTTCCTACGAAAGCGCGACCGCAAAGAAAACGGTAACCATCAACAAGAATCCGATCGACACACTCTCATCCGTTGTGGGACAATTCCCCGCCGTCATTCTTTCACCGGAACAGAACGGCATAACGTTCGGAGCACCGACGGAGAGACGAAAATTTCTGGACCTCGCCATTAGTCAGGCGAGCAAGCTCTACCTGGAAGAGATGCTCGAGTATCGAAGAATCCTCCGTCAGCGCAATAAAATCCTTTTTGAAGCAAGACAATCAAGGAAGGATTGCACCGAAATGCTTGAACCGTGGAACGAATCACTCATTTCAACGGGAAGCAGCATTATCACGCGGAGAGAAAAGTTCATAGAGGAATTCCAGCCGATTGTGGAGAAACACTTTCTCCTGATTGCCGGCGAGGGTGAAAGACCCGGAATCCGGTACGTACCATCGTTCGAACTTACACCGGGGTGTTCGAAGGAAATTATCGAGGAACGCTTCGCAGAGGAACTGCGCCTTCGAAGCGACGAGGAGAGAAGGACAGCGGCAACAGCCGCCGGGCCGCACCGGGACGAAATCGACCTTTCCATCAGCGACATGAATCTCCGTAAATTTGCCTCCCAGGGACAGCATAAGACGTTCCTGGTCGCTCTGAAGCTGGGAGAATTTTCGTATTTGAAAGAACAGCGGAACGAAACACCCATCCTCCTGCTTGACGACGTGTTCAGCGAGCTTGACGAGCACCGTTCACGGCGGCTGCTGGATTTTGTTGAGCAAACAGGCCAGGTTTTCATCACATCGACCGACGACAGGGTTTTTCCTTCAAAATTCGGATGGAAGGACGGCCACAGCCGGTTTCTTGTTCGGGGGGGAGAAGTACATCACCATGCAGAAACCGGACTCCTCGTCAACTAAAACACTCGGCGCCGCAATCCGGGAGCTTGTCCAAAATCTCGGGATTGGACGTAAAATCAGGGAATACGATGCGGTCGTTGAGTGGAACGCTGTCATGGGAGAGCAAATCGCACGCGTGACCGAGGCGGTCAAGATCGACAAGGGAATACTGATCGTAAAGGTGCACAACAGCCCGTGGCGGAACGAGCTAAATCTCTTGAAGCAGGACATGATTACCAAGCTCAACAAAGACCTGGGTGAGGTTGTCGTAAAAGACATCAAGTTTGTCTAGGAAGGATAGCATGAGTCGAAAAGAAACAGACAACAAAGTGAAGAACGGCGCCGGCATCACAAAGACGGTACCTCCAAAGAAGAACGGACAGGGGGATTATACCGCGGAGGATATCACCGTCCTTAAAGGACTCGAAGCGGTCCGGAGGCGGCCGGCGATGTATATCGGCGACGTGAGTGCCCGAGGGCTTCATCATTTGGTGTATGAAGTTGTTGACAACTCCATCGACGAGGCGCTTGCGGGATTCTGCAAGAATATTTCCGTCGTGCTCAACGAAAACGGCTCGGTTACCGTTGAAGACGATGGACGCGGCATACCAACAGACATCCACGCGGAGGAAAAACGCTCAGCCCTCGAAGTCGTTATGACCGTTCTGCATGCGGGCGGGAAGTTCGACAAGAACACGTATAAAGTGTCGGGCGGGCTGCACGGCGTTGGTGTCTCGGTAGTCAACGCGCTCAGCGAATGGCTTGAAGTCGAAGTCCGCCGAGACGGAAAGCTCTTCTTTCAGAAATACAAGAAAGGAGATCCGGTCGCCCCCGTCAAGAGCACAGGGAAAGCAGAGAAGGGAAAAAGCGGAACGAAGGTCACCTTCTTCCCCGACGGGACAGTATTCAAAAATCGCACATTCAAGTTTGAGACCCTCGCGGAGCGGCTGCGCGAGCTGGCGTTTCTGAATCCCGACGTTACCCTTGTCATTCGCGATGAAAGAACGAAGGAGATTGAAGAGGAGATCTTTCATTTCAAGGGCGGGCTGATGGAGTTTGTCAAGTACATCGACGCCACGCGTCCCGCTATTACGAAAAAAGTGTTTTATGCCAAAGGGGACGACAAGGACGAAAACGGAAGAGCGGTTGAAGTGGAGATCGCCCTCCAGTATAATGACCAGTACAGCGAAAACATTTTCACCTACGTCAACAACATCAACACCCACGAAGGGGGCACACACCTCGTGGGGTTCCGCACGGCGCTTACGCGAACGCTGAACAATTTCGGCTACAAGAACGGGATGATCAAAGAGGGGAAGATTCAGCTTGTGGGGGATGACTTTCGGGAAGGATTGACCGCGGTTCTCAGCGTGAAAGTGCCGGAGCCCCAGTTTGAAGGTCAAACGAAAACGAAGCTGGGAAACAGCGAGATCAAGAGTATCGTTGAATCCGTTGTGGGTCCTCAGCTGGGAGATTGGCTGGAGCAGAACTCACCTGACGGAAAGAGAATACTCGAAAAGTGCCTCAGAGCAGCAGAGGCGCGAGAAGCTGCCAGAAAAGCCCGGGATCTGACACGCCGGAAAAACGCCCTTGATTCTGGCGGCCTCCCCGGCAAGCTGGCCGACTGTTCTATCGACGATCCCGAGCATTGCGAGCTTTACATCGTGGAGGGTGATTCTGCCGGGGGAAGCGCCAAACAGGGCCGAGACAGGCGTTTTCAGGCGATTTTGCCTATCAAGGGAAAGATTCTCAACGTCGAAAAAGCCCGCATGCACAAGATTCTCGAGAACGAAGAAATAAGGGCGATTTTCACGGCCGTTGGAGCGGGAGTTGGGGAAGATTTTGACCCGGCGAAACTGCGGTACAACAAGATCATTCTCATGTGCGACGCCGACGTCGACGGCTCTCATATTCGAACCTTGTTGCTGACGCTTTTCTTCCGTCACATGAAACCCCTGATTGAGCTCGGACATGTCTACATAGCACAACCCCCGTTGTATAAGCTCAAAAAGGGAAAAACCGAACAATACGCATACGACGAAGAAGAGCGGGATGAAGCGATTAAAAGGATGAAGGCGGAGAAAAAACCGGCCAAAGAAGCAAAAGAACAGGAAGACAGTACAGCTCCGGCCGAAGAGGGGACCCCCATCACTTCGGACGGCATAGTGATTTCGCGGTTCAAAGGTCTTGGTGAAATGAACCCGGATCAACTGTGGGGAACCACCATGAACCCCGAGACGCGAACGGTCCTCCAGGTAACAATCGAAAATGCGGCAGACGCAGACAGGACATTCTCAATCCTCATGGGAGACGAGGTTGAGCCTCGCAGAGAGTTCATCGAGAAGAATGCCAAATATGTAAGAAACCTCGACGTCTAATTGCACTTCCCGTCTTTCGGGAAAAACACCAGAAGAGAAAACCACGACATCATGGCCCAGCTTAACGAGAAGATAGTACCGGTCGACATTGAAGACGAGATGAAGGGATCGTACATCGATTATTCGATGTCGGTCATAGTTGCGAGGGCGCTTCCCGATGTGCGGGATGGGCTAAAACCGGTTCATCGCCGCGTATTGTATGGCATGCAGGACCTGGGGCTAATGCCGAACAGGCCGTACAAGAAAAGTGCGCGTATTGTTGGCGAAGTTCTTGGGAAGTATCATCCGCACGGCGATTCCGCCGTGTACGACACCATGGTCCGGATGGCGCAGGAATTTTCGATGCGGTATCCTCTGGTCGACGGTCAGGGGAATTTCGGCTCTGTTGACGGGGATTCGCCGGCCGCCATGAGATACACCGAAGCACGCCTCTCGCGCATAGCGGAAGAAATGCTGCGCGACCTTGAAAAGAACACGGTCGCATTTGCCCCGAATTTTGACGACACACTCCGCGAGCCAACCGTACTGCCGGCCCTGTTTCCCAACCTCCTTTGCAATGGCACGAGCGGTATTGCTGTCGGCATGGCGACGAATATCCCCCCCCACAATCTCAATGAAGTCATTGATGGTTGCGTCGCCTATATCAAAGATTCTGCCATCACCAACGAGAAGCTGATGAAGCATATCCTCGCCCCTGATTTTCCAACGGGCGGCATCATCTACGGATATGACGGCGTGAAGGAAGCATACACCAAAGGACGCGGCAAGCTGCTCGTCAGGGCAAAAGCGAGCATCCAAACCGGGAAGGGGGACCGCCAGCGCATCGTTGTCACAGAACTCCCCTATATGGTCAACAAGGCGGGGCTCATTGGAAAGATTGCGGACCTGGTGAACGAAAAGAAACTCGACGACATTTCAGACGTGCGGGACGAATCGGACCGCGACGGCCTTAGGATTGTTATCGAGCTCAAACGTGACGCGAATGCCGAAGTAGTGCTTAATAACCTGTTCAAGCATACGCAGATGCAAACGACATTCGGTGTCAACATGCTGGCCCTGGTTGAGGGAAGGCCGCAGATCCTGACGCTGCGCGAGATGATCCAGCGGTTCATAGATCATCGAAACGAAGTAGTGGTCCGGCGTTCAAAGTACGAGCTTGACGAGGCCGAAAAGAGGGCGCATATCCTCGAAGGATATATCATTGCCCTGGACAACATCGACGCGGTTATCAGGCTCATCAAGCAATCGAAGGATGTCGAGAGCGCGAAGCTGGGACTCATGAAGAAGTTCAAACTCTCCGAGATCCAGGCAAAAGCCATTCTCGACATGAGGCTGCAGAAGCTGACCGGTCTCGAGCGGAAGAAAGTGGAAGACGAATACCGCGAAACGATAAAAATCATCGAGCGGTTGAAAGCGATCCTCAAGAGCAAACCACTGCAGTTCAAGATCATTGAAGAAGAGCTGACCGAGCTCAAGAAAAAGTACGGAGACCCGAGGCGTACAGAAATTGTCTACAAGGCGGAAGAATTCAGCATTGAAGACATGATCGCCGAGGAAAACGTCGTTATTACGATAAGTCATCAGGGCTATATCAAACGGTTTCCGGTGTCGGGATACCGGCGGCAGGCACGGGGCGGCAAGGGTGTAACAGGGGCGTCAACCCGGGAAGACGATTTTGTGGCGCATCTCTTCGTCGCAAGCACCCATCACTATATTCTGTTCTTCACCGATAAAGGACGATGCTACTGGTTGAAGGTTTTTGAAATACCTGAGGGTGGGAGAACAGCAAAAGGAAAACCGATCAACAGCCTTGTTTCAAAAGCTGCAGACGAAGGGATTGCCGGGTTCATCAGCGTGAAGAACTTTGACGACGACCATTATATTCTGATGGTGACGGAACACGGGGTGGTGAAAAAGGTTCTTCTTTCCGAGTTCAGCAACCCGCGGCGTTCAGGCATTACAGCCATGGGGTTGAAGAAGAACGACAAGCTGGTTGACGTGAAGCTCACGAACGGAAAGCAGGACATTATCATCGGAACGCGGGAAGGGATGGCGATCCGTTTTCACGAAGAAGAAGCACGGTCCATGGGTCGCAGTGCGGCAGGTGTGCGCGGAATCCGCCTAGAGAAGGGTGATAGAGTCGTCGGTGTCGTGACGCTGCACCGGAACGATACAACCATTCTCGTGGCAACAGAACGCGGCTACGGAAAACGAAGCGAGGCAGGCGAATACCGGGTCAGCCACAGAGGAGGCAAAGGTATCATCACCGTCAAGACTTCCGATAAAACGGGAAAAATGGTCGTCATCCGTGAAGTAACAGATACAGACGACGTCGTCGTTGTCACGTCCGGAGGCATGGTTATACGGCAGCATGCGACGGACATTCGGGTTGCAGGGCGCAACACCCAGGGAGTGCGGCTCATCCGTCTGGATACCGATGATGATGTAGCGGACGTCGCTGCAGTTGTTGCAGAAGAAGCAGAAGACAGCAAACTCGAAGAAGCTGAAAAAGAAAACACTGTTAAAGACAACGGGATGAAGGATGGGAAGGATAATGCGCGGAATGCACAAAACACGAAAACGGGGGATCGGAACAGCAAAGCGCAAAAGACAAGAGGAAAGAAGAAGCGATAAGCGGACGCCAGTCAGGCAGAGTGTTGATTTTTACACCGTCAATTTTTCTTCTTCAGCAACCCCTTCAGGGCATCCGCGCCTTTCTTTTTGAGAGCATCTTCCTGCTTCTTCTTCTCCCCCTGAATCCTCTCCTCTAATTCCTTCTTCTTTGCTTCAGCGAAGGCAAGCTTCTCGTTGAGCAGATTTTCGTACGCTCTGAGGCGGGAAGTCATTTCCTGTTTCTTCTGATTGAAAAGCTCCTCTACTTCCCGCCGCTTCTCCGCAATTTTCCTATCAAGCTTCTGGCGAAGCTCATTCGTTAAACGCCGCACTTCATCACCGATCACTTTACGCGTCTTTTCCGCAAGAAGGTTATCAAGATCGGTTTCAAAGGCAACGTCCAGCTTTTCACCAGTCTTCCAGAAACGCAGGATCACGCTGAACCGTTGTATTGATTGGAGAACTTCCTGTACAAGCCTCTCGACCGTGTTCTTTGGAGTTCGATCGAAAGACACGTTCAGATTGGTAAAGGCCATATTGGCGTTAGCATCGAACCGATTTCCCGGAACGTCCACGGCAACGGCAAATCGAGCAACGGCATTGGAAATTTTTGACGGGACAAAATCGGAGCGCCCGAGCGACAGAGATGCAAGAGGAACGCCGGAAAGGGAGGCACGGTATGTATCGAGAGGAATGTCCCCGGTCCTGTCGAGAGAAGCTTTAAACTCAGCGTTTGTGCCCCGACCCTGGATTGCAGTCAGATCAATCGTGAGCGGAAGCCCCGTAGCGCGCTGGTTGGAAGAAATGTTCTGAACAATGCCTGCCGCATAAAAATACTTGGGATCCCGATCTTTCTCCATTCCCCCCGAAACAGCAATTTTCTTGATCCAAAACTTCGGATACGATTTCTCGGAAGGAAAGGAAATGTTCTGGCCCTTCATGCGGGGCGGATTAGCGTTGGCAGGTTTCGAAGTTGAGTTCTGCACATGTGTCCGGGCGAAATCGACCCACGAAAGATACTCGTATGCACCCGCCATCAGATCCTTGCCAAGGAGAATTTCGGCAAGCCCCTGCATATTCACATCCGGAAGCCTGGCGAGCTGTAAAACATCCCGGAAGTCCTGCTGAGCCAAATCATCGATGACACGAACAGAGGCCGCCAACCGATTCACATCTTCCGTTACCGCCGCCCTCCGGCTTGTCAGCGTCTGGTTGATGTCTTTGATGCCTTGTTGAACATCAGCGAGGTTCTTCAATGCTGTCGAGAGAGCCTCGACGTTCTTCAATTCCGAAACATTGATCGCTTTGATCTTTCCCTCAAGCTCAACGGCCCGCTGTTTGCTCTTTTCGGCATCCGCGAGAATGGATTCCCACTGCCGTGAAACCTGACCCACCTGATTCCTCAGGGAATCGATATGTCCAACCGAACGGAGATTCCGGGTGTTCAGGAGGCTGTCGAGATTCAGCTGTTTGCGTAACCCGTCCAAATCAAAAACCGGCGTAGCTTTCTTTTTCTCTTCCGCCAAGGCTTCAGCCTGTTGAGCGAGAGGAGCGTCCGCTGACAATTGCTGTGATTCGGCGGGCCGTGGCGGCGGCAGGCTCTTTCGGGGAAGCGCGCCGTCCGTTGTTCGCGCTGTCCCGAAAACAAGCCCATGCATTTCAATTGTCTCAATGATGAATTTACTTCGCAGGAGCTGGCCGAAATCAAGAGCAAAGCGCACCACACCCGTTTCAAACGTATTCTTCCACGGATCGCGCGGATTCGCCACCTGGAGGCGGCTGAATTCCATGCCGATAGGGGAAAGAGACAAGCGAAGATTATCAATCTCGACTTTCGCTCCGACAGCGGCTTCGCCCGCGGCCTCAAGTCCGGCCTCGACCCATGAGTCGAGAAAGAAATAGAGGAGGATTGTCAGGGAAAGGAGAGGGACAAGAACGAAGAAGAGAAATTTCTTGCGCATGTCACACGCCCCAATCGCGTATTTTTTGATACCATCGGACCAGAGCGTTCTTGCTCAGAAACTGGTACACCTTCCATCGTTCTATACGGGCGTAGAGGTGAGTTCGGTAGGCGAGAATAAACCGCTTCATGCCAAAATAGACAGCGGGAGAAAGAAGAACCGCCCCGACGAGGCTACCAAGCACAAGAGTGTTGTTGAAACGCGTCAATGGTGCAAGGGGGGCATTGTACAGGGTCGTCCAGAGGTCCTGCAATCCATCGACCTGGACGAGAAGAAAATACCCCAGCTGATGAAACAGCGGATCGGCGAGATAGGCAAACAGGGCAAAGATCGTGAACGAAAGAAAGGCGGCAGAAAGATTAACGTCGAGTGCGAAAATAACGAGCCAAAGAGCAAGACCCTGGAGGGTGAGATTGGGAGAGAGCCCGAGAATGGATCCCAAGGCAAATCCCCCCGCAATTTGCCGCGGGGTTTGACCGGCCCGAAGGATCTTAATGAAGTTTGAGAGTAGCTGGATCCAGAACACAGGGAAACGTGAGTAAGTTGTGTATAATAAAGGACTAAGATGTCACCGCTTAAGGTAAGATAGCGGTTGAAGAAGAAGGATTCAACCCCGAGGAAGGCCGGTCTTGGGATTAACAAAAAGTGAAAATTCCAGAGGCCGGCAACCAGGCAAAGAGAATTGGAAAGAGGAGCCCGGAGCACGCGATCG
Source organism: uncultured Ignavibacteriaceae bacterium (assembly GCA_964602055.1). Taxonomy (GTDB): domain Bacteria; phylum Bacteroidota; class Ignavibacteria; order UBA10030; family UBA10030; genus JACPLA01. Next base: position 27,730 of record CAZRPU010000019.1, read on the forward strand.
GGACCCGGGAGCACCTATACCGATCGGAGTGCGTTGACGATATTCAGCCTTGCCGCACGAATGGAGGGGAGGAATCCTCCTGCGAATCCCATGACGATCGAAAAGACAACACCAAAGAAAACCGTCCACGCGGAAAGAGCAAAAGCGAATTCGAGCTCTGAAAAGGAGCCGAAATTCATTGTCGACACCTGAACAAACTGCAAGAACGATGCGAAGAACATACCAAGCGCCGCTCCAACAAGGGAGAGAACGAAAGACTCTATGAGAAATGCAGCCAACACGCTTCTCCGTTTGAAACCAAGAGCTCTCAGCGTTCCGATTTCGACCGTCCTGTTGGCGACAGCAGCGTACATCGTTATCATGGCGCCGATGATTGCCCCGACGCTGAAAAACACGGTGATGAAAATTCCCAGAACGCTGATAAAGATGGACATGAATTCAGACTGCTCTTCGAAAAACGCTCTTTCCGTTTTTGGCTCAAACTGCTGAAGACGATTATCCTCCTCAAAAGCTTTTTTTACTGCATCAAGCTGACCGGGATCCGACATGCGAAAAGTAACCGTAGAAAACGACCCGCCGCGGCGAAAAGCATCCTGTAACTGACTGACATCTCCCCACATTTCCGAATTGAAACCGTCCCCCCCGGTTTCAAAAATTCCCACAATAGTCCACGCGTCACCTGCAAACTTAATAGTACTTCCGAGCTGCGCCCCCTCAAATCGACGAGTAATGGAGGAGCCGACAATAATTTCCCGAGCTCCCCAGTTAAACATCCTTCCCTCCCGGATCTTGATCTGAGGACGGAGCAAAAACGCTGACGGCGATACGCCCCGCACAGTGACGTTGCTGATGCCTCCCTCAGTTCCAATCTTCTCAAGATTGATGACGACAACAATATCTCCGGATATGAGGAGTCTGCTCTCTTCACCCCGGGCGATCTGTGGAAGAGTGGTGATAACGCCGTACACGTCACTCGTAATAATGCTGGAGATCTCCCCGTTGGCCGCCTTTCTTGCAACAAGGACATTTTCCGCGGAACCGGTTCCCCGGAGTGTTTTTCGAATTCCATCCGACATCATGAGGACGGCCGTGAAGACAAAGACGACGAGCGCAATGCCAAGGATCGTAATCCCGGTCGTCAATCGTCTCGTGAAAAGACTCCGGACAATATAATTCATTGGAATTTTCATACAAGAATCCTCATGGAATCAGTATCATTTCAGCCCACAAACCGAAGGCCGTCCACAATCGATGTCCGCAGAGCTTTCTGCATCGGAAAAATTGAAGCAAGCACTCCAACCAGCAGGGCCGAAAGGCCGGCAAGGATCACCGTTGAAGGCTCAACATAGAAAATAGGAAACCATGATTTCGGAACGGCAAGGGAGAACAAGCCAACCAGGGGATAGGTGAGGAGAAGTCCAAGACCGCCCCCGAGAGCGGAAATAATCAGGGATTCTCCTGCAATGAGCCCAAGGAGGTGTTTCCCGGAAAAGCCAATCGTTTTGAGCACGGCATATTCTTTCGTGCGTTCCCGGGCGGACATGATCATGGTGTTTCCGAGCACCAGGAGGATAATGCCGATGATAACGAAGGAAATAAAATTCAGAAGAGTGATTATGAGGCTCGTCCCCTGAATAAACCCTTCCTGAAAAGCTCTTTCCGTTTCCGTTTTGGTCTCGGCTCGGGAGTTCTTGAAGAGGTTGTCAACTTGCTCTGAGATTGCGGCCGATTGGTTGGCGTCCTTGATCTTAATAATGTACCAGCCCACATCGCCCTCCCGGCCAGGCATCTCCTGCTTCATCCGCTCATCCACGTATTCCCAATGGAAATAGAACTGTGTGCCGTCGACGGTCTTATCTCTCGGCTGGTAGATTCCTCTCACAACAAACTCCCACCTCCCGGGATAGATATCCCCTTCGATGGGTATCACATCTCCAAGCTTGAATCCGTACTGCTTTGCCAGATCAGCGCCGACGATACAGGCATTCCGTTCTTTTTTGAAGGTCTCCAATTGATCGGGTGGGACGACAAACTCAGGGTACACGTTGAAGATTGTTTCCGCATCAACAGCCATGCGCGGAAAAAACTGAGACTTGTCGATGTACACACCTCCAAACCAGTTGGCGTAGCAGACTGTTTCCACCCCGGGAATTTGGGCGATACGGTCCCGATAGGCGTATGGAATGGGAAAAATGAAAGAGACGGCATTACGCGTCACAAGGCGATTTGCAGCCGACATCTCAACACCGGCGTACCACGCCGTAACGACTGTTCGAAGGAAGCCAAAAGCCACAACCGCAATAGAAATGCCCACAATGGTGAGAAGGGTCCGGAGCTTGTGCCGAAGGGCATTCTTGAACATCAGTTTGAATACTTTCATCGGAACGCCCTCCTATTGAAGTTCGCCTTTATCCAGATGGCGCGCAGTGTGCGCCCTTTCCGCAGCCCGGGGGTCGTGAGTCACCATCACGATGGTCTTTTTGAATTCTTTGTTCAACCGGCCAAGAAGCGTGAGTATTTCCTCGGCTGAGTTCTTGTCAAGGTCTCCTGTCGGCTCATCGGCGACGAGAATCGTCGGATCGGTGGCAATCGCCCGGGCAATAGCAACACGCTGTTCCTGTCCCCCGGAGAGTTGTTTCGGATAATGGTCCATACGGTCAGAAAGCCCCACAACACCAAGAGCAGCTTCGACGTGTTTTCGACGGTCTTTCTTTGAAAGGGGCGTCAGAAGAAGAGGAAGCTCCACGTTCTCGAAGGCTGTAAGAACCGGAAGAAGATTATAGAATTGGAAAATAAATCCGACATGCGTCGAGCGCCATTTTGCAAGCTGAGACTCGCTCAGGGTGGCAATGTTGGTCCCCGAAACGGCAATAGAGCCCTTGTTCGGGCGATCAATGCCGGCGATCAGATTCAGGAGGGTTGTTTTACCCGATCCCGATGGCCCCATGAGGGCAAGAAATTCACCCTCGGGGACCGAGAGAGTAATATTATTCAATACGGGGATCTCGAAACTATCCCGCCAATAGGATTTCGATACACCCTGAATTTCGATCATTGATGCCATAAGAACTCCCGACCAGTGAGGTTCATGGAAGAAGTGAGCTACTTCACTTTTACCGTTACACCATTTTGAATATCATCAGTAAGTGTTGCGATCACCCGGTCTCCCGCCTGGACACCGGAAAGTATTTCAACGAGCGACCCAAGCGTGCGGCCGGTTTTGACCGGTATCTCAACCGCCTTGTTTTCCACAACAACATAAACACTCGGTGAGCCGCCGCGATTGGCGAGAGCGCTTGCAGGAATCGCGAGAATCGGCTTTGCTGAAGTCTCAGCGATGCCGGGAGCTCTCGTGAGGAAAAGAGTCTTTGCGCTCATTTCCGGAAGAACCCTGCTGTCGTACGAACGGAAAGCGACTTTTACCAAGACGGTGGCTTTCGCCCGATCAGCGGTCGGAACGATCTTGGCTACATATCCCTGATAACGGACCTCGGGGTATGCATCGAGAGTGATTTCGCATGACTGATCGGAAACGATTCGCTCGATATTTGATTCGGATACATCTGCTTCGACCTGAAGCGAGGACATATCAGCGATGGTCACAACAGCAGAGCGTGAGCTTACGCTGGCCGCCATAGGGGCGACCATTTCGCCGACATCCGCATTTTTTGTCAACACCGTTCCATCAAAGGGTGCCCGCACAAGGGTGTTCTCCAGGGCTACCTCCGCCCCTGCAACGGTGGCTCGAGCCACCTCAATAGCAGCGAGAACCCGGCGATAGCGTGCGTCCGCCGCATCGTATTCCGCCTGGGGCGTGAGTCCTTTTTCCAGCATGACTTTTTGACGATCAAGGCTTTGTTGTGCGTCGTAGAGTTCCGCCTCATTGAGCTTGAGGTTTGCCCGTGCCTGATCAAGCTGGGCCTGGATGTCGGAGTTCTCGATGCGCGCAATGATCTCTCCCTTTTTCACCTTATCACCCTCGACGACTCCCAGATACTCAAGACGGCCCGTAGCCTTTGAAGCAACAGCCGCTTTTCGTTGAGCAACGACATAGCCGCTGGCGGTCAAGATCGCATTGGCCTGGGAAGGGGAGGAGAAGCTTACGGTCGTTAGTCGCACCTCGATGACCGGGGCAACGGCGCTTGCGATGAGCATGTAAGCCACCACCACCAAAGCAACGATGACGAGGCCGATGCCAATCCGAAGCGGAAGCTTGGACGGAGGAGGTCCCGAGGAGGAATCAAGATTTCGTTGAATGCGAAGAGAGCTGAGATCCGCAGTTTCGTTTTGAACAGACATGGTGAAGTTAGATCAAAAGTTAAGAGTCAAACCGTGAAATGTGTATTGAGCACTAAAAATAGTGAAAAAGTGCGTGGTATGGCAATCTCAAATGATTTACACGTCCAATTAGGCCAAAAGGTTGCGGGAAATCAGTCTATTTTCGGTGAAAAGCCGAGTTTCCATCGGTGAACGCAGAATAGGCGGGAGGCGGAGAAACTTTTGTGCTGATTTTGCATCTTCCATGAAAGGAATGAGATTGGAGAAGTAGCTCATTTCAAACGACCGAAGGTCTGAGTGCGATCATCATCAGATGAACAACTCGTTTTGAGGTTGAAGGCCGGGGAGGGCGAAGCATTCGGCGAACTGTATGTTTTGTACAGGCCGCGGGTGTACCGATTTGCACTCAAGCTTCTTCAGGACAGCGATCAAGCCGAGGATATCGTCGAGGAGGCCTTTTTGAAGGCCCAGAAAGGCATTCAGGCGCTACAAACAGCCTCTTCTCTCCTCTCCTGGCTGCTCACGATAACAAGAAATGAGGTTTACAATCAGCTTCGGAAAACACGACGAAACGGTCAGGTAGAGATTGAAAACGTGTGGGAAGAAGAAACGCCGCTCGATAAAACCGTGGGAATTGAAACCGTCGAGATTGTTCAGACCGTGATCGGGCAACTGAAGCCGGATTACAGAGAAGTCATTCTTCTGCGGGAATATGAACGATTATCTTATGCGGATATTGCGCAGATAACCGGGAACACAGAGAGTGCGGTAAAGGCACGATTGTTCAAGGCGAGGAAAGCGTTGGTTGAGAAACTGAAACCATTTTTTGGAGAATAGGTTATGACTTGCGATGAATACCAGGAACAGGTGAGTCTGTATATTGACGGGGAACTGAGCGACAGGGACTCGGAAAAGCTCTTCAAGCATCTCAGTACATGCGCAGAGTGTCGGTCGTTCTTGAGATCGACGCTGGAGTTGAGGTCGA
>CAZRPU010000020.1:0-32788 GCA_964602055.1 uncultured Ignavibacteriaceae bacterium
ACGCATGTTGATCACCAAGAGTATTGAGCTCAACGGCAAACCGTTGATTCTCGAAACCGGGAAGCTGGCAAAACAAGCCGACGGGTCCGTCATGATCCGCTATGGCGACACCATGGTTTTGGCAACGGTTGTAAGCGCCCGCGAGCAAAAAGAAGGGCAGGATTTCTTCCCCTTGCAGGTGGAATATCGCGAGAAGACATCCGCGGCCGGAAAGATTCCTGGCGGCTTCTTCAAGCGTGAGGGCAGGCCGACGGAAAAGGAGATCCTCTCTTCCCGTCTCATTGATCGCCCGATACGCCCTATGTTCCCCAAAAACTATTTCAACGAGACACAGGTGCTCGTCACCGTTTACTCGTCCGACCAGCAGCATGACGGTGACGTCCTTGGCGCTTGCGCCGCATCGGCGGCATTGCTCATCTCCGACATTCCTTTCGACGGGCCCGTTGCGGAAGTGCGCGTCGGCAGGGTCAACGGAACGCTGGTTGTCAATCCGACCTTTGCCGAGTTGAACGAAAGCGACATCGACATCACCATAGCGGGGACGGAAGATTCTATTGTGATGGTGGAAGGAGAATCACGCGAAATCTCCGAAGAGGAGATGCTCGACGCCCTTCGGTTTGCGCATACACACATCAAAGCGCTCTGCGGCGTCCAACAGTCTCTGGCATCCGGCATCCAGAAAACAAAAAGGGCCATCGCACCGCCGGCTCTTCCTGAAGGGCTTGAAAAAGAGGTTCAAAGCCTCGCGGGCCAGCGCTTGAAGGAATTAAGCGCAACGGTGCTGACGAAAGAAGCGAGGTCCGAGTCAACAGGGAAGGTCTACGAAGACACCCAAAAAGCGCTTGAGGAAAAATACCCCGAACAGGCGGAACGCATCGCCGAATGTCTCCACGACCTGGAGAAAGCGGCCATGCGATCCACCATCCTGGAAAAAGCAAAACGGCTTGACGGCCGAGGGCTCCGGGATGTGCGTCCCATCAGCTGCGAGGTCGGTATCCTCCCACGCACACACGGGTCTTCCTTATTCACACGTGGAGAAACCCAGAGTCTCACCTCGGTCACCCTTGGCACGAAGACCGATGAACAGATTCTTGACGGGCTTCTGCCAGAAACCACGAAACGCTTTATGCTCCATTACAATTTTCCTCCGTTTAGCGTCGGCGAGGTGGGGAGAGTTGGATTCACCGGTCGCAGGGAAATTGGCCATGGCAATCTTGCGGAACGGTCACTGAAGAACCTCATTCCGCGGGAAGAGGATTTTCCCTACACGGTGCGTATCGTATCGGACATCCTCGAGTCCAACGGTTCTTCTTCCATGGCGACCGTCTGCGCGGGAACTCTAGCGTTGTTTGACGCGGGCGTTCCCTTGAAGAAAGCTGTTGCAGGCATAGCGATGGGCCTTGTCAAGGAAGAGAAGAAGGTTGCGATCCTCAGCGATATCCTTGGGAATGAAGACCATCTCGGCGATATGGATTTCAAAGTCGCCGGCACACGCGATGGCATCACCGCCTTTCAGATGGATATCAAGATCAAAGGAATCTCATTCGATATTCTCGAACAGGCTCTCTCCCAGGCAAAAGAGGGACGGCTTTCCATCCTCAATGTTATGAACCAGACGCTGGACAAGCCTCGTGAGGACTTGTCCCAATATGCACCTCGTCTGCAAACGTTGAAGATACCGGTCGATATGATTGGGGCCTTGATTGGGCCGGGCGGAAAGAATATCCGTCAGATCGTCAAAGATTCCGGCGCCGAAGTAAATATTGACGACGACGGAACGGTCATTGTTGCGGCAGTCGAGCGGGAAGCTGCGGACAAAGCAATCGCAGCCATACGGCGCATGACCGAGCTCCCTGAAGTGGGAAAGACCTACATGGCCACGGTCAAGAAGATCATGGACTTCGGGGCCTTTGTGGAGATTCTTCCGGGCAAGGAAGGATTGGTCCATATTTCGCAACTGGCTGTCAATCGTGTAGAGAAAGTTGAGGATGTCGTGAAGCTTGGTGATCAGATTGAGGTCAAGCTGATGAAAATTGACGACGAAGGCCGCTTGAATCTGAGCCACAAAGCTCTTCTCCCCGGGGGCGAAAACGCCCACGAGGAAATGAACAGGCCCAGAAAGCCGCGGTCGCACGACGGTCACGACAGAGACAAGAAACGGTCGTCGCATCACAGACACTAAGCGAGGAAGAATCATTGAGAGAATCCTCACGCGGCCTGAAGCAGAACGCCGTGTGAGGATTTTTCATTTTAAACCATGAACGTTTCTCTTCATCAATCAAGGCCTCTTGTGGGTCAGTTCAATGTGCCGGGCGATAAGTCGATTTCCCACAGGGCTCTCCTGTGCTCTGCCCTGGCTCGTGGAACCTCGGTTCTCAGCGGCCTGCTGAAGTCGGATGACATACGAAGTACGATAGAGTGTCTGGTCGATCTCGGCGTCGACATTCAATCCAGGGGCAATGAGTTTGTGGTGCACGGAAAAGGGCTTCATGGATTCACTCGGTCTTCCCGGAATCTCAATGCTGGAAATTCCGGAACAACGATACGCCTCCTTGCGGGAATCTTGGCCGGTCAGCCTTTCACATCAACGCTCACAGGCGACGCGTCCCTCCTTCAGCGTCCCATGCGAAGAATTGTTGAGCCCCTCGAACAGATGGGAGCAACCATGCAAACAAGCGGGGAAGGAACACCCCCCCTGACTATTGCGGGAAAAGAGCCCCTCAGTGCCATATCCTACAAAATGCCAGTCCCGAGTGCTCAGGTGAAGTCGGCGGTGATGTTTGCCGCACTGTTCGCCGATGGGACAACCACGATCGTTGAACCCATTCTCTCGCGTGACCATACAGAGCGGATGCTTTCTCTTGCTCTGCAGGGAGATGGATCCGAGCGAACCATCAGAGTTCACCCGCGAAATGCACCGGGCCCGACAGAGTACAGAATTCCGGGCGACTGTTCATCTGCAATGTTTCTCATTTGTGCCGCTCTTCTTGTTCCGGGCTCGCGTATGGTTCTTCCGGGGGTTGGCCTGAATCCCACGCGAACGAAAGCGCTCGAGCTGCTTCGATCCTTGGGAGCGGACATTGTGATTTCTCCTGAAGGAGAATCTGCCGGAGAGCTCTTCGGAACACTCGAGATAGTTTCTTCCCGTCTTTCAGGAGCAATCACCTTGGGCCCTGACATCATGCCTTTGGTGATCGACGAGATCCCGGTACTTGCAGCGACGATCGCGGTTGCGGGTTGCTCCATGGAAGTACGAGGCGCGAAGGAACTGCGGCACAAAGAGTCCGACAGAATTCGTCTTCTCGTCACCAATCTACGCGCGATGGGGATTTCCACGGAAGAGTACGACGATGGGTTTGCATTTGAACCCAAAAAAAGCGTCATTCCAACACCTTTTCAGACAGCAGGGGATCATCGAATAGCAATGGCGTTCGGCGTCGCAGCTCTGGCCATGCCTGGCGAGAGTGTTATCGCCGGAGCCGAATCAGCTTCCGTTTCGTTTCCAGGGTTCTGGGAAATCCTCTCGAAATTCCAATAGGAGAAAGGGTTATTGCGTGGCACGAGTGATTCTCGATAACGTCAAGAAGACCTATGAGGGGGGTATTGTTGCTGTCCATAATGTCAGCCTCGAAATCGCAGACAAAGAATTCGTCGTTCTGGTGGGACCCTCCGGCTGCGGGAAATCGACAACCCTGCGCATGATTGCCGGGCTTGAGGAAGTGACTGAAGGGACGATTACCATTGGCGACCGAGTTGTCAATGATGTACCCCCGAAAGACCGCGATATAGCGATGGTTTTTCAGAATTACGCGCTTTATCCTCACATGACGGTCTATGAGAATATGGCCTTTGGTCTGAAGCTGCGAAAACATGCCCGCACGGATATTGACCAGCGTGTGAGGGAGGCCGCTGCGATACTCGGCATCGAAGAGTATCTGCAGAAGAAACCGAAGGTGTTGTCGGGGGGCCAAAGACAACGCGTGGCCGTCGGGAGGGCTATTGTGCGAAAGCCTCAGGTTTTTCTGTTTGATGAGCCGCTGAGCAATCTCGACGCCAAGCTGCGCGTGCAGATGCGCACCGAGATCTCACGACTGCACCATCAGCTTGGAGCGACCATGGTCTACGTTACTCACGATCAGACCGAGGCCATGACGATGGGGGACAAGATCGTGTTGATGAAGGATGGGTTCGTCCAGCAAATCGATTCTCCCTTGAATATCTATCATGAACCGGCGAACAAATTTGTGGCTGGTTTCATCGGAAGTCCTGCGATGAATTTCTTTGAAGGAACGGTTCACAAAAAAGGACGAGGGTTTGTGTTTAGCCAGGGTGGGAAGGGACTCAACCTTCCCGTTCACAAGAAGCATGAGAAGATTCTTGCGCGGTTCGGGGAAAAAAGGCTTTTCCTTGGCATTCGTCCGGAGCACATCGCGCGGAGGCAGCGCGGGGGCAAAGGGATCGCCGTGACGGTCGGCGTCGAGGTGGTGGAACCCATGGGGAATGAAATCTATGTCTATTTTTCCACGAGGGGAAATGCAAAGCATTCGGTTGCCCGTATTGACGCATCGAAGAAGCCGTCGGTGGGGAAACCTCTCGAGCTTTCCATCGACGTGGAGCAGGCGCAATATTTTGACGCGGAGAGTGAAAAAGCAATACGGTGAACGAAAGCTGCAGGAAGGGAAGGAAGGCGGGTAAAAGCCCGCCTTTTGCATTTTAGAGGCGTATGATCTGGTGTTTGAACTTATCGATGACGATTTCTCCATGCAGCCAGCGCAGAAACTCTAGCCCGTATTTATTGAGGAAATGCAGAACGTTGAGCTCGCGTTCCTGAAAATTCGAGAAGGGGAACAAGTGAAGGGCGGCTTTTTCCACCTGTCGGAGCGCTACCTCATGCTGCCGCTTCTGTGCCGCTGCGGCTTTTTGTTTGAGCACATCGATCTGGAAGGCAATCTTGCTTTTCGAGGTATCGAGGGCTCCCGCGAGAGTCGGATCGATCTTGGAAAGGCCGCTTTGGAGTGATTTGAGGGTTTCATCGAAAGCAACCGTTGTCCCTCCGAAGAGCTCGTCGAGTTTCACCTCTGACACTTGCTCGGCAATTCGCTGTTTGAGAAGTTCTATATCGCGGAGAAATTCCGTCAGCGGAATATCGAAGCGTGAAAGAACTTTTTCCACCTTTTCTTCCACAATCGTCAGACTCGCGCGTGGATAGATGATGGGTTGAGGGATGTCAAAGGCTGGATAGAGGGGGCGCAACTGTGCAAAATAGCTTATTTCTCCCGGTCCGGCGACATATGCTACCGTTGGAAGGAGAGTATCCTGACAAAGGGGGCGAAGCACCACGTTCGGGCTGAACACGGACGGTTCTTTCTCGACAAGATCGAGAATATGCTCTTTGGTGAAATGCTGGCGCGTGCCCTTGAGCCCAAAGCCGTCCGGCCTAGGTTCGAGCAGATAGCGTCCACCCTGATGAAAAAAGAACAGATTGACGGGCTTGGGCTTCACCTGGGCATGATAGGTTTTCTCGATCTCGGCGCTCTGATCAATAACCATTTGGCAAAGGGCGGGAGTCGTTTCTATCTCCCGCCGGAAGAGCGGGGCAAGGAGGGTTTTGAATTCTGCATCATGTGGATCAAGAAAAATCAGTCCTGAATCTTCGAGGAGATCGTTCATGAGGTGGACAAAAGCGCGGTTGAAATTCATTCCTTGTTGATAGGCGACTCTGAAGAGATCGAGTACTTTCGATTTGAATTCGGTATCGAGGATGTCGACCTCGATCTTCCGGAACAGATCGGCAATGGAATCGTCGAGCTCCAGCTCGCCGACTGCACCGATGTTGTCTCCCTTCTTTTTTTCGGGGATTTCATAATCGTAGCGGGCAAGATCGTTGGTCTTATTGATCAGGGCCACCGATCCGACCTCTTCATAGTCGTGGTCTTCTCCCTCGAGCCAGAAGACCGGGACGAAATTGAAGGCTGGAAACTGCTGTTGGAGGGATTCGGCGAGCTTCAGGGTTGTGAGAGTCTTGTAAATGGTATAGAGAGGGCCGGTGAACAGGCCCACCTGCTGGCCGGTGACTACCGCCACCGTATTGTCATTCTGGAGAGAGTCAATATTGGCGAGGGTTTTGACCCCGCAATGGAAATTGCGGTTTTGCAGGCTTAAAATACGGCTCAGGTCCGACCGGTTGATGGCCCGTTTTGACACCTGTTCAATCGTGGACTCCCAGGCCTTGGGATCCCGAAAATTCCCCGGAAAGAATTTCTTCACCCGTTCGTACGAAGAAACATAGTCGAGGAAGAGCTTTGTGAAAGCCGAATCGTTCGTCGGGAGCTCTTTGTAATCAATCCAATCCATGGGATTCCTTCAACGTCTGCGTTTTTGAAGAGGGAATATACGAGATGTAAATTGCAGCTGCAAGGAAACATCGTAAGTATTGAATTCTTCAACGCTTCAGAATGCAAACTCGTAATGATTCTCGGATTTTTTCTTGACAATCGCGGCGTCTCTTGCTATATTGCCAATGCTGTTGCTCCCGATCAACGCCACCACACATCTTATTCATGAGCGAATTGAACGCCGCAATTCCAAATCCAAAACCTGCAGCGCCTCCAGCCGTTAAGAAAAAGAAGAAGTCCCCTCTTGTTGCCATTGTCCATCCCGAGGGATGTACGGGATGCGAGGTGTGCATTGAATTTTGCCCGGTGGATTGTCTTTACAAAGTCCCTGGCCCGGAGAATCCTGAAGAACACGGGTATGTCAGCGTCAACGGGATAGTCATTGTCGACGAGGAAGTTTGCATTGGCTGTAAACTCTGCGCAAAGTATTGTCCCTGGGAGACGATTGATATGGTCAAGCGCGTTGAGGAGACCAGCCTTGTTGCATAACCTTCCCGCACTCACTGCTGCGTTGACTCTCCAATGATCCAATTTCTAGCGAGGATTTGACTCATGGCGGATCAGTTGTCCTCCGATCTGGAAAAAAACACTGCGGCTGCACCCCCTGCGGCAAATGTCCAGGCGAGCGCACCTCCGATTTCATCTGTACCGCTTCCGCGCAAGCCCAAGCAGGATCGTCCGCCGGACGAAGATCCCGGCATATGGAGGATGAACCGCAGGAACCTTCTGTCCGTAGCTGGCTGGCTGGGGTTTTTCGGATTCATCATTGCCTCCACGGTGGGGGCCTTGCGATTCATGTTTCCCCGCGTGCTCTTCGAACCCCCGACGAAATTCAAAGCGGGGTTCCCCCAGGACTTCGTCATAGGAGAGGTAAGCGAGAAATACAAAGATGAAAAACGGGTGTGGATTGTCCGCGAAAAAGAGGGGTTCTATGCCTTGATTGCGATCTGCACTCATCTTGGCTGCACGCCGCGGTGGCTCCCTGGCGAAAACAAATTCAAATGTCCCTGCCACGGAAGCGGTTTCTACAAGACCGGAATGAATTTCGAAGGCCCCGCCCCTAGGCCCCTCGAAAGAGCACTCATTGCAGTGGCTGATGACGGCGAACTCGAAATCGACCGGAGCATCAAGTTTCTCTATGAAAAAAATGAATGGGGAAAAGACGGTTCGTTCCTCCCATTTACAGGCTAAGGAGCAGTCCCATGGCGTTGCTTGACCAATTGAGAAAGTCCGAAGTCTACAAGTCGATATTTCGGCATTCCTACCAGGATACGCAAAGAAACCGGGCCCTGCAGATTGTCGACAATGTCTTTCTTCATCTGCACCCCGTTCGTGTGCCCCGCCATGCAACAAACGTCGGCTTCACCTGGGGCATGGGAGGCATCACCTTTCTTCTCTTTATCGTTCTCACGATTACCGGCGTCATTCTCATGTTCTATTATCGTCCCACTGCGCAATACGCGTATGAGGACATGAAATATCTGATGAATGATGTGCCCTTCGGGCCCTTGATGCGCAACATGCACCGCTGGGCCGCACACGCCATGGTGCTGACCGTCATGCTTCACATGTTCCGCGTCTTCCTCACTGGTTCGTATAAACCCCCGAGACAGTTTAACTGGGCCGTCGGTGTCATTCTCCTTGTCCTGACCCTGCTCCTGAGCTTCTCCGGTTATCTTCTTCCGTGGGATCAGCTCGCAATCTGGGCCGTTACCGTTGGCACGAACATGGCCCGGGCTACGCCCCTCCTGGGGCACGAAGGCCCGTTTGGACCTGAATTAGGAATGAGAATCAACAATGATGTTCGCTTTGTTCTTCTGGGCGGGACCGAAGTGGGTCCGCCGACGCTTCTTCGCTTCTATGTCGGTCACTGTATATTCCTTCCGTTGATTGCCGCGATATTCATGATTGTCCATTTCTGGCGTGTACGCAAAGACGGCGGAATTTCCGGGCCCGAATCGAAAAAGAATCCTTGATTGCACGAGAGTGAACCAGGAAACCTATGGAACAGCTGCTTGAGATTCTCACAAAACCGGACAACATTCCGATCATTCTTCTCCTCGTAGGAGTGATTTTCTTTTCGTGGCTTGCGTGGACAAAAGGAAAAAGGAATGACAGCCTCGCACAACCTGTCGAAGCCACCATGGACGACAAGGTGCAGGTTTGGCCCTATCTGGTACGCGTGGAATTTCTCGCAGCCATTGCCGTCATGGCCGTTCTCGTCCTTTGGTCCGTCTTTCTCGATGCTCCTCTTGAGGAAGCCGCCAACCGGGCGCTGACGCCCAACCCTTCAAAGGCTCCGTGGTATTTTCTTGGCCTGCAGGAATTACTCGTGTATTTCGATCCGTGGATCGCCGGCGTCGTTCTTCCCACGCTCATTATCGTGGGGCTCATGGCGATACCGTATGTCGACATCAACGACAAGGGAAACGGCTACTACACTTTCAAAGAACGAAAATTTGCAATCCTCACGTTTGCCTTCGGTTTCCTGATTCTCTGGGTCGCGTTGATCGTTCTGGGTACGTTCATGCGCGGACCCGGGTGGAATTTCTTCTGGCCCTGGGAAAAATGGGATCCGCACTATGTTGCCGTCCTGACGAACGTGGATCTCTCTGAGATGTTTGGAATCCCCACGCGCCTCCCCAATAATGCATTGAATCCGGTTGCATTCATTTTTGGGGCAGTATGCGTTCTGGGACTCTACGCCGTTGGTCCGGCGTTCTGGCTGCTCAAGAAGAACACAGACGTTCTCCAGAAGCTCGGCCTCGTGCGGTACATGATCGTTTCTTTTCTGTTTCTCACCATGGTGGGAGTCGTCATCAAGATTTTCCTCAGGCTTGGTCCGACGTTTATGGGGCTGAATCCCGTCAAATATGTTTGGGTCACACCGTGGTTCAATATCTGAAAAACGCACATCCGATCTCTCAAGGAATCGTGTCATGCTAGAGCAGCGCGCTCAAATTCCGGTTGAACAACGAAGCTATGGGACATTCTACATTGCCTTCAGCGCCATTCTCTTTCTGGGCACGGTGTGGGCCGTTTGGGACGAAGTGACCGTTCGAAGGCCGTGGAAGGATTATCAGGCGGCGTACTATGACCTCTTGTATCAGACACTCGACTCGCTCCGGACCGAGGCCCTTTCCGCTGTCGATTCGGCTGAAGTTGTTTCACTGCAGGAACAGCTGACAAAGTCTGAAGATGCGCTCTCCTCGGATGAATACGTTGAGGCGGTCAGTCGAAAGAATGCGCTCCTGAAGGACCTTGATATTGCAACAAGGGAATGGCGGTTTGCCCGCAGCCGGTCAGATGCAGCCTATTACCAGTATCAGCAGGCGATGCTGGCAGGGAAAGACACGGTCTCGCTGCGAAAGAATGTCGATGAGGAAGAAGCTGCAATAGCAGCATTCGCCGTGGAAATGGCAGAGTTGCAGAAACAAGTTGATGGTGTCAACGAGACTGTGAATAAGTACGAAGACGAGGTTACACGTTTGCGCGTGGCAATACGGAAGTTGTTCGAACGCGCCGACAGCTACAACCTCAAACTCGAGCGCGCCTCCGCAAGCCCTCGCGAAATCAGGCAGGTTATGCTGGCCGATTTTGAATTCACGCCATTTACGGAGGTAAAAGCGCGGATCGATCGCTGTCAGACCTGCCATCTGGGTTGGAACGAGGAAGTGATGGCGGAAGCAGCACAACCGTACAAGAAACATCCGCTCCCTGAGCTTCTGGCAAAGCATAATCCCGAAACATTTGGGTGCACCCCCTGTCACCGAGGCCAGGGGCCTGCTCTGACCGAGGGATTTGCGCATGGAGAGGATGACCATTACTGGGAAACTCCGCTCCTCACGGGTGTCGAAACCTACGCGACCTGCAATACCTGTCATTCGAATGAGACTGTCCTGAAACATGCGCCTCCTTTTACGAAAGCCAAGCAGCTCATTCTTGAGAACGGATGTTATGGATGTCATGAAATTAAAGGCTATGCGGACCTTCCTAAAATCGGGCCTGTGCTGAATTCTCTTCCGGCCAAAACGAGCCCGGAGTGGATTTACCGATGGGTGCGAAATCCCAAGGATTACAACCCGCATACGAGGATGCCGAACTTCGAGTTCGGTGCTGAGGATGCTGAGGCGATCACCGCCTATCTTGTGAAGATCGGAAAGGAGTCCGACTACAAGCCTGTTCGTGCACGAGGGGCGTGGACGGGGGGTTCAGCGGCGAGAGGCAAGGAGCTCTTTCAATCGGTTGGATGCCAGGCATGTCATAGCATTGGCGGCGACGAAGCCATCAGGAACGCCCGCGGCACCAGCTATGATAAGGCGCCCGAGCTCACCCGGGTAGGAAGCAAGGTCAATGCAGATTGGATGTACGATTGGATCAAGAATCCGAGGCATTTCAATCCCGACGCACGCATGCCAAGCCTTCGTCTCCTCGATGACGAAGCGAGGCACCTGGTTGCTTATCTCATGTCTCAAAAAGATGACAGGCCCCTGACGCCCGTGTCTTTGAACCTGAGCAACGATCAGGTCATCGCCCGGGGAGACAAGCTTATCAGAGAATTCGGATGCGCTGGATGTCATGCGATCAAAGGAATGGAGAGAGAGGGAAAAGTCAGCGTCAATCTGTCTGATTTTGGGAAGAAGAAAGTCGAGCAAATGGATTTTGGGAATACACTTCCGATTGGTCACGATGAAAAAGAAGTGTACCGGGAGAATTCTGACGGCAGCGTCTCGGTTCAGCATACATGGAATGGCTGGGTGTACGGAAAGCTGAAGAATGCCCGGCTCTACCGCACCGAACGCATCGTACAGAAAATGCCGATCTACAGTTTTTCCGACGAAGAGATCCGGCTTGTTCGAACGTTCCTCATGAGCATGACGCGTGACCTTCCTTTGCCATCGTACCAGCACGCATATACGAAGCGTATGCAGGATATCGAAGCCGGTCGAAGGCTGACGGTGGACTACAACTGCGTGCAGTGTCACGACCTTGAAGGCCGGGGCGGGTATATTCTGGTGAAATACGAGGATCCGGGTCTTGGCCCGCCGCCGCTGCCCGAAAGTCAGGGCGCAAAAGTGCAGGAACAGTGGCTGCATAGTTTTCTGCAGAATCCGTCAACGGTCAGGCCCTGGCTGAAGCTTAGAATGCCGACATTTCAATTTCGCGACGAAGAAATTGGCAAGATTCAAAAATACTTCCTTGGAATGTCGAAAATGGACTTTGAAATACGCGACTATGCATCGACGCCGATCGAAGCAAAATATGTTGCGCCGGGAAGACAGCTGTTTGAAACATACCAGTGCGCGAAATGCCACCCCTCGGGAGCCGTTAATCTCTCCGAGTTGTCTGCCTCCGACTTGGCGCCGAATCTTGCCCTTGCTCATGAACGCCTGAAGCCCCAGTGGATTGTGGATTGGATCATTGACCCTCAAAAGCTCCAGCCCGGTACGCGGATGCCCACCTTCTTCTATGAAGGAGTTGCACCCGATGGCGAAACGCTGGGGGGCAATGTGGAAGAACAGGCAAAAGCGCTGAAGACACACATTTGGTCACTGGGGAAGAAGAAATAACGCTTGTTCATTCATTTGTTCAATTAAAAGGAGTCTGTGGAGATGAGAACATTTGCAATCGTTGTGATGCTTCTTGCTGGAATGGCGATGACCGCCATTGCAGGAGATGTAACGGGAAAAGTGAATTTCTCGGGAAAAGCGCCGAGTATGGCTCGACTGAGGATGGACGCTGATAGGTTCTGCCGGAGTGCCCATAAGGCACCGGTGGAAAGCGAAGAAGTCGTTGTGAACAAGAACGGCAGTCTGGCGAATGTGCTCGTCTATGTCAAAGAGGGACTTTCAGGGAAGAAATTCTCAGCCCCGGCGAAGAAGGCAGTGTTTGATCAGGAAGGGTGTATCTATCATCCGCATGTTCTCGGCGTACAGGTAGGGCAGGAAGTGGAAATTCGGAACAGCGATAATACCCTCCACAATGTTCATACGCTGTCGACAACGAACCCTTCATTCAATGCCGGGCAGCCGATAAAAGGCTCCAAGCTTACAAAGAAATTCGAGAAAGAAGAAACATTCCGAGTAAAGTGCGACGTTCATTCGTGGATGAGCGCGTATATCGGTGTTTTTAGCCATCCCTATTTTGACGTCACGGGAACCGATGGAAGCTTCACGCTGAAGGGCCTGCCGGCCGGCGACTACACCGTCGAGGCCTGGCATGAGAAATACGGCGTGCAGACCATGAAGGTCACCGTCCCGGCGTCCGGGAAGAAGGAAGTCGACTTCAAGTTCGCTGCAAACTAGCCCCCATGCCATCGATTAAAAGGAGTTGACTGTGCATCACGCCGCCACTGAAGCTCATCATGCTGAGGCCCACCACGGAGGGTTCCTGCGGACGTACGTTTTTTCGCAGGACCACAAGGTCATCGGCCTTCAGTACATGATGACGTCGCTGCTGTTCCTCTTCTTCGGATTCACCCTCATGCTTCTCATGCGGTGGCAATTAGCTTACCCCGGGAAAGCCATACCAGGTGAGGCATTCGTTCTCTTGCCGGGAATCCTCGGAGGAGCCGCCCTTGTGATTGCTGCGTTCAGCAGGCGCAAACTGACCGCGCTTGTGGGGGTCTTTTTCCTTGCGTTCGCTGCTCTCATCTGGTACCTCGTTTCCGATGAGACATTGTTTCCTGGCGGTGTGATGGTCCCAGAGCTGTACAATTCCTTTGGGGCCATGCACGGGACCATCATGGTGTTTCTCGGTGTCGTCCCTCTTGCCGTCGGTGCTTTTGGAAACTATGTCGTTCCCCTCCAGGTGGGGGCGCCCGATATGGCGTTTCCCAAACTCAACATGATGAGTTATTGGGTGTATTTTGTGGGCGGAGTGGTAATGCTCTCCAGCTTCTTCCTTCCCGGTGGAGCCGCCAACTCGGGTTGGACATCGTACCCGCCGCTTGCAGATATTGCCACAGTCGGCCAGACAATTTGGCTCGTGGGCATGATTTTCCTTATCACGTCCTCGCTGCTCGGCTCTGTCAATTTTATCGTCACGATTATTCAGCTTAGGGCGAACGGATTGACCTTCATGCGGCTGCCCTTTTTTGTATGGGCGCAGTTCGTAACGTCTTTCCTCCTGCTGCTTGCTTTTCCCCCTCTTGAAGCGGCGGGCGTCCTCCAATTGATGGATCGCCTGGCTGGAACGAGTTTCTTCCTTCCCAGCGGCCTTGTGATCAGCGGTCAGCCTCTGGAAGTGAGCGGGGGAGGAAGCCCTCTCCTGTGGCAGCACCTCTTTTGGTTTCTTGCACATCCCGAGGTATATGTGCTCATTCTACCCGCCATGGGGATTGTCGCGGAAATTATCGCCAACAACACCAGGAAGCCGCTCTGGGGCTACCGCTCCATGGTCTATGCTACGGTTTTCCTCGGATTCATGTCGTTTATCGTGTGGGCCCATCACATGTTCATGACGGGAATGGGCACGGTCATCAGCACTTTTTTCCAAACAACGACCATGATTATCTCCATTCCCTCGGTGATCATCCTGACTGCCCTGGTGATCTCGCTCTATGGCGGATCCATCCGCTTTACGGTTCCCATGCTTTTTGCTCTTGCATTCCTTCCCATGTTCGGAATCGGAGGCCTCACCGGTTTGCCGCTCGGTTTGGCTCCCACGGATATTCCTCTTCATGATACATATTATGTGATCGGACACTTCCATTACGTCGTTGCTCCTGGAACGATCTTTGCTCTTTTTGCAGGACTGTATTACTGGTATCCCAAGGTCACGGGCCGTATGATGAACGAAAACATGGGCCGCATTCATTTCTGGGGTTCGCTGGTCTGCATGAACGGCATTTTCTTTCCCATGCTGATCCAGGGACTCGCCGGTGTGTCTCGAAGGCTCTGGGATGGGGGAGCGCAATACAGCCATGCGCAGGGCGTTCTGGCGTGGAATGAAGTGATGTCCATCTCCGCCTGGGCTTTGGCCGTATTTCAGTTTGTCTTTCTGATCAATTTCTTCTGGAGTTTGAAAAGAGGAAAGAAGGTCGAATCGGATAACCCATGGGAGGCGACAACTCTCGAATGGCAAACGCCGACGCCTCCGCCACATGGAAATTTTGTGACGCTTCCGGAAGTGCACCGTGGCCCGTACGAATACAGCACCGCAGGTTCATCCAAAGACTTTACACCCCAGAACGTTCGATAAGGTTTTATTCATGCAAATTCCCTATACCGTCGCAGCCCGCCCAGATACAGGACTTCATAATGCCAAACTCGGCATTTGGCTCTTCCTTGCTTCCGAGGTGATGCTTTTCGGAGCTTTGTTCTCCTCGTACATTCTCCTTCGTGTTGCCGCTCCGGAATGGCCGCACGGCTCGTCCATTCTCAATGTTCCCCTGGCTACGCTCAACACGGTTATCCTCATTGGTTCCAGCGTGACCATGGTCATGTCATGGGCATCGCTCATGATGAAGGATTTTGGAAAATACAGACGCTACATGGGTATGACGATTCTTTGCGGATTCCTCTTCCTCGTCGTTAAGGGCTTCGAATATGGGGCCAAGTTCTCTCATGGGATACTCCCGAGCGAAGATCTCTTCTACGCGACCTATTTTACGATGACAGGATTGCACGGTCTGCACGTTGTGGGAGGAATAATCGTCAATCTCTATTTGTGGGGTCCGGGCAGCAAGATGTGGCTCACCGATCCCGACAGGCTCACGAGCCGTGTCGAGGTCGCAGGGCTCTATTGGCACTTTGTCGATCTCGTGTGGATCTTTCTCTTTCCAACACTCTATCTTCTCTGAGGTGGTTCATGGAACACGCAACAACGGCTGATATCAAGAAACACGTTCGGACGTATGTCATTGTTTTTGTTTCCCTGATGCTTCTGACCATCGTCACGGTCGCAGTCTCATACCTTCATCTCAACGTGACAGCGGCCATTATTGTGGCCATGTTCATCGCGACGATCAAGGGTTCACTCGTCGCAGCATATTTCATGCATCTTATTTCGGAAAAGCGGCTCATCTATTTCGCCCTTCTCCTCACGGTGGTGTTCTTTATCGTCTTGATCAGCCTGCCCCTTCTGGGCCTTTACGACACAATCAAGTAATCCTATGTCACTCAAAGCATTTCACCTCTTTTTTATCATTATCTCCATTCTCTTTGCAGCAGGATTCGGAGTCTGGTTGCTGACGGAGCGCCCCTTTGGTCAGGACTCGTTCGACATTCTCTCGGCACTGTGCTCCTTCAGCGTAGCAGGCGGCCTCGTTCTCTATGCGATCCGTTTCCTCCGCAAATTCAAGCATCTCCGGTTTCTGTGAGGTCGACGTCATGAGACGAACAAGAGTCATTCGAACTACCGCATGCATCCTTGCGCTGGTGTTTTTGTACGACGGAGCCCTGGCCTGCCCGGTCTGTTTTGGCAATCAGGCGTCCGCAGAAGGGGAGGGCGCCAAGTGGGCTATTCTGTTTTTGCTCGGAGTGACGGGCACGGTGCTCACCGGCGTGTTCTCTTTCGGTTTGTATCTTCGCAAGCGTTCCCGGCAGCGTCACGCAGAAACCGATCCAGCACAATCTCATCAGGAGCTCTGATCTATGCAGGAATTCCTTGGTTTGCCCCTCGATGCTTCAGCGCATGGGCCTGAAATCGACAACATGATTGGCGTGATTCATTGGCTCATGTTTGCGTTGTTCGCCGGTTGGGGCACCTTCTTCACCTATACGCTCATCCGCTTCCGGAAAGCCCGGCAAAAAACTGCCGATGCCGGAGGGCTGAAAAGCCATGCCTCGTCCTATCTTGAAATTGGTGTGGCCTTGTTTGAGGTTGTGCTGATCGTCGGCTTCGCAATTCCCCTCTGGGCCAAACGAGTGAACGCCTTTCCCGACGAACAAGCGTCCACCGTTGTGCGCGTCATTGCAGAACAGTTTGCATGGAATATTCACTACCCCGGAGCCGATGGCAAGTTTGGCAGGACCGATATCAATCTCGTGACTGCAGAGAATCCTGTCGGCATTGACAGATCGGATCCCCTCGCCAAAGACGACATCATCACCATCAATCAGTTGAACCTCCCTGTAGGCAAACCGGTCATTGTGCACCTGTCATCAAAGGACGTCATCCACAGCTTCGGTGTCCCACTCTTGCGCGTCAAGCAAGACGCGATACCCGGACAATCGATACCTGTGTGGTTTGAACCGGTGGAAACGACCGATGAGATTCGCCGGCGCCTGACCGCAGCGTACCCATTACGGCCCGACGCGTATGATCAGCGCCTTGCCACCCTTGTGGCAATGGAGGACTATGTGGGAAAAGACAGCACCGTCATCGTCAGCAAAGGAAGCATTCTCTTTGAAGACCTGACGAAGCAGTTGATCGAGGCCGGCTACGCGGAAGTGAAAGCAGGACCGGACACTCCGATGGAAATTGCGTGTTCTCAGCTCTGCGGACTCGGCCATTATCGCATGAGAGGTTATATGTCCATCATGACGCCGGAACGTTTTCAGGCATGGCTCGATGAAGAAGCGTCATATCTGCCCCAGGAATAGGAACGAATCACCGTTTTGTGAGACACTCGTTGTATGACGTATAACAAAGCCCTTCACCGCTACGCAGTCTTTACTGCTGTCTGTACCTTCCTTCTGATCATTGCGGGGGGACTCGTGACAAGTACCGAATCCGGCCTCGCCGTTCCCGATTGGCCATTGTCCTACGGGCAAATCATGCCCCCCATGGTGGGTGGTATCTTCTATGAGCATGGTCACAGGATGATCGCTTCTTTTGTAGGCATGCTGACGATCATTCTCGCTGTGTGGTTTTGGAAGAGTGACCACCGGCGGTGGGTCAGAGTCCTCGCCCTGGGAGCGCTTGGATCAGTGGTGCTGCAAGGAATCCTCGGAGGTCTTACGGTCCTGTACCTGCTTCCTGCTCCTCTTTCCGTCAGCCATGCAACCCTCGCTCAGACTTTTTTTGTCATGGTATGCTCGCTTGCTCTCTTCAGCTCTCGCTGGTGGGGAAGCGAACAACCGCTCCTGAAGGGCGATTCGGCACGTTCGTTTGTGCGCGCTTCACTCTTTCTGGTCACAGCCGTGTACGTTCAGCTGATTCTGGGCGCTCTCATGAGGCACACGCAGGCAGGACTCGCGATCCCGGACTTTCCCCTCGCTTATGGCCAGATCGTTCCGTCTCTCAGCGATGAGTCCATTGCCGAGTACAACAGATTCCAGCTGTCGAATGACCTGCGCCTGGCAGCAGACGGACCGCTGCGTTTCAGTCAGATCCTCGTTCACATCCTCCATCGCTTCTGGGCGCTCGTTGTCGGTGGATTGGTCCTGCTGGTTTCGATCCGTGCGAGGAAGCTAGGGCGTGAATTCTCCCGGCTGAGGACTTTCGGCCTGTTACTCATAGGCCTTGTCACAGTACAGATTGCCCTTGGAGCTTTCACGGTTCTTCTGCGAAAGGAATTCCTGGTAACGACAGCCCATGTTGCAACCGGGGCAGCGATCCTCGTCACCTCGGTACTTCTCACCTTGCATGCAATGAGGTATGCACGTCTGTCCTGGAAGAAAGACCTCCTTCTCCAGGGGAAGCAAAGCGAGGTGGTGGCATGAGGAATAATGCAGAGATCGCTTTGAGTCCCTTGACACAGGTGCGGAGCAAAGTCGCGGATTATGCTACTCTCATGAAGCCCGAGCTGACCTCTCTCTCGGTCCTGACGGCGCTCTGCGGGTTCTATCTCGCGGCTGATTCCTTTAATTTTATGGGTTTCTTGTGGGTAGGAGCGGGCACGCTGCTCCTTGGCGGGGGAGCGGGGGCTTTGAATCAATATATCGAGCGGGATCATGACCGACTCATGCGCCGTACCGAGAAACGGCCTCTTCCGGCCGGCCGGCTCACGCCGCGCTCGGCCAGGAACTTCGGCGTTGCACTTTCTCTCATGGGGCTTGCGGCGCTATTGATCTTCACGACTCCCCTCGCCGGATTCCTGGGGGGCCTCACAATCCTTTCCTATCTTGCATGGTACACGCCGCTGAAGCGCGTTACACCTCTTTCCACCCTGGTTGGAGCCATCCCGGGAGCTCTTCCCCCGCTGATAGGCTGGACGGCTGCAACCGGCACAATCTCGGTGGGAGGATGGGTTTTGTTTCTCATCTTATTCTTCTGGCAAATGCCGCACTTCCTTTCCCTGGCATGGATGTATCGAAAAGACTATGCGAGGGCGGGATATCGGATGTTAAGCGTTATCGATTCCGACGGATCCAGAACGGGCTTGCATATCATGATCCACACATCACTTCTTGTCCTGGTCAGTCTGCTTCTTCCGATCGCCGGCCTGGCCGGAGAGATGTATACCATCGGCGCAGTGGGATTCGGTCTTTCCTTTTTCGTCCTCAGCGCTTTGTTCCGCTATTCTTCCGGGAAAGGTGCGTCCCTTGAAGCTTCCAGGACGAACCAGTACTCCCGCTACTTGTTCTTTGCTTCGCTTCTGTATCTTCCCGCCTTAATGTTTCTCATGACCATCGACAAGCTGTGAAACACACAACGCGTTCTCTTTCTGCAACGGCGCGTGCGAAGGCACGTCGTTCAGCTCCTCTCGTTTCTCTTGTGAGGACAATCGACCTTCGCCACGCCTATGGAAAACATGTTGTACTGAACGGCGTCTCGCTCGATGTGCGGGAAGGAGAAATTCTTGGGATCCTTGGACCGAATGGCAGCGGAAAAAGCACCCTGCTGAAAGTCCTCACAACGTCGCTCCTGCCGTCGGGCGGTGAAGCACTTGTCGCCGGGGAAAGCGTCGTGACGAGGCCCAATCGGGTCAGGGAACATATTGGGGTAGTTTTTCAATCCTTTGGACTGGATAAGAAGCTGACAGTCATCGAAAATCTGGAGTCCCAGGGTCATTTGTATGCCCTTCAGGGGGAGATTCTTGCAGAGCGGATTGCTTCATTGCTCGCGTCGTTCGGCCTCTTGGAGCGACAAAACGATCTGGTCGGTGTCCTTTCGGGAGGCCTGCAGAGAAGAGTGGAGATTGCGAAAGGCGTCCTCCATCACCCGAAGGTCCTCTTCCTTGATGAACCGTCAACAGGACTTGATCCTGCCGCGCGACGAGATCTGTGGCACTTTCTCGAGATGTGCCGCACGCGGGAAAGAACGACCATCCTTCTTACGACGCACCTCGCCGAGGAAGCTGAACGCTGTGACAGGATTACCATCATGGACGAGGGAGCTCTTGTCGTGTCGGGTACGCCGGATGAGTTAAAGGAGGAGATCGGGGGCGATGTTATCGTGGTGCAATCAATGAATGTCCACGCACTGCGGAAGAAAATTCTGAGGCTCTATAAGAGAGAGGCAAGAGTTGTCGGAAATGAACTCCTTCTCGAATGGCAGCAAGGCCACAGGTTCATTCCTACCCTGGTTAAGTCCTTTCCGGAGCTGATTTCTTCGGTCACCATCAGAAAACCGACCCTTGAGGATGTGTTCGTTCGGAAAACGGGCCACGCGCTTCTGCAGGAAGAGAGGAGAGAGCGATGAACCTGCTTCCCGTCATCAGCCTGATTCGCCGCGAACTCTTGCGCTTTGTGCGTGAACGCAGCAGAATGGTTGGTGTGATCGCCTCTCCGATCCTGTTCTGGTTTGTCATTGGTTCGGGTCTGAACAGGTCGTTTCAGCAGCCGGGTGAAGGGGCGGGAATGAACTATCTGGAGTATTTCTTCCCTGGCTCGATTGTGCTGATCGTGCTCTTTGCTGCAATTTTCTCTTCCATTTCGGTAATTGAGGACCGTCGCGAGGGCTTCATGCAGTCTGTTCTTGTCGCACCCGTTTCGAGGCTGTCGATTGTCATGGGAAAAGTGGGAGGAATCAGCATCTTGGCAGTGTTGCAGGGGACCGTCTTTGTTGTGGCAGCCCCCTTTGTACTGGCTGAGACAACCACCGGGAGCCTCATGCTGACTGTTCTGGTATTGATGTTTCTTTCGTTGGGGCTCTCATCCATGGGATTCCTTATTGCATGGTCCATGGACTCAACACAGGGATTCCATGCCGTTATGAATCTCCTCCTCGTGCCGATGTGGATGCTCTCGGGAGCTCTTTTTCCCGCGTCGGGAGCGAGTGCCTGGGTTGCAGAACTCATGAAATGGAATCCCTTGACGTACGGCGTGGCGGCAGTTCGATCGAGCCTGTACGGTCTTCAGCCGCACTATAGCATCGACCTACCCGCATTCGGAGAGTCCCTTGCGGTTCTGTTTGCATTTGCGGTTGTGATGGGAGCTCTGGCACATTGGAGGGTATCTCATCGCCGGAAGGGTGATCCAATCATCGGGGGCGGCAAAGTATGAGTCTGTCAGACCTCCCAACGCTGAACGCTGTGCTCAATGGGAGTGCGGCCATTCTTCTTCTGGTGGGGCGGTGGTATATTCGGAGGGGGAAGAGGAAGCACCACAAACGATGTATGCTGGGGGCTTTCGGCGTGTCCGTGCTGTTTCTGGCCTCATACATCACCTACCATTACCAACACGGATCTCAGCCTTTCCAGGGAACGGGGTGGATACGGCCGGTCTATTTTGCCATTCTCCTGTCACATACAGTGCTGGCAACGGCGGTGGTTCCCCTCGTCCTCATAACATTGCGCCGTGCGCTCAAAGACCAGATCGAGAAACACCGTACCATCGCCCGTTGGACGTACCCCATTTGGCTGTACGTTTCGGTCACGGGAGTGGTAATCTATTTCATGCTCTACCACTTGTTTCGTCCATCTCTCCAAGCCGCAGCAATACTTCTTTCATCAGCGCCGTAAAAGACTGCTGTACTCTCGAAGCTGTTTCTGTCACTTCCTCGTGCGTCAGCTTTTCGCCGGAAATCCCCGTTGCAAGGTTCGAAATCAATGAGAGCGCCGCCACACGCAGTCCTATCTGGTTGGCGGAGACAATCTCGGGAACGGTCGACATGCCAACAGCGTCTGCGCCGAGACGGCGAAGCATTTCGATTTCAGCGGCACTCTCGTACGAAGGCCCTTTGACCCAGGCATACGTTCCTCTTGCAAGCTTGAGGTGCAATGCGCTTGCGGAACGGAGAAGCGTATCCTGAAGCCGCGTGTCAAAGGGACGTGCCTGCGGGAAACGCAAAGGAAGAAGAGAATCACGGTTTCCGGGGATTCTAAGAAACGCCAGGTTGAGAAAATCATCGAGTAACATGAAGTCACCGGGCCGGAGCGTTCGGCTGATGCCGCCTGCTGCGTTCGTAACGAGAAGGATGGATGCTCCGAGACGTTTGGCAAGATGGACGGGAAAAACGACGGGATCGAGAGTACCGCTTTCGTAATAATGAATCCTCCCCTGAAAGACAAGGAGAGGTGGAGATGATCTTGTCCCGGATGAGAGCTTCCCAAAAACAAGCTTTCCGGGATGACCGGCGACAGTCGACTGGGGATACTGCGGAATTTGCTCTGCGGAGATCGTGACTGAGTTTTCGAGCTCTGCGGCGAAAGCTGAAAGGCCGGAGCCGAGAATCAAAGCGACCGCGGGGGGTGCAGGAACAAGGGAACGAATGCGATCCGCCGCCGCGTCGACGGCAGGCTCGTCCCTAAGGGTCTTTTTCATTGGCCGATCAATATTCCCGCTATTGTCGCGGTGAGAAGGGTCGCAAGCGTACCGCCCAGAACAGCACGTAACCCGAGGGATGCCAGATCTTTTCGCCTGTGAGGTGCCATGGGGCTTATTCCGCCAATCTGGATTGCTATCGAGGAGAAATTGGCAAAGCCACAGAGGGCAAAAGTAGACATTGCAATAGCCTTTTCACTTACGAGTTTGTTCTCAGCTATCAACCGTGCCATATCGAGATATGCCACAAATTCATTGAGAACAACCTTGGTTCCCAGGAGGCTCCCGAAGTGAAATGCTTCCGATGGGGGAATTCCAATCGCAAAACCGACAAACTGGAAGAGGAGGCCGCTGATGAGCTGCATATTGAGGGGTTGTCCGAATTGTGCCTGGAGATAGGTATTAACCCCAACCCAGTCTCCAACCCCCGTCATGATGTAGTTAAACAAAGCTATTAAAGCCATAAACGCCAATAACATAGCGCCGACATTTAATGCTAATTGGAGGCCATCGGAAGCGCCGGCCGCTGCCGCTTCAATGACGTTTGATGCGTTTTTCTCGACGTTCACTTTGACGGTGCCTTTGGTGACAGGCTCTCCAACCTCGGGGACGATGATCTTTGAAATGAGAAGCGATGCGGGAGCAGCCATGATGCTTGCACCAAGGAGCTGGGCGGCGAATCTCACTTGAGCCACGTCGAGGGGGAGATTGTGCGACTGGGCAAAGGAGGTTCCGAGCATTTGAACATAGGCGGCCATTACACCGCCCGCAATGGTAGCCATCCCCCCGGTCATGATGGTCAGAAGCTCTGAATTCGTCATTGTTCCAACAAAGGGGCGTATCATCAGCGGAGCTTCAGTTTGACCCACAAAGATGTTGGCAGTATTGGAGAGCGATTCTGCACCGCTGGTTCCCATCAACCGGGCCATGACCCACGCCATGCCTTGAACAACCTTCTGCATAACACCCAGGTAATACATGATCGACATCATACAGGAAAAGAATATGATCGTCGGAAGCACCTGGAATGCAAAAAAGAAACCCATCGAGTCCGGAAACCCGGGTGAAATGGAAAGATTTCCAAAGACGAATTTTGCCCCCTCCGTTGTGAATCCCAGGATGACTACAAATGCCTCTGCAATCCACCCAAAAAGGGTTTTTGGCCACGCAAGAGGCGAGAAATACTCACCAAGAGATTCGCCCTTGATGACAAGGATGCCAAAGGCGATTTGAAGCGCAAGTCCTGTTCCGACAAGTCTCCAGTTTATCCTTCGTTTGCTGTTGGAAAAGAGAAAGGCAATACCGAGGAGCACGCAAATTCCGAATGCTCCATGAAGGAATGAAAGAATGGTCATGGTAATCCCGAACTAGTCCTTCGGTGGTTGGAAGCAATGACGACATCTGGCCTCATAGATGTCCTTTGCGCCAATAAGAACCCTGTCATGCTGCTGCACCTTGCGCTGCGTACGGTCGGCCGGATTACCGCATACTACGCAAATTGCGAGAGTCTTTGTGATATATTCAGCAATAGCAAGGAGTTGAGGCATAGGTTCAAAAGGTTTTCCTCGATAGTCCTGATCGAGTCCGGCGACGATGACGCGTTTCCCCTTGTTTGCCAGGTCCTCGCAAACGTCAACAAGCTCAGACTTGAAGAACTGTCCTTCGTCAATGCCAATCACCTGGGCATCATCGGCGAGCTTGGATATTTCCTGCGCGCTGTCGACGGGATGTGAGACGATTGACTGTTCGCTGTGCGAAACTATGTGCTCCGCGCTGAAGCGAGTGTCTAAGCGGGGCTTGAAGATGGCCACGTGTTGTTTGGCTATCTGGGCCCTTCGCAGACGACGGATAAGCTCTTCAGTCTTGCCGCTGAACATGCATCCGCAAATCACTTCGATCCATCCGGTGTTGCGGGGAACAAGATGTTGTTCAGATGTATCGGTCATTTCTTTGCTTTGGTTGCTTTCGATAATTGCTTGCTGTCAAAGGCGAATGGAAGAAGCTCCTTGAGCTTTTTCACAAGCCTCTTTCCCTTGCCGTTAACGAGGATAACGTCAATGTTTCCCGCCAGGTCGAAAAGTACTTGGCGACAGGCGCCACAGGGTGGAGTGAAATCCGGGTCGTCGGCCACGACGGCAATTCCAGTGAAACTGCGTTCTCCTTCGGAGATAGCCTTGAAAATTGCTGTTCGTTCCGCACACATGGTGAGGCCGTAGCTGCTGTTCTCGATGTTGCATCCCAGATAAACCCTTCCGGTTGCGGTTTCGAGGGCAGCGCCAACGCGGAATTTCGAATAGGGAGCATATGCCCGGTTTTTTGCTTGGCGGGCTTTTGCGATAAGCTCAGGGAGGCGGGATCTCTTCGTTTTGGCCATGAAATGCGGGCAAAATATAGGCAACTATGAATTGAAAAGCAACGAGCCTGGATCAGCCCAGTTCAGGGTTAATGGGGCCGGCGATGCCGCTGCGTCGGGCTTCAACGTATGGATTGGAATTCGTGAAAACGATTCTCAAGGCCGACAAGAGGGCGCGAGCATGGCGAGTATCTCTTCGCATCCATCCCGACAGGATCAGGCCGATAAGGGACCATAGCAGCGGGAATTTGGAAACTCGGTGCGGCCGGATCGTGAGCCGAAAATAGTCCAGGGCAAGGACTCTTCGAAAAGCGGCAAGATGCGGGGCTATTCTCCCTTCAGTGGTTTTTCTGTGAAACGCACGAGTCTCCGTGAGAATCGTAATGGGCTCCGTACCTGTCAGCCCAAGAGCCATTCCGTAATGATCTCCTATTCCGTGTTCATCGAGAATCTCATCGTATGGAGAATTGAGCAGCGCCGCTTTGCGGGCAACGCATGCCCCGAGTCCGTAGGATTGAGCAGTAAAGTACGGGTGCCGCACGTCCATCACGCGTGGCCACCCCGCCGGCGACAGACGATTCCCGGCTGGAAGCAATCTGCCCTTCAGAAACCGGAAGATGGGGGATGAGTGTGACGCAAGATCCGTCCAAATGCTGAGCATGAAACAGTATCTCCAGATAAGCCCTAAGCCGGACATCGGTGGGAAGGGTCCCACCGACCTATCTTCCCACTGCTCGACGATTGTGCCTGTCACTACCTGCGCCTCCGGGTGTTCTTCAAGGAAGCGAATGAGGGACCGGAGATAGTCGGGCTCAAGCTCGATGTCATCGTCGCAAAGGAAAACCAATTCCCCGGTTGCAGACCTTATCCCACGATTTCTCTGAATGCATGTTGAAGGTGAAGACGGGATGAGCCTGAGAGGCAGAGAATTGAACGAGTGCAATGACTCTTGCGCCAGAGGCGGGGTACTGGAATCGACGATGAGAACTTCATCGGGGATGCGAGTCTGTGATTGGAGGTTCTTGAGGAGCGCCTGAAGACTTTCCTTCCGGTTGCGCGTGGGAATGACAACAGAGCACGTTGTCATGATGCACCCATGCTCTTGTAGAGTTCCAGTACTTTCTTTGTTGAAGCATGGAGATCGTTCGACAGGATCCAGC
The DNA here is from genome assembly GCA_964602055.1 of uncultured Ignavibacteriaceae bacterium. Taxonomy (GTDB): domain Bacteria; phylum Bacteroidota; class Ignavibacteria; order UBA10030; family UBA10030; genus JACPLA01. The sequence continues at coordinate 25,502 of CAZRPU010000020.1, forward strand.
GAAGAGCATTCGTTCGCTGAAGCTGATATCTTTTCTTGTTGAGCAGAAGCGCAATGGTGCAGTCCGCGAGCTTTTCGGCATCGCCGGGTTCTGCGGCAGATTTACAGTCATCCGGGAGGTCTGCAAGGACGCCGACATTCGTTCCGCAGATCGGCAGACCTGATGCCATAGCCTCAACCATCGTCATTCCCTGCCCTTCATGGCGCGAAGTGTGAAGATAGAGGTCTGCCCACGCGTAGTGTCCCTGCAAATGACGATGCGGGATGAGCCCGAGGAACTCAATGTCCTTCCGCAGTTTCAACGTCCCCGCGAGATCTGTTATCGCACCTCCCATGAAATCGGGTCCGATAATTCTGAGCTTCGCGGGGAGCCGTGCCCTGACGCGGGCGAACGATCGAAGAAGTGTTTCTTGATCCTTTACCGGAGTGAGATTTGCAACATGAAGCAGGCGGAAGGGCCTCTTGGGACTTTTTCGTTTTGGAGGAAAGAGTCGGCGATGAACGCCAAAAGGGATGATATGCCTTCGGGCATGCCGCTCTCCCGGCGGAGGAAGCTGAGAATCCTGATAGCGTGTGAGGAGATGCAGAATGGTGGCGTTCCTCGTAACCCAGAGGGTTGCTGCCCTGGATTTCCATCGGAGCATGTTCCCGTACGCGAAATCAGCGAGTCGTGCCGTTTCACCGCCGGGAAAGGTGACTATGGAAGGGGCACGGACGATCTTACCGAACAGAACAGCAAGAAAGCCGCACGGCAGGGCCCAGAAGCCGTGGAGGATAGAAAATGGTCGGCGATGGTGTTCTTTGAAAAAGTAATAGCAGAGGATGATAATCCGCTTAATGGTTGAGTCACTCCATGAGACTGGGAGGTAGAAGACTGTCATATTCCCGATTCTGTCTCTTTTCAGCTTTCGTTCTTCAGAAAAGGAAAATACTGTAAGCGGAGTGCGTCGTGCGATCTGGAACGCGAGCGATTGAAAAGCGGGAATGTGCATGGGTGATTCATCAACCGCGATTCCGCTGGGAACAAGCCAGGCAACGTTGATCACTGTTTACCTCCGCTTCCGCGGGCAGCCGCTAAAGCAAGTGCCGTCTCAAGGACCTGTTCGGGGGAATAACGCGTGAGACAGTGTACATCACCGTAACGGCATATGCTGGACATGCATGCTCCGCAGGGAAGGTCGCCGGAATGCAGAAGAGCGGTATGGTTTCCGAGGGGGCGGGACCAGTCGGAACGGCTCGAGCCAAAGAGCGCCAACGTTGGAATGCCGGACACCCAGGCGAGGTGGAGGAGCCCTGAGTCTTCCGAGACGGCAACAGAAACATGCTGAATGACAGCGAGGGCGGTCCCGGGGGTCGTCAGTCCGACCAGGTCAACGACAGATTCCGGAAAGCTCCTCTTGAGGAAGCTTGCTTTCTCTGCGATGCGCGAAGTTCCAAGCAGGAGGAACTGCACTGGTTCCCGCTTCAGCCAAAGGCCGCAAAGCGCCGCATAGGAAGAAAGCGGCCAGTTCCGGGTTTCCCAGAGCCCGCCGGGGTTCAGCAGAACGATCGGTTTTACACCGTCCCACCCGTGAGCCCGGAGAAGGTCTGTAGCTTGACGCAGAGCCGCCTCCGAAGGATGGAGGTCACATCGGGCTTCGAGGCCCGTGATACCGGCTTTCTGAAAGACCTGAAGAGTTCTTTCTCCGGCGGGAATCGGACTGAAGCGGTCGAATTCCGCCCATGCTTTGGGCGATATGAGGAGCCTCACAATGCGGCTCATCCAGTTTCTCTGCAGATCAAGTACAAGATCGTAGCCGTTCCCCCGCAGGGCAAGGCCGGTGCGAAATGCTTCTCTGAGCCTGAAGGTGCGGGAGGAGAGAATCCTGATTGTTTCGACATTGTCAAAGATTCCGGCCGATCTTGGCAGGCTTCCCCAATCTGATGCTGTGAGGAAATCGAAACGCGCTTGAGGATATGTCCGGCGAAGGGCCGCACACGCAGGAAGCGTAATGGAAACATCCCCCAAGGCGTGAAACCGCATAGCAAGAATGCGTTCGGGAGGCTCGCCCGATCTCAGTGCCCGGGCGGAAATATATTCGTTTTGGACACCCACTACACGTCCGCATCCTTCCACAGTAATCCGAGTCCGCAAGATCCCTGCGACCAGTTTTCGACAAATTCCTTGTGTCGATAGCGATCCCTTAAACCCAACCAAAATCGGTGAACGCCTCCGGCCATTGGTCCCTCCACGATATCGTGAAATGCAACCATGCCCCCGGGTTTGACAAGAGGGCTGTAGACTTCAAAATCGCTGCGCACGCCCTCGAAAGTATGGTCCCCATCAATAAACAAGAGATCGAGGGGATTTCCGGCAAGAAGCTTCATGATTGATTCTGCTGTTTCGGGAGAATGAGAATCTGACCTCAGCAGGCTCATGCGTTGATCCCCCCATGCAAACGAGCGGTACAGCGGTGACTTCCATAGTGGATAACCTCCGCCAAACGGGCCTCCAGGTAAATCAATGCTCAGGATATGACCGGAGGGAGCCAGGATGCGACAAAAGAGAAAAAGAGAGCCGCCCCGATGGGTGCCAATCTCGAGTATGTTCGCGGGCCGAGCCTCATGAAGAAGTGTGAGAAAAGGGACGAACTCGCTTTCGAGCTGCAAGGGGGGAAAAAGTCCCGATGAAGATGCAAAATGAAACAACCGGGCAGCATCAAACTTATCATGCCTAGGATACCCGCGGGCGAGAAGGCGAGCCAGAGCAATGACGGTCATTGTCGGTTTTCGTGAAGAGGGGCTGCTCGTTTCCGAAAGACAGCGAGGTAATGATCTCCCATGGAACGGATGACGGGCCAGTGAGCGATGCTGTCATCGATCTTTTCCAGAAGCGAAGTCATGCGAGGAAAGCGGCCGGCAAAGGTGGTTGCGTGAGGGGGAGGTGAGAACACATTGAGTCCAGAGGCGTGGACAAGGTCGAATTCGGCCGATAACAGCTTGATGAGATCGTTGAGAGAATGATAATGAACGCTGAACGTCTTATCGCCGAATCCTGTGGCATCGATGCCGCCTTCGAGCCGCCGGAAGATGGATTGTACTTTTCCCCGGCTCAACGATGCGACAACATTCCACAGACTAAGGGGGGGCATCACGACGGAAACAAAGTATCCGCCCGGGAGAAGAAGGGCGGAAAGTTGTGCAGCAACTTCCTCAAGGTTCGCCGCACAGTTCAATCCTCCGAAATTCGAGAAGAGGAGGTCAAACGGCCCGGAAAACTCCTTTGTGAGATGCTCGAAGGAAATGTTCCGCAAGTCTGTCCCGGGGAAAGCGTGCGAGGCCATCTTCGAGCGAGCTTGGGCTATCATGTGCGGTGAGAGATCGGCCCCGCTGACCGCATAGCCGGCTTGCGCGAGGTAGAGGAGATCGATTCCGGTGCCGCAGCTGATATCCAGGACGCGGGATCCCTTCGGCACGGCCTGACCGATTGCCTCATAGAGCCGGGTTCTGAGACGCCGGGTCACGGCGTTTTCGAATGATTGATCGAACGTTGCAGCTATTCCGTCAAAAGCCTCACGCACCTGCCGGTACGGGGTGTCGTCCGCTCGGCCGATCGGCGTCGCGCTTCGTTCGTTCATGTTGAAGAATCCAGAAATGAAAAGGGAGTGTGAGCAGGTGGTAGCCAATGGCAGCGATCGAGCGTGCCATCGTGGGCCGCAACCGACCCGGGTGACGGATTGCATCCCGAAGTTCACGCGTTTTTTTCCAAACACTAAACCACTTGTGCACTACGGTGTGTAGCCGGCGATAGAAGTCCCGCGAATATTCCCCCTGAAACAAGAGATCGAGGTCCTGACTGTCTCTCCAGTTGTGTTTCAATCCAAGATCCTCCTTCACCCGGTCGAAAAACGGGGTTCCCGGAAGAGGATAGGAAACGGAAACGCCGATCTCATCTGGGCGGCAGTCCCTGACCAGTTGCAGTGTCTTGCGTATGTCGGCCCAGGTCTCACCGGGATACCCGAACTGAAGAAAAAAACCAACACGGATCCCGTTTTCGTGCAGCAACTTTGTCGCCTGCCGGATTTGTTCGACAGTGGTCCCTTTGTCCATCGCGTCCAAAATCTTCTGGGAACCTGATTCTGCTCCCATCCAGACAGCCTCGCAGCCGGAGAGTTTGAGATCGCGAATGTCCTCATTTTCCAGCAGGAGATCGGCCCTGGAGAGGCATTTAAAGGGCACGAGCGCTTTTTGATTCCTCATCAGTCTGGAAAACTCGCGCACCCACTGTGGTTTAAGTCCGAAAATATCATCGGTGATCCAAAGGTGGTCCGGCCGGGCGTGTTCGCGGAGATATTCGATTTCCCGCACGACATCGGCGGGGCTGCGGCTATTGTACACCTGGCCATACAGAGGTTTTGCACACCAATTGCAGTGGAAAGGACATCCCCGTGTCGTTGTGATGTTGAGCGAGAAGTAGCCGTGCCGCTTTTTCCAAAGCACACGATAACGCTCCATGTCGATGAGGTCCCATGCAGCCATCGGCAAAGAATCGAGATTCTTCATGACTGCCCGTTTGTGCGTCGTGACGATCGTTTCTCCCGAGCGGAAAGAGAGGCCCTCAATGGACGACAAGGGTTTTCCGGTGCCCCGGAGGATGCGATCCGATAACTCCACCAGGGTTTGCTCGGCCTCCCCGCGAAGGACGAAATCCACGCCATGCGCCAGATATTCTTCAACGTGATCACTGGCATCGGAACTGAACACAGCGACGGTGCATCCATGCTCTTTTGCAAGTGATGCCATGCGGAACGCAGCATCCCTCATTCTGCTCAGACACATTTTTGTCAGATAATTGAAGGAATCATCATAGAGAATCACAAGGGATGGGCGGTGTTTCGAAAGGGGAACGACGATCTCCTCTTCTGACTCGGCCAACATGACGTCGTGGAGAGCAACTTCGTACCCGCGTGACCTCAACAACCCGGCTGCGGTGATTGTGCCCAGAGGTGGATAGGGCATCATGGCGCGGTATTCCTTCGGATCAAACCGAAGGAAATAGGAATGTGTCAGGAGGATTTCAGCCATTCGCTTTCGCCGGCGGTAAGGTGGTTTCGAAAGGCCTCAATCCGCTGTCGGTATTGCATGAGAATTTTCGGCAGGAAGTTTCCAACATAGGATGTTGACAAGCCGCGGCTGCAATGAAAAAGCTCGTTTCGTTTCTCTTCTGTATACTCTGGATAGCGTTTCCTCCAGATACCGCTCCACAATTTCATAAGCCAGAGGTCAAGTCGGTCCCCCAGTGTTCCACGGAATGGAACCTCGAGGATACGCTGGAACATGCCTCCGCGTATTTCCCCTGCGAGGTTTCCAGGATGTGCGGTTGCATTCGGGAGAAGCCTCCTGACCCAAGCGTTGGTTTTCCAATAGCGAAGGTAGAGATCGTAGTCGGAAAGAGGAACGAGCGTCGCGATTTCCATTGCATCATAAATGGTCTTCTTCCGGGCGGGGAGATAGTCCTCGGAGATGAAGTGGTTCAGGCAAAAGAATTTCTTCCGATTCATGAGTACAAGCTTCTTGAAGAGAATAAGCAAGGTCCGGGAAATCCACAGCCTGTTTCGTGAAGTAATGATAAAGAAATCAATATCGCCGGATGATGCCGCAACCCCTTTGGAGAGTTCCCCTGAGACGCAGACACAGCGAACAAACGGAAACAGGCGTATGATATGCGCCATGAATCGCGCAATCCTCCAGTACCGACGTGCCCGCCGCTCTTTTTCCTGGCGTGCCTGCACAAATCCTTCATGCCCACGCTTTCCGGCTACGGAAAAATAGGTATCATCCGAGGAGAGGAATGAAGCAAGCGGCTGAGTTCTGCATGCCTGCCCGACGAGAGCCGGACTTGTCGAATCTGATGGGAGAAACCTGTAGATCTCGGTGGCATCGAGCGGATGCTTGAAAATGTCGAAGTAGAGGATGGTACGAAGAATATCCTGCTGAAGAGGAGTCATGGGCGACGATACTAAAGTTTCACCTTTGGTGCAATGAGCTATCGCGGCCGAATCGTTTGTAAGTCATTCGATATTTCTCTATATTTTTTGCATGAATGTGTTTCAAAAGATGGTGCCGATACTGAAGCGGACGGCAATCGCGGCGGGAATAGCGATCGTTCTGTTCTTCCTCATGGACGATATTGTCATGCCGCGGTACGTTCAACAAGGAGAGACTACAAAGGTTCCCAATGTCGTCGGGATGACCGTTGATGAAGCCCTGCGGGTTCTCAGCGAATCGGGGCTGAACGGAAAGCAGGCGGAAATCCGGCCGGACAAGCATTTTCCCGAGGGGACTGTTGCAGTCCAGACGCCTCTGCCGGATGCTGAAGTGAAATTTGGAAGGGGAGTCTACCTGACGGTGAGTGGAGGAGAGACGCTGATCATGGTCCCCGGCTTGAGAGGAAAATCGGTCCGGGATGCCACCCTCACCTTGGAACGCTTTGGGCTTCAGCTCGGGCTCGTGACATATCAGGTTTCGACGAATTTTCCCGAGAACACCGTGATGGATCAGTCGGTGGCGGAAGGGACGAACGTGCGCGCCGGGTTTCAGATTAACGTCGTAGCGAGCCAGGGTCCGAGCGCAGACCGGGTTCCGATTCCCAACCTGACGCGAAAACCCCTTGCAGAGGCTGAGCGGATTCTCCTTCAGAACGGGTTGAAGCCCGGAACCATTACCTTTCAGGTGAACAACAACCTGCTGCCCAATACCGTCATTGACCAGTATCCTCGTCCCGGCGGATTTGCTGCTTTGGGGCAGGCCATCGACCTCTTTGTCTCCCAAAAGGGAGATGCCAAAACAAACCTCGAATACTGAATGAATGCAGTAACTGTCGCACCTTCACTTCTCGCAGCGGATTTCTCCCGCCTGAAGGATCAGATCGATCAAGTAACGGAAGCTGGAGCCGATTGGCTCCACCTCGATATCATGGACGGCCATTTTGTCCCCAATATCTCTTTTGGGCCCCCTGTCGTTGCATCCATCCGCAAACAGACAAAGCTTCCCCTGGATACGCACTTAATGATCGAAGACCCCGACCGCTATCTGGATGCATTCCGGGACGCGGGATCGGATATTATTACGGTCCATCAGGAGGCATGTGTCCACCTGCAACGGACCGTGAGCCGGATAAAGGAACTCGGTGCAAAGGCCGGCGTAGCAGTCAATCCCGCCACGCCGGCAAGTGTTTTGGCAGAGATTCTGCAGGATGTTGATCTCGTTTTGATCATGTCGGTCAATCCCGGATTTGGCGGTCAACGGT
>CAZRPU010000021.1:0-32688 GCA_964602055.1 uncultured Ignavibacteriaceae bacterium
GGAAATCGTCGGTATCAACAAATTGAAAAACTATTACACCGGCAACGGCAAGGGTACCGGAGTAAAATTCGAGAAATACGATGCGAAGGAGCTTGTGAAAGCGGTTCAGAGGGGTGTGAAGATCTATCAACAACCCGACGAATGGAAGAAGCTGATGCGGAACGGGATGATGAAGGACTTTTCCTGGGAACACTCCGCGAGGAAATACGTCGGACTCTACAAAGAGCTTCTCAAGCAGTAGGCCCGTGAAGCCTCAGGAAGTCGGCGTTTTTTTCGACCGTGACGGCACCATCAATGTCGACCTTGATTACCTCGCAGACCCTGACAAACTGCAGCTTATTCCCGGGGCCGCAAAGGCGATCAAAGAGGCAAACGAACTTGGTGTAAGAGTCTTTGTCATCACCAATCAATCCGGCGTCGCGAGGGGCCTTTACCGCGAGGAGGATGTCCTTGCTGTTCATCATCGTCTCGAAAGGGTTCTCAAGGACTCCGGTGCGCGGATCGACGCTCTCTTCTATTGCCCCCACCATCCTGATTACGGAATCGCACCGTACAGAAAAGTTTGCAAGTGTCGCAAACCGAGTACGGGCATGCTCAGAGAGGCACAGAAATCCTTCGGCATTGACCTTCGAGCATCGTTTGTCGTCGGCGACAAGTGCACAGATGTTAAGACAGGAAAGAACGCCGGTTGTGGCACTGTTCTTGTATTAACAGGCTATGGGGCCACAGAATCAGACGATTGCGGGGCTGAAGCCGATTTCGTCGCTCAGGACATCTATGACGCATGGAAATACATCAAACGAAAGGTCCGGAAACAGATTCATGAGAAGTAACCTGCTGGAGATGGCAAAATTTCTTTGGGCGGGCGCCCTTGTTCTTGCTTCGACATCGTCTTTCGTCGGTTGTGCCGACGATCCGAGCCCCGTCGGTTCATTTCTTCTTCCGCAGGGAGACCGCATCAGCGTCGACAGCGCCATTGTCCTCGCAACGGAAAGTTCCGCGGAAAAAGCCATACCCTTTTCTTTCGCAAACTCCCGACAAGTCATCGCAATCGGAAAGAGCGGCGCGTTTGCTTCCTGGGGATTTCTTCGATTCTCCGGGATTCCCGATTCGTTGAGCACCGCCACGGTTCAATCGGCAGAAATTCGCCTCCAGGCCCTCTACCATTTGGGAGACTCTCTCGGCCAATTGTCTTTCACCATCCACAAGGCGCTTCAGGATTGGAACCGGACTTCCTTTATTTATGATTCCCTTGCCACTCCGGGCATCTATGATCCTTCCGGCAGCGCCGTGAATCTCGGTTCGTTTGGCGACGCCGCTGTCGTTCAGTTTCCCATTGACACAGCGTTGGTGCGGGAATGGGCTCTCGCCACTCTTGATACCAATTACAGGAACCACGGAGTCGTTCTTGAACCGACCAATACCACAGTCATTAAGGGATTTCGCTCTTTCGAGGCAGACAGCACAGCGGATCGCCCGGTCCTGACAATTCGGTACATGATGAGCGGCTCGGCGCAGGTGGAGACTCTCATCGTTTCGAATGACGCTGACAAGTTCGTTGCAGGCGCGTCGGATACCACTTTTCTCCGGGACAGTTCGCTCGTTGCCGTGCGCGGTGGCGCGGCATATCGCGGAGTGCTGGGGTTTAACCTTTCATCCATTCCCAAACAGTCGGCGATTCACAGGGCACTGCTCGATGTGACGGTGGACGCGGCAACCTCTACCCTCACCTCCAACGAACACGATTCCCTCTTTGCACTGTACGGAGGAGTACCGAATCCTGTCCAACCAAGTACTGTCGTTCTCGAATCCGGCAGGAAAGTGTATCGTTTTTCTGTGACGGAATTTGTGCAGGCAATGGTTCGGGGAGCCGATCCCAGGATCAGACTATCGTCGTTTGACGAGGAGAATAGTGTCGGACAGTTCATGATCAATGGATCCGCCTCTGCCGATCCCGCGCTGCGCCCCAAACTCACAGTTCTGTTTTCACCAACGCGATAGGACCGCTCGTGCGAACTTCATTGATGGTTTTCCTTTTCAGCGTTGTCGTTTCGAACTCTTTTGCCGGAGGCCCTGCCTATACCCGTTACGGCATCGGCGATCTGAACTATTTCGGGAGCAACCGGGCCTTTGCGATCGGGGTTATGGGAATTGGTCTCGGTGGGGACGGTTTCATTAATCGTTTGAACCCTGCGGGCCTATCAAGAATCTCAATGACAAGGGTCTCGGGAGGATTCGAATTTTCTTCCTTGTCCATCAAAGACGCTTCGGGTTCGACGAAGTTTGCCCGGGGTGATTTTCAGAGTCTTGCGGTCGCCGTCCCGATATCAAAGGATCATGGCGTCGTTCTTATGGCAGAAACGAGCCCCTATAGTAATGTGGATTACAAGGTGCAGACGACCCAGGCGACTGCCGGAAGTCCGTCGGTTCAGACGTTCGGCGGACTGGGAGGGCTCTCTACGCTTTCTCTCGGAATTTCGTACAGCCCGCGGCCGGATCTCTCTCTCGGGTTCAAATATTCGTACCTCTATGGTACGATCCAGCAGATTACATCCGTCGATTTTGCCGACATTACCTTCACCGATAGTGAATTCCACTCATCGCGTTTTCATTCAGGATCAATCTTTTCTCTCGGCGTTCTTGTCGAAAACGTTGGCTCGTTTCTCGACTCCCCCACCCTGCAACCTTTTCAGGTTGGATTTGTTCTCTCGACGCCTGCGAGGCTTTCGGTGAAGGAAGAGCGTATTCTTCTCACTTCCACGTCGGTCGACACAACATCCGTTTTTCGAGGAACGACGGACATCCCGCTCTCTTTTGGCGCCGGAGTTTCTTACCTGGCGCAGGAGCGACTCCTGCTGACAACAGACCTTTATCTGCAACAGTGGGAAGGTGCAAACTTTTTCGGGGGATCCTCTGTTGGAATCAGAAACAGCACCCGACTGGGTGCCGGCGTGGAATTCCTGCCGAAGAGAGTACCGTCGACCTATGGCGACCGTGTGGCATATAGGGCGGGATTTGTGTACAATAGCAGTTATTATAAGATCGGCGATCAGGCAATCAATGAATGGTATGTGAGTGGCGGTATCGCATTGCCGATCGGTCCCGATGCGAGGCTGAACCTGGCGTTGCAGGCGGGATCGCGGGGTACGACAAACGCAGGGCTGCAAAAGGACACGTTTCTCAGATTCAGCGTGTCCGTGAGCGCCAGCGAAGCGTGGTTCCTTACACTCGAAGAAGACTAACCGGAGATTGAGAAACATGAAACGATTTCTGAAATCTGCAGCTGTCTTGTCGCTTCTAATACTTCCCGCGTCGGGCTTCGGTCAAGCGAAGAATCCACAAGAGGCCGCAAAAAACTGGAGCCTGTTTTTTGAATATCACAAGAACGGAGATTTCAGGAGCGCGGCTCCTTACGGATGGCGTGTCATTCAGCTCGATCCCGATCGATTCAAGACCGTCTATACGAAGCTGGCAGAGTGCTACTTCAATTTTTATCAACAGGCCGACAGCACCGTTCGGGGTGTGTTTGCGGATACAATGATCATCATCTACGATCTGGGAATCAAGAACATTCCTGATCGGGCGGCCGGAATCTGGCTGACGCGGGGGTATGCGCTCGCGACGTATTTCCACGGCCGTGATGAAGACGCCATTCAGAGCTACGAGAAGGCCATCGAGCTCGATCCGAAAACAGATTTTGTCTATATCGACCAGCTTGGGATTCTGTACATGAAAACGATGGATCTCAAGCCGGAGAACAAGAAGAAGGCAGTGGATCTCTATCGGAAGGTTCGGGAGGCGGATGGAGCAAACCAGATTGCTGTCGACCGGCTGAAGAAACTCATCAGCGATCCGCAGGAGCTTGTTGATCTGGCGTTATCCGATCTGAAGAACGATCCGGAAAATCCCGAAAAACTCTGGAACGCTGCGCAGGCACATCTCGAGGCCGAGCAATATCCGGAGGCCGAAAAACACCTTTTGAAGCTTGTCAAAATGTCCCCCAAATCGCCGAATTACCTCAACGAGCTTGCGAAGGTGTATCAAAGGGAGGGGAAATACAAGCAGGCGATCGATGCCTATGAGGCATCGTTGAAGGTGAATCCCGTTCGTGAAAACAAGCTGAACATCGCCGTGTGCTACCGTCAGATGAAGAATTACGCGGCGGCGAGGTCTACTGCCATGAAGGCGGCACAGGCGGAAAAGGGCTGGGGTCAGCCGTACCTCGAGATTGCAGAAGTCTACAAAGCTGCTGTTGAAAATTGCGTGAAGGACACCAAGGGGGGCGACTGGTCGAAACTGGACATTGAAGACAAGCTTGTCTACCGGCTCGCACAATTGTCCTATGAAAAAGCAAGAACCACCGACAAGACTCTATCCAACGAAGCAAACCAACGCATCAATGAGCTTTCAACGCTTGTTCCTTCCAAAGAGGACATCTTCTTCAACAAAGCGCGGATTGTCAACGAGAAGATGGCCATTGGGGGACAGTGCTATGCGTGGGTAAATGAAGACGTTCCCGTCTCTCTCTAAATGATTGCCCTGGCCAGTGACCACGCCGGCTTTCCGTACAAGGAACGGCTGAAAGAACTTCTCGACCAGCTCAAGCTTCCCTACAAGGATTTCGGGACGAGTTCGTCCGATTCGACCGATTATCCTGACTGGGCCCATCAAGCATCGGAGGCCATCGTACGAGGGGAGTGCGATCGGGGAATACTGGTCTGCGGCACGGGTATCGGCATGGCTATCGTGGCAAACAAGCACAAAGGCATCCGCGCCGCTGTGTGTGAATCGGTTACAGCTGCGCGGCTTTCACGTCTCCACAATGATGCGAATGTACTCACCATCGGGGAACGCATCACCGGTTGGGAAGCGGCAGCAGATATCGTACGAACGTTTCTCGCCACCCCGTTCGACGGAGGACGGCACGAACGTCGCGTGGCGAAAATCCATTCGTTGACGGACCGCTAATCATCTGATCGGCCGCAGCCGCCGGACCGGTCGTTACCTTCATCCTGTCTCCAAACGTTCACATCTATGCAACATCTCTTTCGTGTTGACCCTGACATTCACCGCAGTATTCAGCTCGAGGTTCATCGTCAGAATTCGAAGCTCGAACTCATCGCTTCAGAGAATTTCGTCAGTCTCGCCGTGCTGGAGGCTCTGGGAAGCGCACTCACAAACAAATATGCCGAGGGATATCCCGGAAAGCGCTATTACGGAGGGTGCGAGTTTGTCGACCAGGCCGAGGACCTTGCCCGCGACAGGGTGAAGAAACTTTTCGGTGCCGAGTACGCCAACGTTCAGCCTCACTCCGGATCTCAGGCCAACATGGCGGTGTATTTCACTTTTCTGAAACCCGGCGACAAGGTACTCGGGATGGATCTTTCCCACGGCGGGCACCTCACCCACGGCTCACCGGTCAATTTCTCCGGACAATTGTATCAATTTACTGCGTACGGCGTGTCAAAAGAAACCGGCATGATCAACTATGACACGGTGCAGGAAATAGCTTCCCGTGAACGACCCAAGATGATCACCGTAGGAGCAAGCGCCTACTCACGCAACATTGACTACAAGAAATTCAGAACCATTGCCGACAGTGTCGGCGCTTTCCTTTTTGCTGATATCGCTCACCCGGCAGGCCTCATCGCGTCTGACCTCCTCAATGACCCGCTGCCGCATTGTCATGTGGTAACATCGACGACTCACAAGACCCTTCGCGGACCGCGGGGCGGCCTCATTCTCCTGGGAAAAGATTTTGAAAATCCTTTTGGCGCCGTCGCGCCAAAATCGGGACGCACCAAAATGATTTCGGAACTCCTTGACTCTATGGTCATTCCGGGCATTCAAGGGGGTCCCCTCATGCATGTCATTGCGGCAAAGGCGGTGGGTTTCCTCGAGAATCTGCAGCCCGGGTTTAAGGCCTATTCTCAACAGGTCATTCATAATGCCAAGGCGCTTGCTCAGGCTTTGACAAACAGGAAATTCACCGTGATCTCCGGCGGAACGGACAACCACCTCATGCTGATCGACCTCCGGAACAAGAACGTAACGGGAAAACAGGTCCAGGAAGCCCTGGACAAGGCGGGAATAACCGTCAACAAGAATGCTGTCCCATTCGACGACAAATCACCCTTTATCACCAGCGGCGTCAGGATCGGAACTCCCGCTGTGACGACCCGGGGAATGAAGGAACGGGAGATGGAAACAATAGCCCACCTGATCGACTCCGTCGTCAGCAATATTGAGGACGAGAAGACCTTCTCAAAAGTGAATGCTGAAGTACAGCAGCTTTGCGGGTCCTTTCCCCTCTATCCGGAAATTACCAGCCACTAGCGCATGGCAAAATACTTCAGTCAGCCGGACAGCAAGGAGGAAGCTCCCGAGATGTCGTTCCTGGACCATCTTGAGGAATTGCGGTGGCATATTGTCAAGGCTCTCGTCGGCATCCTCATCGCGACCGTTCTGTGCGGAATCTACGCCGACGCAATCGTTCAGGACCTTCTCATGAGGCCTCTGCGCGAAGCCGGGCTCAAGGCTCAGGTGCTTGCTCCGTATGGAATAGTTCTCCTCTACATGCAGACCGTCCTCATTTGCGGCCTCATTCTCAGCATGCCCCACACGCTCTACTGGCTCTGGAAGTTTGTCGCCCCCGGCCTGCTCAGCAAGGAACGCCACTATATCGCCCGCATTGTCCTCTTCACGTCGTTGTGTTTCTTCTCAGGGGTAGCGTTCTCTTACTTTGTTCTCCTCCCCTTTTCGCTCAAGTTCTTTGCGGGATTCGGAACCCAATCGATAGACCTGAACATTGCCGTTGACCATTATGTCAGCTTCGTCCTGACGCTTCTTCTCGGTGCAGGACTCGTTTTTGAGCTTCCGATGATTTCCTATTTCCTCACCCGCATGGGCTTTCTCACGCCGGCATTCATGCGCCATTACCGAAGACACGCCATCGTTGCGATCCTGATCATTTCAGCCCTTGTCACACCCACGCCCGATCCCATGACCCAGCTCATGCTTGCACTTCCGATGCTGCTCTTGTACGAGCTCAGCATCTTCGTTTCGAAGGTTGCGGCGAAACGCGATGTGGTCGCGGAGCCCGAACGGTCGATAATCCCGTCGGAAGAGAACACATGAACCTGACGGGGAAAAAGGCCATCGGCATCGACTCAATCAAGGAACCGATTGCCCGCGAGCTCAAGGAGTTCGACCGGTTTTTTAAGGACGCCATGCGTTCCAATGTCATGCTCGTCGACCTCATTGCGCGGTATCTCGTGAGACAAAAGGGGAAACGCGTCCGGCCCATGCTGGTTCTCCTCAGCGCAAAGGCGTGCGGCGAAGTCAATGAGAGCACCTTTCGCGGCGCGACCCTCGTGGAAATTCTTCATACGGCCACGCTCGTGCATGACGATGTTGTTGACGACGCTGACACCCGCCGCGGGCTTGCCTCGATCAATGCGGTGTGGAAGAACAAGGTCGCCGTTCTCATGGGAGACTACCTGCTGTCACGGGGCCTGCTCCTGTCGCTGGAATACGACGACTACTATTTCCTTCGGGCCACTTCCCAGGCCGTCAAACGCATGAGCGAGGGGGAGCTCCTTCAGATCCAAAAGAGCCGTCAGCTTGACATCGATGAACCGACGTACCTGAAGATCATCAGCGACAAGACCGCTTCCTTGTTAGGGACCTGCACAGATATCGGATGCGCCAGTGTCAGCCTGGACACGGAGCGACGCGGGATGATGCGGAAATTCGGGGAAAATGTGGGAATGGCGTTTCAGATTCGCGACGACCTGCTGGACTATCTTGGCCGGAGGAGCATCATCGGAAAACCCACGGGCATTGACGTGAAGGAAAAGAAGCTGACGCTCCCGCTCATTCACGCTCTGCAGCGCGCCGACCGGAAGGATGCCCGCGAAGCGCTACGCGTTGTGAAAAACGGAGCGAAGCGAAAGGAAATTGATTGGATCGTGGATTTTGTCCAAAGTCATGGGGGAATTGACTATGCCGTTTCGCGTGCTGAATCTTTCGCGGACCTTGCACGCGAAGATCTTGGTCCCCTTCCCGAATCGGATGCAAAATGGGCTTTGCTCCGATTTGTAGACTTTGTCATGGAACGCGACAGCTAACAAAAAAGCCCGTCTCCGAGGACGGGCTTTCTCCTTCCTTCCAGCAGCATTGTCCTACCGCACAAACTCCCGTTCATCCGATCGGACCACAAGGACAGGACACGGGGCCTTGCGGACCACTTTCTCCGCCGTACTTCCAAACAGCGCATGTTCGATCCCTGTATGGCCGTGCGTGGCAATCATGATCAGGTCCATTTTTTCTTCGCGGGCATACTGAATGATCTCGTAGAATGCCTTCCCTGTCCTGATGGCCTTGCGTGCGGGCACGGAGCGGCCGATCTCTTTTCTCACCAATTCGTCCAGCTCTTCGGCTCCGCGCTTCCGTAGTTCGTCTTCAATCGCCGGAAACCCAACCTGGCCAAAGCTGAAATCAGCCGGATACACCGTCGGCTCGACAACGTAAATGAGATCGATCGATGCATTGAATTGCCTTGCGAACGGAATGGCGTACTGCAGTGCTTTTCTGGAATACCCTGAGAAATCGATGGGAACAAGAATACGATTGAGGTCAATGCGGGGAATTTTACTGCTTCGCCTCTTTGCGGCGTTCCCCCTCTTTTTCGATGTTTTCTTCGCCATTGGATCTCCTTTCCATTTCTGACTGAAGCTCATCCATTTGGCTTTTGATCTTCGAAAGTTCTTTGTCGGTTTTTCTCAAGCGCTCCCCGACAATCTCGGCAAGTTTCAGAACGATCTTGATGCCGAGCGCAGGTTTTCGCTCGATCAGATCGAACAGGTCGGGCCGGAAGAAACCGATGAGGAAACAATCGGTTTTGCACACGGCAGACGCGGAGCGCGGAGACTCGTCGAGAAGCCCGAGCTCTCCGAAAAAATCGCCCTCAGAGAGAACAGCCAGCTCCTTTTGATTCCCGTCTTTTCCGGCGATCGCAATGGACACCGATCCTTCCTGGATAATATACATTCCCAGTCCCGGATCGCCCTGGTAAAAAACCGGCTCACCCGCGCGATATTCCCGCTTGTGGACAATCGCCGCAACTTCCTTGAGCTGCCGGAACGTCAGATGGGCGAAGGCGGGAACCTTGCTCAGGAGCTCCTGTACCGACCCCTTCCTGATGCTCCGCTCAGAGAAGATATTCTTCCAGATGACACTGTCACCGACAAATTTAGGAACGGCCATACGATCAGACGAATGTTAGCCAGCGATATTTATCATTACCGTTGCGAACGATGTCGAAGAATACTTTTTGCAGCTCTTTTGTTATCGGTCCCGGTTTTCCCTGGCCAACAACAATCTTGTCCACCGATCGGATCGGAGTTATCTCGGCAGCGGTTCCCGTAAAGAAGCATTCCTCCACGGTGTAGAGCATTTCACGCGGAATCTGCATTTCGACAACAGCATAGCCGAGTTCTTTTGCGAGCGTAATAATTGCGGAGCGAGTGACACCGGGAAGAATGGCCGATGCGAGGGTTGGTGTAAAAACGGTTTTATCCCGGACAAGAAAGATGTTCTCCCCGCTTCCTTCGCTGACATTGCCGGAATAGTCAAGTGCAATCCCTTCGACATAGCCGCCGGCGATCGCTTCGAGCTTGATCAGTTGGGAGTTGAGATAGTTCCCGCTTGATTTTGCCATTGTGGCAAACGTATTCGGCGCGGAGCGTTGCCACGACGCAACACAAACGTCGATGCCATTTTCGAGAGCCGCATCACCAAGATACGCTCCCCATTCCCAAACCGCAATAGCCACATCCACGGGACATCCCGTAGGATTGACGCCAACCTCGCCGTAGCCGCGATAGACCAGGGGCCGGATATAGCATGCCTTGAGGTTGTTTGCGTGAATTGTTTCGATGATAGCCTTTTCGAGGTCGGCTTTGTCGTATGGAATGTCACTTCGATAGATTTTTGCGGAATCATACAGACGGCGAATGTGGGCCTCAAGGCGAAAAATCGCCGATCCTTTCTTCGTGTTGTAGCAGCGAATTCCCTCAAACCATCCCGACCCATAGTGGACGACGTGCGAAAGAATGTGGATCTTCGCGTCATCCCATTTCACGAGCTTTCCATTCATCCATATCGTATCTACTTTTTTTACAGGCATGTCGATAATTCCTTCTTGGATTGAGACTTCAATTAGATCGGCATCTCGTACAGCCGGTACCGCTTGTAGGGTTCACCATTGAGCGTTTTCGCGGCGCGGACCATCTTCTCATTATCTTCGAGAATCCAGCCGGCATCGCCGTAATAATAACCCAATTTCTTTGCCCGCACCGCCGTTTCGTAAAAGAGCACGCCGGCAGCTCCTGTGTAGGAATACTCGGGCAGAACCCCTAAAACAATAATGCGGCAAAGATTGATGTCCTTCTTCCGCAAGGTCATCTGCAACAGACCCGGGATCAACCACCCTTTTTTATTATGTTTCAGAGCAATATTAATATCGGGAAGAGAAAGCCCAAATCCAATAGTCTTTCCCTCCTTCTCTGCAAAGATCACCAAATCAGGAACAACTATTGGTTTAAGATCCTCGGCAAGAGCATTAATCTCTGCCTCCGTCAGCGGAACCGCTCCCCAGTTTTCCATCCACGCCTTGTTATAGACATCCTTGATCCGCTGCACCTCGTGATCAAAATGCTTCATGTCGAGGGACCGGATTGTAAGACTGTGACGCTCCTTCACAATGTTATTGACTCTCTCGAGCTTCTCAGAGTATACTTTGTCCTGATTAAGAATGTACGAAAAGAGGTCCTTGACTTTCACGAGCCCGTAACGCTCCAGTAAATCGATGTAATACGGGGGGTTGTACGGCATAAGGATAACGGCGGGCTTGTCGAACCCTTCCACCAACAGCCCGTATTCATCGTTGACGGATGGAGACGCCGGGCCGCGCATTGCCTCCATGCCCCGTTCTTTCAGGAATTTCGCCGCAGTGCCAAGCAGGGCATTCGCAACGTCCTGGTCATTCACACATTCAAAGAAGCCGAAGAATCCTACCCTGTCCTTATGCTCTTTGTTGTGATTATGATTGACGATTGCTGCAATCCGCCCGACCATGACGCCTTCGCGCTCGGCAATGTAGAACTCGGCTTCTGCGTGCTGATAGAACGGGTTCTTCTTCTTGTCCATGAGTTTCTTCCGGTCCATCAGCAGCGGCGGAACCCACTGGGGATTCCCCGCATAAATGGTCCAAAGAAACTTGATGAAACGGTTTCGATCACGGGCATGAACAACGGGGCGAACAGTTATGGCGTCCATGAGGATATGGATTGAATGGAACATGAAAACGCCGCGACGGGATCGTCACGGCGTCTTGAAACATGAGATCACCGGATCTGCAGGCAGCACATTTAGCTTATGACTCCGAACTTCCTGCCTACTTCCGCAAAAATTTCGAGGATTTTGTCGAGATGTTCGTCTTCGTGCGTCGCCATGTAGCTTGTCCTGAGCATTTCCATTCCCGGCGGAACCCCCGGACGGATAAACGCATTGACAAAAACGCCTGCATCAAAAAGCCCGCGCCACATCATGAGGACTTTCTCGGTATCGCCGATAATGACAGGAACGACGGCCGAATCATGTTCTCCGACACGATAGCCCATTTTGACGAGTCCGGCCCTCATTTTACGGGCATTATACATGAGTTTGTCAACGAGCTGCGGCTCCTTTTCCAGTATATCGAGCGCCGCGATTGCGGAAGCAACGGACGCCGGAGTTGGACTTGCACTGAAAATGAGCGCGGGGGCCTGATGTTTCAGGAAATTGATAACAACGCGGTCGGCAACGACGAATCCGCCCAATGATGCAAAGGTCTTGCTGAAGGTTCCCATGGTCATGTCGGTTTCCTTCTCGAGACCATAATGACTCGCAGTGCCCCGTCCTCCCTTGCCAATGACGCCGACGGAATGGGCGTCGTCGACGAGAACCCTGGCGTTGTATTTCCTCGCAATGGTGATCATACCCGGGAGGTTGAGAATTTCCCCGGACGTGCTGAACACGCCGTCGGAAACGATGAGTTTTGCGGCATCCATCGGGAGTTTGGAAATCACCGATTCAAGGTGATTCATATCGTTGTGCTTATAGCGGACGACTGTTTGCGCCTTTCCATCGACAAGGGAATTCGCCCCGGCGGTCATCAGATTCCCTGCGACGATACACGCATGGTTGTCTTTGTCCGAAACGACAAATTCGCCCCGTTGGACAAGCGTCGGTATGATGCCCTGCGCTGTCTGATATCCTGTGCTGAACAACAGGCAGTCTTCTTTCCCGAAAAACGCAGCCAAGCGTCGTTCCAACTCAACATGCAGGTCGAGAGTACCCGTGAGATAGCGCGACCCCGAACAGCCCGTGCCGTACTTTTCGAGAGCTTTCCGGGCTGCTTCCTTCACGCGGGGATCGGCAGTGAGCCCAAGATAGTTGTTCGATCCCGCCATAATGACTTTTCGCCCTTCGATATGGACGACCGGTCCTTCGTTTTCCTCGATTGCGTGGAAGTACGGATACATCCCCATCGCTTTCACCTCATCGGCACGTGTAAAGGTTCGGCACTTTTCAAAAAGATCCAATGGATGCTCCAGGGTTAGGTGTGGCTCGGGTGAGGCAGCTTTGCTTGTCAAAGCAATTTTTAATATAATCGAATAAGCAAGAAAAGTCAACGAAGGGAGATTCTATTCGCACGGTTGCTGTCACCGGAGGTACCGGGTTTATCGGAAGTCATACAGCAGAGGAGTTCCTTCGTCTTGGCTATCGCGTCCGTTGCCTTGTTCGTCCCCACCGCAATGGCACAGGCTGGCTGAACAATCTTCCCGTCGAGATCCTTCCCGTCGATTTCTTCGACGTCCAATCCATTTCACGCAGCCTTCAGGGCGCGGAGTACGTCGTCCACATTGCCGGCACAACCCGAGGCAGGAGGCGGGCGGATTTCTTTCGCGGCAACGTTGACGTCACGTCGAACCTGCTCGAGGCCTCCCGTGCAACGGGTAGCATAAGGAAATTCTGCTTTATCAGCAGCCTGACTGCGGTCGGGCCTGCCAAAGATGGAACCCCGGTGAGCGAGGCCTCAGCCTGTCATCCGATCACACCGTATGGGGAGTCGAAACTTGAGGCGGAGCGGGTTTGCGCGAATTACTCCACGGACCTTCCCGTTGTGGTCATTCGTCCCCCGGCAGTCTACGGCCCGCGCGACCGCGATATTCTCCATATGTTCCGATGGATCAATTTTGGTCTTATGCCGATTCTGGGATCACCGCACAAGACCCTGAGTCTCATCTATGCACCCGAACTTGCACGAGCCATTGCCGTCGGGACGCTGTCTGAACGTTCAGCAGGCGAAACATATTTTGCAGGCGATGAAGAGGTCTATCACTATCCCGGACTTGTTTCCATCGCTGCCGGACTTCTCGGAAAAAGCGTTGTCAGTCTTCCCATCCCGACTCCAGTGGTCTACTCCATTGCAGCTCTGACACAGGCAGTCTCCTGGATGTTGCCCCGTCCTTCCGTTGTCAACATCGACAAAGTAAGGGATCTCCTGACCCCTCACTGGACATGCAGTTCAAGGAAAATTTCGGCGCAACTTGGCTTTACAACGAAAGTACAAGCAGAAGAGGGCTTGCGACGAACGCTCGAGTGGTACCGACAGCGCGGCTGGTTATGAACGAAAAGCTAGAAGAAGGGCTCCAGAAGGACAAAAGACAGCCAGGCAATTCCTGCTGACACAGGAATGGTGACGACCCACGCAATAATGATCCGGCCTGCGACACCCCACCGTACTGCCGACATTCTCCTTGTTGCTCCCACACCCATGATCGCTCCTGCGATCGTGTGAGTGGTGCTTACGGGGATGCCCGCCGCTGCGGTCCCCAGGAGTACCAGCGATCCCCCGGTCTCAGCACAGAATCCTCCCACAGGCTTCAGATGAGTCAGCTTGATACCCATTGTCCGTATGACTTTCCACCCACCCGCGAGCGTCCCCAGGCCAATGGCGGTATGAGCTGAGAGAATGACCCACATGGGCACTTCGAATTCCGTGAGATAGCCCCCCGAGTACAAAAGGATCGTGATAATCCCCATTGTTTTCTGTGCATCATTGGTGCCATGACCCAGGCTGTAAGCAGCAGATGAAATGAGCTGTCCGAGGCGGAAGAACCGGTCAACCCTCCTGCCGGAGAACCCGCGAAACATCCAATTGATGGCAATCATCAGGAAGAAACCGGCGACCAGGCCAATGATTGGCGCAAGAAAAATGAAGATGACGACTTTCCCAATTCCGGCCGCATTCAGCACCGCGAGTCCCCCTTTGACGACAGCCGCGCCCACCAGTCCCCCAATCAGGGAGTGTGATACACTTATAGGAATCCCATACCGTGTGCAGAGATGGGTCCAGACAATGGCCCCAACCAAAGCTGCCAAAATAACGTGTTGATTGACGACATCTGGATCGACGATGCCTTTTCCGATGGTCTTGGCGACCGCTACACCAAAACCGAACGCAGCGACAAAGTTAAAAAACGCGGCCCACAGAACAGCAACTTTCGGGGAGAGGACACGCGTCGAAACGACGGTGGCAATGGAGTTGGCGGCATCGTTCATGCCGTTGAGGAAATCAAACAAGAGCGCAATAGCAATAATAAAGATGGTGAGTGTCAGCATGGTGTGTGTTTCCGCGTGGTGCCTGAAATTTATGCGTGCTTGATCAGAATTCCTTCCAAAACATTGGCCGCGTCCTCGCACTTGTCGGTTGCGGTCTCGAGCCCGACATAGATTTCCTTCAGTTTGATAATCTGAATAGCGTTCTTCTGTTTCTTGAACAAATCTGCCACCGCACGGTCGAAAATCGTATCTGCCTCATTTTCGTACTGGTTCACTTTTTGAAACACTTCATGAAGCTGTTCTGTATGTTGGAGGTCGCGCATGAGCCCGACGCCCCGGTGCAGTTCTTCCACAGACCGGTCGAGGACTTCGCTCAGCCGAACGACTTCCGGGGGACATTTCTTGATATCGTACAGAATGATCCGCTGCGCGCTTCCGTCAATATGATCGAGAATATCATCAAGGGCGGATGTAAGCGTATGAATATCTTCCCGGTCGAGCGGCGTGACGAATGTTCCGTTAAGCTCGGAGAAAATCTTGTGCGTCACAGAATCACCACGGTGTTCAAGATCTTTGATCTCCTTCACCAGCTGCATTTGCTGTTTTTGATTTTTTGCTCCGGTGAGTTTCTTCATCAAACCGGATGCCATGACGAGATTGCGTGTCGATTCTTCCAGAAGAGTGAAGAACTTTTCATCCCGGGGAAGCAGTGTGCGAATCCATTGGTCGAGCTTCATAAGGGTCCCAAGTTAGTGGTGATTCGAGAACTTCGTGCTCATGCGGTTGTCAATCCTTTTTTCAACGAGGCGTGCTGGCTTCTGATTTCGTCGGGAAGTCGTTTTCCGAACTTCTCGAAGAACGGCGTCATTTCTTCGGCCTCTCGCGCCCAGCCGGCGCGGTCGAATTCCGTCAGGCTTTTCAGGGATTCCTGAGGCACCTGCAGTCCATGGATGTCGATATCATCCGGCGGAGGAATCAAACCAACAGGCGTTTCCCGGGCTTTTCCTTTGCCTTCCACTCGATCCAGTATCCACTTCAGTACGCGGATATTTTCGCCGTAACCCGGCCACGTGAATTGACCCGTTTCATTCTTTCGGAACCAATTGACACGAAAAATCATGGGTTGTTTCTTCAGCTTCTTTCCCATGGCAAACCAGTGTCCGAAGTAATCCCCCATGTTGTATCCGCAGAACGGAAGCATGGCCATAGGATCGCGGCGAACCACTCCAACCTTTCCCGTCGCAGCTGCGGTGGTTTCAGCGCCCATGCTCGCCCCCATGAACACACCCTGCTCCCAATTCGTCGCCTGGGATACCAGGGGAACCAGGGTCGAACGACGGGAGCCGAAGATGATCGCCGAGATAGGGACGCCTTCGGGGTTCTCCCAATCAGAATCGATAATCGGGCATTGTCGAGCGGGCGATGTGAATCGAGAATTCGGATGAGCGGCCTTCTCCCTCCCGTTCCAGGGCTTCCCCTGCCAGTCCTGCAATTCCTGCGGCGGATCAGACCCCATTCCCTCCCACCAAGGCTCGAGAGATTGTGTCAGAGCCACATTGGTGAAAATGGTGTTCCGATCCATCGTATCCATGGCAACAGGGTTCGTTGTCACACTCGTGCCGGGCGCAACGCCGAAAAAACCCGCTTCGGGATTAATCGCCCGCAGCGCCCCCTGTTGATCAATGTGGAGCCATGCGATATCATCCCCCACAGTCCATACCTTGTATCCTTCATGAGCCAGCGAAGAAACCATCATTGCAAGGTTCGTTTTCCCCGATGCGCTGGGAAACGCCGCGGCCATGTACGTCTTTTTTCCGGTCGGATCCTGCAGGCCGAGAATGAGCATGTGCTCGGCCATCCACCCCTTCTGGCGAGCCATCCAGCTGGCAATTCTGAGGGCGAAGCATTTTTTTCCCAGCAACGCGTTGCCTCCGTAGCCGGAGCCGATGCTCCAGATCAGGCTCTCTTCGGGGAAATGGACGATAAACCGCCGATTCGGGGAGAGGTCGGCTACTGAGTGAAGTCCTGGAACAAATTCGTCCGATCCGGCCATGTGGTTGAGCGCCGGCTTCCCCACCCGCGTCATGATGTGCATATTTGCGGCAACGTACAGGCTGTCCGTCACTTCTACCCCCACCTTGCTGTAGGGCGACCTCGCCGGGCCCATCAAATACGGGATGACGTACATGGTCCGCCCCTTCATGCTCCCTCGGAACAGCGAGCCTACATTTTCTTTCGCGTCCTGGGGGGTCATCCAGTTGTTCGTCGGACCAGCGTCGTCTTTCGAAGCAGTGGAAATAAACGTGAGGTTTTCGGTTCTGGCAACGTCGTTGGGGTGACTGCGGTGGAGATAGCAATTCGGATAGGTTTTTTCGTTCAGGCGGATGGCGCTTCCCTCGATCAGCATTCCTTCCACAAACTTTTCATATTCTTTTTCAGAGCCGTCGCACCAATGAATCGAGGCCGGCGTTGTTTGACGGGCCGTTTCCTCGACCCATTGTTCAATTCCCTTAATTCCCAACCGAATGCTCCTTGTCGGTGAAAAGAATACTGCACCGGGACCCTGCCCGGCATTACGAAAGATGGATTGTCGAAAAACAGGAAGCTCTCCCCGACAATCGATCAGCTACAAACGGCTTTTCCATCCTCTTACGACCGCCGGATTAATAACGATCTTGTCGCCGGAAATCCTGCTGGGAAACGGATCGGGATAATATTTCTGGCAGCAGGCGTATGCTTCCATGCTTGCCATGTTCCAGTACGATCCGCATCCCGCACAGTGGATATCGTTGCCGCTTAAATAGAAGTCCGTCGAACCGCAATGCTCGCTCTTGCTCATTGCAGTGACGAGTTTTCCCTGCGGCGTCACGTACGCAATCATCGGCACATCCTGAACGTTCTCAGGATCAAAGAACCTCACAAGCTTCTTCTCTTTCACAATATTGAGCGGGATGGTAATGGACCCTTGTTCCATCGAAGCAGGAATCAGCGTACTCGGGACCCGGTCATCGCGGTACATGGTAGCCATTGCCACTTCCGGTTGAGCATCGATGACCGGATGGTAGGTTCGCAGCAGCTGATTCAGAAAAACACCGATACCAACGAGAATGACGGTTACCGCCAAACCCCGTACCATCCACTGCTTCACTGTCAGAGGTGATGCTTTTTCCGGGGGCGGCGCCTGCTGTGTGATGAGGATTGCGCTTCCGCAGACAGAACAGACTTTTTGACCCTCCTGGACCTCTGACCCGCATTTCCGGCAAATATTCATTTCATCTCCTCTCCGACCTTGATCGCCTTTGACGCGTCTCTTCCCCGGTTCTTTCCAATGGCCTCCACGCCCTCTCCGATGAGAGCTTCGATGAGCCCGACGCCCTTATCCACTTCTTCCGATGAAGAACCTGTCACCGTTATATGCCCCATTTTCCTTTTTTCCTCACTCTTGCTCTTTCCATACAAATGGACCTTGGTCCCCGGGATTTTCTGGACCTTGGTCAGATCGACCCGGCTGAGATGTTTGCCAAGCAGGTTGATCATTGCGCAGGGGCTTAACAGCCGGGGCTCCTGCTGCGAAAGGCCGCAAACCGCGCGCACAAGGGCTTCGAATTGTGACATGCTGCATGCGTCAAGGGACAAATGGCCGGAATTGTGCGGACGGGGGGCAAGTTCATTCACAACGACTTCGCCGTCATGAGTGACGAACATCTCAATGCAGAGAATTCCCGTCATCCCGAAATGACTGATGATCGATCGGGCAAGTGTGACACTTTGCCCCCGGACATCGGCCGAGACACGTGCCGGAGCACGAGTGACATGGAGGATATTGTCGCGATGTTCGTTTTCGAGGACGGGAAATGTTGTCACAAGTCCATCCCGGCCGCGTACAGCGATGACCGACACTTCGAGTTGGAGCGCCATGAACCGCTCGACGACAAATTCCGTCTTATCATTCATCGACCGGCAAAAGCCCCGCACGTCATCCTCATGATGGAGGACCGCCTGACCTTTTCCGTCATATCCCGCCGTGGTTGTTTTCACGACAACGGGGTATCCGAGGTCCTCCACGGCAGCGCGGATTTCCGTTTCATCCCGCGCGATCCGGAAATCCACCACAGGGAACCCCGCGCGCCGTAGCGTTTCCTTTTCCAACGTCCTGTGGCGGGAAATCTTCAGGATCTCGCTCCCGGGATGCATCGGTTTCAGCCGGCTGATCGAATCGACGCAGGAGGGATCAACATTCTCGAATTCATAGGTGACTACATCGGAGGCTGCGGCAAGACGGAGGGCGGCGTTGGTATCTGTAAATGGGGCCACGATGGTGGTATCGGCAATGCGGGACGCAGGACAATCGGCAGCAGGATCCCAGACGGCGGTGCGATATCCCATCCGCTGAGCTTCCCGGGCCGTCATCATTCCCAATTGTCCCCCGCCGATAATCCCGATTGTTGCGGGGGGAAGAATGGCCGGATTCATGGTTTGGACTCGTTCACCTGTCGTTCAACACGCTCACGGTAGAGACGGAGTTTTTCCGCCAGGTCAGGGCGTTTGATGCCGAGGATCCGGATGGCGAGAAGGCCTGCATTCAATGCCCCGTCGATGGCGACTGTGGCCACGGGAACGCCGGAAGGCATCTGGACAATCGAAAGGAGCGAATCCAGCCCGCTGAGGGAACGCGACTTCACCGGAACACCAATTACCGGCAAGAGAGTCTTTGAGGCCACCATTCCGGGCAGGTGTGCGGCGCCACCCGCTCCTGCGATGATCACTTCGAGGCCGCGTTCAACGGCTTGCTCCGCGTAACGAAACATGTTGTCTGGGGTCCGATGTGCCGAGACTATTTTGAACTCACAGGGAACGCCGAATTCCTCGAGAATCGTCCGCGCGGGAGTCATCTGCTCGGCATCCGACGCACTTCCCATAATGATGCCGACAATGGGTGAACCAGACTCTGTGGCTCTCTTTTTTGATTTCATGAGCAGAAAAGACTGAGATTTGATTGGCGGATCAACACGAGAAGATCGTCATGCAGCGACACAATGTACGAAAGCAACGGCACAATCTAAAGCCTTTTTTCCCCTGCCTCACAGGGAATTCGGCCGCTTTTCTTTTTCGCCGGAATGCCGCACGGCTGCCACGCGATTGGCGATCAGTGCTGCCGTGGCCCCCGCCCCGAATCCGTTGTCGATGTTGACCACCGTGAGGCCGGGAGCACATGACTGTAACATCGTCATCAAAGCCGCTTCTCCTTTGCCTCCATACCCGTAGCCAACGCTTGTCGGCACGCCGATGACAGGAACGGGGACAAGCCCCCGCACAACCGTGGGCAGCGCTCCCTCCATGCCGGCCACGGCAACGACGGCCGAGGCCTCATGCTCGCGTATCATCTCGAGAGGCTTGACCAGCCGGTGGATGCCGGCGACTCCCACATCGTAAAACGCAAGAGCGCGGCACCCCATCGCTTCTGCTGTGACCTTCGCTTCTTCTGCGACTGGCAGGTCGGAGGTTCCGGCCGCAAGGACAGCGATCACGCCCCCCGCCGGCGGAGGTTGATACTCCCCCTTTTTCACCACAAGTACTCTTCCAGTTGCGTGATACTCCACGGTAAACGCCTTACGCAGGTGATGTTCGGTATGCAGCGCAACTTCGGGCGGTACCCGCGTTGCCAGAGCGAGCCCGGAACGCTCTGCGAGAGCCCTGAGGAGATCCAGAATCTGGTCTGGCGTTTTCCCTTCGGCGAGTACCGCTTCGGGAATTCCCGTCCGTTCACGACGATGAAAATCAAGTTGTGCGAATGCTTCCAAAGATTCAAGATGTCTGTTCGACGACATGATTCCTCCTTACGAGGGCTCTGAAGCCCTGCGGAGACGATCCATCACCGCAGTTCCGAGCCCACCTTCTGCAACCCTTTCCACCAGAATCACGTCGGCGCCTCCGTGATCGAGTTCCCGCAATGTACGAAACAGATACCGCGCGAAGAAATCAATCGGAGTAGGGAGAACCTTGAAAAAGTCGCCCGATTCCACTTTGGAAAGCTCATGAGAATGAACAATGCATCCTACGGATTTCCCCTGTTGCCGGAAATCCTGCAGCAGCTTCATGATATCGCGGGCATTGCCTTCCTCCACAAGGACAACCTGCGCTTTCGGAGCATAATGTCTGTGCCTCGTTCCGGGCGAGCGCCGCAATAATTCCGCATCCTCCGCACTCCGTACAGGCCCCACAATGTCCTCAAGGCTTTCCTTGTGCAGCCCGCCTGAGCGGAGAATGGCCGGCGGATCCACTGTAACATCAATGACCGTCGATTCGATGCCGATTTCGGCCGGCCCCGCATTGAGAACCATGTCAATCCGCCCCTTCAGATCATCCAACACATGCTGGGCGCTTGTAGGGCTCGGCCGTCCCGAGAGGTTTGCACTTGGCCCTACGATGCCACCCTCGAATTCTTCGATCAAAGCGAGAGCGACCGGATGGTCCGGCATCCGGATAGCGACCGTATCAAGCCCGGCAGTGACAATATCAGGCACGAGGAACGTCCTTTTGACCACGAGGGTCATGGGTCCTGGCCAGAATTCTTTTGCAAGACGCTGCCCTTTTTCCGGGATTTCATCGGCAAGGTCAATAAGCTGATGCCTGTCCGCTATATGAATGATCAGCGGATTGTCGGGGGGACGCCCTTTTGCTTCGAAAACGTGCCTGACGGCATCGGCATTCAAGGCGTCGGCGCCGAGGCCATAGACCGTTTCCGTTGGAAATGCCACAAGCCCGCCTCGCCTGAGGATCTCGGCAGCTTCCTTGATGCCGGCAAAGTCGGGATTATCGAGTGCAACCTGTATGATTTTTGTTTCAATCATTGCGCAGCAGGGTGCGACTGATGTTGCTCTTCAGTGCAGAACAACGAACGCCAAGGAGAGGGATCTGAAGACGGCCGGGCAACTCCGACGCGGGAATCCTTCTGACTGGAATAGATCAAGGGGTTTCTAGAGAGGCTTGAACCGTTCAAAGGATTGCCGGCAGTCGTTGCAATAGAATATTTGCTTGCACAGCGTTGCCCCAAAGGGGCTTTCCAATGTGGTGCTCACCGACTTGCAGAATGGACACGGCACGGGGAGCTGGAGTGTAGCCTCGAGGGATCCCGTTCTCGCCGGCGGTGCGGCGATACCGAAAACCCGCAATCGCTCTTTTGCTTCTTCGCTCAAGGTATCAGTCGACCACGACGGCGCAAGGACGACTTCGATCCGGGTTTGTTCAAAGCCGAGGCTACGCAGTGAGTCGATGACGTCGCTCTTCATTTGTTCCATCGCAGGACATCCCGCAAACGTCGGCGTCATCGTCACAACGACATGCCCTTGCTCCAGTCTCACTCCGCGGATGACGTTGAGATCGACAAGGGAAAGTACGGGGATTTCGGGATCCTGGATTTTTTTCAGGGCTTTCCAGATTCTCTCTTCCGTTCCTTCATCTATCGCGGTTGTGGGTCTCATGCCGGCCTTTTTATCTGTTTTCTTACCATCCGGTTCCTGGAGCCGTTTGATAGACGCTCTGCAGATCCGCTACAAGGGCTTTCACGTGAGCCGTATGTTTTCCCATTCTTCCGCCGTCATCAGATGGACATTCCGGATTCCACGTATTGCCCGATCGTGCGGCGGGGAATTTCAGTCCTGACGCGGCGAGCGTCGGCGCAACTCTCTCGAGCCATTGCCGGCGGAGTTCGACGCTTGGATGAAGAACTCCTGCCTGTACGAGCTCCTGTTCATGCGGAAACTCTTCGAACATGGAGAGACCACCGGGGAACGCGTCCATCACTGCCTGCTGCATACGGCGGCGGCTCTCTTCCGTTGCATCGCCGAGCCGCTCGACAAGGCTTTTGCTGTGCAAGATATGATATGCTTCTTCGGAGTGAATCTTCTGCGCTACTCCCCGCAGCGGCTCAAAGGAACTCTTCTCCAGAGATGTCAGCCGCACCTGTTCCGCCTCATCAAAGAAATACTGTCGCACCGCCGTAAAGGCAAAATCTCCTTTCGGGGAGGCAACAAACCGGCAGCATCGGAAATCTTCCCACGGCCTCTCGAACACCATGCTGTCGGGAGAACGTCCCGTCAGTTCTTCCAGAAGGGTGTAGAGAGCCAGTGCGTGTCCGAGCTCATCCTGTGCAATGTTCGAGAAAGCGATATCCTCTTCGAGAATCGGAGAGTGGCCTGTCCATTCCGAATTACGATGGCCCAGAATGAGTTCGTCGTCGGCCATCGCTGTGATGAATGCGATGAGGGGATCGCGAGGGATATTACGCGGAATGTTCGTCGGCATTGTCGGGGCCAGTTTCGGTTGGTTCAATCTTTGCCGGAGCATCAAAACCCTTCGGGTCCCGATAGCTCTTGTCAAATGAACGAGCGAAAAAGTCCGGGTCCTGGTAGTTTGTTTGTGTGACGTCCTTTGTGCGGACAACCCACAAGCTTACGCACTCGAGCCTCCGGGCAAACTGATCTCGTGCCATTTGAAGTGCCATCACAGGATCAGGTGCATGTACCGACCCGACGTGTTCGTGGGGCCTTCCCCTCCTCGATTGGTGAAACACCTCATATGTTTCCCATTGCGTGTCGCTCATACTGCCTTTCGTTTTCCCCTTGCAGCGAGGGCCTCGCGTACCCATCTGCCTTCTTCGTGAGCCTTGCGCCGCGCTTCGAGGCGTTCCTTGTTCATGGGACCGTCTCCGTTGACCACACGCTTCAGCTCGTTCCAATCGGGCGGCGTGAACCGGAAATGTCCCTTTTGTTCGTCATAGGTGCAATCGGGATCAGGAATGCTGAACCCCAAGGCACGGATCTGGGGTACGATATGGTCCACAAATTCCTGACGCACCTGGTCATTTGTTTTGGTCTTGATTCGCCATCGCATGGCCCTTTCCGTGTGCTCGGAGATCTTGTCGGGCGGGCCTGACATCATGAGGGTGGGAAACCACCATCTGTTAATTGCATCCTGGGCCATTGCCCGCTGGCCGGGCGTACCCTTTGCCAGAGCGACAATGGCATCATAGCCCTGCTTGATGTGGAACGATTCTTCATAACAGATACGCTTCATGGCGCGGGCATAGGGGCCGTACGATCCCTGTGCAAGCATGCTCTGATTGATCACCGCTGCAGTATCAACAAGCCACCCTATGACCCCCACGTCAGCCCAGGTCGGCGTGGGATAGTTGAAGACGTTGGAGTACTTCGCTTTTCCCGCCAGAAGTTCTTCGATCATTTCTTCGCGGCTTTTTCCCAGAGTTTCTGCTGCACGATAGAGCAGCTGCCCATGCCCTGCTTCATCCTGGACTTTCGCGAGAAGTATCAGCTTTCTGCGAAATCCCGGAGCAAAGGGAATCCACTTCCCTTCCGGAAGTTGTCCAACGATTTCGCTATGAGCATGTTGACCGATCATCCGGATGAGGTTCTGACGGTATTCATCAGGCATCCAGTCCCCCGGTTCAATTTTGCCGCCAGCCGCTATGCGGGATTCAAATTCGGCCAGTTTTTGCTCGATTGACTCAGACATTCAGATTCCTTTGATTCTTCGGCTCACAGCAAGATACGGAATTCCCCCATGGAAGTAAACGGTGAAACAGATCAAGACTCGAATCCGCTCCTGCAATTGAAATTGGAAAAAAAGAGGCCTGAAGAAAGCGACGGCGTTTACGATTGAAGTGCAAGAATAATCAGTTTGACCGAGGCTATGGAGAGCACAAGGGCGAGGATCTTCCGCAGCGTGGGTCCGGTGAGCTTGTTTGCGCCCTGAAACGACCCGAGGAATCCGCCGGCGAAAGCAAAGAAGACGAAAGGCCAGATAGTACCGATTTCCCAACCGCCGCGAAATCCTCTTCCCGCCAGCCCGGCAAGGGAATTAACAAAAATGAAGAAAGCCGATACAGCGGCAGTTTGTTTTGTGGATGCCCACTGGAGGAGAATCATGATCGGGCTCAGGAAGATTCCGCCCCCGACTCCAACGACCCCGGAAAGAAATCCTATTCCCGCGCCGCTTGCCACAGCAATGGGAGCAGAGGGCCTGTCGACACGCTCCTCGGACGACTGAACTCTGCCCGCGGAATACATGCGATATGCTGCAAATGCCAGCACAGCAGACAGAAGAAGGAAGTACACTCGTTCCGACACCTGAGCATATCCTCCTAGAAACGCGGCCGGGACAGAAAGAAAAACGAACGGCAGCGAAGCCTTTGCCGAGAAATGCCCCGCCCGAACGAAATGCACAAGCCCTACCCCCGCCACCAGCACGTTTAGCACCAGGGCGGTCGTCGACATCAGAGAAGGCGAAAGTGCAAAGAAGGAAAGAACCGCCAGATAACCGGAAGCGCCCCCGTGGCCGACGGATGAATACAGCGCGGCAACGATGAAAATCAAAACCGATAGAAGAAGAACTATTTCAGTCGAAAACTCCATGTATCAGTTTCGCTCCAGTTGCCCTTATCATCAGGAAAACGTAAGATGAAGCTGAACGATCTCGGGTCTGTTGCCGATCCTGACAGGCGGTCCCCAGGTCCCCGCGCCGCAAGAGACATAGTAGTGCGTGGATCCCTTTTGTGCGTATCCCCAGCTTACCTCGTACATCTTCCGCGTGATAAAATTGAAAGGCCACAGCTGTCCGTGATGGGTGTGCCCTGACAGTTGAAGGTCAACCCCTTCGTCCGCCGCCTCGTGCAACCGGAACGGCTGGTGGTCCATGAGAATGACCGGCTTGGAGCGGTCAAGATTCGTCATGATCTCTCCCAGCGATTTTCGCGCTCCGCCGTCGAAGCTTCTTTTGCTCAGGTCTTCCCGGCCGACGAGATAGACGCTGTCGGCAACCAGGACCATGGTGTCTCTCAGCACCGTAATGCCGTGATCCGTCAGGTACCGAAAGGCCTCTTCGACCCCTCCAATATACTCATGGTTCCCCGTGACGGCAAAGACCCCGTAGCGCGACCTGATGGAGCGAAGCATTTCTCCGAGATTCTGTTTGATGACGGGTCCCAGGTCTTCGTCCACCACGTCGCCGGGGAGCAGGACAAGATCAGGATCCAGATTATTTATTGCATTGACAATACGGGAGAGTCTCCGCTTTCCTATGATGGTGCCCAGATGGATATCAGAAACTGCGACGATGTTGATCTTCTTGAGCCTCTGCGTGTTTTTCGGAATATCCAGGTTGAGAGTCTTGATCCGTAAGTTCCTGGCATTGTAATGCCCAAACGCGAGAAGCAATCCTACCGCGAGGACGATGATGACGCCGACGACTTCCTTTGTGAATTCCACGTCGCGATAGAGTTCTCCCGGAATTACCCGGACGACATGATTGACCAGCCGAATGAGATCTATCGAAAGCAGGGCAATATACAAATAGACCATAGCCGCGAGCCAATACGATCCTATCCACACCAGCGCTGTACTGATTTTGGAAACAGCAACTCTTTCGAAAAACCGCCCGGCGAGGAATGCGAGAGAAAGAAAAAGAAAGAGAGCGACATAGACTCCATACAGTCCCGCAGTTGGAGGAAGAGCCTGCCAACCTCTCCAGAAAATATAGGAATTGAGAGCTCCGTACAGGGTCAAGAAGACTGAAAAAAAGAGAATGAACTGAATCCTGCGGGTTGACCGAGTCCTTGTGGCGCCAGGCGGGTGGTGCGTCATTCACGTCCCCGGCATGCAACGTGGAAGAGGGGTTCTGACATTCCATGAAAGACGATTGAAGCGGGATATTATTGCAGGCAAGAAGATAGTAAAGACAACGCCTCCTTAGGATTCGTCGAATGGGATGGTGACAAGGACCTTGTTGCCGCTTCCGAGATACTGAAGATCGAGATATGCCCGGGCCATGGCAATGCCTCGTCCATGGTTATCCAGCAGGCGCGATTCATCGAGATTGAAATACCGTGCAAAGTCAAAACCGATACCCTGATCTTCGATGAGAACAGTCATCTTGTCAGGATACCGCTTCATCCGCAATTCGACAAATTTGCCGGCATGTTCGGGCAGCCGGACCCTTCTCTCGATTTCTGCATGCCATGTCCCCTCCTCCATGAACTTTCCTTTTTCACTGTAGGTGATACCCACGTTGCCATGCTCAACGGCATTTACAATCATTTCCATGATCAAAGCGGCGCGCTCCGGGTTCGGACAGGCATGGGCGATCCGAAGGCCCAGGAACTCTCCTTCAGCGATTGTTTGGAACCGAAAGATCCCTTCGGAAAGGAAACGAAACGGGTTTTCGCTTTCCCGAAGCTTTTCGAGGAGTCTTTTCTTTTCCCGGTAATCCGTCAACGCTGACCGAATGATCGAATGGATTACCTCCCGCGTTGCGGGCTTCGGCAGATAGTAGTAGGCCCCTGCGTCAATCCCCTCCTTCACGCGCTCAGGATCGGTGAGAACAGTGTGCATGATGACCGGAATATGCTCGAGTGATGTCTGATCCTTGATCCAGCGGAGAAAATCGATACCCGACATTCTCGGCATGCTCCAGTCGAGAACAATGGCCCCGATCTCTTTCCCCGGGGTGCGGACCGCCGTTTGAGCATCGATCCCATCGTTCGCTGTCACCACATCAAGCCCATCCTTGTGGAGAATGGTTTCGAGCATCATCCTGAGTGTCGGGTCATCATCAACCACGAGGATCGTATCAGCCATCGTTCCTGCCACCCTCATCCTCTTCTGTTATTCTTCACCGTACCTTACTGCATGGAGACATGGGCCGCTGCACTGGTGTCACTTGTTGCCCAGCCTTTCCACCCGGGGCCGCGGACAACCCTTCCGGGCAGCGCCCCCGTATGTTCACCGTTCCTCAACACCTGCACTCCGTTAACGAAAACATCTTTGACACCCGTCGCATATTGATGCGGCTGTTCAAACGTGGCGCGATCCTTTATCGCACCGGGGTCGAATACGACAACGTCAGCAACATGCCCCGGGAGGAGCCGCCCGCGATTTTTCAGCCGAAGATTCTCCGCCGGCAGCGAGGTCAGCTTTCTGATGGCTTCTTCCAGGGGAATGACCTTTTCCTCCCTCACATATTTTCCCAACAAGCGCGCGCTATTGCCGTAGGCCCGCGGATGCGGATTCCAACGAAGGAAGACTCCTTCGGGGGCCAGCGATTCTGCATCCGAACCGAAGGAGACCCATGGAAGCGCAATTTGCTTTTTCGTATTTTCTTCCGACATCATGAAATAGACTGTCCCCACACGGCTGTCATCATCGATGACAAGGTCCATGGCGGTCTCTTCAGGTGACTTTCCCCTCATCGAAGCAACTTCAGCGAGAGTCTTTCCGGTCAGGTATTTCAGCGAATCTGTCCTGAATCCCACCAAAAGGACGTTCCTGGGCGAACCTGCAGCCAGATAGAGATTCTCCCATTTGCCGGTTGGTTCGGACATTTCTTTCATTACCGCCCTCCGAATCAGCGGCGTCTTGAGCCTTTCCACCCACGATCGGTGTCCCCCTTCCTGAACCCAGGGAGGCATTGCGGCATCGAGACCTGTGGCACCCGCATTGTAGACGTACATGTCGGCTGTAATCTGCAGGCCTTTCCTTCTGGCCTCTTCGACTTTTCGGATGACGGCATCCATCTTGCTCCAGTTTGCCGTGCCTGCAGCTTTGAGATGGTATATCTCGGCGGGAATCCTGGCCTCTCGGGCAATTCTCAGCACTTCATCGACGGCTTCCAGGAGGCGGTTTCCTTCGCTCCGCATGTGGGTGATGTAGATTCCGTTGTACGATGAGGCGACTTTGCATAACTCAATCAGCTCATCGGTTTGCGCATAAAAGGCAGGTGCGTAGATCAGCGACGAACCGACTCCCAAGGCTCCTTCTTCCATCGCCCGCCGAACGAGGTTTTTCATCCTCTCCATTTCTGCCGGGCTTGGCGAACGATCGGCATATCCCAATTCATGGATCCGTACGGTTGTGGCGCCGACGAAGGAAGCGACGTTCGAAGAGATTCCTTTCCGTTCCAGGAAATCAAGGTATTCCCCCAGGGTAGTCCACTGAATGTCGTATCGTATGTTGGACTGACGCTCCTTCTGTTCTTTCTTCATCACGTCGTTCAACGGAGCTTCCGACCAGCCTTCTCCAAATACTTCGAGCGTCACGCCTTGACGGATATCGCTTTGCGACCACCCATCTTCAATCAATGACTCGGTAGCCCAGCTGAGCATGTTGATGAATCCCGGAGCAACAGCCAGACCGGTTGCGTCGATTTCGATCCTGCCCGATGCGTCTTGCAGATTGCCGATTGCCCGTATGGAGTCTCCGATGATCCCGACATCTGCACTGAACCCCGGCCCTCCGCTGCCGTCGTAGAGCGTTCCATGACGAATCACCACATCGTATGCCGGAGGAGCAGAGCAGCTTAAGAGGATGAGAATCAGAAAGGGGAGGTATCGGTGCATGGAGAGTGAAAATCTCATTTCTTCGGAAAGAGATAGTTTTCGCCGACTTTGATCCGGAGGACGGTGTTGTTTTCCATTTCGAACACGACGAGTTCTCCGTTGCCGTTTTCGCCGGCCATGCGGAACGTATTGAGCGAAACCGGAGTCAACTCTACCAGATTTGCCCGAGGATTCTCTTCGGGGGGATAGCTGTGATCATACATCATCAACCGACCGTTGAACAGCAGCACTTCTGTATCAAACCACCAGGAGTCCTGATACTTTCCGACATATGCTGCCCATTGGGGATCAGGCAGAGACATGTCTCCCGATTTGGCCGAGGCCCGTTGGAGGGATGGAATCATGAGTGAAAGGATGTGGCTCGCAAAAAATCCCGGATCCCCATCATCAGCATTTGACAGGACAATGACTGCAATCTTTTCTTTTGGCAGAAATGAAAACTGGGAACGGTACCCGCCAACCCATCCTGAATGTCCCACAATCGTTCGTTCGTCCTCCCGCCACGATGCAAATCCCAATCCCCAACCGCTTTTCCAGTCCGGATTAAGCCAATGGACACGGTGCATTTCCTGAACCGTGCTCCCCTTGAGAATCTGGTCACCGAAAACGATCTGCCGGTCACGAAACTGAAGGGAGGCAAACTTTGCGAGATCCTCGACGGTCGAAGACATGTTGGCGGCAGCGACCATTCCTTTGGCATTGGTAAAGGCCGTGGTTTTCCTTGAACCATCTTCCAGTTTCCGGCTATATCCGACTGCGAGACGGTCCGATTGTGAATCCTGAAAATAGACAGTAGTGCTCTTCATCCCCAACGGTTCGAGGATATTTTTGGTGACGTATTCGGAATACGGCATCCCGGCCGCTTCGGCCACAATTTCTCCGGCCACGGCAAACCCGAGATTTGAATACTTAATGCGGTCCTCGGGGGGAAAAATCATCTCCTGATGCTCCAGTCCTTTGATCAACTCTGTGCGGGACGGAAACTTGTTGTCGGTCCAATAGGGAAAGGCCGCTTCGCGGGGAAGACCCGAGGTGTGACTCAACAACTGACGAATGGTGATACCAGGCCGGTCAGGAAAGCGGCTCTTGATGCGAAACCAAGGGAGATAGTTTTCGACCGGGTCATCCAGGCGAAGCTTGCCCTGATCGCGGAGCTGCATGATCGCAGTTGCGGTGAAGATCTTTGTCAGGGAAGCAATACGATAGATTGTTTGCGAGGTTGACGGGGAATTTTTCGCAACATCGCTTAGTCCAAAACCTCTGGCATAAACCAGATCCTGGTCATAGACGATCCCAATGCTGATACCGGGAAGGCTTCGGAAAGCGACCTGCGACTCTATCCAACGCTCCATGAGCCGGAGGTTGGCAGAAACTTCAGGATGTTCGGCAAGTTTGTGGTTCTGAGAAACCCCTAATGCGGCGAGAACCCATAGGAGGAAAGCGGTACAGAGCGACCTCTTCATGAAGCTCCTCGGAAAAACCTTCGTTATGACCCCTTCTGCGACAACTTAGGGAATAGGGGCTGGAAAAGCAAGAAAGGAGTGACGAACCGTTATCCTCAGAAAATTCGTGCGACGCCAAGCGTGACAAACCAAGCTCGTGAGTCGGAGAGCCTCTTGGTCGCGTCCAGGCGGAACAAACCAAAAAGACGACTGATGCCTATTCCGGCCTCACCATACCACCCATGAGTTGATCGACCAAAAGGCGGAGCGCTTGAAGAGATCCATGAACGGGCAACGGCACCGTGAAGAATCAATTCGATACTGTTCTCATAGAGGAAAGGAATATTTAGAGCCAGGAATGGAATGGAGCGGAAATTTTGCTCAAGCGACAGAGCCACATACCGATCCCCGGAGAACTCCTTGAGGGAAGCTCCCTTGAGAACTCCAAACTGTGCGAATCCGATGGACCTCGCCTCAAGGGTGAACAGCCGCTGAGGAGGCAGAGAGCCCGAGGAAGCGCCTGCGGCGATGCGACCTGTCAGGGTTGGAGGGAAGAGATTGCGTTTCAGAAACGTGCCGATGAAATACTCTCCTGTCAGAGACACCCGCGTAAACGTGAAATCGCTTTTCAGCATCGAAGGCTGTGATCGCTCGATCTCCACTTCGGCAAATTTTGTGGACAAGAGACCGAATGGGACCGGAGAGTCGCCGTAGCGCAAGGTAAGGGAAACCGAGCGAAGGATCCCTTCACCGGCCGGCGGGTTAGGGCGGTACAGTACCGATCGGGCGAAGAGGCTGAAGTCTGTCCGCTGAAAGGCCGTTTCATGCGTTTCCGATATATATGCTGCCCGTACGGAAAGCCGCGGAGCGGGACGCGCTGCACCAAACACCTTCACGCCGTTGGTATAGTGATAGTCGCGCTGGTCGACCTTCGAGAAAAGTGACGACAGCGTGATGAAGAACGTATCATAGAATCCCTGATCTGGAAAATGATCTGTGGCCCGGTACACCTCAAACCCGGCGCTGTAGGTTCGCTGCTCATCGAAGAAGAATTCCGCTTCGACCGAGAATTTTCCCCTTCTATCAGAAAAGCCGTAGCCTGCCCGCGCTCCCAGCATAAGCCAGGATGTGACAGAATCTCTCCTGATCCTTCCACCGAGAAAGAATCCCTCCACCCGGTTGAATCTCAGATCCAGGTATTGCAGCAGGCTCCCGCTCAGGTCGCCTAATGCGCTCAACGGGCCTGAAGGTTGAAACTGCTTTTGGAGCGTTTGCGTACTGTCCAGGGTCGCATAGGCACTCTCTTCTTCTTCGCTCAGCGGAAGTACCTCTTTTTCAGTCCAAAATGTGGAGTCGAATTTGTCCGCTTCGGGCGCAAGCATCCTGCGCGGCTTCGAGCGCAGTGTGTCCGGGATTTCCGCATTGATCCTGTATTCGTAGAGGCTCGAGACCTGTTCGAAACCGATGACGGGGAACGTGAAGCCTGCAATACCGATTTTCGCATGGCCTTTCAAACGGATGTCCACGGGCATCCAGAAGAAATCTTCATACCTCGTGAATTGCTGGGCGTAAGTAATGTTCAGGTCGCTGACAAAAGGAATGCGGTAGGCTTCATTGGGCTGTACTTCAATGCCCACGACGGAATAACTGTCGCCGATGATATTGATTGTCCCCCGGAAGAGCGGAGTGAGTTTCGTGCGGGGTGACATGCGAATGGTGTAGAGTTCGATGCCGTCCTGGGCCCTCGTTTCTTCCAGGGTGAACCTGTAATACTCAAACGCTTCAGGCGATGTGGGCCCGACAAACGTGAAGCCGCTGAAGCGGATTTCGTCGTCATAGAAATTGGCTATTCCGCCCACCGCCGCAAAATTCTGTCCCAACGCAACGTTTTCTGTCTGTCGCTTTTGCCTGATCACTTCTCTGAGCGTATCGCCCTGCTGCCAGAATCCGGTCGTATACGATTCCGTTATGCTTGCAATGGCGGTATCCCTTCGAATGACCTGCCTGGTAAACGCGTCGAACTGATACGAAGAGAGTCGTTCTTTCCATCGTCCCTTATTCTCGATCACTTTCCGCATGATACGAACGGCCGGATCTTCGTCTGTTACGACAATCTCTGCAAGCTGAACGGCGATCGGGGTCAGGCTGCGGTGATGTTCAACGTCGCCC